>NZ_LT977070.1:600000-1200000 GCF_900250075.1 Cupriavidus taiwanensis
GCCGCCGCGCAGGACAAGCCGGCAGCCGAAGCCTCGGCCGCCGCCACTTCCGCGCCGGCCGCTGCAGCGGCTGCGGCAGCCCCGGCTGCGGCGCCCGCTGCCGCCCCTGCAGCAGCGCCTGCCGCGGCCGCGCCGGCGGAAGCCGCCGCCGCGCCGGCTGCGCCCGTGCCCAACAAGGGCGACACTGCCTGGCTGCTGGTCTCGACCGCGTTCGTGATCCTGATGACGCTGCCTGGCCTGGCGCTGTTCTATGGCGGCCTGGTGCGCTCCAAGAACATGTTGTCGGTGCTGATGCAGTGCCTGGTGATCTTCTCGCTGGTGTCGCTGCTGTGGGCCATCTACGGCTACAGCTTTGCCTTCACCGAGGGCAATGCGTTCTTCGGCGGCACGGACCGGCTGTTCATGAAGGGGCTGACGGTCGACGCCGTGGCCGCCACTTTCAGCAAGGGCGTGGTGCTGCCGGAACTGGGCTACTTTGCCTTCCAGTGTGCCTTCGCCTGCATCACCTGCGGCCTGATCATCGGCGCCTTCGCCGAGCGCGCGCGCTTCTCGGCGGTGCTGGTGTTCGTGGTGCTGTGGTTCACCTTCGCCTACCTGCCGATCGCCCACATGGTGTGGTTCTGGCCGGGCCCTGACGCCTACACCGACGCCGCCGCCGGCACCGCCGCAACGGCCAAGGCAGGCTGGCTGTTCCAGAAGGGCGCGCTGGACTTTGCCGGCGGCACCGTGGTGCACATCAATGCCGCCGTGGCCGGCCTGGTGGGGGCCTTCATGTTCGGCAAGCGCATCGGCTTCGGCCGCGAGGCGATCCGTCCGCACAGCCTGACCTTCACCATGGTGGGTGCCTCGCTGCTGTGGTTCGGCTGGTTCGGCTTCAACGCCGGCTCGGCGCTGGAAGCCAACGGCTCGGCCGCGCTGGCCTTCGTCAACACGCTGCTGGCGACCTGCGCCGCGGTGCTGTCGTGGACCTTCGGCGAGTGGATCGGCAAGGGCAAGCCGTCGATGCTGGGCGGCGCCTCGGGTGCGGTCGCCGGGCTGGTGGCGATCACCCCGGCCGCGGGCTTCGTCGGCCCGATGGGCTCGATCGTGATGGGCCTGGTAGCCGGCCTGCTGTGCCTGTGGGGCGTGACCGGACTGAAGCGCATGCTGGGCATGGACGACTCGCTGGACGTGTTCGGCGTGCACGGCGTGGGCGGCATCGTCGGCGCGCTGCTGACCGGCGTGTTCGCCGCGCCCAGCCTGGGCGGCACTGGCATCTACGACTACGTCGCCAACAAGGTGGCGGACGACTACTCGATCGCCGGCCAGCTGTGGATTCAGTTCGAAGGCGTGCTCACCACCGTGGTGTGGTCTGGCGTGGTGGCCTTCGTCGCCTACAAGCTGGTGGACATGCTGATCGGGCTGCGCGTGCCGGAAGACGAAGAACGCGAAGGCCTGGATATCACCTCGCATGGCGAAACCGCCTACGAAGGCTGATCGCAAAGGTGTTGTGCTGGAGGGCTGATTGGGAATCTGCTCTCAGGAGTTTTGCCCGGCTGCGTGCCGGGCTTTTTTCTTTGTTGCGTTGACCGGGGTTGCAGACATTAGGCCTGCGGCGATCACGCATGGCGACGCGGACAAGCCCGTCGCGACGCCTGCCCGGATTGCCAGCGAAACCCGCGAAGCCAGTGCTGGCGCGGGCCAGCCGGCAATCCCGCGCGCTGCGCGCGGGCTTTTCGCAAAGTGCTTAACTCCGATCTTAAAAAGCTTCAATTGTCTTTAATGTGCGGCGCACATACATTGCCATTGAGGCAGTTTCCTCCACCTGCAGAACGCTCCCCGTATCTGTCAGGCCATTTAAAAGCGCGGCATCGCCGCGCTTTTTTTTTGCCCGCACGCCGCGCGGGCGCGGCCCTCTTTATTTCGCGCCGCCCATCCCCATATGGTTATCCCTTATGCCAGGCGCTGCATATCCTTATAAAGGGTGTGCCAGCGCCCGGTTGGACGTTCCTCTACAATCGGGGCGAACGATTAAGACGATCTATAGGATGGATATGGTCCCGCATCTCATCACCGCGCTGAACGGTCCGCTGCTCGAACTGGAAAAGAAGATCCTGGACGCGACCCCGTCCATCGAGCGCTGGTTCAGGCTGGAATGGCAGGAGCATACGCCCCCGTTCTATTGCTCGGTAGACCTGCGCAACGCCGGCTTCAAGCTGGCGCCGGTCGATACCAACCTGTTCCCGGGCGGCTTCAACAACCTGGCCCCCGAGATGCTGCCGCTGGCGGTGCAGGCGGCGATGGCCGCGATCGAGAAGATCTGCCCGGATGCCAAGAACCTGCTTCTGATTCCGGAGCGCCACACCCGCAATATGTTCTACCTGCAGAACGTGGCGCGGCTGTCGCTGATCATGCGCCAGGCCGGGCTGAACGTGCGCCTGGGCTCGCTTTCCGAGGAAATCACCGAACCGACCCCGATCGAGCTGCCCGACGGCCAGACCCTGGTGGTCGAGCCGCTGGCGCGCCTGGGCACCAAGGGTCGCCGGCTGGGCCTGAAGGACTTCGATCCCTGTTCGATCCTGCTCAACAACGACCTGTCGGCCGGCATCCCGCCGATCCTGGAAAACATCAACGAGCAGTACCTGCTGCCGCCGCTGCACGCCGGCTGGTCCACGCGTCGCAAGAGCAGCCACTTTTCCGCCTATGACGAAGTGGCGAAGAAGTTCGCCAAGCTGATCGACATCGACCCGTGGATGGTCAACCCGTACTTCGCCCGTACCAGCGGCGTGAATTTCCACGAGCGCGTGGGCGAGGAAGAGCTGGCCGACGCGGTCGAAGGCGTGCTGAAGAAGATCGCCAAGAAGTACCGCGAGTACGGCATCAAGGAAACGCCGTACGTGGTGGTCAAGGCCGATGCCGGCACCTATGGCATGGGCATCATGACCGTGCGCGACCCGTCCGAGATCAAGGGCCTGAACCGGAAGGAGCGCAACAAGATGAGCGTGGTCAAGGAGGGCCTGGAGGTCAGCGACGTCATCATCCAGGAGGGCGTGCACACCTTCGAGAAGGTCAACGAGGCGGTGGCCGAGCCGGTGGTGTACATGATCGACCGCTACGTGGTGGGCGGCTTCTACCGCGTGCACACCGGCCGCGGCAACGACGAGAACCTGAACGCGCCCGGCATGCATTTCGTGCCGCTGGCGTTCGCGCCCAACGGCATCCCGGACAGCCACGCCAAGCCTGGCGCGGCGGTGCCGAACCGCTTCTACATGTATGGCGTGGTGGCGCGGCTGGCCTTGCTGGCGGCGTCGCTGGAGCTCGAGAAGACCGACCCCAACCCGATCATCTGAACGCCACCATGCGCATCCTCTTCATCACCGATCCGCTGGAGACCTTCAAGACCTACAAGGACTCCACCTACGCCATGATGGCCGAGGCCGCCGCGCGCGGCCACGAGCTGTACTGGTGCCTGCAGCCGCAGCTGGCGCTGTCCGGACGCACGGTCGAGACCGTGGCCACGCGCCTGCACCTGACCGGCGAGGATGGCGGCGAACACGGCGCCTGGTACCGCGAAGGCAACAGCGCGCTCGAGCCGCTGTCGGCCTTCGACGCGGTGCTGATGCGCAAGGACCCGCCCTTCGACATGGAATACGTGACCAGCACCTGGCTGCTGGAGCTGGCCGAGGCGCAGGGCGCGCGCGTCTTCAACAAGCCGCGGGCGATCCGCGACCATTCCGAGAAGCTGGCGATTGCCCAGTATCCGGAGTTCATCACGCCGACGCTGGTCACGCGCGACCTGGCGCGCATCCGCGATTTCCACGCCGAGCATCGCGACATCATCGTCAAGCCGCTCGACGGCATGGGCGGCATGGGCGTGTTCCGGGTCGGCGCCGACGGCATGAACCTCGCCGCGATCGTCGAGACGCTGGGCCAGGACGGCGCCCGTTCGCTGATGGTGCAGCGCTATATCCCGGCGATCAAGGACGGCGACAAGCGCGTGCTGCTGATCGGCGGCGTGCCGGTGCCGTATTCGCTGGCGCGCGTGCCGATGGCGGGCGAAGTGCGCGGCAACCTCGCCGCGGGCGGCACCGGCCGCGCCCAGGAGCTGAGCCGGCGCGACCGCGAGATCGCCGAGGCGCTGGCGCCGGGGCTGTGGGAGCAGGGCCTGCTGCTGGTTGGCCTGGATGTCATCGGCGACTACCTGACCGAGGTCAATGTGACGAGCCCGACCTGTTTCCAGGAGATCACGCAGCAGACCGGCTTCCATGTCGCGGCGATGTTCACCGACGCGCTGGAGCACGCGGTCGGGGCGGCCGGGAGCTAGGCGGCACCGGCCCGGGCGGGCAGCGGGAGCGCCGGGGGGCGCCTGCTACAATCGGGGCAATCCAACGGATTCACCATCATGGCAGGCATCCTGATCATCGCGCACACCCCGCTGGCATCAGCCCTGCGCGATTGCGCCGCCCACGTCTACTGTGGCCAGCCGCAGCGGCTGGAAGCCATCGACGTCCTTCCCGATGCCGATCCCGCGGCCGTGCTGGCCGAGGCCAGGCGCCGGCTGGAAGCCATATGCGAAGACAACGGCGCGCTGGTCCTGACCGACATCTTCGGCGCCACCCCCGCCAATATCGCCGCGCGCCTGGCCGAGCCGGGCCGCGTGCGCGTGCTGGCCGGCGTCAACCTTCCCATGCTGGTCCGTGCCATCTGCTACCGGGCCGAAAAGCTGGACCAGCTCGCCACCAAGGCGCTGGCCGGCGGCTCGCAGGGCGTGCTGCAGGTCGGCACCACCACCGTCCAGAATCAAACCGCCAATCATCCCGACAAATATGCTGCAGAGGGACACCACCATCATCAATAAACTCGGACTGCACGCACGCGCGTCCGCCAAGCTGACCCAGCTCGCCGGCAACTTCGTCAGCCAGGTCAAGATGTCCCGCAACGGACGCCAGGTCGATGCCAAGAGCATCATGGGCGTGATGATGCTGGCCGCCGGGATCGGTTCGACCATCACGATCGAGACGGAGGGTCCCGACGAGCAGGAGGCGATGGACGCGCTGCTGGCACTGATCGCCAACCGCTTTGGTGAAGGGGAGTGAGGCCGGCGGCCTTGACCCGAATTGATAAACGTTCCTGACGGAGCGGTACATGCCTTTCGCCTTGCACGGCATCCCGGTCTCGCGCGGCGTCGCCATCGGCCGCGCGCACCTGCTTGCGCCCGCGGCGCTGGACGTGTCGCACTACCTGGTCGATGAAGAGCAGCTCGACGCCGAGGTGGAACGGCTGCGCGCCGCGCGCGCCGCGGTGCGGGCCGAACTGGCCGCGCTCAAGCGCGACCTGCCGCGCGACGCGCCCGAAGAAATGGGCGCCTTCCTCGACGTGCACGCGATGATCCTCGACGACGAGGCGCTGGCGCGCGAGCCCGAGGCGCTGATCCGGGGCCGGCGCTACAACGCCGAGTGGGCCCTGACCACGCGCCTCGAAGAGCTGATGCGCCAGTTCGACGAGATCGAGGACGAATACCTGCGCGAGCGCAAGGCCGACATCCAGCAGGTGGTGGAGCGCATCCTGAAGGCGCTGGCCGGCGCCCCGGTGCTGGTGCCGGCGCCGGTGCCCGCGCTGGCCGCCGACGGCGAGCCCGCGCCGGGCGTGATTGTGGTAGCCCACGATATCGCGCCGGCCGACATGCTGCAGTTCCGCCACACCGTGTTCCACGGCTTCGTCACCGACCTGGGCGGGCGCACCTCGCATACCGCCATCGTCGCGCGCAGCCTCGACATCCCGGCCGCGGTCGGCGTGCAGAGCGCGAGCGAGCTGATCCGCCAGGATGACTGGATCATCATCGACGGCGACGCCGGCCTGGTGATCGTCGACCCCACCGCCATCATCCTCGAGGAATACCGCCACCGGCAGAGCGAGCGCGTGCTGGAGAAGAAGCGCCTGCAGCGCCTGCGGCATACGCCGGCGGTGACGCTGGACGGGATCGAGATCGAGCTGCTGGCCAACATCGAGATGGCCGAGGATGCCGGCGCCGCGCTGGCCGCCGGCGCGGTCGGCGTCGGCCTGTTCCGCTCCGAGTTCCTGTTCATGAACCGGCGCGACGAGCTGCCGGGCGAGGAAGAGCAGTTCCAGGCGTACCGCGGCGCGGTCGATGCCATGCACGGGCTGCCGGTGACCATCCGCACCATCGATATCGGCGCCGACAAGCCGCTCGACGCCCGCGGGGACGGCCGCGCCGATGACTTCGAGACCGCGCTGAACCCGGCGCTGGGCCTGCGCGCGATCCGCTGGTCGCTGTCGGAACCAGGCATGTTCCTGACCCAGCTGCGCGCGCTGCTGCGCGCGTCGGCCTTCGGCCCGGTGCGGCTGCTGGTGCCGATGCTGGCGCATGCCAGCGAGATCGACCAGACCCTGGCGCTGATCGCCAAGGCCAAGCGCCAGCTCGACGAGCGCGGCGAGCCCTATGATCCCGGCATGAAGGTCGGGGCCATGATCGAGATCCCGGCGGCGGTGTTGCTGCTGCCGCTGTTCCTGCGCAAGATGGATTTCCTGTCCATCGGCACCAACGACCTGATCCAGTACACGCTGGCGATCGACCGCGCCGACAACGCCGTGGCGCACCTGTTCGACCCGCTGCATCCGGCGGTGCTGCAACTGGTGGCGCGCACCATCCGCGAAGCCAATCGAGCCGGCGTGCCGGTGGCGGTGTGCGGCGAGATGGCTGGCGACCCGTCGATGACGCGGCTGCTGCTGGGCATGGGACTGCGCGAGTTCTCCATGCATCCCGCGCAGCTGCTGCGGGTAAAGCAGGAGATCCTGCACGCCAATTGCGAACGGCTGGAACCGCTGGTCGACCAGCTGCTGCAGGCCTACGACCCCGAGGAACAGGCCGCGGTGCTGCGGCAGATCGCACGACCCTGACAGCGTCAGGGTTTTCCGAGGCAAAAAGGCGGCTGGCGCGGCACTTCCCTAAGCAGAAAAGTGCCGCGCCAGCCGCCTTCTTTTTGCGTCCAGTGACGTCTTCCCGACCTTCCTCGATGTGGCTTAATGGGAATTGTTATCATTATTGATCTCTGATATTCTGACGTTCATTCGCAGGGACATGCCGGTGTCCCGCGCCCCAACGGAGGGACTTGTGTACGTCTGCATCTGCAACCAGATCACCGATCGTGAGATTCACGGTGCCGCGCACCTGGGCGTCGAAACCCTCGACGAACTGGCTGAAACGCTCGGCGTCGGCACGTGCTGCGGCCGTTGCCGCGAGTGCGCGCAGCAGGTGTTGCAGGAAGGCGTGGCCGCGGTACGCAATGTCACGGTGGCGACCCTCGCCAGCATCCAGGTTGTGGAGATTTCTTCCTGTTCCGCTTCGGGCCCATGTACCATAATGGACACTCGGGACCCGGCAGTCGCGAACGACCAGCGCAAGGCGCTGGTGGCCTGAACGCGCCCATGAACTGAAAGTTCAGTTCACGGCGCGTTTTTGCGCATTCCTTTTTTCTGACTGCACGGCGCCATTGGCGCCGTTTCGTATTTCTGCGCGGGCCCGATGCAACAGGAGCCGCCAATGAAAGGTGACAAGAAGGTCATCCAGCATCTGAACGCCCAGCTCAAGAACGAGCTGACCGCGATCAACCAGTATTTCCTGCACGCCCGCATGTATTGCCACTGGGGCCTGAAGAAGCTCGGCGACGTGGAGTACAAGGAATCGATCGGCGAGATGAAGCACGCCGACCGCCTGATCGACCGCATCCTGATGCTGGACGGCCTGCCCAACCTGCAGGACCTGCACAAGCTGCTGCTGGGCGAAGACACGCCCGAGATGCTCAAGTGCGACCTGAAACTGGAACAGACCGCGCACACCACCGTCAAGGAAGGCATTGCCTATTGCGAATCGGTCGGCGATTACGTCAGCCGCGAAATTCTGGTCGATATCCTCACCGATACCGAGGAACATATCGAGTACCTGGAAACGCAGCTGGACCTGATCGACAAGGTCGGGCTGCAGAATTACCTGCAGTCGCAGATGGAGCCGGGCGAGCAATAAGCCGCCGTTTTCGGCGCGGCCGCTCCTACGGGCGGCCCGCCCCAGCGCGCGGCGCCGATCGGTGCCGCCCGGTTGCTCGCCTGCAGGCAGTAACCCTTCTCATTCCAATTCCTCTCTTCATCCAGGCGTCGCCGGCGGGGCCAAGGCTCCTGACCCGCCGGCGCGCCGCGCGGAGCCCACGCCCATGACCAGTCCCATCCGCCTGACGCAGTACAGCCACGGTGCCGGCTGCGGCTGCAAGATTTCCCCCAAGGTGCTCGACGTGATCCTGGCCGGCAGCGGCGCGCAGCACCTTGACCCGCGCCTGTGGGTCGGCAATGCTTCGCGCGATGACGCGGCGGTGTATGCGCTGGATGGCGCCGACGGCCAGCGCGGGGTGGTTTCGACCACCGATTTCTTCATGCCCATCGTCGACGATCCGTTCGACTTCGGCCGCATCGCCGCGACCAATGCGATCAGCGACATCTACGCCATGGGCGGCGACCCGCTGATGGCCATCGCCATCCTGGGCTGGCCGGTCAACGTGCTGCCGCCCGAGGTGGCGCGCGAAGTGGTGGCGGGCGGGCGCCGCGCCTGCGACGACGCCGGCATTCCGCTCGCGGGCGGCCATTCGATCGACGCACCCGAGCCCATCTTCGGCCTGGCGGTCACGGGACTGGTCGAGCGTGCGCACATGAAGCGCAACGACACCGCCACGCCCGGCTGCCGGCTGTACCTGACCAAGCCGCTCGGCATCGGCGTGCTGACCACGGCCGAGAAAAAGGGTCTGCTGCGTGACGACAACCGCCACCTGGCGCGCGACTGGATGTGCGTGCTGAACCGGCCCGGCAGTGCCTTCGGGCGCTTGCCCGGCGTGCGCGCGATGACCGACGTCACCGGTTTCGGGTTGCTGGGCCACCTGGTCGAGATGGCCGACGGCAGCGGCCTGACCGCACGCATCGACTATGCCGCGGTGCCGGTGCTGGATGACGTGGCCGACTACATCGGCCAGGGCTGCGTGCCGGGCGGCACCCAGCGCAACTTCGACAGCTACGGCCATCGCATCGCGCCGCTCAGCGAGACCCAACGCGCGCTGCTGTGCGATCCCCAGACCAGCGGCGGCCTGCTGGTCGCGGTCGAGCCCGCGGGTGAAGGCGAGTTCCTGGCTGAATGCCAGCGCCTGGGGCTGGCGCTCGCCCCGATCGGCGAGATGGTGGCCCGCGCCGCACTGGCCGTAGAGATCCGCTGATGCGTCCAGATACGGCCGACTTCCGCAAACTGTTCCTCAGTGGCGTCGCCATGCTGGACGTGCGCGCGCCGCTGGAGTTCGCGCGCGGGGCCTTCCCCGGCGCGGTCAACCTGCCGCTGATGGACGATGCCGAGCGCCACGAGGTCGGCCTGTGCTATGCGCAGAAGGGCCAGCAGGCGGCGATCGAACTCGGCCACCAGCTGGTGTCCGGCCAGCGCAAGGCGGCGCGCATCGCCGCCTGGGCGGAGTTTGCGCGCGCCCATCCGGACGGCTACCTGTATTGCTTCCGCGGCGGGCTGCGCTCGCAGCTGGTGCAGCAGTGGCTGCGCGAGGCGGGTGTCGACTATCCACGCGTGACCGGCGGCTACAAGGCAATGCGTGGCTTCCTGATCGAAACCATCGATACCGCGGCGGCAACGCAGCCGTGGTTCGTGGTGGGCGGGCTGACCGGCAGCGGCAAGACCGACGTGCTGGCCGACGTGCCCGCGTCGATCGACCTGGAAGGCCATGCGCGCCACCGCGGCTCCGCCTTCGGCCGCCGCGCGCTGCCGCAGCCGCCGCAGATCGACTTCGAGAACGCCCTCGCCATCGACGTGCTGCGTCATCTCGACGCCGGCTGGCGCTCGCTGGTGGTGGAAGACGAAGGCCGTTTCATCGGCAGCCGCGACGTGCCGCAGGCGCTGTCGCAGCGCATGCAGGCCAGTCCGCTGGTATGGCTGGAAGCGCCGTTCGACGCCCGCGTCGAACGCGTGCTGCGCGACTACGTGCAGGGGCTGGCGGCGGAATTCATCGACACGAAGGGCAGCGTGGAAGGCTTCGACGCCTACGCCACGCGCCTGCGCGATGCGATGGCCGCGATCGCGCCGCGGCTGGGCGGCGCGCGCTACGGCAAGCTGTCGGCACTGCTGGACCAGGCGCTCGCGCGCCAGGCCGAGTGCGGCGAGGTAGCGCTGCACCGCGGCTGGATCGAAGTGCTGCTGCGCGATTACTACGACCCCATGTATGACTTCCAGCGCGCCCAGCGCGAGGCGCGCATCGTCTTCCGCGGCGACCGCGAAGCCGTGACGGACTGGCTGCTGGCGCACACGGCGCGGCAAGGGGAATAGGGAGATCCGGGGCCGCAAGCGAGTAGCGGCTGGCCGGCAAGACCGGCACCGCCACGCATCGGGGTGTGGATCAGTCGGCCGGGCTCAGTGCCCGCCGCACACCGGGCAATCCGGCGTGCGCGCCAGCCGCATGGTGGTCCATTCCATCGACAGCGCATTGACCATCAGCAGCCGGCCGGCGAGGCTGTCGCCGACATCGGCAAGCAGCTTGAGGGCCTCGGCTGCCTGTACGGTGCCGACCATGCCGACCAGTGGCGCGAACACGCCCATGGTGGCGCAGGCGACTTCCGGCGCGGGTTCGGCCGGCGGGAACAGGCAGGCGTAGCAGGGCGCGTCGGGCTGGCGGCGGTCGAAAACGCTGATCTGGCCGTCGAAGCGCAGCGCTGCGCCGGAGACCAGCGGCACCTTGTGGCGCACGCAGGCGCGGTTGACAGCCTGGCGCGTGGCGAAGTTGTCGCAGCAGTCGAGCACCACGCTGGCCGACGCCACCAGCTGGTCCAGTTCGGCATCGCCCACGCGCGCCGGCACCGTGACGATGTCCAGGCCGGGGTTGATGCGCAGCATGCCTTCGCGGGCGGAGTCGACCTTGGGCCGGCCCACGTTGGCGGTGGTGTGGATGATCTGGCGCTGCAGGTTGGTCAGGTCGACCTCGTCGTTGTCGACCACGGTGATGCGGCCGACGCCGGCCGAGGCCAGGAAGGGCAGGGCGGCAGCGCCGAGGCCGCCGGCGCCGATCACCAGCGCATGTCCGGCCAGCAGGCGTCGTTGGCCTTCGATGCCCAGCTCGTCGAGCAGGATGTGGCGCGAATAGCGCAGCAGTTGTTCGTCGTCGAGGCCGTCGGACGGGTCGTCCTGCGGGCCTGCGTGAATCGCGTCGCTCATGCCGGCAGCCTCAATGAAAGGCGTCTGGAGTTTACGGTGCCTTGCCGGTCGGCGTGCCCAGCGGCTCGCCGATCGGCGCGCTGGCCGGAGGCTGCTTGCCGGGGGCCGGTGCCGCCGGCTTGGTGGCCGGTGCGCTGACGCCCTTGGCGCCGCTCTTGCCCGAGGGTTTCGCCGCCTTGCCGTTGTCGGCGGGCGGGTTCGTTTCCAGCTTGGACTTGGAGCGCTTGACCGGCTGTCCGTTGAGCTGGGCGATGGCCTGCTGCAGCATGAAGTCGTCCGCCGAGCCGAATTCCACCGGCTTCTTGCGGCGCTCTTTTTCGCGCTCTTCCGGGGTCTTCTTGGCGTTCTCTTCTTCCAGGCGGCGCAGTTCCTCGACGCGGCGCTGCTCGCGCTCGGTCATTTCCGGTTCTTCCGATTCCTGCTTGTTGTGCAGGTGGCGCTCGGTATCGATCTCGCGCGTGATCAGCGCGTCGTCCGGATCGCCTTCCGGGTTCTGGTCGACCGGGATATCCGGGCGGATGCCCTTGGCCTGGATCGACTTGCCGCTCGGCGTGTAGTAGTACGCAATGGTCAGCTTGATGCCGGTGTCGTTGGTGAGCGGGCGCACGGTCTGCACCGAGCCCTTGCCAAAGGTGGTCTTGCCCATGATCTGCGCGCGGTGGTGGTCCTGCAGCGCGCCGGCCACGATCTCGGAGGCCGAGGCCGAGTAGGCGTTGGTCAGCACCACCATCGGGATCTTCTTGTACAGCGCGGGCAGGTCCTTGAGCGGATCGTCTTCCAGCGACGACAGGCGGTAATTGTTGTACGAAGCCTTGTACACGCGCTTGGCATCGGGCACCTGGCCGTTGGTCGACACCACCGTGGCATCTTCCGGCAGGAACGCCGCGGCCACGCCGACCGCGCCCTGCAGCACGCCGCCGCCGTTGTTGCGCAGGTCCAGCACCAGGCCCTTCATGTTGGGGTTCTTCTGCGCCAGCTCGGTCAGCTTGCGGGACAGGTCGGAGATGGTGCGTTCCTGGAAGCTGGTCAGGCGGATCCAGCCGATATTGTTGTCCAGCATCTTGGCCTTGACCGACTGCACGCGGATCTCGGCGCGCGTGATCGAGACCGGGAAGGTGCGTTCCTCGCTCTTGCGATAGATCGTCAGCGTGACCTTGGTGCCGGGCTCGCCGCGCATGCGCTTGACCGCCTGCTCCAGCGGCAGGCCGCGCACGGGCTTGTCGTCGATACGGGTGATCAGGTCGCCGGGCTGGATGCCGGCGCGGAAAGCGGGCGTGTCCTCGATCGGGTTGATCACCTTGACCAGCCCTTCTTCCTGCGAGATCTCGATGCCCAGGCCGGCAAAGCGCCCGCGCGTGCCTTCCTGCAGCTCCTTGAAATCCTTCTCGTCGAGGTAGGACGAATGCGGGTCGAGGCTGGCGACCATGCCCTTGATGGCTTCGGTCAGCAGCTTCTTGTCATCGACCGGCTCCACGTACTCTCGCTTGATCTGCCCGAAGATATCGGCCATCAGCCGCAACTGGTCCAGCGGCAGGGGCCCCGATGAATTCTGCGCGGTCGCCGAAATCTGCAGCGTGGCGAGCACGCCGGCGACGAGGCCGACAGAAACTAGGCTGATGTTCTTGAGCGTCTTGCGCATGAGGGCTGCCTGAACTTGTACGCGAAGTACGGGTGTACGGTATGGGGATTATGCCGGCTGCGGCCGCCCGGTGCCGGGCGGTTTGTCCGACAGTATAAGTGCGAGTGGAGAAATGGACCTGTCCCGTCCCGGCTCAGGGTGGGCGGCCGCACATCCGTGCGCGGCCGCCCGGGCGGGTCTCAGCGCGCCTTGCCCTGGCTGGCCACGGCTGCGAGCGACGCGGCGATGGCTTCCTGGTCACCCAGGTAATAATGGCGCAGGGGGCGCAGGTCGGCGTCCAGCTCGTAGACGAGGGGGGTGCCGTTGGGGATATTGAGGCCGACGATGTCGTCATCCGAAATCTGGTCCAGGTATTTCACCAGCGCGCGGATGCTGTTGCCATGGGCGGCAATGACCACGCGCTTGCCGGATTGGATGTCGGGGGCGATGGATTCGTTCCACAGCGGCATCACGCGGGCCACGGTGTCCTTCAGGCACTCGGTCAGCGGGATTTCGTTGCGCGGCACATTGGCGTAGCGGGGATCGTCGTACGAGGCGCGCGGATCGGTCGGCTCCAGCGCCGGCGGCGGCGTGTCGTAGCTGCGGCGCCAGACCAGCACCTGTTCGTCGCCGAACTTGGCCGCGGTCTCGGCCTTGTTCAGGCCGGCCAGCGCGCCGTAGTGGCGCTCGTTCAGGCGCCATTCGTTGCGCACCGGAATCCACATCAGGTCCATTTCATCCTGCACATGCCACAGGGTGCGGATGGCGCGCTTGAGCACCGAGGTGTAGGCCACGTCGAAGCCCATGCCGGCCTCCTTGAGCAGCTTGCCGGCCTGGCGCGCCTGGGCGGCGCCGGTTTCGGTCAGGTCGACATCGACCCAGCCGGTAAAGCGGTTTTCGAGGTTCCACGTGGATTCGCCGTGGCGGATGAGGACGAGCTTGTACATGCTGCTGCTTCCAGAGAGTAGGTAACCTGCATGCGTCCGCGCCGTCACCTGGAGGGGCCGTAAGAAGGGCCAGGACGGGATTCGGTAAACATCCCATGTCTCGGACAGGCGACAATGGCGGATGGCCGTGCAACGGCAGGGCCTGGACGCCAAACCGCGTATTTTATAATGCCGCCGACCCAACCTACCGGAAAGCCAACGTGAATTTCTTCGCCGACTACAACAACCTCGCCCTGATCGCCCTCGCCGTGGTGTCGGGCGGCCTGCTGGCCTGGCCCGCGATCTCGCGCAGCGCGGGCGGCAAGTCGGTCAATACGGCCACCGCGACCCAGATGATCAACAAGCGTGGCGCGATCGTGGTCGACATCCGCGAGCCCGCGGAGTACGCCAAGGGCCACCTGCCGCAGGCTAAGAGCGCGCCGCTGGCCGACCTGCCCTCGCGCGCGGCCGGGCTTGCAAAGGACAAGGCTGCCCCCATCATCGTGGTATGCCAGACCGGCCAGCGCTCGGGCAAGGCCCAGGCAGCGCTGAAGGAAGCCGGTTACAGTGAGATCTACGCGCTCGAGGGCGGCATTGCCGCCTGGCAGCAGGCCGGCCTGCCGCTGGTGAAGTAAGCGCGGCAACCTGTCGTAACCGTCACGGCGTTTCCCGGCCAGGGCGCGCCCATTGCATTCAAGGAGAACCCACATGGCCCGCGTCGTCATGTACAGCACCGTGGTGTGCCCGTATTGCGTCATGGCTGAACGCCTGCTCAAGTCCCGCGGCGTGGAAACGATCGAGAAGATCCTGATCGACCGCGAACCGGGCAAGCGTGAAGAGATGATGAGCCGCACCGGCCGCCGCACCGTGCCGCAGATCTACATCGACGACACCCACGTGGGCGGCTTCGACGACCTCTCGGCGCTCGACCGCCAGGGCGGCCTGGTGCCGCTGCTGGCCGCCTAGGCAGCGCATTGGGACGGCCCCTGCGCAGAATCGTCTGATTTCGCGCGGGCTGGTCCCGCCATCCCCTCCGGCGCGGGTGAATTCGCCACTCGCGTCATGTACCATATGCGTTTTCCAACCGGGCACCGGCCGGCCCTGCACGATGCAGGCGTTGCCGCCGCCGTACCCGACACGCATCCAGCCCATCCTCCCGGAAGCCTTTCATGAGCGACCAGCAAAACACCCAGCAGGACGATCAACCTTTCTTCAACATCCAGCGCGTCTACCTGAAGGACATGTCGCTGGAGCAGCCCAATTCGCCGGCCATCTTCCTGGAATCGGAAGCCCCGTCGGTCGAAGTGCAGGTCAACGTCGGCGCTTCGCAGCTGCAGGAAGGCATCTTCGAAGTGGTGGTGACCGGCACCGTGACGACCAAGGTGCAGGACAAGGTTGCCTTCCTGGTCGAGGCGCACCAGGCCGGTATCTTCGATATCCGCAACGTGCCGGTCGAGCAGCTGGACCCGCTGCTGGGCATTGCCTGCCCCACCATCCTCTACCCGTACCTGCGCGGCAATATCGCCGACGTGATCACGCGCGCCGGCTTCCAGGCCATCCACCTGTCGGAAATCAACTTCCAGGCGCTGTACGAGCAACGCCTGCAGGCCGCCATGGAAGAGGCGCAAGGTGGTGCCGAAGGCGGCAACAGCGGCATCGTCATGCCCGACGGCAGCCAGGCTCGCCACTGATCCCGGCGTTCTGCGCCATCCACTGAAACGGGGCTGCGGCCCCGTTTTGCCTTTGGGCTACCATCGTTGGCGCAAGCGGCCAAAGCGCTTGCGCCAACTACTGTTCGAGCTGCCATGAAACTGACCTTCCTGGGTGCCGGGGCGTGGGGCACCGCCCTCGCCAGCCATGCCGCGGCCACCAATGACGTGGTGTTGTGGGGACGCGACCCGGCGCAGCTCGCGGCGCTCGCGGCCACGCGCGAGAATGCTGCCTACCTGCCCGGCGTGACACTGTCCGAACGGCTGGCGGTGCAGGCGCATTTCGAGCAGGCGGTGGCGCACGCCGCCGACGATGCGGATGGCATCGTGGTGGTGGCGACGCCGGTGGCGGGCCTGCGCGAGATGACGCGCCGGCTGGCCGCGCGCAGCGCGAAGCCGGTGTCGATGCTGTGGCTGTGCAAGGGCTTCGAGGCCGGCACCCACCTGCTGCCGCACCAGATGGTGCGGGCCGAGCTCGATGCCGTCGGGCGCACCGAGGGCTTTGCCTATGGCGTGCTGACCGGCCCCAGCTTTGCCCGCGAGGTGGCGCTGGGGCTGCCGTGCGCGCTGACCGTGGCCGGCACCGAGCCCTCGCTGGCGGACCGCGCGCAAGCGGCCTTCCACCATCACGCCATGCGCATCTATGGCAGCGACGACCTGACCGGCGTGGAAGTCGGCGGGGCGGTCAAGAACGTGCTGGCGATCGCCACCGGCGCCAGCGACGGGCTGGGCCTGGGGCTGAACGCGCGCGCCGCGCTGGTCACGCGCGGGCTGGCCGAGATGACGCGCCTGGGGCTGGCGCTGGGCGGCCGGGTCGAGACCTTCATGGGCCTGGCCGGCGTCGGCGACCTGATCCTGACCGCCACCGGCGACCTGTCGCGCAACCGCAAGGTGGGCCAGCAACTGGCGGCGGGGCAGAGCCTGGAGCAGATCCTGGCCGGGCTGGGGCACGTTGCCGAAGGCGTGCGCTGTGCCCAGGCGGTGGCCGAGCTGGCCGCCACGCACGGCATCGAGATGCCGATCGCGCGCGCCGTCTGCGCGGTGCTGTTCGACGGGCTCAGCGCCGCCGACGCGGTGGCGCAGCTGCTGCAACGCGACGCGCGCGACGAATGACAGGCCGCGTATCCACTGATTTCTGAGCTTCTGCATCGCATGTCAACACGACGCCAGGCGCTGATCGCGCTCGCTGCCGCCTGCGCCGCCGGGGCCTCCGGCAGCGCTTTCGCCCAACCCTGGCCGGCGCGGCCGCTGCGCATGGTGGTGCCGTTCCCGCCGGGCTCGTCGCCCGACCTGATCGCGCGCATCCTGACCGAAAAGCTGGCCGCCGCGCTGGGCCAGCCGGTGGTGGTGGAAAACCGCCCGGGCGCCGGCGGCAACATCGGCACCGGCATGGTCGCGCGCGCTGCGCCGGACGGCTACACGCTGCTGTTCACCATCAACGGTCCGCTCGTGACCGCGCCCACGCTGTCGCGCAACCTCAACTACGACCCGTTCCGCCAGCTGGCGCCGGTCACGCTGGTGGCGACCTCGCCCAATGTGCTGGTGGTCGATGCAAGGCTGCCGGTGCACAACCTGCGCGAGTTCGTCGCGCTGGCGCGGTCCCGGGCGGGTGAGCTGAATTATGGCTCGCCCGGCAACGGCAGCGCCTCGCACCTGGCGATGGAGCAGCTGAAAGCGATGGCGGGCGTCGACCTGCAGCACGTGCCGTATCCCGGCTTCCCGCAGGTCACCACGGCGATGGTCGGCGGGCAGGTGCAGGCGGCCTTCATGGTGCCGGCGATCGCGATGCCGCAGGTCAACGCCGGCAAGCTGCGCGTGCTGGCGGTGACCACCACGGGGCGCACCGCGGTGCTGCCGTCGGTGCCTACGGTGGCGGAATCCGGCTACCCCGGCTTCGAGGCGATTTCGTGGCAGGCCGTGCTGGCGCCCGCGGGCACGCCGCAGGCGGTGATCGACCGGCTCTATCGCGAACTGGTGGCGATCATCGGTAGCGCCGACGTGCGCGACAAGATGCGCGCGCAGTATTTCGTGCCGGCCGGCACCGCGCCGGCATCGCTGCGGCAGACCATGGCGAGCGAGAAGGCGCGCTGGGACAAGGTAATCCGCGCAGCCGGCGTGCAGCCGGAGTAAGCCGCCGCGGCAGCTTCAGCTGCCGCCCGCGAAGCCGTTCTGCCGCCAGGCTTCGAACACCACCACGGCAACCGTATTGGACAGGTTCAGGCTGCGGTTGTCCGGCCGCATCGGCAGCCGGATGCGCTGCGCGGGCGCGAACCACTCGCGGCGCTCGGGCGACAGTCCGCGCGTCTCGGAGCCGAACACGAACCAGTCGCCCGGCCGGAACGCCACCTGGCCGAACGGCGTGGAGCCGCGCGTGGTCAGGGCGAACATGCGCGTCGGGTCGGGTTGTTCGCTGGCCATCAGCGCATCCCAGCTGTCGTGCACGCGCATGGTGGCGTACTCGTGGTAATCCAGTCCCGCGCGGCGCATGCGTGCGTCTTCCAGCGGAAATCCCAGGGGTTTGACCAGGTGCAGCTGCGCGCCGGTGTTGGCACACAGGCGGATCACATTGCCGGTATTGGGCGGGATTTCCGGTTCGACCAGGACGACATTGAACATGATGCGGGGCGATGGCGGGCGCACGGACGCCCTTCGTCAGAACGGTGCGCAGCTTACCGCGCGCCTGTGCCCCTGTCATCCCGCCCGCTATGGCGTGCGCAGCGCGACGATCACGCTGACCCGGGCCGCGCCCCGCGTCTTGAGCGCGGCGGCGGCCTCGTGCAGGGTCGCGCCGGAAGTCATCACATCGTCCACCAGCGCCACGTGCAGGCCGTCGAGCCGCGTGGCGCGCGTGGGCGCGAACGCACCGCGCAGGTTCACCTGCCGCGCGGCGAGGTCCAGCGCGCGCTGGCTGCCGGTGTCGCGCTGGCGCTGCAGCAGCACCGGATCGGCGCGCAGGCCCAGGCGGCGCGCCAGCGGCCGCGCGATTTCCCAGGCCTGGTTGAAGCCGCGCGCGGCCAGCCGTTGCGGCGACAGCGGCACCGGCACGATCAGGTCGGGTGCGGCATGCCGGGCCCAGGCCCCGGGCAAGCCCTCCGCCAGCCTGGCGGCGAGCCACGCCGCCAGCGGCAGGGCGTGGCCAAACTTGAGCGCCAGCACCAGCTGGTCCTGCGGCGAGGCGTAGTCGCCCAGCGCATGGGCGTGGTCGAAGGCGCGCGGCGAGGCGCCGCAGGCCGGGCAGTGGAAATGCCGCCCCAGCGCCAGCGCGCACACCGGGCAGCGCCGCACTGGGCGCAGCAGGTCGGCGGCGCAGGGCGCGCACACCACCTGCCGCTGCACCGTCCCGCACAGCGCGCAGGCGCTGGGCAACAACTGTTCGCGCGCACTGGACCAGGCGCGGCGGGCGGAGCCGGCAGCCTGCGCGGCGCGCGCGTATACTTGCCGTCCGGTCGCGGCCCATCGGGCGCGGCGGCCTTGTTCGTCCGGCGCCTTGGGCAGAGCCTGCCCGCGCGCCGGTTCCTGTTTTCCTTGCTGCCCTGTCTGCCCGTGTCCCTGCATGCCGCCGATTCTCCCGATGCCTTCCTGCCGCCCGCGCGCCTGACCCGGCTCGCCTTCGACCGGCGCAGCCGCGGCTTCGGCCAGCTCGATTTCCTGCTGGGCGAGATCGGGCGCCGCATGCAGGAGCGCATGGAGGTGATCCGCCTGGCGCCGCAGCGTGCGCTCGATATCGGCTGCGGCCACGGCCAGGGCCTGGCCGGGCTGCGCGCACGCTTTCCGGATGCGCAGATCGCCGGCCTGGACATCTCCGGCGCGATGCTGGCCGAGGCCGGCCAGCGCGATCCGCAGCGCCGGCCCGGCTGGATCGGCCGCATGCTGGGCAAGCGGCCGCTGTTCGACCTGGTCCAGGGCGATCTTGCCACACTGCCTTTTGCGCCCGCGAGCTTCGACCTGCTGTGGTCCAACCTCGCCCTGCACTGGCATCCGGAGCCGCACCGCGTGTTCCCGGAGTGGCACCGGGTGGCGCGCGACGAGGGGCTGGTGCTGTTCTCGCTGTTCGGCCCGGACACGCTGAAGGAGCTGCGCGCGGCCTTCGCCGAGGTCGACGACGTGCCCCATACGTTGCGCTTTGTCGACATGCACGACATCGGCGACATGCTGGTGCACAGCGGCTGGTCGACGCCGGTGATGGATATGGAAACCCTGACCGTGACCTACGAGTCGCCCGCCACGCTGCTGCGCGAGGTGCAGGCCTTCGGCGGCCTGCGCGCGCCGGCCGGGGCGCCGCCGCAGGGCCTGCGCGGCCGCGGCTGGTACCAGGCGCTGACGCAGGCGCTGGAGCGGCGGCGCAACGCCGAGGGCGTGATCTCGCTGAGTTTCGAGATCGTCTACGGCCATGCCTGGAAGCTGGCGCCGCGCGGCGCGCAGGCGCGCGACGGCGAGGGCCGCGCGGTGGTGCCGCTGGACCAGATCGGCCGTGCAAAACCGCGTCGCGCAGGTTAAAACTGAGTTAACTTGCGCCGGTGGCGGATTGCCGCAAACATAGAGCCGGCGCGGCGGGCGGGGCGATGGCAGCATTACGGCCCATGCACAGAATCAGGCGGCGCGCAAGCCTTGTGGTCAAGGCGCGCCCTTGTCCGTGTATGGGAAGCGCCCTATAATGCGCCAGTTTGTCGCAGTGGTCCCCTGGCACAAGAACGTCCTGGTTTGCACGCACTGTGCGGTCCGGACGCCATCGTCCCGGGTGTGCATCCGATGCAGAGTGGTTGGCGATGCAAGACTTGGGTATCGCATTCCAGACGGCAGGTGGTGACTCCGGCGGAAATCTCGACGGACCTTCCTCCTCGCCCCACGACTGGCTGATGAAGCGGAACTGCTCGCTGAGTCCACGCCAGGTCGGCTGGTTTTACCTCTCGATCCTCACGGTTTCGCTTGCCATCGCGTTGTTTTTCGCCTGGCAAGGGTCGTGGCTCGTGCTGCCCTTTGCCAGCATCGAGCTGATCGGGCTGGGCATCGCCCTGCTTGTGTATGCGCGCCATGCGACGGACTATGAGCGCGTCAGCATCACCGACGGCACGCTGGTCGTGGAGACAGCCAGCGCCGGACGGGTGACGCGCCAGGAATTCAATCCGTGCTGGGTGCGGATCGAACTGGGTGAATCGTTCCGCGCGCTGGTGACGCTGCGCTCGGGCAGGCGAGCGGTACAGGTGGGGTGTTACGTGGACCCGTACCGGCGACGCAAGTTCGCGCAGGAGCTCGCAGCGGCCTTGCGCCGCCTCTGAGAGGCGGCACAAGCGGCGGCGGGGACAGATTTGAATCTGTAAATTGGGTAGATAACAAATGAAAATGTGGAAGAAGGCATCCGCAGTTTGTCTGGCCGGCGCGTCCCTGCTTGCCAGCCAGGCGGCATCCGCGGTCAGCGACATGCCGGGCGGCCCCGCCGTGCGCCAGCTCAACCTGACCGAGCCGGTTACCAAGATCGCCGAACAGATTCACTGGCTGAACTGGATGATGCTGATCATCTGCACGGTGATCTTCATCGCGGTGTTCAGCGTGATGTTCTATTCCATCTTCACGCACCGCAAGGCCAAGGGCGCCAAGCCAGCCTCCTTCCACGAGAGCATCACCGTCGAGGTGGTGTGGACCATCGTCCCGTTCCTGATCGTGATCGCGATGGCCCTGCCGGCCACCAAGACCGTGGTCGCGATGAAGGACACCACCAACTCCGACGTCACCATCAAGGCCACCGGTTACCAGTGGAAGTGGGGCTATGACTACCTGAAGGGCGAAGGCGAGGGCATCTCCTTCGTCTCGACCCTGACCACCCCGCGCGAGCAGATCAACAACGAGCAGGCCAAGTCGAACACCTACCTGATGGAGGTGGACAACGAGCTGGTCGTGCCGGTCAACAAGAAGATCCGCATCGTCACCACCGCCAACGACGTGATCCACGCCTGGATGATCCCGGCTTTCGGCGTCAAGCAGGATGCGATCCCGGGCTTCGTGCGCGACACCTGGTTCAAGGCCGAGAAGATCGGCGTGTACCGCGGCCAGTGCGCCGAGCTGTGCGGCAAGGAACACGCCTTCATGCCGATCGTGGTGCGCGTGGTCTCCGACGCCGACTACACCAAGTGGGTCGACGGCAAGAAGAAGGAGCTGGCGGCCAAGGCCGACGATCCCAACAAGACCTGGACCCTGGACGAAGCCAAGGTGCGCGGCGAGAAGATCTACGCGGCCAACTGCGCGGTCTGCCACCAGCCCAACGGCAAGGGCGGCGGCGCGTTCCCGGCGCTGGACGGCTCCAAGATCGTGAACGGTCCCAAGGCCGGCCAGATGCACATGCTGCTGGAAGGCAAGGGCGGCATGCCGTCGTGGAAGCAGCTGTCGGACACCGAGCTGGCGACGGTCATGACCTATACGCGCAACGCCTGGGGCAACAAGACGGGTGAAGTGATCCAGCCGAGCGAATTCGTGGGCGCCCGCGCGGGCAAGTTCCCCGAAGGCGGCGGCGCGGCCAGCGGCGAAGCGCCGAAGGCCGAGGCCAAGCCGGCCGCTCAGGCTGACAAGCAGGCCAGTCTCGCGGGCAACCGCGTCGCGGGCTGACCCGCTGAAGACAGAACAGGATTAGAGGAGCATTTGCGATGAGTACTGCTACCCCGGACGCACTCGCCCATCCGCACGATCACGCGCATGACGACCACGCGCACGATCACCCGCATGGCTGGCGCCGCTGGCTGTTCGCCACCAACCACAAGGACATCGGTACGCTGTACCTGCTGTTCTCGTTCATCATGCTGCTGTCGGGCGGCGTGCTGGCACTGCTGATCCGCCTGGAACTGTTCGAGCCCGGCCTGCAGTTCTTCCGCCCCGAGCTGTTCAACCAGTTCACCACCATGCACGGCCTGGTGATGGTGTTCGGCGCGATCATGCCGGCCTTCGTCGGCTTCGCCAACTGGATGATCCCGCTGCAGATCGGCGCCTCCGACATGGCGTTCGCGCGCATGAACAACTTCAGCTTCTGGCTGATGCCGCCGGCCGCGCTGCTGCTGGCCGGCTCGTTCTTCGTGCCGGGCGGCGCCACCGCCGCGGGCTGGACCCTGTACGCGCCGCTGTCGGTGCAGATGGGCCCGGGCATGGACATGGCCATTTTCGCCATGCACATCATGGGCGCGTCGTCGATCATGGGCTCGATCAACATCATCGTGACCATCCTCAACATGCGCGCCCCCGGCATGACGCTGATGAAGATGCCGATGTTCTGCTGGACCTGGCTGATCACCGCCTACCTGCTGATCGCCGTGATGCCGGTGCTGGCCGGCGCCATCACCATGGTGCTGACCGATCGCCACTTCGGCACCAGCTTCTTCTCGGCCGCCGGCGGCGGCGACCCGGTGATGTACCAGCATATCTTCTGGTTCTTCGGCCACCCCGAGGTTTACATCATGATCCTGCCGGCATTCGGGATCATCTCGCACGTGGTGCCGGCGTTCGCGCGCAAGCGCCTGTTCGGCTACAGCTCGATGGTGTATGCCACCGCGTCGATCGCCATCCTGTCGTTCATCGTGTGGGCGCACCACATGTTCACCACCGGCATGCCGGTGACCGGCCAGCTGTTCTTCATGTACGCGACCATGCTGATCGCGGTGCCGACGGCCGTGAAGATCTTCAACTGGATCGCCACCATGTGGCGCGGCTCGATGACCTTCGAGACCCCGATGCTGTTCGCGATCGGCTTTATCTTCGTGTTCACCATCGGCGGCTTCACCGGCCTGATGCCGGCCGTGGCCCCGATCGACATTCAGCTGCAGGACACCTACTTCATCGTCGCGCACTTCCACTATGTGCTGGTGGCCGGCTCGCTGTTCGCGCTGTTCGCGGGCTTCTACTACTGGGGTCCGAAGTGGAGCGGGTTCATGTACAACGAGGCTCGCGGCCAGATCCACTTCTGGGGTTCGCTGATCTTCTTCAACGTGACCTTCTTCCCGATGCACTTCCTGGGCCTGGCCGGCATGCCGCGCCGCTATGCCGACTACCCGACCCAGTTCGCGGACTTCAACGCGATCGCGTCGATCGGTGCGCTCGGCTTCGGCCTGATGCAGGTGTATTTCTTCTTCTTCGTGGTGCTGCCGTCGTACCGCGGCGGCCAGCAGGCCTCGGACAAGCCCTGGGATGGCGCCGAGGGCCTGGAGTGGACCGTGCCGTCGCCGGCGCCGTTCCACACCTTTGAAGTTCCCCCGCAGGTCCGCTAAGGCGGTACCCGCGTAACCAGGCCGCGGAGGGGCGGCAGCGTTCGTCCCTCCGCGCCGGCAGGTATCAAGACCGTTATGCAGTCTCCAGACAAAAGCCCGTCACGCCCGGACCACAAGGCCGCCAACCGGCGCCTTGGGCTGATCCTGTTGTCGATCGTGGTGGTTTTCTTTCTGGGGTTCTTCGCCAAGATGAAGTTCCTTGGCTGAGGCGGCAGGGTAGCGAGATGAGCATCGAGCAGCAGCCAGGCAGGGAAGCGGACAAGCGGTTCAACCGCGGCATGATGCTGCGGCTGGTCGTGATCGTTGCCGTGATGTTCGGCTTTGGCTACGCGCTGGTGCCGCTGTACAAGAAGATCTGTGAAATCACCGGCCTCAACGTGATCACCACGCGCGAACTGCATGGCGCGGTGAAAAACACGCAGATCGACAAGAGCCGCACCATCACGGTGGAGTTCGACTCCAACGCGCGCGGGCCCTTCGCCTTCCGGCCGGTGAAGAACAGCATGGAAGTGCATCCCGGCGAGATGGCGACGATCGTCTACGAGGTGGCCAACGGGCAGCCGCGCGATATCTCGGCGCAGGCCATCCCGAGCTACGCGCCCAAGCAGGCGACCCAGTATTTCATGAAGCTGGAGTGCTTCTGCTTCAAGCAGCAGACGCTCAAGGCGAACGAGGCGCGCGAGATGCCGGTGGTGTTCGTGATCGATCCCGCGCTGCCCAAGGATGTGAAGAGCATTACGCTGTCGTACACCTTCTTCGAGGTGGGCACGCCGGTGGCGCAGGCGCCCGAAGGCCAGCTGGCGCCGCAGCCCGCGCCGGCCGGCAAGGGCATCTGAAGCGAGCGGCCGGGGCCGGTCAAGCGGAGGACGGGCGATGGATGAGATGAAGGACGCGGTCAAGCGCAAGCTGTCGTTTGCGCAGACCATGCGCGCGGTGCTGTGGTCGTTCATCGGCTTGCGCAAGGGCGCGGAGCACGAACGCGACATGGCCCGGCTGAACCCGGTGCATGTGGTGATCGCCGGGCTGATCGCGGCGGCGGTGTTCATCGCGGTCCTGGTCGTGATCGTGCGCCTGGTGGTCAGCCAGGCGGCGGCGTAGCAGGGCAGGAAGGGTAGACAACAAAAGCAGTCGCAGAACAAAGCAACCGCGGCGGCGGGGCCAACCAGAGGAGGCGGTTGGCCTGCAGTGCCAAGGCGGGGACAACGAATACTGAATCAAAGACTCTGAGCTGGAGATAAAAGAATGAGTGCGAATCGCGCAAACGCTCCGTACTACTTCGTACCGGGCCCGTCGCGCCACCCCATCACCGCAAGCTTCGGCCTGCTGATGACGGGCGCCGGCGCCGCCGGTTGGGTAAACGGGCAGTCCTGGGCGCCGTACCTGTGCGGCTTCGGCCTGCTGTGGTTCCTGTTCGTGCTCAAGAGCTGGTTTGGCGACGCCATCAGCGAGTCCGAAGGCGGCATGTACGGCAAGAACATCGACCTGTCGTTCCGCTGGTCGATGGGCTGGTTCATCTTCTCCGAGGTGATGTTCTTCGCCGCGTTCTTCGGCGCGCTGTTCTATGCCCGCGCCATCGCCATGCCGTGGCTGGGCGACCTGAACAACAAGATCCTGTGGCCCGACTTTGCCGCGGTATGGCCCAACACCGGCCCGGCCGGCGTGGTGGAAAACTTCCAGACCATGGGCCCGTGGCCGATCCCGACCATCAACACCGCGCTGCTGCTGATGTCGGGCGTGACGCTGACGTGGGCGCACCACGCGCTGCTGGCCGGCAAGCGCAGCCAGCTGATCCAGGGCCTGTCGCTGACCATCCTGCTGGGCGCGATCTTCATGGGCTTCCAGGTGTACGAGTACATGCACGCCTACTCGGACCTGAACCTGAAGCTGAGCTCGGGCATCTACGGCTCGACCTTCTTCCTGCTGACCGGCTTCCACGGTTTCCACGTGACCATGGGCGCGATCATGCTGGCGGTGGTGCTGATCCGCGTGCTGAAGGGCCACTTCACCCCGGAGCACCACTTCGCCTTCGAAGGCGCGGCCTGGTACTGGCACTTCGTTGACGTGGTGTGGCTGTTCCTCTACATCGTGGTGTACTGGCTGTAAATCCGGCTGCCGTACCGGCCGGCGGGCCCCGGGACTGACCGGGACCGCCGGCGCCAACGCAAAAGAGAAACGCCGCAGGGGCCTGGCCAGCCTGCGGCGTTTGTCTTTTGCGGGCCGCGGTCGGAGCCGGCGCGGCGCGCCCGTTCAGGGCGCCATGCGGATGCCGGTGCTGTGGATCCAGCCCATCCAGCTCGAGAACAGGATGAACAGGAACAGCGCCACCGAGAAGCCCACGCGCAGCATCAGCGAGCGCATCATGTTGGGCGTCTTGCCGCGGTCGCGCATCATGAAGAACAGGGCCGAGGCCAGGCTGGCGATGATCAGGATGAAGGCGATGATGATGACAAAGCGCATGGCGGGGCGGATTGGGGGTAGGCGCGGCGCGACGTGCGGCGCACAGGGCCATTATCGCACCGGCACCCGCTGCGCAGTGCCGCCGCGGCGATGAGCTGGCGCCGCTTCGCCAGCCCCTTGCCGCTGGCCGCCGCCGCGGTGGTGATCGCGGTGACTTGCGCGCTGGGCAGTTGGCAGCTCGACCGCGCGCACCAGAAGGAAGCGCGCGCCGACCGGCTGCAAGTGCTCGCCGCACAGCCGCCGGTGGTGCTTGGCACGGCGCCGCTGTCACAAGTTGTGACCGATCGCGTGGTGCGCGTGAGCGGGCGCTTCGACGCATCGCGCACCGTATTGCTGGATAATCGCCCCCACGGCACCGGCGGCCGCAGCGGCGACAGCCGCGCCGGCTTCCTGGTGGTGACGCCGCTGGTGATCGGCGCGGCGCCCGATGAGGCCGGCGCTCAACGCGCGGTGCTGGTGCTGCGCGGCTGGCTGCCGCGCGATGCCGAGGACCGCACCCGGATCGCGCCGTTCCCGACGCCCGAGGGCGAGGTGACCATCACCGGCACGGCATTGGCCGGAGTGCCGCGGGTCTATAGCCTGGGCCAGGAGGCGGCCGGCAGCCGGATCCGCCAGAACCTCGAGATCGCGCCGTATGCCGCCGAAACCGGCCTGGCCCTGCACCCGCTGGTGATCGAGCAGCGCAGCGATAGCGGCGACGGCCTGGCGCGCGACTGGCTGCCAGCCGACGTCGGCGCCGAGCGCCACTATGGCTATGCCTTCCAGTGGTTCGGGCTGGCCGCGCTGACGGTGGTGCTGGTGGTCGTGCTGGGCTGGCGCCGCGCACGGCGGCTGGCCGCACCCTGATCGAATGAATTGACCGCCCTTGCGCCGCGTACCGGTGCATTGGCTTGCCGAAGACAAAGGACAGACGTACTCCATGGCACAGCAAGACTCCGCTCCGGCCGCCGCGGCTTCGCCGCGCGACGCCCGCATCGACGCGCGCACGCGCCGTGGCCGCCTGCAGATGCTGATGCTGCTGCTGGTATGCGCGTCGCCGGTGATTGCCTCGTACTTCACCTACTACGTGATCAAGCCGCGCGGCGGCGCCACCAACTACGGCGCGCTGGTCGACCCGCAGCGGCCGATGCCGCCGGTGCGCGTCACCGACGAGCAGGGCCAGGCCGTGCCGCTGGAGCAGTTCCGCGGCAAGTGGCTGCTGGTCAGCGCCGATCCGTCGGCCTGCGACGAGGCCTGCGCGAAGAAGCTGTTCACCATCCGCCAGATCCGCGCCGGGCAGGGGCAGGACCGCCTGCGCATCGTGCCGGTGTGGCTGGTGACCGACGACGGCAAGATCGACGAACGCCTGGTCTCTGCCTACAACGAGCCCTACGCGGGCGTGCGCTTCCTGCGTATCGACCGCCAGGCCGCGCAGCACTGGTTGCCGGCCGAGCCGGGCAAGCGCGCCGAGGACACGCTGTTCCTGGTCGACCCGCTGGGCAACCTGATGATGCGCTTCCCCCAGGACCCGGACCCGAAGAAGATGAGCGGCGACCTGAAGAAGCTGCTCAAGGTCTCGCGCATCGGCTGAGGGGACGGCATGCTGCTGCAACTGGCCATCATCGGCGTCCTGATCGCGCTGTTTCCGCTGTCCTACGTGATGGTGAAGGGCGACCGCAACAAGTACCGCAAGCTTGCCTGGATCACGGCGTTCCTGACGCTGGACCTGATCATGTTCGGCAGCTTCACGCGGCTGACCGACTCCGGGCTGGGCTGCCCGGACTGGCCGGGCTGCTACGGGCATTCCAACCCGCATGCCGCGATGGAGCCGATCCGCGCGGCCGAGACCGCCATGCCCAGCGGGCCGGTGACGCTGGCCAAGGCATGGATCGAGATGATCCACCGCTACTTCGCCATGGCCGTCGGCGTGCTGATCATCACGCTGATGGTGCTGGCGTGGGTCAAGCGGCGCGAACTGAAGCAGTCGCCGTGGTTCGCCACCGGCGTGCTGCTGCTGGTGTGCGTGCAGGGCGCCTTCGGCGCCTTCACCGTGACCCTGAAGCTGCAGCCCATCATCGTCGTCACGCACCTGATGCTCGGCATGGCGCTGCTGGCGGTGCTGATCCAGCTGGGCTCGCGCAACGACCCGCCGCACCCGGTCGCGCCGCAGGCGGCGCGGCTGCGCTGGCCGGTGCGCATCGGCCTGCTGCTGCTGGTGATCCAGATCTTCCTGGGCGGCTGGGTCAGCACCAATTATGCGGTGCTGGCCTGCACCGACTTCCCGCTGTGCAATGGCCAGCTGGTGCCGGAGATGGACTTCCGCCATGGCTTTACGCTGTGGCGCCAGCTGGGCATGACCGCGGACGGCGACTACATCCCGCACGCGGCGCTGGTGGCGATCCACTGGGTGCATCGCGGCTTTGCGGTGATCGTGCTGGGCTACCTGGCATGGTTCGCCCTGCGTGCGCGCCGGCTCGAAGGGCTCAGCCGCGCCGCCGGCTGGCTGCTGGCGACGCTGGTGCTGCAACTGGCCACCGGGATGTCGAATATCGTGTTCGACTGGCCGCTGGTGGCGGCGGTCGCGCATAACGGCGGCGCCGCGGTGCTGCTGCTGCTGCTGGTCCGTCTCCACTACAATATCGGGCTGACGACCCGGGCCGCCGGCGCCCCCGCTGCCGTGCCGACTGCCGCCCGCGCCACATGAAAGACAAGACCCCTTCCGTGGTTACCGCTACCCATCCCCATTCCCTGGGCAAGTTGAGCCGCATACGGCACCTGGCCCGGCAATATGCCGCCCTGACCAAGCCGCGCGTGACGCAGCTGGCCGTGTTCTGCGCCATCATCGGCATGTTCCTCGCCACGCCCGGCATGGTGCCTTGGCCGGTGCTGATCGGCGGCGCCGCCGGCATCTGGCTGCTGGCCGGCGCGGCCTTCGCCATCAATTGCCTGGTCGAGCAGAAGATCGATGCGCTGATGCGCCGCACCGCCTGGCGCCCGTCCGCCACCGGCGAGATCACTACGCGGCAGACGCTGGTGTTCTCCGCCATCCTGGGTGGCGCGGGCATGTGGCTGCTGCACGTCTACGCCAACGACCTGACCATGTGGCTGACCTTTGCCACCTTCCTGGGTTATGCGGTGGTCTACACCATCCTGCTCAAGCCGGCCACGCCGCAGAACATCGTCATCGGCGGCCTGTCCGGGGCGATGCCGCCGGCGCTGGGCTGGGCCGCGGTGGCGGGCGAGGTGCCGGCCGAGGCCTGGTTCCTGGTGCTGATCATCTTCACCTGGACCCCGCCGCACTTCTGGGCGCTGGCGCTGTACCGCCGCGCCGACTACGCCAAGTCCGGGCTGCCGATGCTGCCGGTGACGCACGGCGAGCGCTACACGCTGCTCCATATCCTGCTGTACACGCTGATCATGATCGCGGCGACGCTGCTGCCCTTTGTCTACGGCATGAGTGGCTACATCTACCTGGCGGCCGCGCTGGCGCTTGGGGCGGGCTTCCTGGCCTATGCCTGGAAGCTGTACCGCAACTATTCGGACGAACTGGCGCAGCGCACCTTCCGCTTCTCGATCCTGTACCTGTCGCTGCTGTTCGCTGCGCTGCTGGTCGACCATTACTTCAAGTTCGTGCCGCAGGTCTGACCTGCTCTTTTCGCGTGCCCCGGCTGCGGCATCTTGCCGCGCCGGCGCGAGCGCGGCAGCATGATCGGCGATACTGCATGCTGTTTCCTTCTCATCCCTGACCCGTCCCCCGCATGCCAAGCCTCAGCCCTGCTTCCGGCCTGTTTGCCGCCTTCCGCCGCTTTTCCCTGCTGGCCGCGCTGGCCCTCGCCCTGGCTGCCTGCGGACAGCAGAAGGCGTTGTTCCGCAATGTCGATATCACCGGCGCCGCCGACTTCGGCAAGGACTTCTCGCTGACCGACCACACCGGCAAGGTGCGCACCCTGGCCGACTACAAGGGCAAGGCGGTGGTGATGTTCTTCGGCTACACCCATTGCCCGGATGTCTGCCCCACCACCATGGCCGAACTGAAGGCGGTCGTGGAGCAGCTGGGGCCGGACGCGGACCGCGTGCAGGTGCTGTTCGTCACGGTCGATCCGGAGCGCGATACGCAGGCGCTGCTGGCGCAGTACGTGCCCGCCTTCGATCCCCGCTTCGTCGGGCTGCGCCCGGCCGACGAGGCCGCGCTGCAGAAGCTGGCCAAGGACTTCAAGGTGTTCTACGCCAAGGTGCCGGGCAGTTCACCCAACAACTACACCGTGGATCACTCGGCCGGCAGCTATGTGTTCGACCCGCAGGGCAAGCTGCGGCTGTTCATCCGCCATGGCCAGGGTCCGGAGCCCATCGCGCACGACCTGAAGCAGCTGTTGTCCTGACGCAAGCGGGGCGCAAGGGTGTGGCATAACGTCGCACCAACGCTTCGCGGGCAACAAAAAGGCCGGTCCAGGGACCGGCCTTTTGCATGCTTGCGGCTGGGGATCAGGCGAATGCCTGCAGCGCGCCCTTCATCTTCTTCATCGCCGCCGCCTCGATCTGGCGGATGCGCTCGGCCGATACGCCGAACTCGTCGGCCAGCTCATGCAGCGTGGCGCCGCCGGAGCCGTCGTCCTCGACGTTGAGCCAGCGCGCCTCGATGATGCGGCGGCTGCGTTCGTCGAGCTTGCCCAGCGCTTCTTCCAGCCCCTCGACCTGCATGCGGTCGTGGCGCTTGGCCTCCATCACGCGCGTCGGCTCGTTGTGGTTGTCGGCCAGGTAGGCGATGGGGGCGAATTCCTCTTCGCCGTCGTCGACCTGGCCTTCGAGCGCCAGGTCGCCGCCCGACAGGCGGGTTTCCATCTCCATCACTTCTTCGGGCTTGACGTTCAGCTCGCGCGCCACGGCCTCGACCTGTTCCGGCGTGAAGGTGTGCCCGCCCTGCTTGTGGCTGCGCAGGTTGAAGAACAGCTTGCGCTGGGCCTTGGTGGTGGCCACCTTGACCATGCGCCAGTTCTTCAGCACGTATTCATGGATTTCGGCCTTGATCCAGTGCATCGCATACGACACCAGGCGCACGCCCTGGTCCGGATCGAAACGCTTCACCGCTTTCATCAGGCCGATATTGCCTTCCTGGATCAGGTCGGCATGGGGCAGGCCGTAGCCGAGGTACTGGCGGGCGATCGACACCACCAGCCGCAGGTGCGACATCACCAGGCGGCGGGCCGCATCGACGGAATCGTGGTCGCGCAGCTCGCGCGCCAGGCGTTGCTCTTCCTCTGCGGTCAGCAGCGGAATGCGGTGGACAGCCTGGATGTAGCTGTCGAGGTTGCCCACGGTCGCCGGAAAGGTCAGCGCAAAGCTGCCCGTGTTCCGGGGCACCGTCGGCAGACGGTTGTTCGTCAGGGTTTGGTCGGCAGACAAGACTGCGTTCACTCAATGGCTCCTTTCGCGTCCGGCGGTTTGGTTGCCGGTGCGCCGCGGCCCTTCGGGGAATCGGCGGCACTGCAACACATCTTAGCACTCTGGCCGGGTGAGTGCTAATTGGAGTACCGGTGGCTCCGATAGTTCCCGGGTATCGATCTGTCTGTTTGGATAGTCAGGTAGATCATAATGCGACGGCAACGATACCGCTGCCGCCGCGCACTGGTAGTTAGAGCCTGGTGTGGCAACGGGGTTCTGCCTGCCGGCGCAATGCTCTGTTCCACCACCGACTACACTCGACCCGCGGGCAGCGCACTGGCATGCTTGCGAGCCTCTCTTATCGGATCGGAGGAGTTATGTCTGTTATCGAACACTTGCTCAAGCCGCATGTGCGCGACCTGGGCGATTTCACCGTGCGCCGCCTGCTGCCGGCCGCGGCAACCCAGACCGTCGGGCCGTTTATCTTCTTCGACCATATGGGACCGGTGCAGCTGCCACCGGGCCAGGGCGCCGATGTGCGCCCGCATCCCCATATCGGTCTGGCCACGGTTACTTATCTGTTCGAGGGCGAGATCATCCATCGCGACAGCCTGGGCAGCGACCAGGCGATCCGCCCTGGCGACGTCAACTGGATGACCGCCGGCCACGGCATCGTGCATTCCGAGCGATCGCCCGAGCACGTGCGGCCGGAGGGCGCACGCCTGCACGGCATCCAGACCTGGGTGGCGCTGCCGCAGCAGCACGAGGGCGCCGAGCCGTCGTTCTTCCACCATCCCGCCGCGACGCTGCCGCGCATCGAGCGGCCCGGCCTGCGCATGGTGGTGATTGCTGGCGATGCGTTCGGCCAGACCTCGCCGGTCCAGGTCTTCAGCCGCACGCTGTACGTGGCGATCGAGCTGGACGCGGGCGCCAGCGTGGAGATTCCCGCCGACCACGCCGAGCGCGGCATCTATCCGGTCGACGGCGCGGTCGCGCTCGACGGCGAGCCGCTGCCGGCCGAGCACATGGTGGTGCTCACGCCGGGCCAGCCGGCCACGCTGACGGCCACGGCGCCGTCGCGCGTGATGCTGCTCGGCGGCGACCCGACCGACGGGCACCGCTTTATTTACTGGAATTTCGTCGCCAGCAGCAAGGTGGCGATCGAGGCCGCGGCCCAGCGCTGGGAGGACGACCAGTTCCCGCGCGTGCCCGGCGAGACCGAGCGCATTCCGCTGCCCCCGCGCAAGCCCTGACGGTGGTGCCGGGGCTGGCTCAGACCGGGCTGGCCCAGGTCACGCGAGTGCCCTGGCGCAGGCATTCGCGGACGGCCTCGATCTGGATGGTGATCGGCGCCGGCACCGGCACCGCGCCGTCCAGCACGCGCCGGATCCAGGCCACGGTCAGGCCGGCATCGCTGCCCGGCGGAAGCTCCGGCACGTCGCCGATCGAGCCGCCGGCCTGGCCCACCAGCGTGTGCTGGTGGCCTTCATGCAGCCAGTCGATGCGGCCGGTGCGCCGGGCATCGGCCACCACCTCGCCCTCGGTGCCGCGCGCCAGCAGCACGTTGGCGGGTTCGTGGGAGAAGTAGTCGGTCAGCGTCTCGCGGTATTCGGGGTGCGTGTAGCTGTACAGCCGCAGGCCTTCGGCCGGCGAGTGCTCGCCCACCGGCTGCAGCATCTTGGCCACCGTGTGCGAGGAATTGCGCAGGCCGATCACGGTGCGCCGCTCCAGCAGCCGCGACAGCCCGGGCGACAGCACATCCACCGGCAGCACCGCCAGCGGGCCATTGCCGTCGCCATCGCGCAGCCTGGCCGCGGCTTCGGCGGTGCTCGCGCACAGGGGCACGCCCAGGGCCTCGAACAGCGCCATGCTGGTCACGCGACCCTCGAACACGCGCGTGCCGTGCACCAGCACCGGAATGCCTTCGCGGGCCAGCAGCAGCGCCAGCAGCGGCACCAGGTTGGGCTGCTTGCGCGCGCCGTTGTAGCTGGGGATCACCACCACCTGCCGGTCCGGCGGCGCCGGCAGCGGCTCGCAGTGCGCATGCGCGGCCTCCAGCATGCCGGCCAGCTCGTGCGGCGCCTCGCCCTTGATGCGATAGGCCATCAGGATGGCGCCCAGCTCCAGGTCGGACACGCGGCCCGCCAGCATGGCGTCGAACAGGGCCTGCGCGTCCTCGCGCGGCAGCGCGCGCGCGCCGTTGACGCCGCGGCCGATCTCCTTGATAAAGCGGGCGGCGGGAAATGGGGCGGCGGCGGTGGTCATGGTGGCGTGGGGGTAGTGTGTTCTGGGTTCATGATAGCGGAGCGCGGCGGCCTCGCCCATGGCCGCCGGGCGCGCCCCGCGCCGCTACGCCGCTCCGCCGCTACGCCGCTTGCAGCAGCGCCGGATTGCGCTGCTTGCGGTAGAGGAAGTCCAGCACCGCGGTGCGGCAGCGGTGGTAGGCCGGATCGTCCGCCAGCGCCACGCGGTCGCGCGGGCGCGGCAGCTCCACCTTGAGGATTTCGCCGACGGTGGCGGCCGGGCCGTTGGTCATCATCACGATGCGGTCCGCCAGCAGCACGGCCTCGTCGACATCGTGCGTCACCATCACCACCGTGCTGCGCGTGCCCGCCACGATCTTGATCAGCTCGTCCTGCAGGTGCGCACGCGTGAGCGCATCGAGCGCGCCGAAGGGCTCGTCCATCAGCAGCACCTTGGGCGCCATCGCCAGCGCGCGGGCAATGCCCACGCGCTGCTTCATGCCGCCGGAGATCTCGTGCGGATACTTGCCCTCGGCGTGGCTCAGGCCGACCAGCGCCAGCGTGTCGTGGGTGCGCGCCCTGAGCTGCGCCTTGCCCTCGCTGGCCGAGAACACCCGCTCCACGCCCAGGTAGACGTTTTCGAAGCAGGTCAGCCACGGCAGCAGCGAATGGTTCTGGAACACCACCGCGCGCTCCGGCCCCGGCCCGGCGATCTCGCGCCCGGCGCAGATCAGCGCGCCCGTGGTGGGCGTGGCCAGTCCCGCCAGCAGGTTCAGCAGCGTGGACTTGCCGCAGCCGGAATGGCCGATCAGCGTGATGAACTCGCCCTCGGCGATATGCAGGTTGATATCGCGCAGGGCGACGAACGGTCCCTTGCGGGTCTTGAAGGTCTGGCCGACGTTTTCGATGCTGACGAACTTGTCCATGGCGATTCTCCCCGCGTATCAGTTGGTGCCGTAGCTGAAGCGCCGGGCCAGCGCCAGCAGCGCGTGCTCCAGCAGCAGCCCGATGATGCCGATCACGAAGATCGCGATCACGATGTGCTCGACCTTCAGGTTGTTCCACTCGTCCCACAGCCAGAAGCCGATGCCAGTGCCGCCGGTGAGCATCTCGGCCGCGACGATCACCAGCCAGGCCGTGCCGATCGACAGCCGCACGCCGGTCAGCATGTAAGGCAGCACCGCGGGCAGCAGCACGCGCGTGAACACCTTCCATTCCGACAGGTCGAGCACGCGCGCCACGTTCAGGTAGTCCTGCGGCACGCGCGTGACACCCACCGCGGTGTTGATCACCATCGGCCAGATCGAGCAGATGAAGATCGCCCAGATCGCGGCCGGATTGGCCGCCTTGAACAGCAGCAGCCCGATCGGCAGCCATGCCAGCGGCGAAACCGGCCGCAGCAGGCTGATCACCGGCGCGGTCATGGCGTTCAGGAAGGCGAAGCGCCCGATCAGGAAGCCGGCCGGGATGCCGACCAGCGCGGCCAGGCCGAAGCCCGCTGCCACGCGCGCCAGCGACGCCAGCACGTTCCAGCCGATGCCCTGGTCATTGGGACCGTTGCGGTAGAACGGGTCGGCAAAGAGCGGCACCGCGGCGTTCCACGTCGCGCCCGGCGTGGGGATGGCCGGGATCATGATGGCGATGCCGTGCCAGGCCAGTACGAACAGGGCGAAGCCCAGCAGCGGCGGCACCGCCTTGAGCACCAGCGCGGCAGCGGTCTCGCGGCGTGCCGCGCGCCGGGCCTGCGCGGAGATTTCCTGTTCGCGCCGGCGTGTCCGTTCCTTGGTGTCGGGATCGGCTGCGGCATCGGGCGTGGTGGAGGCAATGGCATTCATGTCGGGCTCCTTTGGTCAGGGCACTCTGGATCAGGCGGCGGCCGTGCCGGCGGCCTTGATCTTGAAACCGTCGGCGTAGGCTTTCGGGTCCTTGCCGTCCCAGACCACGCCGTCGATCAGCTTCGAGCTGCGCATGTCGCTCTTGGGCAGCGGCACCTGCGCGGCAGTGGCGGCCTGCTTGTAGATGTCGATGCGGTTGACCTGCCTGGCCACGGCGAGGTAATCCGGGTGGGCCTTGAGCAGGCCCCAGCGCTTGTGCTGCGTCAGGAACCACATGCCGTCGGACAGGAACGGGAAGTTCGCATTGCCGTCCTGGTAGAACTTCATCGCGTCGGGGTCGTCCCAGGTCTTGCCCAGCCCGTTGGTGTAGCGGCCCAGCATGCGGTCGAGGATGATGTCCATGTCGGTGTTGACGTAGGACTTGGCGGCGATGGTCTCGGCGGTCTTGCGGCGGTTGGAGGCCGATGCATCGATGAATTTAGAGGCCTCGAGTACCGCCGCCACCATCGCGCGCGCCGTGTTCGGATGCTTCTGCACGAACTCCGCGGTGGTGCCCAGGGTCTTTTCCGGGTGGTTCTTCCAGATCGCCTGCGTGGTCTCGGCGGTAAAGCCGATCTTGTCGGCGATCGCGCGCGCGCCCCACGGCTCGCCCACGCAGAAACCATCCATATTGCCCACGCGCATGTTGGCCACCATCTGCGGCGGCGGCACCGTGATGGCCTTGGCGTCCTGCATCGGGTTGATGCCGTTGGCCGCCAGCCAGTAGTACAGCCACATCGCGTGCGTGCCGGTCGGGAAGGTCTGGGCGAAGGTGTAGTCGCGCTTTTCCTTCGCCATCAGCGCTTTCAGGCTGGCGCCGTCGCGCACGCCCTTCTCGGCCAGCTTGGACGACAGCGTGATGGCCTGGCCGTTGTGGTTCAGGCTCATCAGCACGGCCATGTCCTTTTTCGGCCCGCCGATCCCGAGCTGCACGCCATAGACCAGGCCGTAGAGCACGTGGGCGGCGTCCAGCTCGCCATTGACCAGCTTGTCGCGCACGCCCGCCCAGGAGGCTTCCTTGGTCGGCGTGATCTTGATGCCGTATTTCTTGTCGAGCCCGAGCGTGGCCGCCATGACCACCGAGGCGCAGTCCGTCAGCGGAATAAAGCCGATGCGCACCTCAGTCTTCTCCGGCGCGTCGGAGCCCGCCGCCCAGGCGCCGGCGCGCACCAGCGGATCGACCAGCGTCATCACGCTGGCGCCGGCGATGGTGGCCAGCGCACGGCGCCGGCCGCTGCTGGCCGGTACCGCGTCGGCAGCGGCGTCGGCGTTCTGGACGGCTGCGTGCAGCGGCTTGGCATGGCTGAGGCGAGTGGGCATTGCTTGGCTCCAAAAAAAAGCGTCCCCTGCCGCCGCCGGCTTCGCCAGAAGACCGGTGCGTTGCGGGGACGCCGTTGTCCGTGGCGTGACGCGGCCCGCGTTGGCCGTGTCCGCCTGAATTGTCGATCGGCCGCCGTTGGCCGATACCAGCATGACGCAAGCCGTGTGCCAGCATCATGCGGTGCAGCATTTGGGGGAACGTGGTGCCGGAACGGGGCGAAATGGGCGAGGTCGGTGCGTACGTGACGCGGTCCGGACACAGCCGCCGCACTCAGGCGGAGATGGATCGGCCAGGCGGTAAGGAGGGGGGCGCCAGGAGGGTGCAACGCACCAGCCGCGTGCGGCGTTGCACCGCGGCGGCGATGGCAGGGCGCTCAGCCCATGACGTCGATCACGCGCTGTGCGGCATCCACCAGCTTCAGCCCGCGTTCCATCGCCATGCTGCGCAGGCGCTTGTAGGCGTCTTCCTCGCTCAGCCCGCGCGCCTGCATCAGCAGGCCCTTGGCGCGCTCCACCACCTTGCGCTCGGCCAGTTTCAGCCGCGTGGCGTCGAGTTCGGCACGCAGCTGCTGGTCCAGTTCGAAGCGTGCATAGGCGACGTCGAGCACCGTCTTGACGCGTTCGGCGCGCAGGCCGTCGACGATATAGGCGGTAATGCCGGCGCTCAGGGCGGCCTTGATGCGCTGGCTGTCGTCATTGTCGGTGAACAGCACGATCGGGCGCGGGGCATGCTGGGTCGAGACGCACACGTGCTCGATGGTGTCGCGCGCCGCGGACTCGGACGCGATGATCAGCATGTCAGGCTGGCTGGCGGTGATCACGTCGGGCAGCCGCAGGTCCGCGTCGACGACCTGGATCTCGGTGAAGCCAGCGTTCACCAGCCCGCTGCGGATGGTCTCGACGTTCAGGGGATCGGCGTCGAGCGGGTCGCGCACGAGCAGGATACGCAGCACCCGGCCGGCGGCGGGGGTGGCCGGCTTCGCTGGAGTGGGCGAGGGGGGCGGATGGCGTCTTGTCATGGCTGGCTCTGTTGCAGTGCGCCATGCAAGATTCGCGCCGGCAAGGTGGGTTTGGCGCCCCAGTCCGGGTGCAGCGGCGCTGCGAGCGTGCCTGGATTCATTGTATGCGGCCGTACGCAGGCCCCGGCCTCGCGGTGTATCCTGTTGCCCTGCTGCGCCCGGCACCGGGCCCCGTCGCAGCACCGATCTGACCTATCTGGAGAGATGCATGACCGAATTCGTGTTCGCCCCGCCCGCACCCGTTGGCGTGCCAGTGCGCGGCAGCGACGCCAGCTTTCCGGTCCGGCGCGTGTACTGCGTCGGCCGCAACTATGCCGCCCATGCCCGGGAAATGGGTTCGGACCCCGACCGCGAGCCGCCGTTTTTCTTCTGCAAGCCGTCCGACGCGGTCAGCTACGTCGCCGACGGCACCGAGGGCGCCTTCCCGTACCCGCCGGGCACCAGCAACTGCCACTATGAAGTGGAGCTGGTGGTGGCGATCGGCAAGGGCGGCCGCGACATCCCGGTCGAGCAGGCCGCCGGCCATGTGTTCGGCTATGCCGTGGGCCTGGACATGACGCGCCGCGACCTGCAGAACGAATCGAAGAAGACTGGCCGCCCGTGGGAGACCGGCAAGGCCTTCGACCGCTCCGCGCCGATCGGCCCGATCGTGCCGGTCGCGGCCATCGGCCATCCGCAAAAGGGCGAGGTCACGCTGTCGGTCAACGGCGTCGAAAAGCAGCGCGGCGACCTGTCGGACCTGATCTGGTCGGTGCCGGAGATGGTGTCGTACCTGTCGAAGCTGTTCGAGCTGCAGCCCGGCGACCTGATCTTCAGCGGCACGCCCGAGGGCGTGGGCCCGGTGGTCAAGGGCGATGTCATGCAGTGCCACGTCGGCGGCGTGGGCGATCTCACCATCAAGGTAGTCTGACCGATGCTCAAGCTTTACAGCTATTTCCGCAGTTCGGCCTCGTTCCGCGTGCGTATCGCGCTGGAACTCAAGGGCCTGTCCTATGACTACGTGCCGGTGCACCTGCTCAAGGAAGGCGGCCAGCAACTCAAGCCCGAGTTCCGCGCGGTGAACCCCGACGGGCTGGTACCGGCGCTGGCCGATGGCGAGCACGTGCTGCAGCAATCGCTGGCCATCGTCGAGTACCTGGACGAGGTCCACCCCGAGCCGAAGCTGCTGCCCGGCACGGCACTGGACCGTGCCTATGTGCGCGGCCTGGCGCAGGAGATCGCCTGCGAGATCCATCCGCTGAACAACCTGCGCGTGCTCAAGTACCTGAAACACACGGTGGGCGTGACCGACGAGGTCAAGGACGCCTGGTACCGCCACTGGATCGAGCTGGGCTTCGCCTCGCTGCAAGCCAACCTCGAGCGCAGCGGCAAGGCCGGGCGCTTCTGCTTTGGCGACACGCCCACGCTGGCCGACCTGTGCCTGGTGCCGCAGGTGTTCAACGCTCAACGCTTCAATATCGACGTGGCGCGCTATCCGGCGATCGCGAAGATCTATGAAGCGTGCATGGCGCTGCCGGCGTTCCAGAAGGCGGAGCCGAAGTCGCAGCCCGACGCGGAATAGTATTGCGCCCCGGCAAAGCGCAAACACCCCGGCACTGCCGGGGTGTTTTGTCTTGGAGGACGTCGGGATTTAACCCAGCAGCGCCTCGGCGAACTCCTCCGCCTTGAACGGCTGCAGGTCTTCTACCTTCTCGCCCACGCCGATGAAGTAGACCGGCACCGGGCGCTGGCGCGCGATCGCCGCCAGGATGCCGCCCTTGGCGGTGCCGTCGAGCTTGGTCACGATCAGGCCGGTGAGCCCGAGCGCGTCGTCGAAGGCACGGGTTTGCTGCAGGGCGTTCTGGCCGGTATTGGCGTCGATCACCAGCAGCACCTCGTGCGGGGCGCTGGGCATGGCCTTGCTGATCACGCGCTTGACCTTCTTCAGCTCTTCCATCAGGTGCAGCTGCGTCGGCAGGCGCCCGGCGGTGTCGGCCATGACGATGTCGATGCCGCGCGCCTTGGCGGCGTTGACGGCGTCGAAGATCACCGCCGCCGGATCGCCGCTTTCCTGCGCCACCACGGTGACGTTGTTGCGTTCGCCCCAGATCGCCAGCTGCTCGCGCGCGGCGGCGCGGAAGGTGTCGCCGGCGGCCAGCAGCACCTTCTGGTCATAGCGCTGGAAGTGCTTGCACAGCTTGCCGATGCTGGTGGTCTTGCCGGCGCCGTTGACGCCCGCGATCATCATCACCAGCGGCTGCTCGCGGCCCAGCGCCATGGTTTTTTCGAGCGGGCGCAGCAGCTGCGTCAGCAGCTCGCGCAGCGCCGCCTTGACGCCCTCGGCGGTTTCAATGCGTTCGGACCTGACGCGCTTGCGCAGTTCGCCCAGCAGGTATTCGGTGGCCTCGACCCCGGCGTCGGCCATCAGCAGCGCGGTTTCCAGTTCCTCGAACAGGTCCTCGTCGACCTTGACGCCGACGAACAGCGTGCCGAGGTTGCGGCTGGTCTTGGACAGTCCGGTGCGCAGGCGCTGCATCCAGCCCTGCCTGGCTTCCGCGCTGGGGGCGGGCGGCGGCACCAGTTCCAGCGCCTCGGCAGCCACTGGCGCCGGCGCGGGCGGAGGCACTTGTGCCGGCACCGGGACGGGCACGGGAACCGGCACGGTCGCGGGGACTGGCGTGGGCGTTGGCGTTGGTGCCGGGGACGGTGCCGGGGCGGGTGCGGGGACCTCCGGCGCGGGGGCCGGGGCTGGCGCGGGCGCCTCGACGGCGGCCTCCACTGGCGCCTCGACGGGCGCCGGCTCGGCCTTGCGCTTCTTCCAGAAACTAAACATTGGGGAACGGGGTCAATACCGGGGCCGAAACCCTGGCGGCAGCCACTGCCGCAGGCAACCGGTGATTAATCAATGGGTTACGCAGGCTTCGCGATGGCAGGGGAGAAACCGTTGTGGTCCCCGCCGGCGATTGCGTATAGTTCGCTACATGAGTTCACTACATGGCAGATTCGCGCGCAGCGTCGCGCACGCGGATCGATCGGCAAAATTTTAGCAGACGGGGTCGCATGAACCATTGCGCTGTCATGACCGCAACGGGCGCACCAGGCACCAACGCCGCCGCCCAAACGCGCATCCAACGCCACGTACCGCCCTCGCAGGCGCCTTCCGCACGCACCGCGCGGCTGGCGCGGCGGGCCATCCCCGCGCTGCTGCTGGCGCTGCTGCCCTGGTCGCTGCCCGTGGCGGCGCAGGGCGTGGTGGCCTCGCCGATGCCGGCGGCGCAGACCGCCCCGGCCGGCGCCACCGCCCACGGCACGACTGAATACCGCCTGTCCAACGGCCTGCGGCTGATCGTCAAGGAAGACCACCGCGCCCCCACCGTGGCACACCAGGTCTGGTACCGCGTGGGCGGCATCGACGAGGTCAGCGGCACCACCGGCGTGGCCCACATGCTGGAACACATGATGTTCAAGGGCACGCCCAAGGTCGGCGTGGGCGAGTTCTCGAAGCAGGTGGCGGCCCTCGGCGGGCGCGAGAACGCCATGACCAACCGCGACTTCACCATGTACTACCAGCAGATCGGCAAGCAGTACCTGCCGAAAATGATGGAGCTGGAAGCCGACCGCATGGCCAACCTGGTCATCACCAAGGACGAGTTCGAGCGCGAGATGAAGGTGGTGATGGAAGAACGCCGCCTGCGCACCGACGACTCCGCGCGCGGCACGGTCTATGAGCAGCTGCTGGCCACGGTCTACACCGCCGCGGCCTACCGCCACCCGGTGATCGGCTGGATGGACGACCTGGTCAACATGCGCGTCGACGACGTCAAGGACTGGTATCGCCACTGGTATGTGCCCAACAACGCCACCGTGATCGTCACGGGCGACGTCAGGGCCGACGAAGTGCGCGCGCTGGCCGAGCGCTACTACGGCAAGCTCAAGCCGCGTGCGCTGCCGGTACGCAAGGACCAGGAAGAACCGGCGCAGAAGGGCATCAAGCGCATCTGGGTCAAGGCGCCCGCCGAGAACCAGTACATGGTGATGGCCTACAAGGTGCCGCGCCTGCGCGACGTCGAGAAAGACGTCGACCCCTATGCGCTCGAGGTGCTCGCGGCCGTGCTCAACGGCTACGACAACGCGCGCCTGACCCGCGAACTGGTGCGCGAGCAGCGCCTGGCCGACGACGTCAATGTCGGCTACGACAGCATCAACCGCGGCGAGTCGCTGTTCGTGCTCGACGGCACGCCGGCGGCTGGCCACAACACCGACGAGATAGAGCGCGCGCTGCGCGCGGAGATCCAGCGCATCGCCCGCGAGGGCGTGTCGCCGGAAGAACTCAAGCGCGTCAAGGCGCAGGTGGTGGCCGGCCAGATCTACAAGCGCGATTCGGTATTCGGGCAGGGCATGGAGATCGGCGTGGCCGAGATCTCGGAGATCTCCTGGCGCCAGATCGACCGCATGCTCGACAAGATCAAGGCCGTCACGCCGGCGCAGGTGCAGGCCGTCGCCGCGAAGTATTTCAACGACGACAACCTGACCGTGGCCACCCTGGTGCCGCAGCCGATCGATCCGAACAAGCCCAAGTCCCAGGCCCCGTCGGGCCTGCGCCACTGAGAACAAGGCGATGACCCAGTCCGTCACTTCCGCGCCGCGCCCGCTGCGCAAACTGGCCGGCGCCGCGTTGGGCGCCGTGGTGCTGCTGGCCGCGCAGCTGGCGCAGGCAGCGATCCCGATCGAGCACTGGACCGCATCCACCGGCGCCCGGGTATTCTTCGTGCACAGCCCGTCGATCCCGATGCTCGATATCAATATCGACTTCGACGCCGGCAGCCGCTATGACCCGCAGGGCAAGGCCGGGCTGGCCACGCTGACCGCGGCCCTGCTGGACAAGGGCGCGGCCGCGCAGGACGGCCAGCCGGCGCGCGACGAGGCCAGGATCGCCGATGCCTTTGCCGATACCGGGGCCGCCTTCGGCGGTGCGGCCGGCGGCGACCGCGGCGGCATCGGGCTGCGCACCCTGACCGCGCAGCCTGAACTGGACCAGTCGGTCGCGCTGGCGGCGCAGCTGATCAAGGCGCCAACCTATCCGGATGCCGTGGTCGGTCGCGAGAAGCAGCGCCTGATCACCGCCATCCGCGAAGCCGACACCAAGCCGGGCGTGATCGCCGACAAGGCGCTGGCCCGGGCCATGTATCCCGACCATCCCTACGGCGTCGCCGCGACCCCCGAGAGCGTGGCGTCGATTACGCGCGACGACATCGTCGGCTTCTGGCGCGACAACTACGGCGCGCAGCGCGCGGTGGTGACGCTGATCGGCGCGGTCGACCGCAAGCAGGCCGAGGCCATCGCCGAGCAGCTGACGCGCGGGCTGCCGCCCGGCCGCGCCGCGCCCACGCTGCCGCAGGTGAAACTGAAGATCGCGCCCAGCGAGCAACGCCTGCCGCACCCGGCGCAGCAGTCCAGCGTGGCGCTGGGCCAGCCGGCGATCGCGCGCGGCGACCCCGACTATTTCGCGCTGCTGGTGGGCAACTACGTGCTGGGCGGCGGTGGCTTCAGCTCGCGCCTGACCGACGAAGTACGCGAGAAGCGCGGCCTGACCTACGGCGTGGACAGCTACTTCGCACCGTCCAAGCAGCCGGGGCCGTTCGGCATCAGCCTGCAGACCAAGAAGGCCCAGACCGACGAGGCGCTGGCGCTGGTGCGCCAGGTGCTGGCGCGCTTTGTCGCCGAAGGCCCGAGCGAAAAGGAGCTGCGCGCGGCCAAGGACAACCTGATCAACGGCTTTCCGCTGCGCATCGACAACAACCGCAAGCTGCTGACCAACGTCGCCAATATCGGCTGGTACGGGCTGCCGCTCGACTACCTCGATACCTGGACCGCGCAGATCGGCAAGGTCACGCGCGAACAGGTCAGGGCGGCGTTCCAGCGCCACGTGCACCCGGACAACATGGCGACGGTGATCGTCGGCGGCCCGGTGGGCAGCGCGCCCACGGCTTCGCGGCAGTGAGGTTAGCGATGATGTCGGCGGTGACGGCGGCATCGCCTGCGGCGGAACCTGCCGCAGGCTCTACAATCACGGCATGAATTCGCGTTCCCGATTGCCCTCGCCCGCGCCTCGCGGGCGATCTCCCGTCTCTCCCGTGCCGCGCCAGGCACCCGCACAGGTCCGCATCATCGGCGGACGCTGGAAGCGTACGCTGCTGCCCGTGCCTGACGCCCAGGGCCTGCGGCCCACGCCCGACCGCGTGCGCGAAACGCTCTTCAACTGGCTGGGCCAGGACCTGTCCGGCATGGAATGCCTGGATCTGTTCGCCGGCTCCGGCGCGCTCGGTTTCGAGGCCGCCTCGCGTGGCGCGGCCGCGGTGACGCTGGTCGAGTCCAATGCGCGCGTGGCCAGGCAATTGCGAGACAACGTGACGCGGCTGGATGCCGGGCAGGTGCGCGTGCTGCAAGGCGACGCCTTCACCATTGCCGCGCAGCTGCCGGATGCCAGCTTCGACGTGGTGTTCCTGGACCCGCCCTTCGCCGAGGACTGGATAGGGCCGTCGCTGGCGCACGCGGCGCGGCTGTCGCGGCCGGGCGGTGCGGTCTATGTCGAGACCGACCACCCGCTGACCGGCGCCGATGCGCCGGTGCCGGCATCGCTCGAGATCGTGCGGCACGCGCGCGCCGGAGCGGTGCATTTCCACCTGCTGCAGCACCGCGTGCCGGGCAACGGCGCCGCCTGAGGCGCCACGCCCGCGGGCCGTTGCCTGGCACCGCGGTTTCGGAAAGGGGAAGGGCCCCTTCCCGATTGCGAAACCGATTCTTGGGTGCACTGCCGCAAAACGGTGCCTCCGGCGACTTCCAAGCGGGGCATTTAGGGTTACACTACGCCGCTGTCACAACGCTCGCGACGCAGCACCCACGCCGGCCCGGCCGGCGCAAGAGGCGGCCCTTCCACGGCCGGCAGCGGGCAGATCAAGGAGGAAGTATGGTCAGCGCGGTCTATCCCGGCACCTTCGATCCAATGACCCGGGGACACGAGGATCTGGTCCGCCGTGCGTCGAATATCTTCGACGAACTGGTGGTCGGCGTGGCGCACAGCCCCAACAAGCGCCCGTTCTTTTCGCTCGAAGAGCGCATCAGCATTGCCCGCGAAGTGCTCGGGCATTATCCGAACGTGCGGGTCGAGGGCTTTTCCGGGCTGCTCAAGGATTTCGTGCGCAAGAACAATGCGCGCGTGATCGTGCGCGGACTGCGCGCGGTGTCCGACTTCGAGTACGAGTTCCAGATGGCGGGCATGAACCGCTACCTGTTGCCCGACGTGGAGACCATGTTCCTGACCCCGTCGGACCAGTACCAGTTCATCTCCGGCACCTTCGTGCGCGAGATCGCGGTGCTGGGCGGCGATGTCAGCAAGTTCGTGTTCCCGTCGGTGGAACGCTGGCTGCAAGAGAAAATCGCCAAACCGGAATAAAATACGGCTTCAGACACGTCAGACCGCGGCCAGTCGGGCGCGGGCGTGTCCGCAGGAAGGAAACACCATGGCGCTGATGATCACCGACGACTGCATCAACTGCGACGTTTGTGAACCCGAGTGCCCGAACGAAGCCATTTCGATGGGGCCCGAGATCTATGAAATCGACCCCAACAAGTGCACCGAGTGCGTCGGCCACTTCGACGAGCCGCAATGCCAGCAGGTCTGCCCGGTCGCGTGCATTCCCAAGGATCCGAACCGCGTGGAGACCCATGAGGTCCTGATGCAGCGGTACCGCCTGCTGACGGCAGCCCGGCACGCGGCCTGATACCGGATCACCCTGGCCCGGCCTCGCCATCCCGGCTTGCGCCGCGCAAAAAAAGCCCCCGGCACCGCAAGGTGACGGGGGCTTAACCTTTCCCCAATTACTACGGTTACTGCCTACTGCACTGCGCGGTCAGGCACCGATTGGCTTGCCGTCGGCACGACGCACCACGATGGTGGACGAGCGCGGCGGCTTGGCCGCATCCGGCCACTTGCCGGTCGGGTGCTGGATGTTGATGAAGCAGGTGGTCAGGTCCGGCGTGTAGGCGATGCCGGTGATCTCGCAACCGGTCGGGCCCGCCAGGAAGCGCTTCGACTGGCCCGTCGGCGAGATGTAGTACATGCTGTTGTTGCCGAAGGTGCCGGTGTAGGTGGCGCTGGTGCTCGAATCGGTCTGCACCCACAGGCGGCCCTTGGGATCGACGCGCAGGCCGTCCGGGCTCGAGAACGTATCGCCGTTGATGTTGCCCTTCAGGTTGTCCGTGGCCAGCGACGGGTCGCCGGCCTGCAGCAGGATGCTCCAGGTGAAGGTCGTGGCCAGCGGCGAATTGCCGGCTTCATTCCACTTCACGATATGGCCGTGCAGGTTGTTCTTGCGCGGGTTGGCGGCGTCGGTCTGCTGGCGGCCGCTGTTGTTGGTCAGCGTGCAGTACAGCGTGTTGTCCGGTGCCGCAGTGATCCACTCGGGGCGGTCCATCAGCGTGCCACCAGCCACGCGCGCGGCCGACTTGGTGTTGATCAGCACGTCTGCCTGGGTGACGAAGTCGACCGTGGTCGGTGCCGGCGAGACCGCCGACTGGGTCCAGTTGCCCGGGTCCGAGGCACCGACGGTGAGGCCGTTCTTGCCCTGCGACAGTTCGATCCACTGGCCGCTGCCGTCGGCGTTGAACTTCGCCACGTACAGCGTGCCGGTGTCCAGCAGGTTGGCGTTGGCGGCGCGATTGTTCGGGTCGAAGGCCTTGCTTGGCACGAACTTGTAGATGCAGCCCGGGGTGCCGTCGTCGCCCATGTAGAAGGCCACGTTGTTGCTGGCATCGGTGATGAAGGCGACGTTCTCGTGGTCGAAGCGGCCCATCGCGGTGCGCTTGGCCGGCGCGCCCAGCGTGCCGTACGGGTCGATCTCCACCACCCAGCCATAGCCGTTGTCGGCCTGGTTCGGGTCGATGTAGTTGTCGGTGCTTTCTTCGCAGGTCAGGTAGGTGCCCCACGGGGTATGGCCGCTCGAGCAGTTGTTGAGCATGCCGACCACGGTGGCGCCGACCACCGGTGCGGCCGGGCCGCCGACGCGGTACAGCGTGTTGCCGGTGTAGCGCTTGTTGTAGATCGAGTCGCGCTTGACCTGCCACTTGCCGCTGGCGGCCAGTTCCACTTCGATCACCGAAATGCCGACCGCCGACAGGGCGATGCGCTTCTGCTCCGGGCTTGCGGTAGCGGCATCGTAGGCGGTCGGGAACAGGATGTTGTAGTCCGGCAGTTCGTGGTTGATTGCCAGCAGGCCGCCCTTCTGCGGATCCACGCCCGGCAGTGTGAAGAAGTGCATGCCGTCGTGGTTGCCGCCGGCCTGGCGCTCGGTCTCGGCCGACGACTGGAAGGCGCCGGCATAGCCGGTGGCACCGGCTTCGACCGGGTCGCCGGCGGAGAACAAGACGTCGACGCTGTAGCCGCTCGGCACCACCACGGTGTCGGCGGTGGACTTGGCGATCGGCTCGAAGGTGACCTCGTAGCTCGGCGTGGCCGGCGCCGGGGCCGGAGCGGGTGCCGGGGCAGGGGCCGGTGCGGGCGCCGGAGCCGGAGCAGGATCGTCATCGCCGCCGCAGGCGGCCAGCAGGCCGCTGCCGAATGCCGACACCAGCGACAAGCCCAGGCCGCCGCGCAGCACCCGGCGGCGGGCCGGGTTGGCGGCGACGATGTCCTCGAGCATCTGGCCGGGCACGTCAACGTCGGGCTTGGCGGCGCGGCTTGCGGCGCGCGCTTCGTCGGTCAGGTACGACATGGGCTTTCCTCCTGTGGGATGTCATGCGCATCGGCAACCATGCGATACCGACGCGATTGGAAACCCCGCAATTTAGGTGGTGCCCATGGCACTTTGATGACACTATGTCTGCAACTGCAGACCGGTGCGTCCAGACGACGACGGGCCGCGGATGCGGCCCGTTTTCATGCTGCTGTCGCAGAAATATGCTGGCTGGGGTGCGGCGCTCAGCGCGCGGTATGCAGCTGCGCCATGGCGCGCTCGGCATCGCCGCGGGCCAGCAGGCCGAGCGGCTCGATGCAGCGGTCGATGGCGGCATCGATGGCTTCCTGCTCCTCGCGCCGCGGGGGCTTGAGCACGAAGTTGACCACGTCCTCGCGGCCCGCGCCGGCACCGCCGGGGCCATTGCGCGGATGGCCCACGCCCAGGCGCAGGCGCCAGTAGTCCTGCGTGCCCAGGTGGGCCGAGATGTCCTTCAGGCCGTTGTGGCCGCCCGCGCCGCCGCCGCGCTTGAGCTTGGCGGCGCCTGCGGGCAGGTCCATCTCGTCATGCACGACCACGATCTCGCCGGGCAGGATCTTGTAGAAGCGCGCCAGCGACACCACCGCCAGGCCGGAGCGGTTCATGAAGGTCGACGGCTTGAGCAGCCAGATCTCCTGGTCCCAGAGCCGTGCGCGCGCGGCCAGCCCATGGAAGCGGCCCTCCACGCGCAGCGTGGCGCCGCCCATGCGGGCCAGCTGGTCCACCAGCCAGAAGCCGGCGTTGTGTCGGGTGGCCTCGTACTCCGCACCGGGATTGCCGAGGCCGACGATAAGCTTGATCATGCGTTTGACTGTGTCGTTGGCGCGCGACTGCGCCACAGGCGCCAAGGATACCGAAAAACCGGCAGTCGGCTGCCGGGCGAAAAAAAACCGCCGCAGGAGCGGCGGTTTCTTCGTGGCGCGGCCCGCGGGCCGCCACCGCTGCGGCAGCTTAGGCAGCCGGGGTTTCGCCAGCGGCTTCGCCGCCTTCGGCAGCTTCCGACACGGCACCAGCCGGTTGCGAGATGCTGGCGATGGCCGGGTTGTCGTCACCGTGGGTGATCACGGTCACGCCCTTCGGCAGCTTCAGGTCGGACAGGTGCAGGGTCTGGCCCAGTTCCATCGCGCCGACGTCCACTTCGATGAACTCGGGCAGGTCGGCCGGCAGGCACGACACTTCCAGGTCATTGACGATGTGGTTGACCAGGCCGTGGCCCAGCTTCACGCCAGGAGCGGTTTCCTGGTTCATGAAGTGCAGGGGCACCTTGACGTGGATCTTGTCGTTGGCCGACACGCGCTGGAAATCGACGTGCAGCACCAGCGGCTTGAACGGGTGCATCTGGAATGCGCGCAGCAGCGCCTTTTCCGACTTGCCAGCGACTTCCAGGTCCAGGATCGACGAGTGGAACGCTTCCTTCTTCAGGGCGTGCCACAGGGCGTTGTGATCCAGTTCGATCATCTTCGGCTCGGCGGCGCCGCCGTAGATGATGCCGGGGGTCTTGCCCGAATTGCGCAGGCGGCGGCTCGCACCCGTTCCCTGTACGCTACGCTCGAAAGCGACAACTTTCATGATGACTCCAAAAGTAAGAAGGCTGTCCGCGACCAGACAGCCTCGTTGCGGCGCAAAGGCAAAATCATGCGCCGATCAAGTCACGTTGATCACCAGACAACGATGATCAACGCAGTAAAGCCTTAGATTCTATCAGGAACCCGCGAACAGCGACATGATCGAGTCGCCCTTGACGATGCGGGTGAAGGTCTCGGCCAGCAGCGGGGCGGTCGAGAGCTGGCGGATCTTCCCGCACTTGGCCGCTTCCTCGGACAGCGGGATGGTGTCGCACACCACCACTTCGTCCAGCGCCGAGTCCGCGATGCGGGCCGCCGCGCCGCCCGACAGCACCGGGTGCGTGCAGTAGGCAAAGACCTTCAGCGCGCCGCGCTCCTTCAGCACCTGGGCGGCCTTGCACAGCGTGCCGCCGGTGTCGATCATGTCGTCCATGATGACGCAGTTGCGGCCTTCGACTTCACCGATGATGTTCATCACCTCGGCCACGTTGGCCTTGGGACGGCGCTTGTCGATGATGGCCAGGTCGCAGTTCAGTTCCTTGGCCAGCGCGCGGGCACGAACCACGCCGCCGACGTCCGGCGAGACCACCAGCAGGTCGCCGTAGTTCTTCTCGCGCAGGTCGCCCAGCAGTACCGGCGAAGCGTAGATGTTGTCGACCGGGATATCGAAGAAGCCCTGAATCTGGTCGGCGTGCAGGTCCATCGTCAGCACGCGCTCGACGCCGGCGACTTCCAGCATGTTGGCAACCACCTTGGCCGAAATCGCCACGCGCGCCGAACGCGGGCGGCGATCCTGGCGGGCATAGCCGAAGTAGGGCATGGCGGCGGTGATGCTGCGGGCCGAGGCGCGCTTGAGCGCATCGACCATCACCATCAGTTCCATCAGGTTGTCGTTGGTCGGCGCGCAGGTGGACTGCAGCACGATGACGTGCTTGCCGCGAACGTTTTCCTGGATTTCGACCTGGACTTCTCCGTCGGAGAAGCGGCCAACCTGAGCCTTGCCCAGCGGAATGCCGAGGTGCTGTACGACAGCCTCCGCGAGTTTGGGGTTGGCGTTGCCGGTAAATACCATCAAGCCTTCGCTGCTCATTCGGGGCACCTGTCTTGCTGCTGGGGGAGCTTGGTGTCACCGGCGAAGCCGGTGACTTGGGGATATCGTGTTCCGTTAGGACACTATAGGAAGTAATGGCAGGGGAAGAAGGATTCGAACCTTCGAATGCCGGAATCAAAATCCGGTGCCTTGACCAACTTGGCGACTCCCCTACACAACCGGGCCGTTCTTCGTGGTACCAAACTGCCGTACCGCGCCGAACGATAACTTGCTATGCGAACGTCGCGAGCGGGTGCTGTGCCAGACTTCTCACACACCTGCCATCCCATTCGGGAGGCAACCTTTCCAAAACCTGCTGCGCTGTTTTTGCGTCGGGAAAACGCGCAAACACGCAGGCTCCGGAACCGGTCATCCGGGCATGCTGATTGTGTTGCTTCAGCCATGCCAGGGCTCGGGCGACTTCGCCGAACTTCGCTGTTGCTATCGGTTCCAGGTCGTTGCGACCGAAATCGAATTTGTTTGTGCGAGCAGCGAAGACCGCAATTATGGAGATCGGTGTATCCCTTGTCAAGCACTCGTCCGAAAAAATTTCAGCGGTCGGCACGTGCTGCTTCGGGTGGATGATCACGAACCAGCTGTCGGGCAGCTCGACCGGCGTGAGCTCCTCGCCGATGCCCTGCGCAAAGGCGTTCTGCCCGAGCACGAATACCGGCACGTCGGCGCCCAGCGTCAGCCCGATCCGCATCAGCTCGGCGCGTGTCAGCCCCAGGCCCCACAGGTGGTTCAGCGCCAGCAGCGTGGTGGCGGCGTCGGAAGAACCGCCGCCGATGCCGCCGCCCATCGGCAGCACCTTGTCGATGGCGATGTCGGCGCCAAAGTTGGTGCCGCTGGCGGCCTTCAGCGCGCGCGCGGCCCGCACCACCAGGTCGGTCTCGGCCGGTACGCCGGGCACCTCGGTGACGCGCATGACCACGCCGTCGTCGCGACGGCGGAAATGCAGCGTGTCGCACCAGTCGACCAGCTGGAACACGGTCTGCAGCGTGTGGTAGCCGTCGGCGCGGCGGCCGGTCACGTGCAGGAACAGGTTGAGCTTGGCCGGCGCGGGACAGTTGCGCAGTTCGGGTGGAGGCAGGGGATGGCTGCTTGGCATGGTCCGTTGATTGGGGGCAGTTAGGGCATCTGCGGATCGATGACCAGACGCACCGACAGCGGATTGCTACCGGCGTCGCGCGCCAGGTCGATACGGCGTGGCACCTGCGTTGCGGCAGCGCCTGTGTCGGCCGTCTCCTGCCAGGCGACGTAGCGCACGGTCCAGCCGTTCTGCGCCAGCGTCGCCAGCCGGCCCTGCTCGTCGCGCGTGGCGCGCGCAGGCGTGCCCGGGGTGGGACGCCCGTGCAGCCAGTCGCGCATGCCGGCCACCGGCAGCGCGAAGCCCAGCGCTTCCTCCATCAGGGTATCGACTTCGGGTGCGTTGCGCGGCGGCTGGTTGGGCAGGTCGAGCGTGGCGCCCGACGGCGTGGCGGTGACCACGGCCAGGGTCTGGCCCAGCGGCGAGACCAGGTCGAGCCGCACGTTGCGGCCCTGCTCCTCCCAGCGGAAGCTGCCCTGCACGCCCTCGTCGCGCCCGTAGCGCACGTAGCTGGCGGAAAAGCGGCCGGTGTACTGCCGGTTGGCGGCGTCCTGGTCGACATCGAAGCTGCGCGACGGCGCCACGCTGGCGCATGCCTGCAGCAGCAGGGGCGCGCCAAGGCAAAGCAGCGCCAGGCGTCGGGATCGGTTCATGGGCATGGTAGTGAGGACGGCGGCACGGCGGCCGCCGGGCTGACGGGAATGCGGCGCCGCGGACCGGCGTGCCGGCCGAGGCGCGCGGGCTACCTGGATGGCTGCACGTTGACCTTGTAGCGGCGCAGCGTGTCGATCAGGGTTTCGTTCTCCGGATCGATGCGCACCGCCTCGGTCCACGTCTTGCGGGCCTCGTCGTGTTCGCCGAGCTGCCACAGCACCTCGCCGAGGTGCGCGCCGATTTCAGCCTCGGGGGCCTTGGCATAGGCGTTGCGCAGCAGCGCCGCGGCGGGCTGCAGGTCGCCCATGCGGAATTTGACCCAGGCCAGGCTGTCCATGATGTACGGATCGTCCGGACCCAGCTCGGAGGCACGCTCCAGCAGCTTGAGTGCCTCGGGCAGGCGCTCGTTGCGGTCCGCCAGCGAATAGCCGAGGGCGTTGTAGCCCTGCTTCTGCTGCGGCTGCAGCGCAATCACGCGGCGCAGCCCGGTTTCCATGCTGGCGTAGCGCTTCTGGCGCTCGTCGAGCATGGCCAGCTCGTAGATCCAGTCGGCGTTGTCGGGCTCCGCCGCGATGCGGTCGTTCAGCACCTTGCGGGCGCGGTCGTAGGCCTTGCTCTCCATCAGCGTGGCTACTTCGGCCTGGCGGATGGCGGTCACGCGCTGCGAGCGCTGGCCGGGGTCGGGGATGTCCTCGGCGTCGGTGAGCATCTCGCCGAACAGCGCCTGGGCGTCGTCGAGCTTGCCCATGCGCGCCAGCAACTGGGCGCGCTTCGCGGTGGCCGCCGGTGCCAGGCGGATGTCCTCGATGCGGTCGAGCCAGCGGATCGCGCCCGCGTAGTCCTTGCGCTCCTCGGCGATCTGCGCCAGGTACTGGTAGGCAATGTCGGGATTGGCGCTGGGCTGCTTTTCGACCAGTTGCAGGTATTCCTGCAGGTACTGCTCGGCCTCGCCGTAGTTCTTCGCCTGCAGGCTGGTCAGGCCCAGCGCCAGCGGCACGCGCGGGTCGGCGGGAGCCACCTTGCGCAGCGTCTCGAATTCCTGGCGGGCCGCCGGCATGTCGTTCTTCAGCAGGTACAGCCGCGCCAGCGTGATATGGCCGTTGACCGATTCGGGCGACTTTTCCAGGAAGCGCTTGAGCACCGCCACGGCTTCGTCGGGCTGCTTCTCCGCGCGCAGTTCGGCCGACATCAGCGCGGCCGCTTCATACCCGGGCCGCAGCCGCAAGGCCTGGTCGAGCGCGGCCAGCGCGCCCGGCTCGTCGCCGGCGACTTCGCGCGCGCGCGCCAGCGCCAGCTGGGTCTCGGGCAGCCTGGCTTCGTTGCGGGTCAGGTCCTGCAGCAGCGTGGCCGCGCCGGCCGGATCGCTGGTGCGCGACAACTGCTGCTGCAGTTGCAGGATGGCATCGCCGCGCTGGCTGGCCGGGACCGCAGCCAGTTGCTGCTGCAGCAGCGGGCGGGCATCGTCCCAGCGGCCGTTGAGTACCAGCAGGGTCGACAGCACCTGGCCGGCCGCCGGCGAGGAGGGAGAAATCTCTTTCCACAGGCGCGCGGCGTCAAGCGCCTGCTGCGGGATGCGCGCGTTGAAGGCGATCTCGGTGGCACGCTGGGCGAAGCGCGGGTCGCGGGTCTGGCGCGCCAGTTCCAGGTAGGTGCGATAGGCCGGGCCGACCAGGCCGCGCTGGATGGAAATCTCGGCGGCCAGCACCATATAGACGATATCGTCGGTCAGCTCCAGCGACGGCAGTGCCGGCCGCGCGGGCTTGGCCGCCGGGGTGTCCGCCGCGGCCAGTTGCAGCATGGGCAGCGCACCGGCGCCGACCGGCGGCGCGGCGTGGCTGGCGCCCGCCGCCGCTGCCAGCAGCGCGCCGGCGGCCAGTGCGCGCACATGGCGCCGCGGCGCCTGCCACCAGCGGGCCGGGGTGCCGGCACGGCGTGCCGTGCGCGCGCCGGCGCCCGGCGATGTGGTCAGGCCGCCGCCCGCGGTGGCTTGCAACGTGGAGTCCGGCATCAGGTCCGGCATCAGGTCCGACATGTATTGAGTGCTCCGGCGCACGCTGGCGAAGGATGGGAGATTGCGCATTGATAAGGGCATTGTAGCCTGCCGCTACAATGCGCTGCTTGGCGCCGCAGGCCGGCGCCGCCAGGCGCTGCAGGAGTTTTGAGCGGTAACCAACGGAGAGGTTCGATGCCTGAATTGCCCGAGGTCGAGGTGACCCGGCGCGGCTTGCTGCCGCATGTGGTGGGGCGGCGCATCGCCGCGGTCACGGTGCGCCACCGCGGCCTGCGCTGGCCGGTCGACCCTGAACTCGAAACCTGCCTGGCCCAGCGCCTGGTGCGCCGCATCGAGCGCCGCGGCAAGTATCTGCTGCTCGAATGCGTCAGCGCCGACGCGGCGCAGCCGGTTGGCTGGCTGTTGGTGCACCTGGGCATGACGGGCACGCTGAGGGTGTTGCCCGAGGCACCGCCGCCGGGCGTGCACGACCACTTCGACCTGGTGCTCGACGCCGGGCCCGGTGCAGCGTCTGCGTCAACGCCAGGACCGCAGCCGGGTACCATCGTGCTGCGCTTCCGCGATCCGCGCCGCTTCGGCGCCATCCTCTGGACCACGCTGCCGGAGGCGGAACTGCCGTCGCATCCGCTGCTGAGCACCCTCGGCATCGAGCCGTTCGATCCCGCCTTCGACGGCGCCTGGCTGCACCGCCATACGCGCGGCCGCAGTGCCGCGATCAAGACCGTGCTGCTGTCCGGTGCGATCGTGGTCGGGGTGGGCAACATCTACGCGTCCGAAAGCCTGTTCCGTGCCGGCATCCACCCGACCACTCCGGCCGGACGCCTGAGCCGCGCGCGTTGCGACCGGCTGGCGCAGGCGGTGCGGGACACCCTGGCGCAGGCGATCGAGCGCGGCGGCAGTACGCTGCGCGACTTTGTCGGCAGCGACGGTGCCAGCGGCTACTTCCAGCTCGATTGCTTTGTCTACGACCGCGCCGGCCTGCCATGCAAGGTGTGCGCCAAACCGGTGCGCCAGATCGTCCAGGGCCAGCGTTCCACCTTCTATTGCACCAACTGCCAGCACTGACCAGCGCCCGGAGTGCTTCAGGGACCGCCCGCCGCCGCGGGTCGATGGGTCGGCGCAACACTGGCGCGGTGACTGCCGTCCAAGGGACGCGAATTCCACAAAAGCGCCGTGGAAACCTGTATCGTGTGCGCAGTCATAAAAAGTTACAAAATGGCCGGCCGCGCGTGAACGGCAGGGGGCGGACCGGCATTGCGTGAACACGGGCATGCCGCCCACAGGGTGGCGGGCCCCGAGGCAAAACCAAGTCAGCCCAACAGCTCCATGACAACGCTCGCCCACCAATTCGAACAATACGGCGCCTGGAGAACCGGGGTCCTCCAGTCACTGGCCGAATTCCAGTCCTGGCTGCAGCAGCACGACCTGTACGATGCGCAGGCCGACGACCGCGTGCAGCGCATCCAGAGCGTGCTGCGCAGCGACCGCCTCAAGGTCGCCTTCATCGCCGAGTTCTCGCGCGGCAAGAGCGAGCTGATCAACGCCATCTTCTTTGCCGACTACGGGCGCCGCATCCTGCCGTCGTCGGCGGGGCGCACCACCATGTGCCCGACCGAGCTGCGCTACGACGAAGCCGAGCCGCCCAGCATCCGCCTGCTGCCGATCGAGACGCGCCTGCAGGACGCCTCCACCGCCGACTTCATCGAGGCCGGCACTTCGGCATCGCATTGGCATTCGGTGCCGCTGGACCCGTCGTCGCCCGAGGGCATGCTGGAGGCGTTCCAGCATGTGGTGCAGACCATGCGCGTGCCGCCCGAGCAGGCCGAGGCCCTGGGGCTGTACCACGAGAACGACCCCGATGCTGCCTATGCGGTCGATGCCGAGGGCATGGTCGAGATCTCGCGCTGGCGCCACGCCGTCATCAATTTCCCGCATCCGCTGCTGCGCCAGGGCCTGGTGATCCTCGACACGCCGGGCCTGAACGCGATCGGCACCGAACCCGAACTGACGCTGCGGCTGATCCCGGATGCGCACGTTGTGGTGTTCGTGCTTGCCGCCGACGCTGGCGTGACCAAGAGCGACCTCGAGCTGTGGCGCAGCCATGTCGGCGCCGGGCACCGGCGCGGCTGCCTGGCGGTGCTCAACAAGATCGACGGCCTGTGGGATCCGCTGCGCCAGCCCGGCGAAATCGCGCAGGAAATCGCGCGGCAGGTGTCGACCACCGCGCAGGTGCTGGGCATCGAGCAGTCGCGCGTGTATCCGGTGTCGGCGCAGAAGGGGCTGGTGGCCAAGGTCACGCACGACGACACCCTGCTGGCGCGCAGCGGCCTGCCGGAGTTCGAGCACGTGCTGTCGGACCAGCTGATTCCGCGCCGGCGCGAGATCGTCTCTGATCAGGTCTACCGGCTGGTGCAGGACATGGCGCGCGCCGCGCAGCAGCTGCTGCAGAGCCGCCGCCGCGATATCGTCGAGCAGTTGTTCGAGCTGCGCGGACTGCGCGGCAAGAACCATGCGATGGTCAAGCACATGCTGATGCGGGTGCAGGGCGAGAAGGACGAGTTCGAGCAGAGCATCAGCAAGTTCCAGGCGCTGCGCCTGGTCTTCGGCCGCCACAGCGCCGACATCATCAAGAGCCTGCAATTGCGCGACGTGCGCCGCACCATGCGCAGCGCGCGCGAGCAGATGAAGGAGCGCTTCTTTTCGCGCGGCCTGCGCGAGGACATGGACGCATTGTTCGCGCAGCTGAGCGGGCTGGTGAGCGATGCCGACAACAAGATCGGCCAGCTGCACCAGCTGATCGAAAGCATGTACCGGCGCTTCAATGCCGAGCACGGCTTCACGCTGCCCGCGCCGATGCAGTTCACTGCCGAGCGCTACCTGACCGAGCTGCAGGAGACGCTGCGGCTGGTGCAGGCGCATTTCGGCACCATCAGCATGCTGACGCGCTCGCGCCCGCAGCTGGTGCAAAGCGCTTTCAACACCATGGCCAGCCGCGTGCTGGAGAATTTCCGCGGCCTCAACCGCGACATCGAGGTCTGGCTCAAGTCGGTGATGACGCCGTTGGAAGCCCAGGTGCGCGAACACCAGAAGCAGCTGCGCCGGCGTGTCGATTCCATCGAGCGCATCCATGAGGCCACCGACACGCTGGAAAGCCGCATCGCGCAGCTGGAGGAAGTGCTGAACGGGCTGGACGAACGCAGCGGGCGCATCGAGGCCTTTGCCCAGCGGCTGATGCGGCCGGCGGCGGATGCGGACAGTGCCAGCCTTGCGGTAGCGTAGCCGGGCTGCTCTTGCCGACCGGTATATCATGTGGCGCCGCGCCTTGCGGCGCCTTTTTCTTTGGCGCGCCGATGCCCATGTCCGCTCGCCACGCAGTTGCCACGCCGATGCCCCGCAAACCAGCCCCCCGTACCGCACCAGCCCTGCCTGATGACCTCCGTGTGCCCCTTGACTTCGGCGCGCGCGTGGTCGACTGGCAGCGCCGGCACGGCCGGCACGACCTGCCGTGGCAGAACACCCGCGACCCGTACCGGATCTGGCTGTCCGAGATCATGCTGCAGCAGACCCAGGTCAGCGCGGTGATCGAGTACTTCCAGCGTTTCGTGGCGCAGCTGCCCACGGTGCAGCACCTGGCGGCGGCGCCCGCCGACCAGGTCATGGCGCTGTGGGCCGGGCTGGGCTATTACTCACGGGCGCGCAACCTGCACCGGTGCGCCATGCAAGTGGTCAGCGAGCATGGCGGGCGCTTCCCCACCGACCCCGCGGTGCTGGTCACGTTGCCGGGCATCGGCCGTTCCACCGCGGCGGCCATTGCCGCGTTCAGCGCGGGCGTGCGATCACCGATCCTGGACGGCAACGTCAAGCGCGTGTTCGCGCGCTGCTTCGGCATCCATGGCCATCCGGGCGAGCGCGCGGTGGAAACGCGCATGTGGCAACTGGCCGAGTTGGCCTTGCCTGCGCCCGGCCCACGCCAGGCCGACGACATGGTCGCCTATACGCAGGGGCTGATGGACCTGGGCGCGACGGTGTGCTCGCGCGGCAAGCCGGCCTGCCTGGCCGATGCCTCGGCGTGCCCGCTGTCCGCAGATTGCGTCGCGCGCCGCGACGGCCTGACCGGCGTGCTGCCCGCGCCCAAGCCGCGCGTGGCGATCCCCGAGCGCAGCACGGTGATGCTGCTGGTGCGGCGCGAGCGTGAAGTGCTGCTGCGCCTGCGTCCGGACAGCGGCATCTGGGGCGGCCTGTGGAGCCTGCCGGAGATGCCGGTCGACACCGTGCCCTTCGACGCGGAAGACGCCGAGGCCCGCGCGCTCGACTACGCGCGCGCTTTCGGCACCCCCGCGCGCGCTGTGCTGGCCGGCGAGCTGACCCATGTGTTCACGCACTTCCGCCTGCTGATCCGCGCCATCCGGGTCGACCTGAATGTGGAGGCGAACGTGCTGCGGCAGGACAGCGCGACGCCGGCCGGGCAGCGCTGGCTGTCCCTCGACGACCTCGATGCGCTGGGCACGCCCGCGCCGGTGCGCCGGCTGCTTGAGGACCAGGCGCGGGTGGGTTTGTTCTGAAGCGTGAAGCGGGAGTGGGCGCGGGAGGAGAGACCGCCTACAGCATGTGGTTCTGCCGCATGTAGCGGTGCACGATCTCGATGCGCATGCCCGCGTCGGGCAAGGCCATCAGCATCTGCTTGGCTTTCAGCGGCACCGGCAGCAGCTCGCACAGCCGGTTGGCGACCCAGCTCGGGTCGTCCCACAGGTAGGGCTCGTCGAAGGGCATGCGGTCGGGCTGCTCGGCGTGCAGCCGCGTGACGATGCGGCGCAGCGCGTCCAGGCATTCGCCCAGCAGTTCCAGCTTGCAGTCGATGATGTCGGGCGGTAGCACGTCGGCGCGCGCCACCATCAGGCCGTCGTCGCGGGTCTCGTGGCTGATGATATGGAAGCGCTCGCGGCCGCGCGTGTGGATCAGCAGCACGCCCAGCTGCTCCATGTTGCAGTCGACGATTTCCGCGAGGCAGCCGACCAGTTCGGGCACGGTGGGCTGGTTGGGCCGGGCCACTTCCTCGCCGCTGGCGATCAGGCAGACGCCGAACGGCGCGCTGTCGCGCAGGCAGTTGCGCACCATGTCGACATAGCGCGCCTCGAACACGCGCAACGGTAGCCGTCCACCGGGAAACAGCACGGTGTGCAGGGGAAACAGCGGCAGGTTTTCGAGCGTCCGTGGCGGGTCTTCGGACCCTGAGGGACGGTAGAGGTCGGTCGAGGACATGCGGTGCAGGCTTGGGGTCGCGCAGCATTGGGCCGCCAGGCCGACGCCGCGCTCAGATGCCCCGTGCAGCCCGGGGGGCCATGCCGCGTGCGTCAGCCCGCCGGTGCGAGCTCTCGGTGTCTGACCAGCACATTACCATGTGCCCGGAAATAGTTGGCGAGCCTTTCGGCAATATAGACCGAGCGATGCTGTCCGCCGGTGCAGCCGATCGCCACGGTCAGGTAGCTGCGGTTGTCGGCGATGAAGCTTGGCAGCCACTTTTCCACGTAGGCGCGGATATCCTCGGCCATCGCCAGCACCATCGGCTGCGCCTGCAGGAAGTCGATTACCGGCGTGTCGCGGCCCGTCAGCGGCCGCAGCGCCAGGTCGTAGTACGGGTTGGGCAGCGAGCGCACGTCGAACACCATATCGGCATCACTTGGCACGCCGTGCTTGAAGCCGAACGACTCGAACAGCAGCGTCAGGCGCTGGCTGTCGTCGCGGATCAGCTCCTTGATCCAGCTGCGCAGCGTATTGGTGCGCACATTGCTGGTGTCGATGCGGTGCGCGGCCTCGGCAAGCGGGCTCAGCAGCGCGCGCTCCATCTCGATCGCTTCCATCAGCGCCGTGTCGTTGAAGGCGCCGCCGCCACCGGCCACGCCGTCGGTGCGTGCCGACAGCGGATGGCGGCGCCGCGTCTCGGAGTAGCGCTGCACCAGGGCGTCGGTGCTGGCGGTCAGGAAAATGACCTCGACCTGGTGCTCGGCGGCCAGCGCGCGCACGGTGTCGGGCAGCTGGTCGAGCGACTCGCGGCTGCGGATGTCGGTAGCCACGCCCAGGTGCGTGTAGCCCTGGCTGTCGAGGTAGCGGGTCAGTTCAGGGATGAACTGCGCCGGCAGGTTGTCCACGCAGTAATAGCCTGCATCTTCGAGGACGTTCAGTGCGACGGACTTGCCGGAACCGGATATGCCGGTGATGAGGATGATGCGCATAGCAACTGAAGCATAGCATCAGGTGCCGGCTGCGTCATGACAGCAGTTTGACAGCAGAAAAAATGGCGAACCGCCCGGTTCGCCATTTGGTTCGGCATTTCGCCGGTGGCGGCGCTCAGGCTGCCTTCGACAGGCATTCCTTCATGTAGGCCTTGTATTCATCGCCCTTCTTGCCCTTGCCAGACTTGCTGCAGGCAGCCATCTTGTCCTGCTGGGTCTTGGGCGCGCCGGACTTCGACAGGCATTCCTTCATGAACACCTTGCGTTCGTCGCCCTTCTTGCCGGAGGCCTGCGCGTTGCAAGCCTTCATCTTGTCCTGCTGGGTGTTGGCCGCGGGCTTGTCCGGATTGGCCGGGGTAGCAGGCGTGGCCGGCACGGCAGGCGTTGCCGGGGCCGCGGCCGACGGCTTGGCCGGCGTGGCAGGGGTGGCCGGCGTGGCGGTCTGCGCAAAGGCGCTGGCTGCGAACAGCGGGGTCACCAACGCGCACACTGCAATCAGGGTCTTCATGCTTGCTCTCCTCGGGGGTGGACAACCTTATCGCCGCGCGCCGGGGTCGGCGTTGCAGCTTCCGCAACGGGCGTGATGCCCATTACAGCACAAAACGGAGCATGCCTGAGAAACGTTGACGAGCGCTTGCCACGCCGTTGTAAGCAATTGAAAACGGCGGCGGACGGTGGCTTACAGCAGCCGGCCCTGGCCGCGCGAGACCGCATCGGCCTGCATCGCGGCGCGCTGGCGGTCCATGAAGTCGCGCAGCGTGTCGATGCCGCGCAGGCGCAGGATGGTGTTGCGCACAGCGGCCTCGACCAGCACGGCCAGGTTGCGGCCGGCCGCCACCTGGATCTTGACCATGTGGATGGGAAGCCCGAGCACGTCCAGGTACTGCGAATCCAGCGGCAGCCGCTCGAATTCGCCGTCGTTGCGCCGCACCAGCTGCACCACCAGCTTGATCTTCATCTTCCGCCGCACCGCGGTCTCGCCGAAGATGGTCTTGATGTCGAGCAGCCCCAGGCCGCGCACTTCCAGCAGGTTCTGCAGCAGCGGCGGGCAGCGGCCCTCGATGAAATCCGGCCCCAGCCGGACGAAATCGACGGCGTCGTCGGCCACCAGCCCGTGGCCGCGCGAGATCAGTTCCAGGCCCAGTTCGCTCTTGCCGAGGCCCGATTCGCCCATGATCAGCACGCCCATGCCGAGGATGTCGAGGAACACCCCGTGCATGGTCACGCGCGGCGCCGAGATGCGCGACAGGTACAGGCGCAGGTGGTCGATCACCGCGGCGGACGACACCGGCGTGGTGAACAGCGGCGTCGACGAGCGCGTGCAGCGCAGTTCCAGATCCGGCGGCGGTTCCATGCCGTCGGCGATCACCAGGAACGGCGGCTCCAGCAGGATCAGCTCGCCCATCTGGCGCTTGCGGGTCTCGTCGTCGAGCCGCTGGTAGTACGTGATTTCGGGCTTGCCGAGGACCTGGATCCGGTTCGGGTGGATCAGGTTGAGGTGGCCCACCAGGTCTGCGGCGGAGGTCGCTTCGCGGGCGAATTCCACGTCAAAGGCGCGGTCCGCGCCCTCCAGGCCGGCGACCCACGAGAGTTTGAGGTCGGCTGCGTTGTCGTCGAAGATGGACTGGGAGGTGACGCCGGTGAGTTCCATGCGGTATGGCTGGTAAGGCGGTGTTCGAAGCGCGTGGCGCCTGCCCGGTCTTGTGCCGGCCCGCTAAAGGGGAATCAGTGGATCAGGGATGCCATGCGATCAGCAGTTCGTGCACGGCATCGGGCGTGGGCAGGGTCGCCAGGCCCTCGCGCATGTCGCGATCCGACAGCAGTTGCGCGATCTCGGACAAAATTTCCAGGTGCTGCTGCGTGGCCTGTTCCGGCACCAGCAGGAAGATCAGCAGCGACACCGGCTTGCCGTCCGGCGATTCGAACGGAATCGGCTCGGCCAGGCGCATGAAGGCGGCAAGGGGCTGCTTCAGGCCCTTGATACGCCCGTGCGGAATCGCCACGCCGGCGCCCAGTCCGGTCGAACCCAGCGACTCACGCGCAAACAGGTTGTCGGTGACGATGGCGCGCGCCACGCCATGGTTGTTCTCGAAGAGGAGCCCGGCCTGCTCGAACACACGCTTCTTGCTGGTGACGCTGACGTCGAGGGTGATGTTGCCGGGTGGCAGCAATTTGGCCAAACGATTCATGGGCGATGCGCAGGATTTCAGTTAGCGGGCGGATCGTTCCGCCGGGCAGCGGCTGGCTCCCTGACCGCCGCCGGCGGAGGAGACGTCCGGCCCATTATAGAGCAGCGGCTACCCTTGTATTGTGCGGTGCAGCGCGAGCAGGCGCGGCCACGATTTCTCTCTCTTTGTATGGCGCAGCATACACCTTGGCGCTGCGCTTGCGAACATTTCGGGCTTCCCTGCGTGGCAAGGTTTGCTCCGCTGCCACAGCCGGGCACTGTACCAGGGCGCAAAAAAGCCGCGCTTCGCGGCGCGGCTTGCCTGTGGAATCCTGGTTCAGCAGCCCTCTGCGGGGCTGCCGGGCACGGGTTTATTGCTGCATTTGCGCCGCGGCCATCTGGTACTTGACCGCTTCGCGGTCGTGGCCTTGCACGCGATCCTTGTAGCGAATCACCTGACGGTCCAGCTTGTCGACGAGTGCGTCGATCGCCGCATACAGGTCTTCGTGATGCGCCTCGACAAAGATGTCCTTGCCCTTTAGATGCAGATTGATTTCCGCGTACTGACGCCGGTCCTTTTCCTTGTGATTGTCGACAGAGAGCAGCACGCTAACGCCAATGACTTGATCGAAATGCCTGACGATTCGCTCCAGCTTCGTTTCCACGTACTCACGCAGAGGGGGCGTGATGTCCAGGTGGTGTCCACTGATCTTGAAGTTCATAGCGCTTCTCCTTCTGAAAGAGCCTCACCAGGCAGGCGGTGGGCTCGGCTACAAAGACTTGCGGAGATTCACTGCGGGGATCTTCAGGGCTTCGCGATATTTGGCAACGGTGCGGCGTGCGACAACGAAGCCTTGCTCACCCAGCAGTTCGGCGATGCGACTGTCGGAAAGGGGATTCCTCGGGTCTTCGGCTCCTATCAGTTGCTTGATCAAGGCGCGGATGGCCGTTGATGAAGCCGCGCCACCGGTTTCGGTGGACACGTGGCTGCCGAAGAAGTACTTCAGTTCGAAAGTACCCATCGGCGTGGCCATGTATTTATTGGTCGTCACCCGGGAGATGGTTGACTCGTGTAAACCCAGTGTATCGGCAATCTCCCGCAAAACCAAGGGGCGCATGGCGATTTCACCGTGGGTGAAAAAGTTCTTTTGACGCTCGACAATGGCTTGCGAGACACGCAGGATCGTGTCGAACCGTTGCTGGATATTCTTGATCAGCCAGCGCGCCTCCTGCAGCTTTTGCTGCAGCCCCGCGGTGCCGGTCTCGCCCTTGGCGCCGCGCAGGATCTGCGCGTACATGTCGTTGATGCGCAGCCTCGGCATCACATCCGGATTGAGCTGCGCGATCCAGCCGCTGCCGCTTTTGCGCACGAATACGTCCGGCACGACGAAATCCGCTTCCGGCCGGCTGTACGCGTGGCCGGGGTAGGGGGCCAGCGAGCGGATCAGGTCGTGCGCGGCCTTCAGCGCGACTTCGTCGACCTGCAGCGCCTTCTTCAGCCGCGTGTAGTCGCGTACCGCAAGCAGTTCCAGGTGATGGGTGACAATGGTCAGCGCCAGTTCGCGCTGCGGGTGGGTCAGGCGGCGCAATTGCAGCGCCAGGCATTCGGCGGCATTGCGTGCGCCGACGCCGGCCGGATCGAAGCTCTGCAGCAGCGTCAGGATGGCGTGGACTTCGTCGGGGTCGAACTCCAGCTCTTCGGGCAGTTCCGCGCAGATCTCTTCGAGCGAGGCGCTCAGGTAGCCGTCGTCGTCGAGCGATTCGATCAGGAAGATGGCGAGCCCCTTGTCGCGCGCCGAGATCTTCAGCGGCGTGAGTTGCTCCATCAGGTATTCGCGCAGCGTGGGCTCGGCATCGCGCAGCTGCATTGGCGTCTTTTCGTCCTCGTCGCCTTGCGGCCGGCGGGCGAAGTCGTCCAGGCTCCAGTCGCTGTTGCCGTAGTCGTCGCCGCTGCTGTTGTCGCCGTAGCTGTCATCGGCGGCGCCTTCGGCGCGGGCGTCGCCATTGCCCTGGGGCTCGGCGGGGGCAGGCGCGGGCGCGCTCTGTACGTTGACCGAGCCGTCGGCCGCCACGCGCAGCGGGCTTTCGATCCAGTCGTTCTCCCGCTCGAGCAGCGGGTTTTCCGTCAGCGCCTGTTCGACTTCCTGCTGCAGTTCCAGCGTGGAAAGCTGCAGCAGCCGGATCGACTGTTGCAGCTGCGGGGTCAGTGCCAGGTGCTGGGAGAGGCGGAGCTGTAGCGACGGTTTCATGCGACCTATTTTATGCGCATCTTTCCGATGTTGGAACGGAAATTGCTATCGCTTATGCGCCGTGATCGCCGCTGACTCTCCCCGCCGCGCAGCCTCGGCTGCCCGCGCGGGGCAGCCGTCTTGTCACATGCGGAAGTTCTCGCCCAGGTAGACGCGCCGCACGGCGTCATTGGCGATGATGTCTTCGGGCTGGCCCGCGGCCAGCACCGTGCCTTCGCTGATGATGTAGGCGTGGTCGCAGATGCCGAGCGTCTCGCGCACGTTGTGGTCGGTGATCAGCACGCCGATATTGCGCGCCTTGAGGAAGCTGACGATGCGCTGGATCTCGCCCACGGCGATCGGGTCCACGCCGGCGAAGGGTTCGTCGAGCAGGATGAAGCGCGGCGACGACGCCAGCGCGCGCGCGATTTCCACGCGGCGGCGCTCGCCGCCGGACAGCGACAGCGCCGGGTTGTTGCGCAGGTGCGCGATCTGCAGGTCGTCGAGCAGGGCATCGAGGCGGCGCTCGATCTCGGCCTTGGCCAGCGGCTTGCCCTTGTCCAGCTGCAGCTCCAGCACCGCGCGGATGTTCTCCTCGACGTTGAGCTTGCGGAACACCGAGGCTTCCTGCGGCAGGTACGACAGCCCCATGCGCGCGCGCTCGTGGATCGGCAGGCCGCTGATGTGGTCGCTGTCGAGCACGATATCGCCTTCGTCCAGCGCCACCAGGCCGACGATCATGTAGAACGACGTGGTCTTGCCCGCGCCGTTGGGGCCGAGCAGCCCGACCACCTCGCCGCTCTTGACGTCGAGCGAGACGTCCTTGACCACCGTGCGCGAGCCATAGCGCTTCTTCAGGTGGCGCACGACCAGCGTGCTGCCGCCGGGCAGGACAGAGTTGGCTTCGACGACAGGCTTGTCGGCAATGGTGGCGGTATCGGTCATGGGTACGGTCAGGGTTTGTTGGCGGGCGCGGGCGCCGACTTCAGGTCCAGCGGCGAGCCGCCTGCGGTGCCGGACTTCTGGTCCTGGCGCGGCGACAGCACCGCGCGCACGCGGCCGGACGGGTTGGCCGCCGCGGCATCGCCGCTGCCGCCGCCCGCCGCGGTATAGAGTTCCTTGCGGCTGTCGTAGGTCAGCACCGCGCCGCGGATCTCGTCGAGCAGCTTGGCACCCTGCAGCCGCGCCATGCGGGCATTGCCGATCAGCTTGGAGAATTCCTGCTTGCCGTCGTACTCGATGCGGTCGCCCCAGCCGTCGATGTACTCGTCGACGCCCTCGCGCTTCTGGCGGATATAGGCCTGCCTGCCCGGCTTCGAGGTGGCCACGGCGAACTGGTAGCCCTCGGGGTCGGTGCGCAGCTCGGCGGCGTCGGACTTCAGGATCATGGTGCCCTTGGTCAGCACCACGTTGCCGGTTAGCGTGTAGATCTGCTTGACGTCGTCATAGCTGGCGTTGTCCGCCTCCAGCACCATCGGCTTGTCGCGGTCCGCGCGCTCGGCTAGGGCAGGCTGGGCCAGCAGGCCGAAGGCCAGGGCCAGCGAGAGCAGGGCCGGGGCGGTGCGTCGACGGGACGATGTCGTCAGGGAAGCGGTCATGTTGGCAGGGTTGCTTGAGGGCGTCTGGATGCGTGGTGGTGCGGTTTGCGCGGACTTTGGCGCGTGCGCTGCAGGGCGGTGCCGGCCGGCACCGCATGCACGGCTGCGCCGGACCGGGACTCAGGATCCTGGCGCACGGCCCGGGGACGGCCCGGTGATGATGGTGCCGCGTACATTGCCGAGCAATTGTACTTCGCGGGTGACGTTGTTGAAGATCAGTCCGTTGGCGGTCATGACCGAAGGGCCGCGCGTCAGCTTGACCGGCTTGTCGGTCTTGACGATGTCGTCATTGACCAGCAGCTGGAAATAGCTCGACGCCGCGGTCAGCTGCGGATCCTTGGACGGGTCCTTGCCCTGCTGGCGCAGCACGTGGCCATTGCCGTACAGGTCGATCACCGTGCCTTCGGCGTTCATGCGGCCGATGTCGGCACGCGCGGTCACCGGCGGGCGGTCCGGCTCGTAGGCGCGCATCGCGGGGCGCGTGACCTCGTAGGTCTGGTCGTCCTCGAAATGGACCATGCGCTCGCCGGTGAAGCGGATCTTGGTGCTGCCGTCGGGCGCCAGCTCGGTGGCCGAGAAGCGGTCCATGAAGTAGTCCGGCTCGTGCTTCTTGGTGGTCTGCGCGGCCTGGTCTTCCTTGGGGGAGTTGATCTGGACCAGCCAGAACGTGCTGCCCGCCACGATGGCCATCAGCAGCAGCGGCAGCAGCCGCATGACGATGCCGCTGAGGGAGGCGAGGAGTGCCTGCATGGTGTCCTTGGCGTTGTGCTGCTGGTGCCGTCGGTGGCGCGCCGGCTCAGATGACCTTGGCGCGGGTCAGGTCGTGGATATGCAGCGCGCCGGTCAGGCGCCCGTCGTCGTCCACCACCAGCAGCTGGTTGATGCGGTTGGCTTCCATCACCTGCACGGCTTCCACCGCCAGCTGGTCCTGGTTGACCACGTGCGGGTTGCGGTGCATGACCTCGCCGATCGGCACGGTCTTCCAGTCGCGCGGGGTTTCCAGCAGGCGGCGCAGGTCGCCGTCGGTGAACACGCCGATGGCGCGTCCGTCGGGATCGACCACCGCGGTCATGGCCATGCCCTTGCGCGTGATTTCCATCAGCGCCTGGGCCAGCGGCGTGCTTTCGCGCACCTCGGGCACGGCGTTGCCGGTGCGCATCACGTCGCGCACGTGGGTCAGCAGCTTGCGTCCGAGCGCCCCGCCGGGGTGCGAGCGGGCGAAGTCTTCCTCGCCGAAGCCGCGCGCATCGAGCACCGCCACCGCGAGCGCGTCGCCCAGCGCCAGCGCGGCGGTGGTGCTGGCGGTCGGCGCCAGGTTGAGCGGGCAGGCTTCCTTCTCGACCGCAGCGTCCAGATGGACGTCGGCCAGCTTGGCGAGGTTGGAGTCCGGGTTGCCGGTGACCGAGATCAGGCGCGCGCCGATGCGCTTGACGATCGGGATGATCGACAGCAGCTCGCCGGTCTCGCCGGAATTGGAGAAGGCGATCAGCACGTCGTCGCGCGTGACCATGCCGAGGTCGCCGTGGCTGGCTTCGGCCGGGTGCACGAAGAACGCGGGGGTGCCGGTCGAGGCCAGCGTGGCCGCGACCTTGCGGCCGATATGGCCGGACTTGCCGATCCCGGAAACGACCACGCGCCCGGTGCATAGCAGGATCAGCTGCACGGCACGGGCAAAGTCGCCGTTCAGGCGGCCGGAAAGTGCGGAAACCGCATCGGCTTCGGTCTGGAGCGTGTCGCGGGCGAGCCTGAGTGCTCGATCCGCATCGAAATTGGCTATCATGGCGACGAAGTATACCAACGAATGCGACCGCACCTGAGCCGACCCGTGGCGCGCGTCGTGCTCGCCCGTGCTCGCCGTATTTCCGCCGGCAGGGTGCCCGTGCCGGCTCGGCCGCGCGCCTCGCCGGTCACCCTGACCGCCTGATGCATTCTCCGCTGGAACTGACCCTGGTGCTGCTGGCCGCCGCCGTGTTCGGCGTGGTCGCGTTCCGCATGCTGCAGCTGCCGCCGATGCTGGGCTACCTGGCCGTCGGCATCCTGATCGGCCCGCATGCGCTGGGGCTGGCCAGCGATACCGCGCAGACCAAGTACCTGGCCGAATTCGGCGTGGTCTTCCTGATGTTCTCGATCGGGCTGGAATTCAGCCTGGCCAAGCTGCGCGCGATGAAGCGGCTGGTATTCGGCCTGGGCGGCTCGCAGGTGGTGCTGTCGATGCTGGCGGTGGTGCCGGCCAGCTGGGCCTTCAACTGGCTGTTCCCGTTGTCGTGGCAGGCCTCGGTGGCGCTGGGCGGGGCCCTGGCCATGTCGTCCACCGCGATCGTGTCCAAGATGCTGTCCGAGCGCATGGAGCTGGAAAGCGAGCACGGGCGCAACATCATCAGCATCCTGTTGTTCCAGGACCTGGCGGTGGTGCCACTGCTGATCGTGATTCCGGCGCTGTCGCGCGACCCGGGCGACCTGGTGATGGCGCTCGGACTGGCCACGCTCAAGATCGTGGTGGCGCTGGGCACGATCTTCTTCCTGGGCCAGCGCCTGATGAGCCGCTGGTTCCATGTGGTGGCGGCGCGCCGTTCGCAGGAACTGTTCATGCTGAACCTGCTGCTGGTCACGCTGGGCATGGCGGCGCTGACCGAGCGGCTGGGCCTGTCGATGGCGCTGGGCGCCTTCATGGCGGGCATGCTGATCTCCGAGACGCCCTACCGCCACCAGGTGGAGGAAGACATCAAGCCGTTCCGCGACGTGTTGCTGGGGCTGTTCTTCGTCACCATCGGCATGCTGCTCAACATCCGCGTGGTGCTCGACCATATCTGGCTGGTGCTGGCGCTGCTGGTGGTGCCGGTGCTGTTCAAGCTGGTGCTGATCGCGGCGCTGGCGCGCGTGTTCGGCTCGCGCCAGGGCGTGGCCATCCGCACCGGGCTGGGGCTGGCGCAGGCGGGCGAGTTCGGCTTCGTGCTGCTGAACCAGATCGACGGCCTGAACCTGGTCGACCCGGTGCTGATCCAGGTGATCCTGGCGTCGATGTTGCTGTCGATGCTGGCGGCGCCGTTTCTGATCCAGTACAGCGATGCCATCGTGCTGCGCTTTGCCGCCAACGAATGGCTGATGCAGTCGCTGAACATGACCCGCATCGCCGCGCAGAGCCTGCAGACCGAGAAGCACGCCATCATCTGCGGCTTCGGCCGCAGCGGCCAGAACCTGGCGCACATGCTGGAGCGCGAGGGCATCAACTACGTGGCGCTCGACCTGGACCCCGACCGGGTGCGCGAGGCCGCCGCCGCGGGCGATACCGTGGTCTACGGCGACGCCGGCCGGCGCGAGGCGCTGATCGCCGCGGGCCTGCACCGCGCCGCGGCGCTGATCGTGACCTATGCCAACACGCCGTCGGCGCTGAAGGTGCTGCACCATGTGCAGGAGCTGGCGCCGGCGCTGCCGGTGATCGTGCGCACGGTCGACGATTCCGAGCTCGACACGCTGCAGAAGGCCGGCGCCACCGAGGTGGTGCCCGAAATCATCGAAGGCAGCCTGATGCTGGCCTCGCACGCGCTGGTGCTGCTGGGCGTGCCGATGCGGCGCGTGGTGCGCGGCGTGCAGCAGGCGCGCGACGCGCGCTACAGCCTGCTGCGCGGCTATTTCCACGGGCGCGACGACGAAGAGGACATGGTCGAGCGCGACTCGGTGCGGCTGCATTCGGTGTCGCTCGGCCCGCAATCCACCGCGGTGGGCAGGCGCCTGGGCGTGCTGGGGCTGGAGCGCATCGGGGTCGAGGTGACCGCGGTGCGCCGGCGCGGCATCCGCGCCTTCGACCCGCAGCCCGAGACCGTGCTGGAGCCCGGCGATATCGTCGTGCTGCGCGGCCCGCCCGAGGCGCTGGAGGCCGCCGAGACTCGCATCCTGAACGGCTGAGCGCCGGATCTGGCGCGGCAGCAAGCCTCAGTGCGGGCGCGGCTCGACCCAGGACTCCGGCAGGTTGTCCAGCACCGCGCGCGGATCCAGCGAGCGGATCGGCACGTCGCGATCGGCCGGGATGCGGCCTTCGCCCTGCAGCATCAGGTAGCGCAGGCAGCACACCCGCAGGAAGGATGAGAAGTTGCTCGCGACGGCCTCGCTGCCGCGGTGCTCGGTCAGTTCGTCGTGCAGGCGCGTGATCAGCTGGTTGACGGTCATGCCGTCGCGCTGCGCCAGTTCTTCCAGCACTTCCCAGAACAGGCTTTCCAGGCGGATGCTGGTGGCCGCGCCGTGCAGGCGCAGCGAGCGCGACTGGCTCTGGTAAGACGCCGGATTGGCGCGGATAAAGATTTCACACATCAAGGGCTCCCTGGCGGGCGGCGCGGCCGGCAGGCCGTGCATGGCCGGCCGGGTCGGCAAGCCATGCATCGCGCGTGGCGGCGCCGCGTGCGGAAAGCACTAATGTACGATCCGCGTGCCCAGCACCGCAAGAAACTGCGCCAGCCAGGCGGGGTGCGCCGGCCATGCCGGGGCGGTGACGAGGTTGCCATCGGTGTGGGCCTGGTCGACCGGGATCTCGGCGTAGGTGCCGCCGGCCAGCTTCACTTCCGGCGCGCAGGCCGGGTAGGCGGAGCAGGTCTTGCCTTCCAGCACGCCCGCTGCCGCCAGCAGCTGGGCGCCGTGGCACACCGCGGCAATCGGCTTGTCCGCCTCGGCGAAGTGCCGCACGATCTCCAGCACGCGCGCGTTCAGGCGCAGGTATTCGGGGGCGCGCCCGCCGGGGATGACCAGCGCGTCGTAGCTGGCCGGGTCGATCTCGGCGAAGCTGGCGTTGAGGGTGAAGTTGTGGCCGCGCTTCTCGCTGTAGGTCTGGTCGCCCTCGAAATCGTGGATCGCGGTGGCGCACGCGTCGCCCGCGCGCTTGTCCGGACACACGGCATCGACGCTGTGGCCCACCATCTGCAGCGCCTGGAACGGCACCATGGTTTCGTAGTCTTCGGCGTAGTCGCCCACCAGCATCAGAATCTTTTTTGCCATCGTGGTCTCCTGTATGGTTACGGGTGTCCGGCGGGTGCCGGACGCGGCAAGCCGGCGCGGGCAGCCGGTCCGGCCGGCAGGGCCAATGTGCGGGGCACCCCGGTGGCGCGGGTGGTAATGGGTTACCACGGCGGGTTACCGCGCGTCCGCAGGCCGCCGCCACCGCTTTCCGACCGGCGCGCCGCGCGCCCATCCTCCGGATTCCTATGGCAGATTCCATCATCCAGTCCCCCGACCTCGGCGACGTCACCGGCTACCTGCGCGAGCGCATTCGGACCGTGCCGGACTGGCCCCAGCCCGGCGTGATGTTCCGCGACATCACGCCGCTGCTGCAGGACCCCAAGACCCTGCGCGTGCTGATCGACGTGTTCGTGCACCGCTATATGGATGCGCAACTGGACCTGGTGGCGGGCATCGATGCGCGCGGCTTTATCCTGGGCGCGATCGTCGCGTACGAGCTGAACCTCGGCTTCGTGCCGATCCGCAAGAAGGGCAAGCTGCCGTTCCAGACCGTGGCCGAGGAATACGAGCTTGAGTACGGCAGCGCCACGGTCGAGATTCACGCCGACGCCTGCAAGGCCGGCGACCGCGTGCTGCTGGTCGACGACCTGATCGCCACCGGCGGCACCATGATGGCCGGGCGCAGGCTGCTCGAGCGCCTGGGCGCGACCGTGGTCGAGGGTGCGGCCATCGTCGACCTGCCCGAGCTGGGCGGATCGAAGCTGCTGCACGGTGCCGGCCTGCCGCTGTTCACCGTGTGCAAGTTCGAGGGCCACTGAGCGATGCGCGCGCAAGTAAAGACCCACGCAAGGAGTGTCCATGCCTGACCTGCTGCTGTTTTTGCTGACCTCCATCGCCGTGACCGTGGCCCCCGGGCCGGACAACCTGCAGGTGCTGGCACGCGGCATGGCGCAGGGGCGGCGCGCGGGACTGGTGGCGGCGCTGGGCTTTTCGGTCGGCTGCCTGTTCCATACCGTGATCGCGGCGGTGGGGCTGGCCGCGGTGCTGCGTTCCTCGCCGCTGGCCTTCCAGCTGATCAAGTACGCCGGAGCGGCCTACCTGATCTGGATCGGCATCCAGGCGCTGCGCGCGCAGGGCGGTCTGGCGCAGGGCGGCACTGTCGATGCGGTGCCGCTGGCGCGCGTATTCCGCCAGAGCGTGCTGGGCAATATGCTGAACCCCAAGGTGACGCTGTTCTTCCTGGTGTTCCTGCCGCAGTTCGTGCGCGCCGATGCCGCGCACCCCGGGCTGCAGTTCCTGCTGCTGGGCGTGGTCTTCATGCTGCAGACCGCGGTGGTGTTCTCGCTGTTCGGGCTGTGCGCGGGCTGGCTGGGCGCCTGGCTGCGCCGGCGGCCGGCGACCGGGCGCTGGCTGGACCGCGCTGCCGGGGCCATCTTCGTCGGGCTGGGGATCAAGGTCGCGCTGCCCTGAGCCGCGTCGCTGGCGGGCCGCACGCTGCGCCGCCGCATCGTCGCGTCGGCCGATGGTGGCGTTGCCATGTTGCCCGCGCCCCGCAGCGCGGCCCCATGCCGTTGCCGGTGCCGGGGGCCGGGCGCATAATGAGCCCTTGACAACGACACGATGACCGGGCGGAGCCTCCAGTCAGTATTCGGCACCGGTCACGCAAAGGCGCAACATGGGCGTTCTCCTTCACCTGTTATCGGGCGTGGCCCTGCTCGTCTGGGGCACCAACATCGTCAAGGTCGGCATCCTGCGCGTCTACGGCGCTAACTTGCGCCACGTGCTGTCGACCAGCGTCTCCAACCGCTTCACCGCCTTCCTTGCCGGCCTGGGTGTCACCGGGCTGGTCCAGAGCAGCAACGCCACCGCGGTCATCGTCAGTTCCTTCGTCGGCCAGGGCCTGATCGCCGTGGCGCCGGCGCTGGCGATCATGCTGGGCGCCAACGTCGGCACCGCGCTGATGGTGCAGGTGTTCTCGCTGGACCTGTCGTGGCTGTCGCCGCTGCTGATCTTCGTCGGCGTGATCTGCCACCTGACCTGGAAGGGCAGCAAGCCCGGCCACGTCGGCCGCGTGCTGATCGGCCTGGGCCTGATCACGCTGGCGCTGGAGCTGATCTCGATCGCGACCCGGCCGGTGGTGCAGGCCGCCGGCGTCAAGGTGCTGTTCGCCTCGCTGACCGGCGATGCGGGCCTCGACATGCTGGTCGGCGCGTTCCTGACCATCCTGTGCTATTCCAGCCTGGCCGTGGTGCTGTTCTGCGGCGCGCTGGCCTCCGCCGGGGTGGTGTCGATCCACGTGGCGCTGGCGCTGGTGCTGGGCGCCAACCTGGGCTCGGGCGTGTCGGCGCTGCTGACTACCTCGGGCAACAACCAGCCGGGCAAGCGCGTGACGCTGGGCAACCTGCTGTCGCGCCTGCTGGGCTGCCTGATCGCGCTGCCGCTGCTGGGCCAGGCCGAGGAACTGCTGGCGCTGGTGGACCATGAGCCGCAACGGCTGATCGTCAATTTCCACCTGCTGTTCAACGTTGCGCTGGCGGTGCTGCTGCTCGGCGCCACCGCGCCGCTGGCGCGCCTGTGCGAAAAGGTGCTGCCCGGGCGCAATACCGGCGACAGCCAGGTCACGCCGCGCCATCTCGACCCGGCCGCGCTGTCGACGCCCACGCTGGCGCTGTCCAACGCCGCGCGCGAAGTGCTGCGCATCGGCGACCGCGTCGAGCAGATGCTCGACAACATGCTGCGCGTGATGCGCACCAACGACGCCAAGCTGGCCACCGCCACCTGCCGCATCGACAACGAAGTCGACGACCTCTACACCGCGATCAAGCTTTACCTGACCCGCATCAGCCTGGAAGCGCTGGACGAGCGCGACGGCCAGCGCTGGACCGAGATCATCTCGCTGACGATCAACCTGGAGCATGCCGGCGATATCATCGAGCGCATCCTGCTCGATACCAAGGACAAGAAGATCGCCCACAACCTGATGTTCTCCGAGGCCGGCATGCAGGAGATCGCCGAGATGCACGCGCGCCTGGTCGCCAACCTGCGGCTGGGTTTGTCGGTGTTTCTGAACGGCGACCTCAAGAGCGCGCAGGCGCTGATGGCGGAGAAGGCCAACTTCCGCGAACTTGAGCGCAAGTACGCACGCACCCATCTGCAGCGCGTGGCGGTGCAGACCGCGGAAAGCATCGAGACCAGCTCGCTGCACCTGGACGTGATCAGCGAGCTGAAGCGGCTGAACTCGCTGTTCTGCGCGACCGCCTATCCGGTGCTGGAGCAGGCCGGCGTGCTCAACCGCAGCCGGATGAAGGAAGACGAGGTGGCGCCGGTCACGAGCGTGCAGGCGGCGCAGCACTGAGCGGCACGGCTACAGCTTGTAGCCGAACTTGCGCAGCAGCGCCTTGCGCTCGGCCACATCCGCCTCGGTCTCGATCCCCAGCGGCGAGGCGCCGTCGATCACCCCCACCACGCCGCGTCCGGCATCGGTCTGCGCGACGATCACCTGCGTCGGGTTCGCGGTCGCGCAGTAGATCCGGCATACCTCAGGCACCGCGCGCACCGCGCCCAGCACGTTCACCGGGAAGAAGCCATCGCCCAGGAAAATCAGGAAGCTGTGCCCCGCGCCGATGGCGCGCGCGTTCTCGCAGGCCATGTCGATCAGGTGCTCGTCAGTGCCCGACCAGCGCACCAGCCGCTTGCCCGAGGCCTCGCAGAAGGCCAGCCCGAAGCGGATGCCGGGCACCGTGCCGACCAGCGCTTCGTGCAGGTCTTCCACGGTCTTGATGAAATGCGACTGGCCGAAGATGAAGTTGGTGGCTTCCGGCTTGGTGACCGGTACGACCGTCAGTTCCATGGCGTGGCTCCTGTGGCGATGCGTGTCGCCGTCCGCTCCATGGTAGGGCGCGAGGTAGCGAAAGCAAGCCGGCCCCTGCTATACCGGAGGGGTTGGCTTACCACCGGAGCCGCCCATGCCCGCCTTTTGCAGATGGCTTGCCATGCTTGCCATTGCCCCGACGCTTGCCGCCGCACAGGTCGCTCCGGCGTCACAGCGCGAGGTTGCGGTAAGCGAGCTGCAGCGCCCCAATGTCGTGGTGGTATTGCGCCATGCCAGCGCGCCGGGCGTCGGCGATCCGCCCGGCTTCCGGCTGGCGGATTGCGCCACGCAGCGCAACCTCGACGCGCGCGGCCGCGAGCAGGCGGCGCGGCTGGGCGCGAGCTGGAAGGCAGCCGGGTTCCGGCCGACGCAGGTGTGGAGCAGCGCCTGGTGCCGTTGCCAGGACACGGCGCGGCTGATCGGGCTGGGACCGGTGCAGGTGCAGCCGCTGCTCAATTCATTCTTCGGCGCCGATGCGCAGCGCCGCGACGCGCAGGTCGCGCAGCTGTCGCGGCTGATCGACGGTCTCGACCCGCGCGGCGGGCCTTACCTGATGGTCACGCACCAGGTGGTGATCACCGCGCTGAGCGGGCACGGCGCCGACAGCGGTGGCGGCGTGGTGATCGAGTTGCCGCAGGGCGGCGCGGCGCGGCGCACGCGGGTGTTGCCGGCTGGCGGGCTGGATTGAGCCGCGGCCCGGCGGACAGTACGCGTGTCACGCGCGCTTGAGCAGCGGCGCCAGATACTTCCCCGTAAAGCTCGCCTTGCTCTTCGCCACCACCTCCGGCGTGCCGCGCGCGATTACCTGGCCGCCGCCGGCGCCGCCTTCGGGCCCCATGTCGATCAGCCAGTCGGCGGTCTTGATGACGTCGAGGTTGTGCTCGATGATGACGACGGTATTGCCCTGGTCGCGCAGCTTGTGGATGACCTTGAGCAGCAGCTCGATGTCATGGAAGTGCAGGCCGGTGGTGGGCTCGTCCAGGATATAGAGCGTGCGCCCGGTGTCGCGCTTGGACAGCTCCAGCGACAGCTTGACGCGCTGCGCCTCGCCGCCCGACAGCGTGGTCGCCGACTGTCCGAGCCGGATATAGCCCAGGCCCACGTCCAGCAGCGTCTGCAGCTTGCGCCGCACCACCGGCACCGCGCTGAAGAATTCGTGCGCCTGCTCGACGGTCAGGTCGAGCACCTCGGAGATGTTCTTGCCCTTGTACAGCACCTCAAGCGTTTCGCGGTTGTAGCGCTTGCCGTGGCAGACGTCGCAGGGCACGTACACGTCGGGCAGGAAGTGCATCTCAACCTTGAGCACGCCGTCGCCCTGGCAGGACTCGCAGCGCCCGCCCTTGACGTTGAACGAGAAGCGGCCCGGATCGTAGCCGCGCTCCTTGGCCGAGGGCACGCCGGCGAACAGCTCGCGGATGGGCGTGAACAGGCCGGTGTAGGTGGCCGGGTTGGAGCGCGGCGTGCGGCCGATCGGGCTCTGGTCGACGTTGATGACCTTGTCGAAATGCTCTAGCCCCTCGATGCGGTCGTGCTGCGCCGGCTCCGGCGTCGAGCCGTACAGGTGGCGCGCCACCGCGTGGTAGAGCGTGTCGTTGATCAGCGTCGATTTGCCCGAGCCGGACACGCCGGTGATGCAGGTCAGCAGGCCCACCGGCACTTCGGCGGTGACGTTGCGCAGGTTGTTGCCGCTGGCATTGACGATGCGCAGCAGCCGCTCGTCGTCGGGCGCGGTGCGCTGCTTCGGCACTTCGATGCGGCGCTGGCCGGACAGGTATTGTCCGGTCAGCGAGGCCGGCGACGCCTCGATCTGCCGCGGCGTGCCCTCGGCCACGATCATGCCGCCGTGCACGCCGGCGCCGGGACCGATATCGACCACGTAGTCGCAGGCGCGGATCATGTCCTCGTCATGCTCGACCACCAGCACCGAGTTGCCGATGTCGCGCAGGTGCTTGAGCGTGCCGATCAGGCGGTCGTTGTCGCGCTGGTGCAAGCCGATCGAGGGCTCGTCCAGCACGTACATCACGCCGGTCAGGCCCGAACCGATCTGCGACGCCAGCCGGATGCGCTGCGCCTCGCCGCCAGACAGCGTGTCGGCGCTGCGCTCCAGCGACAGGTAGTCCAGCCCCACGTTGTTGAGGAAGTTCAGCCGCGCGGTGATCTCCTTGACGATCTTGTCGGCGATCTCGCGCTTGGCGCCGTGCATGTCCAGCGTCAGGAAATAGGTCAGCGCATCGCGCAGCGGCCAGCCGTTGATCTCGAAGATCGCGCGCGCCTGCTCGCCTTCGCCCAGCTTGACGTGGCGCGCCTCGGTGCGCAGCCGCGTGCCGTGGCAGGCCGGGCAGGGCTGGTTGTTCTGGTACTTGGCCAGTTCCTCGCGCACGGCGACGGAATCGGTCTCGCGGTAGCGGCGTTCCAGGTTGGGAATGATCCCCTCGAACACATGCTCGCGCACCGTGGCGCGGCCGCGCTCGTTGATATAGGTGAACGGGATCTCCTGCTCGCCCGAGCCGTGCAGCACCACCTGCTGCACCGTTTCGGGCAGGTCCTCGAACGCGGTGTCGGTATCGAAGTCGTAGTACGCCGCCAGGCTTTGCAGCATCTGGAAGTAGAACTGGTTGCGGCGGTCCCAGCCCTTGATCGCGCCCGACGCCAGCGACAGGTTGGGAAACGCCACCACCCGCTTCGGGTCGAAGAACGTGATCTGCCCCAGCCCGTCGCAGCTCGGGCACGCGCCCATCGGGTTGTTGAACGAGAACAGCCGCGGCTCCAGCTCCTGCAGCGAATACGAGCAGATCGGGCAGGCAAAGCGCGAGCTGAAGGTGTGCTCCTTGCCGCTGTCCATCTCCAGCGCCAGCGCGCGGCCGTCGGCCAGCCGCAGCGCGGTCTCGAACGATTCGGCCAGGCGCTGCTTGATGTCGGCGCGGACCTTGACGCGGTCGACTACCACGTCGATGCTGTGCTTCTCGGTCTTCTTCAGCTTGGGCAGCTGGTCGACTTCATAAACCCTGGCCTGCGCCTCGTGCGCGGTGCCGCCGCCCGAGCGGATGCGAAAGCGCACGAAGCCCTGCGCCTGCATGCTGTCGAACAGGTCCGAGTGCTCGCCCTTGCGGTCCACCACCACCGGCGCCAGGATCATCAGCTTGGTGTCTTCCGGCAGCGCCAGCGCCGCATCGACCATCTGCGACACGCTTTGCGCCTGCAGCGGCAGGTTGTGGTCGGGGCAGTAAGGGGTGCCGGCGCGCGCGTACAGCAGGCGCAGGTAGTCATGGATCTCGGTGACCGTGCCGACGGTCGAGCGCGGGTTGTGGCTGGTGGCCTTCTGCTCGATCGAGATCGCCGGCGACAGCCCTTCGATCAGGTCGACATCGGGCTTCTCCATCAGCTGCAGGAACTGGCGCGCGTAGGCGGACAGCGATTCCACGTAGCGGCGCTGGCCCTCGGCATAGAGCGTGTCGAAGGCCAGCGACGACTTGCCCGAGCCGGACAGCCCCGTAATCACGATCAGCCGGTTGCGCGGCAGGTCGAGATTGATGTTCTTCAGGTTGTGGGTACGCGCCCCACGGATCTTGATTTCTTCCATATGCCGAAAAGTCGTCGCCAGGCGGGCCGCCCCGGCCGGAATGCGCGCCCGGGCGCACCTGCGGGGGGCAGCCGGCATGGCCAGGTGACCCGGGAAGCGCCAAGGAGCAAACCTGTTAATATACCCAACTTCGGTTTCCGGGGTTGTCCGGCCACCAGCGGACCCGACCATTGCCGCCCAACGGCAACCAGCCCGACCCCGAATCCCACACGATCCCACGATCGCAATGCCGTCGATCCCTTCTTCTTCCCCGGAAACTTCCCCGGAAACGGGTGCCGCCGACGCATCCCAGGCTCCCGCGCGTGAACGCATGACGCGCGCCGAACTGCGCGCCGCGGTATCGCTGGCCAGCATCTTCGCGCTGCGCATGCTGGGCCTGTTCCTGATCCTGCCGGTCTTTGCCGAATACGCCCGGACGCTGCCCGACGGGCACGACGCCCAGCGCGTGGGCCTGGCGATGGGCATCTACGGCCTGATGCAGGCCTTCCTGCACATCCCGCTGGGGTGGCTGTCCGACCGCGTCGGGCGCAAGCCGGTGATGGTGGGCGGCCTGCTGCTGTTTATCGCGGGCGGCCTGGTCGCCGCGTTTTCCGACACGCTGTCGGGCATCATTGCCGGGCGCGCGCTGCAGGGCATGGGCGCGATCTCCGCCGCCATCACCGCCTGCATCGCCGACCTGACCCGCGAGCGCCATCGCACCAAGGCCATGGCGATGGTGGGCGGCAGCATCGGGCTGACCTTCGCGCTGTCGCTGGTGATTGCCTCGCCGCTGCTGCACAGCATCGGCATGTCCGGCATCTTCGGGCTGATGTCGGTGCTTGGCCTGGTCGCCATCGGCGTTACCGTGTTCCTGGTGCCGACCCCGCCGCCGCCGCACCCGGTGCGGCTGCCTTTCCGAAAGGTGCTGCTCAACGGCGACCTGGCGCGGCTCAATGTCGGCGTGCTGGCGCTGCACGCGTCGCAGGTGGCGATGTTCATGGTGGTGCCGGCGATGCTGGCCGATGCCGGCATGCCGCTGGACCAGCACTGGAAGGTCTACCTGCCCGTCGTGCTGGTGTCATTCGTGCTGATGCTGGGGCCGATGATGGCGGCCGAGCGCTATGGCCGCGTGCGCCCGGTGCTGCTGGGCGCGGTCGCGCTGATGACGGCGGTGCAGCTGCTGTTTGCCGCGGTGCACGGGCTGTGGGCGATCGTCGGGGTCTTGCTGCTGTTCTTCGTCGCCTTCAATGTGCTGGAGGCAATGCAGCCGTCGCTGGTGTCGCGCTACGCCGCGGCCGCGCGCGGCGCGGCGCTCGGCGTTTACAACACCACGCAGGCCCTGGGCCTGTTCCTGGGCGGTGCCGCCGGCGGCTGGCTGCTCAAGCACGAGGGCCGCAGTGCCGTGTTCGTGGGCTGCGCGGCGGTGCTGTTGCTGTGGCTTATAATCGCCTGGAGCATGAAGGCGCCGCCGGCGCGCGGGCAGGAAGCCGCACCGGCCACCGCGGCCTGAGCCGGCTCCGGTTTTCGCATCATTTCGTAAAGCATTTGGGCCAGAAAGAGGCCTAGCATCATCGCGCCACCCGGCATTCTGGCGGGGGCGCGATGTTCGTTTACGTCGCGTGTTCGTTTACGTCGCGGCACGATCGCGTCAAACTACAACCCGCTTTCATCGTCATCGTATTGCCACGCTTTTCAACACCGCGCGTGGCTTTTGGAGAACATTCACATGGCATCGGTCAACAAAGTCATTCTCGTCGGCAACCTCGGCGCAGACCCCGAAACGCGCTACATGCCCAGCGGCGACGCCGTCACCAACCTGCGCCTGGCGACCACCGACCGCTACAAGGACAAGCAGTCCGGCGAGATGAAGGAAGCCACCGAATGGCACCGCGTGGCGATGTTCGGCAAGCTGGCCGAGATTGCCGCCCAGTACCTGCGCAAGGGCTCGTCGGTCTATATCGAAGGCCGCATCCGCACCCGCAAGTGGCAGGACCAGTCCGGCCAGGACAAGTACTCCACCGAGATCGTTGCCGACCAGATGCAGATGCTGGGTTCGCGCCAGGGCGGTGGCGGCGGTGGCGGCGATGAAGGCGGCTACGGCGGTGGCGGCGGCGGTGGCGGTTATAGCCGCGAATCGTCGGGCGGCGGCTATGGCGGCGGCCGTGGTGCCCAGGGCGGCGGTGGCCAGCAGGGGGGCGCGGCGCGCCGTCCGCAGCAACCGGCCTCGAACGGCTTCGAGGATATGGACGACGATATTCCGTTCTGAGTATCGCGACACAAGCGCAACACAAGCTCGCCAGCATTGCCATCGAACCCCCGCGCTGCGGGGGTTCTGCTTTTTGGGGGCCGAATGCATGCAGGCGTGCCGCGCTCGGCCAGCTTATTCAGGTCCTTCCCGCTGCGCTGAACCCGCACAAACCGCATGACCTCATGCGCACACATTCGTATGCGCGGCATCGGTCAAGCCCTATATTTTGCGTTCTTATTTTGTATGCAAAATGGAGGTGCCCGTGAGGGTGTGGAATGCAGGACGCGGCTACGCCATGCCCGTGGCAATGGCCGGCTTGGTGGCGGGCATGGCTGGCGGGGCCAGCGGTACGGTGCGCGCACAGCCGGCCTCGTCGGTTTCGGTCTATGGACTGATAGACACCATGGTGCGCTCCTCGGACAACAACCGCGGGGACGAGCGCCTGGCCGAACTGGGCGAGGGATACTTCAGCGGCTCGCGCTGGGGCATGCGCGGCACCGAGGCGCTGGGCGGGGGATGGGCGGCGCTGTTCACGCTGGAAAGCGGCTTTGATCTCGCCACCGGCACCTCGCTGCAGGGGACGGCGACCTCCAACTACGGACAAGTCGGCACGCAGGGCGCGGGCCGCCTGTTCGGCCGGCAGTCGTACCTGGGGGTCGAGCACCAGACGTGGGGCAAGCTGACCTTCGGCCGCCAGTTCACCACGGCCTACGATGCAACATTCCGCTTCCAGCCCTATGGCCATCCCAACCTGGATGCGGTGGCGATCCTGAACGGCTACACCGGTCCGCGGCAGGACAACATGGTCAAGTACGCGGGCAGGCTGGGCGCGTTGTCGGCGGCCGCGCACTACACCTTCGGCGAAGTGCCCGGTGACGCGACGGCGGGCAGCAGCCGGGGCCTGGCGCTGGCCTGGACGACGGCGCGGTTCGACGTCGGCGCGCTGCTGCAGCGCACCGATGCGCTGCCGACCGCCGAGGCGCGCACGATCTGGGGTATCGGCGGCAGCAGCCAGCTGGGCCGCGTCAAGCTGGCGCTCGGCTACCTGGACCACCGCTACCGCCTCAGCCCGACCCGCAATCATGTGCTGACCGGCGGCGCCACGCTGCAGGCGACGCCCGCGCTGGCGCTCTCGCTGGCGGCGGGCTATGACCGGCAGACCGCGGCCAGCGGCCATCGGCTGATGCTGACCGGTGTGGCCGAGTACGCGCTGTCCCGGCGCACCAGCGTCTACGCCGAAGCCGACTTCAATCGCATCAGCGGGGCCTATGCCTTGCCCGCCTTCATGGGCGTGCGCGGCAACAAGTTCGGCGGCGGTGTCGGCCTGCGCCATCGCTTGTAAGACGGAGAGCGCATCGTGGTTTCCAGAAGACAATGCATGGCACGCCTGCTGGCACTGCCCGCGCTCCCAGCGCTGGCCGCGATGCCGGCGCACGCGGAGCGCGGCGCGGCATGGCCGCGGCATCCGGTGCGGCTGGTGGTGACGTTCCCGCCCGGCGGGTCCAGCGACATCGTCGCGCGCCTGCTGGCGCCGCTGCTGCAGGAGCGGCTGGGGCAGCCGTTCGTGACCGACAACCGCCCGGGGGCAGGGTCCACCATCGGCGCCGCGGCCGTCGCCGCCGCGCCGAACGATGGCTACACCCTGCTGATGTCGAACTCGGCGGCGCTCAGCATCTCGCCGTTCCTGCTCCGGCGGCCCAGCTACGACCCCGTGCACAGCTTTACCCATGTGCATTACATCGGCGCGGTGCCGATGGTGTTCGCGGTGCATCCATCGGTGCCCGCGCGCAGCCTGGCGGAACTGGCGGCGTGGATCCGCGCGCAGCGCGATCCGGTGCCGTTCGGCAGCGGCGGCGCGGCGTCCGTGGCGCATATCGTCGGTGAACTGTTCGCGCAGCAGGCCGGGCTGAAGCTGACCCACGTGCCCTACAAGGGCGCGGGGCCCATGCGCACCGACCTGCTTGGCGGGCAAATCCCGTTCGCGGTGGACGCGTTGCCGCAGAACCTGCCGTTCCTGCAATCCGGCGACCTGCGCCTGCTGGCCGTGACCTCGGCCCGGCGGGTGCCGCAGGCGCCGCGGCTGCCCACCGTGGGGCAAGCCGGCTATCCCGGCCTGGTGGCCGAAAACTTTGTCGGCGTCTCGGCGCCGGCCCATCTTCCCGAGGACATCGTGCAACGCTTGCATCAGTCACTGCAGGGCATCCTGCAACAACCGGCCGTGCGCGGCCAACTGGAGGCCCAGGGCTTCGTGCTGGCCGAGCGCCGGCCCGAGGCATTCGCTGCCTACGTGCGGCAGCAGGTGCAGGCATGGGGGCCGGTGGTTGCGGCCACCGGGGCGATGCTGTCATGAGCGCGCGCATCCAGGTGGTGCTGTTCGGGCCCGAGGGCCGCGGCAGCTTCAACGAGGCCGGTCATGCCGGCGCCGTGCGCGCGCGGGACGCCGGCCATGATGTGGCCGTGGCATGGATTGCCGACCCGGACCCGCAGGCGCGCGCCGCGGCCGTGCTGGCATTGTGCGAAAGTGAACCGGACCTGGTCGTGGCCCATGGCGGCCAGGGCGACTACCCGGTCGCCGTGGCCGCCGCGCGCCATCCGCTGCGCCGCTTCGTGGTCACGCAGGGCAGCGTGCTGGGCGCCAACACCGCCAGCTACACCGTGCTGCAGGAACAGTCCGCGTTCCTTGCCGGCGTGCTGGCCGCGACGGATTCGCGCACCGGGGTGGTGGCGCACCTGTCCGGCGAGAAAGTGCGTCCCGGCCTGAAGGGCCGCGCGGCGTTCCTCCATGGCGTGCGCAGCGCCATGCCAGGCGCGACGGCGCTGACCACCTTCTGCGGCAACCAGCATGACCCCGAACTCGCCGGCCGCGCCGTCGCCGCGCAGGCCCGGGCGGGTGCCGATATCGTCTTTGCGATGATCGACGGCGGCCGCGACGGCGCCATCGCCGCCTGCCGAGCCAGCGGCATCCGCCAGATCGGCAACGTGCTGGACTGGACGCGCCGGCATCCGGAGGTGTTCCTGGCTTCGGCCGTGGCCGATAGCGGCTTGTGCGTCGAGCAAGCGATCGCGGATTTTGCGCACGACCGGGTCACATGGGGGACGGTGCGCGCGTTCGGACTCGAGACGCCGGCCGCGGTGCGGCTGGCGCTGGGCCGCGATGTCAGCCAGGCCGCGCGCGTGGCGCTCGACCACTGGAGCCAGCGGCTGCTCGATGGCGGCGTGGCGGTGGACGAAGACTATGCCGGCCCCGAGTTCGAGACCGGCGGCATACCTGCGGCCGCGTAGTCATCGCATTGACGGGAGGCCATCACCGGCAGCCTTCACGCCAGCGCCGGCAAACCGGCCTCCCGTTCCCACTCGACGCAGTTCCGCCCGTTGTTCTTGGCCGCGTACAGCACGTTGTCCGCGCGCATCAGCAGCGCCTCCAGGTCTTCTCCCGGCCGCAGCGTGGCCACGCCGAAGCTGGCAGTCACGTTGCGCATGCCGGGCAGGGCCCCCATGCTGGTCTGCTCCAGCGTCTCCCGCAGCCGCTCGGCCAGCTGCAGCGCCGCTTGGTGCGGGGTGTCGGGCAACAGCACGACGAATTCCTCGCCGCCCAGGCGCGCGGCGATATCGCGGCGGCGGATGCCCGCGCCGATGATGCGGCCGACCTGCGCCAGCACCGCATCGCCGGCGGCGTGGCCGTAGTTGTCGTTGATGAACTTGAAGAAGTCCAGGTCGCACAGCAGCACGCTCAGCGCCTCGCCCGGGCGCGGCGGGATCTGCCGCGCGGCCAGGGTCTCGAGGCTGCGGCGCGTGTGCAGCTGGGTCAGCGGATCGGTATCGCGTTCATGGCGCAGGTCGTCGATCACGTCCTGCGCGGTCGCGGCCAGCAGCGCCAGCCCGAGCGCCAGCAGCAGCAGCGCCAGCGTGGCCTGCAGCCATAGCCAGCAGGCGGTGGGCGGCAGCACGGCGGCATCGTGCGCGGCGGCCGGCGCCAGCGCCAGCAGCGTGCGCGGCAGGAACTGGAGCGCGAACACCAGGTACATCCAGAACAGCACCCGGTCCACGGTGCGGCCGGTGCGCAGCCGTGCCAGCGGCGCGACCCCGGGCAGCAGGATCACCGCGACGCCGACATTGAGGATGTAGATGCGCGCGACCAGGCTCGGGTACACCAGGTCGAACCACGCCACCATGCCGAACAGCGCGAGCGGCAGCGCCACCGCCGCGCAGCGGTCAGGGCGTGCGCCGATGCGGGCCAGCATGCCGCGCAGCAGCAGCACGGCGCTGCCCAGGTAGAGCGCGCCGGCGACGGTGGCAGGCCCGCCGCCGGCGCGCGGCGGCCACAGTACCTGCAGGCCGATGGCCGCGGCGGCCAGCAGATAGCAGGCGCCCAGCTGCAGCAGGTGGGGCCGCGTGCGCTCGTGGCGCCATGCAAACAGGAAGCAGAGCGCAAGCAGCAAGGCAATGGCGGGATTGACCAGTGCCAGGAATCGACCGGCATCGTGCAACACGGAGCGTCCCCTGTCTTGGTGAGTTCTCTGGCAGGGAATAAAGCCCGCGTGCGCAGCGCGTCAAAGCGCGCAAGCCAGGGAACATGGATAGCGGCATGCGCCCGCGCGGGCGCGGTGTGGCGCCGTCGGCGGGGCCCGCAGTGCGGCCCGCGGCAATGAACTGGGCGGCAAACTGCTGGTAACAAATTGTTTCTGTGCGAGCATTCTAGACACGGGTGGCGCCTGAGGCGCCCCCCCGAATGGGGGCCTGACCGGCAAACAATTGTGAACACGCGCGCCCGCGCCTGCCCGTGGCGTCACGGCCGCCGGATGCCCGCTTGGCGGCATTTGTGACTAATCTGTAGATGCTGTCGGATCCTCCGGCAGTTCGGTTTTCCCGTACGCAAGGAGATCACGATGAAGACCAAGAAAGCGATGCCAGTGTTGTTGCTGGCGGCAAGCGTGCTGGCGGCGCCGTTTGCGATGGCGCAGGGCGGTGCCAGGTCCAAGCCGATGACCGATCCCATGGCGGCGTCCGCGCCGGCGGCGCAGAGCTCGCCGTATATGCAGGTGCAGCAGTGGAAGAAGGGCGACCGGCTCCCCACCGAGTTTCGGGACCGCCAGTATGTGATCGACGACTACAAGCAGTACAACCTGCCCGCGCCGCGCAAGGGTACGCGCTGGGTCGGGATTGGCGCCGAGTATTACCTGGTGGCGCCCAACGGCGTGATCCAGCAGGTCGGATCAGGCTCCTGAGGCCAAAATTGAAAAACCGCCACGCCTGACGCGTGGCGGTTTTTTTGTGTCCACATCGGCTGTCAGATGCCCAGGATCTTTTTCGCCTCGAGCAGCGACTTCATCGATTCATCGTGCTTGCCGGCCTTGTGATAGGCCTCGCCGTCGGCGCGCAGCTTGGAGACCTTGGCGGCGTCCTCGGTCGAGAGCTTCGGGTTGGTCGACAGCTTGGCGTCGATGGCCTTCATCTCGTTTGGACAGTTGTGGGCGAATGCCATGCCGGTGGCGCCGCACAGCACGATTGCCGTGACCATGGGAAGGAACTTGCGCACGCTAGCCTCCACGCAGAACGGTTGGAGTATTCAGCATAGTGCATGACACTGCCATTGGCGGCAGCCTGGCCGGCGCCGCGGAACATACCCTCTCGAAGGGGTAGATCGCGCGCTTTTGTTTCTCATTTGAACGCTGCCACGGCGGCCTGTTACCGGCCATGCCGTGTGCAATTCATCCGATATTCAACCATTGGGGCGAAGCCGGCGCCGGGCCCGGCAGGGCCATTCCGATGGTCTCGTCCCGCATTTTTACGGGCCTTCTTGCCGGCTGACTCAAGTGCCGGGCATGGCAAAGGCCACGGCATTTTTTGTGTATCGGCTGGCGCTTCAGGGCTGAAACAGCCCATGCCAATGCACGATTTATCGCAGTCGCCTCCCTGTCTAGATTGGAGCTACCCGGCATCGCACCGGGCCTTCAATCCATGAAAACGGGGGGCTTCCACCAATGCAACAGATCGACCTGAAACGCGCGGCGCTTCCGCTCGCCTGCCTTGCCATCCTGCTCGCGGGCTGCGGCGGCGGCGGTGGCGATTCCACCAGCGCCGGGGCCGGCCCGGCCGCCAGCGTGCCCGGTCCCGCCGGCGCCGACGGCAAGACCATGCTGTCCGGCACCAATGCGCCCACCGCGGACATGGGCAGCGATGGCGATTTCTACCTCAATGTCTCGAGCTCGACGCTGTACGGCCCGAAGGCCGGCGGCGAGTGGCCCGCCGGCGTGTCGCTGATCGGCCCGCAAGGCGTGGCCGGGGCGCCGGGCGCCACGCTGCTGCATGGCGGGGCCGATCCGACCGCGGCGGACGGCGCGGTGGGCAGCTTCTACCTGAATACCACCACCAGCACGCTGTTCGGGCCGAAGACCGCGGAAGGGTGGCCGGCGGGGATCTCGGTGGTCGGCCTGACCGGCCCGGTCGGACCCGCGGGCCCTGCAGGTGCCGACGGTGCGCCCGGTCCGGCCGGAGAGAAAGGCGAGCAAGGCGAGCAAGGCGAGAAGGGAGACAAGGGCGACCCCGGCGAGCCCGGCACGGGCGCCACCGTCTACACCGCCAACTTCGCCGTCACGGCGCCGCCGGGCGGCGTCGGCACCTATGTCATGACCGGTACCGGGCTGACGCTGCAGAGCAGCGACCCGTACTTCGGCGCGGTGATGCCGGTGGCCTGCGAGGGCGGCTTTACCCTGACCGCGATCCTGGCGGGCCAGGTACCCGCCAAGGCGGCGTACACCGTCACGGCGCACCGTGTCGCCAGCGGCACGGCGCTGGACCACGTCGACGTGCTGCCCATCACCGACGCGTCGCAATGCGTGCTCGACAACAGCGAGCGCACCTGCTCGACACCGGCAACCACGCCGGTGGCCGCCAACGACGTGGTCCAGGTCCAGGTCAGCGGCAACAACAGCTTCAACTGGGGCGGCGGGCTGTACGTGAACCTGTCGTGCAAGTCCGGTAACTGAACCACGGCGCCGCGTCGCGCTGTGCAAAACAGCGGCCGCCAGGCCGCCTCCTGACCCTCTGCCAGGGCCGCCGGCGCGCCACGCGCGCGGGCCACGTAGCGCGTCCTGGTTTTCCCCCACGCCTTCCGGTGTTATTTTTGGAGGGCGTCATTTTTTTGCCCGTCCCGATCCGTACCATCCCGATTGCACTGACGTCATACGGGAGCGCCCCCGCGCATGGAAACCTCCGCCGAACATTATTCGCTGGCCCTGCTGTGCGCCGCCGTGCTGACCGTGACGGTGGTCGGCATCCATTACGAGGCGCTGCGCCTGTTGTCGGCGATGCATCCGCGGCGCTGGAGCGGGCGCATGAATATCGGCGTGCTGATCGTCTGCATCATCCTGGTCCATTGCCTCGAGGCGCTGGTGTTCGCCGCTGGCTTCTGGTTTGCCGACCGCGTGCTGGGGCTGGGCGGGCTGGCCGGCGTGGCGGTGCCCGGGGTCGAGGCCGCACGCGCGCAGCCGGATGCGCTGCTCTACGCCTACTTCGCGCTGGAAACCTTCACCACCCAGAGCCTGGGCGATATCGTGCCGGTGGGCGCGAGCCGCCTGATCGCCAGTATCGAGCCGCTGGTCGGGCTGATCCTGATCGGCTGGTCCACCTCGTTCACCTACGTCATGATGCGCCGCGACTGGGAACTGGAGCGCGAGGAGGGCGGCGAGGGCGGCGAGCATCGCCGCGGCTAGTACCTGGCGGCATCGTTCCCCGCAGGCTGGCAATGTCGCAAGTGTCGCAAATGCTGGTAGTGCCAGGCCGCGCGGGAACGATTAAGCTCGCGGTATTTGCCAGATACCGTCGAGCCAGAGGAGACATCGCATCATGCCAGCACGCCAGCGAATCCTTAACCGCATTGCCGCCCTTGTCGCCCTTGGGGCCCTGGCGGTGGCATGCGGCGCGCATGCGCAGAGGCAGGACCAGGGCGGTGCCGCCGCCGCCATCAATGAAGCCGTGCAGCAAGGCACCACCCCCTACCGTCCCGACCCGTCGGCGACCCCGGCCAGCATCCAGTCGGACGAGTGCCGCGCGCTGGCCGAGCAGATTGCGCAGGCGCCCAAGCGCGAGTACCGCGCCACCGAGCCGGCCATCGAAACCGCCCAGGGCCGCATGGTGCCGGAACTGGAACGGGACCGGCCGAAGAAATCGCTGCAGCAGGCGTACCGGGAGAAGTGCACGCAGTAAGCGCCCGGCCGCGCTTTCGAACGGGCCGCGGGCTCAGCCGTGCCCGGGCGTCACATACGCCCCGGTGCGATGCAGCTCGCCCTCGGCCTGCTCCAGCGCGCGGATGGCGCCCTTGCCCTTGCGCGCCAGCAGTTGTTCGACCAACGCCTCGACCACGGCCACGCCGGCCGTGATCGACGGAAAGAACGACGGGCTTTCGACCGAGAACAGCAGCGTGCAGTCCGCGGCCAGCGCGATCGGCGCGACCGTGCTGTCGGTCAGCGCGATCACCTTGCAGCCGCACTCGCGCGCGGCCTCGGCCACGCGGATGCTCTCCTGCGAATAAGGGGCGAAGCTGACCACCACCACCGCATCCCTGGGCGCCAGCCCGCGCAGCTCCATCTCCAGCGTGCCGGCATCGGCGCGGATCAGGTGCACGGTGCTGCGGAACAGCCGGTAGACATAGTGGAAGGTGAACGCGATCGGGAAGCATGAGCGGAAGCCCGCCACATGCACGCAGGCCGCGTGCGACAGCAGCTCGGCGGCTTGCGGCAGCGTCTTCTCGTTGCTGGTGGCGATCCGGTCCAGGTTGTGGTGCTGTGCCTCGAGCATCTCGCCCAGCATGCGGCTGGCACTGCTTTCGCGCACCACCTTGCGCGCGCGCCGCGCATACGGCTGGGTGCCGCCGCGCAGTGCATCGACAAACAGCTCGCGCATGGCCTGCCAGCCCTCGAAGCCCAGATGCTGCGACAGCCGCACCAGGGTGGCGGGCTGGACCCCGGCGCTGGCCGCGATCTTGCGCATCGACAGCACCGGCACGTCCTGCGGATGGTCGAGCAGGTAGCGCGCACCGCCCTGGAATTGCGTGCTGAGGTTGGGAAAGCCGCGGCGCAGCAATTCCAGCAATGCCTCCAGGTCGTGGGGCGGCGCTGGTGGCGATGTGGGCGGTGGTGTCCCGGGCCGGGTAGAGGCGGGGGGATCGGACGACATGGGTGCTCCGGCTTCAAGGATGTAACGATTGTTGCACAGGTGCGGCGGCCTGCGCACCGCGTCGGCGCGATGGCGGGCGGATTAACGTCCGCGCCGGCCGGAATCTTTACCCCTGATGACACGCGGCCACGTCACTGTCACTTCGCTACAACGCCGGTTCGTCCACATCGTATTTTCCTTACCCGCTTAACGGATCGTGACTTACACTCCGCGCCATAACCTCCGGAATTCGGTCGTCCGGAACATAATGAGTAGCGGAGCGCGAGCATGGGACATAGAAGCCCGGCAGTGCGACACGGTGGGAGGGTCAACCTGCCGTTTCGGGTCATATTCAGGGTCATCCCGGGGGTCGGATCCTACACAGGAATCCGGGCGATCGGGACTCAGGGGGCTGCCGGCATGCGATGCCGGGGCAGGCCGCTGCATGGCTTCACGCTGATCGAAGTGATGATCACCGTGGCGGTCATCGCCATTCTTGCCGCCGTCGCCATTCCCAACTACAGCCGTTACGTCGTGCGCTCCAACCGCGCGGCGATCGAGTCCTTCATGCTGGAGGTCGCGGGCGCGCAGGAGCGCTTCCTGGTCGACAACCGCGCCTATGCCGCCGACCTCGGGGCGCTCGGCATGTCGGTGCCCGCCGGCCTGGCCACGCGCTACGACGTCACGGTGACACCGGGCGCGGCGCCGCCGCCGCGCTACAGCATCGTCGCCACGCCCAAGGGCAGCCAGCTCAGCGACACCGGTTGCGGCACGCTGACGCTGACCAGCGCCGGCGCCAAGTCCGCGTCGGGCGCAGGCACCGACTGCTGGAACTGACCATGCGGCCCAATCTTTCCCGCGCCAATGATCGCCGGCGGCGCGCACGCCGCGGCTTTACGCTGATCGAGCTGCTGTGCGCGTTGTCGGTGCTGGCGATCCTGGCGGTCGCGGCGGCGCCTTCCTTCGCCGCGCTGATCGCCAGCCAGCGCGTGCGCAGCGCCTCGCTCGACCTGGCCGCGGCGCTGGTGCTGGCGCGCAGCGAAGCGGTCAAGCGCAATGCCACGGTCTCGCTGGCACCGGCGGGCGCCGCCTGGACGGCAGGGTGGACGGTGAGCGCGGGCGCCGAGACGGTACGTTCGTTCGGGCCCTATGGCGGGCTGACCATCACGCCCAGTGCGGCCGGCGGCCTGGTGCTTGGCAACGACGGCCGGCTGACCGGCGCGGCGATGACGTTCGAGTTCGCGCCCGGCGGCGATACCTCGGCCACCACGCGCGTGTGCGTGCAGGTCAGCGAGACCGGCCGCATCGCCTCCACCAACGGAGCCTGCACATGACGCGCATCGCCATGACGTGCATCGCCATATCGCGGCGGCGCCTGCCGGCGCGCCGCGCGCAGGCGGGCTTCCTGCTGATCGAAGTGCTGGTGGCGGTGGTGATCCTGCTGGTCGCGCTGCTGGGCACCGCCGGACTGGTGGCGCGCTCGGGCCAGACCGAGATGGAGTCCTACCAGCGCGTGCAGGCGCTGGCGCTGCTGCAGGACATGGCCGCGCGCCTGAACGCCAACCGCCAGGTGGCAGCGTGCTATGCCAACGGCGCCGCCGGCATGCAGCTGGGCAGCGCGGCCGCGCCGCCCGCCGCATGCACACAGGGCAGCGCCGCGCAGAACGCCACCGCCAACGCCGACCTGCAGGCCTGGAACGCGGCCTTGCTCGGCAGCGCCGAGATGCGCCCGGGCGCCAGCGCAGTCGATCCCGCGCAAGCGGTGGGGGCAATGATCGGCGCGCGCGGCTGCATCGAGACCGTCGACGCGGTCAACCAGGTCTACCGCATCACCGTGGCGTGGCAGGGGCTGGCCACCACCGGCGCGCCGGCGCTTGGCTGCGGCAAGGACCAGTACGGCAACGACGCCTATCGCCGCGCGGTCAGCACGCAGATCCGCATCGGCACCCTCGGGACCGTGTCATGACCGCGCCGCATTTTTCCGTGCCTTCATCCCGCGCCCGCGCCCGCGCCGCGCGCCTGCGCCGCCAGCGCGGCATCTCGCTGGTCGAGCTGATGATCGGCATCACCATCGGCCTGGTGCTGCTGACCGCGCTGGCCAGCCTGTATTACGCCAACAGCCTGTCGCGCACCGAGTTCGCCAAATCGGCCGAACAGGTGGAGAACGGGCGCTATGCGCTGGAGCAGATCCGGCGCGAGGTGGAGCTGGCGGGGTTCTTTGGGGTGGGCAATATCGCGCGCGGCAACAAGGCCGCGGAGCCGGCGCTGTGCGCGACCGACCCGGCTGCTTTGGGCTTCTCGTTCACCGCCGAAACCGTGCCGTTGGCACTGACCGGCTATGCGCCCGGCGTGGTGGCCCCGTGCCTGCCGGATCTGGCGCCAACCTCGGAGGTGCTGGTGGTGCGGCGCGTCTCGACCACACCGGTGGTGGCGCCCGCGCCCGGATCGGCTTACCTGCAGGTCTCGGCCTGTTCGCAGGACGCGCAGAACTTCGTCTTCGACGCGAGCGGCGCGGCGGCCTTCGCGCTGCGCACCAAGGCCTGTGATGCGGCACAGCCGGCCGAATTGCGCCGGGCCATGGTGCGCATCTTTTACCTGGCCGGCTGCGACCGTTGCAGCAACGGCGGCGACGGCATTCCCACGCTGAAGATGGCCGAGCTGGTCAACGGCGCGTTCCAGTCGCGCTCGGTGGCGCAGGGCGTGCAGGACATGCATGTGCAGTACGGGGTGGACCAGGACAGTAACGGCTCGGCTGACTGCTATGTGACCGATCCGCGCGCCAACAACAGCGCCGTGTGCACCGCGGTGCCGGGTTATGACTGGGGCGTGGTGATCAACAACCTGGCCAATGTCACCACCGTGCGCGTGCACTTGCTGGCGCGCACGCTGAAGCCTTCCGGCGGCCATACCGACAAACGCACCTACGAAATCGGCCGCGCGGTGGCCTCGGGTCCGTTCAACGACGGCTACAAGCGCCACGTCTACGCCCAGGTGGCGCGGCTGGTCAACGTGGCCGGCCTGCGAGAGCAATGACGCCATACCGGCACAACACTGCGATGAGAACCATGACCAAGTCAACCGGCGGCGCGCTGCGCCGCAGTCAATCCGGGGTCACGCTGGTGGTGACGCTGGTGTTCATGGTGATGTTCCTGATGATCGCGGTGGCCATGGTCAATTCCGGACTGATCAACGTCAAAGTGGCATCCAACCAGCAGCACAGCGCCGAGGCGCGCGACGTGGCGCAGCAGGCGATCGAGCAGGTGATCAGCGACGACTTCACCAAGGCGCCGGTGGCGGTGGACGTGCCAGTCGACGTGACGGGCGACGGCACCGCGGATTACGTGGCGCAGGTGGCCGTGCCGACCTGCGTGACCAGCAAGCCGGTAGCCAAGGTGATCGATCCGGAGAAGCATCCCGAGGATGCCGAATGCACGCTCGGCAGCAGTACCGGCAACGGCAATCTCGTGGTGGGCCCGGGCGGCGCCAACGTGGTCAGCTCGCTTTGCAACGATACGCAGTGGGATGTCGCCGCCACAGTCAATGACGCCAACACCGGCACGGTCGCGACGGTGCACCAGGGCGTGGCCGTGCGCACGCTGTATGGCTCCACGTGCCCCTGATTGCCATGGGCGAGACCGAGATCCTGAAAGGAAGAACCAGCATGTCCATGCCCGCCCGCCGGCTTCGCGCCTATGCCGCCTGTGCCACGGCCCTGCTCGGGCTGGCCGCCGCGCCTGCGGCGCTGGCCGAAGACATCGACCTGTTCACCGGGCTGCAGAGCAACGCCGGCGCGCGCCCGAACGTGCTGCTGATCCTGGACAACGCCTCGGCCTGGAACGCCAATGCGCAGGTCGATTGCGAAACCCCGGGCGTGGTGGGCCCGAACAACCTGAACAACAACGTCGGCGCCGAGCAGTGCGCGCTGTACAAGGCGGTGTCGGACCTGATCCGTGACCCCAATACCGTCGGCAAGATCAACCTCGGCGTGATGATGTTCGGCGGCAGCAATAACTCCGGCGCCCAGTTCCGCTTCCCGAACGTTACGCCGCCGACCGCGCCGTCCGGGCTGGTGCTGCTCGACCAGGCGGGCGGCGAGCAGATGCTGGCGTTCATCAAGAGCATCGACCGCACCAAGGACAGCTCCAACAACTCGCAGGTCGGCGGCGCCATGCAGGAAGCGTGGGCGTTCTTCTCCGGCAAGACCGGGCTGTCGGGCACCACCTACAAGTCGCCGATCAGCAATCCGTGCCAGAAGAACTTCATCATCTACATTGCCAACGCGCTCAACAACGGCAAGCCGCAGGACACCGGTCAGGACGCCTACAACAAGCTCCGGGAGGCGGGCGCCACCGCCGCGCAGCTGACACCGATCCCGCTGTCCAGAGCCAACAACATCGACAACTGGGGCGATGAATGGGCACGCTTTCTCAACGGCATGGACCTGAACGCCGCCAACAACGCGGGTTCGGCCACGGCGACGCGCCAGAACATCATCACCTACACCATTGGCGTCACTGACGGCAGCAAGCAGAGCCAGGACTACCTGGAGTTCGTCAACAGCATGGCCAGCAAGGGCGGCGGCGGCAACTTCACGGTGCGTGCCGGCGACGACGACGCGTTGGCCAAGGCGCTGAAGGACATCTTCAACGAGATGCAGGCGGTCAACAACGTGTTCGCCTCGGTCAGCCTGCCGGTCAGCGTGAACGGGCAGGGCTCGTACCTGAACCAGGTCTACATCGGCATGTTCCGCCCCGATGGCAAGGCACGTCCGCGCTGGGTCGGCAACCTCAAGCAATACAAGCTGGGTTACGACACCAATGGCAACCTGGTGTTGCTCGACGCCGGCACGCCGGGCGGCACCGAGCAGACGTCAAAGAACGCGATCAGCAATGCCAGCACCGGCTTTATCTCGCCCAATGCGCGCAGCTACTGGACCGAGGATCCGCCAAAGCAGGTTGGCAGTTCCAGTATCGTCACGGACTGGCCCGCCGACGGCTTCTGGAAGAATGCCTCGGCGCAACTGCGCAACGCCAAGGATGCGCCCGACGGCGAGATTGTCGAGAAGGGCGGCGCCGGCGAAATGCTGCGCGCCGACTACCTCACCAGCCAGAGCGGGCGCCGGCTGCTGACCTGCGCCAATGCCAAATGCAGCAAGGACACGGCGCTGACCAACTTCAATACCGCCAACAGGGCGCTGACCGAGGGCGACGGCCCGTCGCTGCTGAAGACCACCGCGGCGGACGTGGCCAATATGATCGAATGGGTGCGCGGCAAGGACGTTTTTGCCGCGTTGACCGGCACTGACCCGAAGAAGGAGTCCGAGCCCGGCCCCGGCGGCAACGTCACGGTGCGCGGCTCGATCCACGGCGACGTGCTGCATTCGCGCCCGGTGGTGGTCGACTACGGCGGCAGCACCGGCGTGGTGGTGTTCTACGGCGCCAATGACGGCGTGTTCCATGCTGTCAACGGCAACCGCACCGGCGCGATTTCCACCACCGCCGGCCAGGTGCGCGCCGGCGGCGAGCTGTGGGGCTTTGTCGCCCCCGAGTTCTACGGCAAGCTGGCGCGCCTCTACAACAACGCGCCAGAGGTGCGGCTGACGGGCAGCCCGCAGGACACCGCCGAGGTCCAGTTCAAGCCGCGCGACTATTTCTTCGACGGCACCACCACGGTCTACCAGAACCTGAGCAACCCGGCCGCGCCGCAGGTGACCATCTACCTGACCGCGCGGCGCGGCGGCCGCTTGGTGTATGCGCTCGACGTCAGCGATCCGGCGCAGCCGAAGTACCTGTGGAGCAAGACCAGTGCCGATATCCCGGAACTGGGCCAGACCTGGTCGCAGCCGCGCGTGATGCGCGTGCGCGGCTACGCCACGCCGGTGCTGATCATGGGCGCCGGCTACGACCCCGACGGCGAAGACGCAGACCCGGCGTTCGAAGGCGATGCCACCGCGACCAACAAGCAGGGCCGCGGCGTGATCGTGCTCAATGCCGCGACCGGCGATGTGGTCTGGGCTGCGCTGGGCAGCTGCGCCGGCATCACCACCGGCACCTGCGTCACCATCGACAGCCGTGCGATCCCTTCTGACGTTGCGGTGGTCGACCGCAACGGCGACGGCTATGCCGACAAGGCCTACGTCGGCGACGTGGGCGGCAATGTCTGGCGCATCGACTTCGGCGCGCTGGAAACCGACGTGCCGTCGAAATGGACCATCGGCAAGCTGGCCCAGCTGGGCGGGGCGGTGAACACCAATGACGCGCGCAAGTTCCTCTATCCGCCCGACGTGGTCGCCACCGGCAAGTACGATGCCGTGATGATCGCCTCGGGCGACCGCGAGAAGCCGCTGTATTCGCTGAGCCAGACCTCGGGCGCGGCGCAGAACGTGCGCAACCGCTTCTACATGATCAAGGACCCGAACGTCGACGGCAAACCGCCGTCCACGTGGGCCGCGATCAGGGAGGCCGATCTGGTCGATGCGACCAGCGTGGCCTACCGCGATAGCGCGGTGGCGAGCGGCTTCTACCTGTCGCTTGCCCCCGGCGAGAAGGCGGTCAATGCGCCGCTGACGGTGGCGGGCTACACCTACTTCGGTACCAACACGCCTTCCAAGGTCTTGCCCGGCGCCTGCTACCCAGACCTGGGCGAGGCGCGGGGCTACGCGGTGTCGTTTTTGACCGGGCTTGGCATGAACAACGGGCCGCGCTATGTCATCTTCGACAACGGCGGGCTGCCGCCGTCTCCGGTGTTCGGCATGGTGTCGGTCACGCAGACCGACGGCTCGACCCGGCTGGTGCCGGTGCTGATCGGTGGCGGCAAGGCGGGCGGCACCGGCGGCGATGACAAGTCTTCGCTGGGCGGCCAGGAAGTGAAGCCCGCCAGTGCCGGCAAGCGCAAGCGCACCTACTGGTACACGCAGAGCGACAAGACCTGAGCGCCAGCCCTAGCACCGCTACCGGGGCGCTGCCGCCATCGCGGCTTCCTCTTCCCACCACCCACCCCCCAGCGCCTGCAGCAGCGCCGCCGAATCCGCCAGCCGGTCGGCGCGCGCCTGCGCCAGTTCCAGCGCGGCCTGGCGCGACTGCCGCTCGGCATCCAGCAGCACCAGCTGGCTGACGCCGCCGAGCCGGTACTGCTCCGACACCACCGCCAGCGTATCGCGCGCCTGGCGCGCGCTGTCGGCGCGTTCGCGCAGCGCGGCGGCGTCGGCCTCGAGCGCGCGCAGCGCGTCGGCGACATTCTGCAGGCCCTGCAGCACGGCTTGCCGGTACGCGGCCAGCGACTGCTCATACGCCGCTTCCGCCGCGCGCTTGCGCGCCTGCAGCTCGCCGCCGCGGAACACCGGCTGCACCAGGCCCGCGGCCAGGCTCCAGACGTTTAGGCTGCTGAACAGGTCGCGTGCCGCGGTGGCCTGAGTGCCGCCGCTGGCGCTCAGCGTGACCTGCGGATAGAGGTTGGCGGTGGCCACGCCGATATTGGCCGAGGCCTGGTGCAGCAGCGCCTCGGCCGCGCGGATATCGGGCCGGCGGCGCGCCAGCGTCGCGGGCAGGCTCACCGGCAGCGTGTCGGGCAGGTGCATGGCATCGAGATGGAATTCCGGCAGCGCGGCCGCGGCCGGGGTCTGGCCGGTGTAGACCGCGAGCTGGTGCCGGGTGGCATCGAGCTGGCGCTGCAGCGCCGGCACCAGCGCCTGGGTTTGCGCCAGCTCCGCGCGCCGGCGCTGCACCTCGACGCGCGCGACGCCGCCCGCGCGCAGGCGCGCCTCGGTGATGCCGAGCTGGCGCTGCTGCGCCGCCACCATCGCGGCGGTGTCGGCCAGCTGCGCGCGCAGGCCGGCTTCGCGGATGGCTGCGGTGGCGACGTTGGCGGCCAGCGCCAGGCGCGCGGCCTCGAGCTCGTAGCGCTGGTAGTCCACCACGGCCTGCAGGCCTTCCAGCTCGCGCCGCTGGCCGCCGAACAGATCCAGCGCGTACGAAACCTGCACCGTCGCGCCGTACAGCGTGAACGGGCCGGGGCTGGGGATGCCGGTGATGCCAAGCGACTGGAAATCGACCTGCTGGCGCGAGGTGTCCAGCTTCGCGTCGATGGCAGGCCAGCGCGTCGCGCCGGTGCGCGCGGCCAGGTTCTCCTGCGCTTCCAGCAGCCGCGCGCGGGCCTGCGCCAGCGTCGGGCTGGCCACCAGCGCGCCGCGGATGGTGGCATCCAGCGCCGGGCTGCGGAACAGCGTCCACCACTGCGCCGGGACGTCGGCGCCGGCCGCCAGCGTCTGCGCGTGGGCCTGGCCGGGGGCGTCGGCACTGTCCGCCGCGACGGTCGCAACCGGCTGCGGACCCGGCACGTAGCCGGCGTCGTCCGGCGGCGCGGGCACGCGGAAATCGGGCCCGACCGCGCAGCCGCACAGCAGCGCGGCGGCGAACAGGGATGTGAGTCGTTGCATGGCCAGCTCCTTCAATCGAGCGTGCGCCGGTAGAAGCGCACCGCGATCGCCATCACCACCACGATAAACACCGCCATCGGCCACAGATTGGGCCACAGCTCGAACCAGCCGTTGCCCTTGAGCAGGATGCCGCGCACCATGCGGTGGAAATAGGTCATCGGCAGGATGTTGCCGATCGCCTGCGCCCAGCCCGGCATGCCGGCAAACGGGAACATGAAGCCGGACAGCAGGATGTTGGGCAGGAAGTAGAAGAAGGTCAGCTGCATTGCCTGCAGCTGGTTCTGCGCCAGCGACGACAGCGTGATGCCTACCGTCAGGTTGGCCGCGATGAACAGCAGCGCCGCCAGGTATACCGCCAGCACCGAGCCGACGAACGGCACGCTGAAGATCCAGCGCGCGGCCAGCAGCACGATGGTCGACTGGATCAGGCCGATGAAGATATAGGGCACGATCTTGCCGGTCATCACCTCGAGCGGCCGCACCGGCGTGGCCAGCAGGTTCTCCATGGTGCCGCGCTCGCGTTCGCGCGTCATTGCCAGGCCGGTCATCATCACCATCGTCATCGTCAGGATCACGCCCATCAGGCCAGGGACGATGTTGTACTGGGTGATGCCTTCCGGATTGTAGAGCCGCTGCACCTGCACCTCGAAAGGCGGCCTGCCGCCAGCCAGCGGCGCCAGCGAGCCCTTCAGGTCATGCGTGGCCACGCTGTAGGGCAGTTGCGGCAGCGCGGCGATGGCCTGGCCGGTGGCGGAAGGGTCGGTGGCGTCGGCCTCGACCAGCAGCGCGGGCCGTTCGCCGCGCAGCAGCCGGCGCGTGAAGTCGGGCGGGATGGTCAGCACGAACTGCACCTCGCCTTTCATCAGCGCTTCGCGCCCGGCGCGCTCGTCGGGCAGCGTGCCGACCAGCTTGAAGTAGGTCGACTGTTCCATGCTGGCGATGAACGAGCGCGTGAACTCGCTCTGGTCGGCGGCGATCACCGCGGTCGGCAGCTGGCGCGGGTCGGTGTTGATGGCAAAGCCGAACAGCAGCAGCTGCATGATCGGCAGGCCGACGATCATGCCGAAGGTGACGCGGTCGCGCCGCAGCTGCAGGAATTCCTTCAGCACGATGCTCCACCAGCGTTGCAGCGAGAAGCGTGACGGCGTTGAAGAAGTGGCCGGCGTCATGACGCCTCCTTTTTCTTGCGCGCCATGTTGTCCTCGGCGCCGCTCATCATGTGGATGAACACGTCTTCCAGGCTGGTCTGGGCCTGCTCGACGCGCCGGCCCGGCCCGGCCAGTCGCGCCAGGGTGTCGCCCAGCGCCTGCGCATCGCGCCCGGTCACGTGCAGCGCGGTGCCGAACGCCACGGTCTGCTCCACGCCCGGCGCGCCCTGCAGCTGCGCCGACAGCGCCGCGAGATCGTCGCCTTCCACGCTCCAGGTCGACAGCTGCTGGCTTGCCACCACTTCATCGGCAGTGCCGTGCGCCAGCAGCCTGCCGTAGGCGATATAGGCCAGTTTGTGGCAGCGCTCGGCCTCATCCATGTAGTGCGTGCTGACCAGCACCGAGATGCCGCGCGCGGCCAGCCGGTGCAGCTGCTCCCAGAAGTCGCGCCGCGCCTTGGGATCGACGCCGGCGGTGGGTTCGTCGAGCAGCAGCAGCTCGGGCTCGTGCAGCAGGCAGGCCGCCAGCGCCAGGCGCTGCTTCCAGCCGCCCGACAGCGCGCCGGCCAGCTGCGCCGAGCGCGTGGCCAGGCCCAGGTCCTCGAGCGCGCGCTCCACGGCCTCGCGCCGGTTGGGCATGCCGTACACGCGCGCGACGAAGTCCAGGTTCTCGCGGATCGACAGGTCGTCCCAGTAGGAGAACTTCTGCGTCATGTAGCCGACGCGGCGCTTGATCTCGTCGGACTCGGTCAGGATGTCGTAGCCCAGGCAGGTGCCCGCGCCGGAGTCCGGCGTCAGCAGTCCGCACATCATGCGGATCGAGGTGGTCTTGCCGCTGCCGTTGGGGCCGAGGAAGCCGAAGATCTCGCCGCGCGCGACCTGCATGCTGAGGTCGTTGACGACATGCTTGTCGCCGAAGTGCTTGTTCAGCCCGCGCACGTCGATGGCGAGGCCGTTGCCGTTCGCGCTGGTGTTCATTGCCGCACCACTTCGACAGGCTGGCCCGGCCGCAGCTTGGGCGCGTCGGCGGCCGACGGGCGCGCCTCGACCAGGAACACCAGCTTGCGCCGGGTCTCGTTGCTGTAGATCACCGGCGGCGTGTACTCGGCCTCGTTGGCGACATAGCTGATGGTGGCGGCCACCGGCGCGGCGCAGCCGTCGCAGCGCACCTGCAGCGCCTGTCCGTTGCGCAGCGCGCCCACCACCGTTTCCGGCACGTAGAAGCGCACCTTGACGTTGCCCGGCGGCAGCATGCGCACCACCGGGCTGCCCGCCGGCACCCATTCGCCCAGTCGGTAGGGCACGTCGTAGACCAGCCCGGCTTGGGTGGCGGCCACGGTCTTGCGCGACAGCTTCCACTGTGCCTGCGCCAGCGCGGCGCGCGCGGCCGCCACCTGCGCGGCCTGCGCCGCCTGCTGCGCCTCGCGTCCCGGCAGGCGCGCCACGTCGATATCGCGCCGCAGCTCGCGCACGCGCGCGGCGTCGCTGCCGGCCTGCGCACGCGATTCGTCGAGCTGCGCCTGGGCGATGCCGCCGATCTCGTACTGGCGCTGGTCGCGACGCAAGGCCGCGGCGCTGCGCTCGGCCTGGGCCTGGGCCTGGGCCAGCTGGGCCCGGTTGACCTCGACTTCGAGCGGGCGCTTGCCGGTCTTCAGGTCCTGCAGCGTGGCTTCGGCCGCGCGCAGCTGGTCTTCGGCCTGCTGGCGTGCGGCGCGCTCGTCGTCGGCTTCGAGCGCGAACAGCGCCGCGCCCTGCGCGACCTGCTGGCCGCGCTGCACCGAGAGCGTGTCGAGGCGCCCGGCGAAGGGCGAGGCGACGCTGACGAATTCGCCTTCGACGTAGCCCTGCCAGCTATCGGTGCGCGCGTTGCCGCAAGCGGCGGCAAGCAGCGCGGCGCCGAGCAGGGCAGTGGCGCGCAGCGCTGTGCGCAGGCGCGGACGATGGATGGAAGCAGCGTGGTTCATGCGGACTCCGGAGAATGCCGGGCCGTGCGGCCCTTCCGTTTGGCGGCGTCTGCAAGCGTCTTCGGCTGCGCCGTTGCCGGCGCCGCGGACAGCCCATGCGTCAGCAGCGCCGTGACATGGCGCACCAGCGCGTCGGTATCGACCGCTTCCGCGCCGGGCAGCCGGCGCCAGATATGCGTGGTGGCCAGCGGCAGCAGCGTCAGCCCGACCAGCGACGGCACCACCAGCGCCGGTTCCAGGCCGGGGTTGAGCTGGCCGCGCGCAATCGCTGCCGCCAGCGGCGCCATCAGCGCGCCGGCACGTTCGAGCGCAAAGCGCTTGAGCACGCGCTCGCGCAGCGCGCCGTCGTCGCTGGCCACTTCGCGGATCCACAAGCCCGGAAACCAGGGGGCATCCGCGACGCCGCGGATCAGCCGGGTGGCGATGCCGACCAGCATCGCCAGCGGCTCGTCGTCGGGGTGGCCGCCGGCAAAGAAGCGGGCCACCAGCGGCTGCACTTTCTCTTCGATCACGGCGTCGAGCAGCAGGTCGCGGTCGCCGAAGTAGTAGTGCACCAGTGCCGGGGTAACGCCGGCCAGCGCCGCGATGGCCTTGACCGGCGTGCCGGGCACGCCCTGCCGCGAGAACAGTTCGGTGGCGGCATCGAGGATGCGCTCGCGCTGGCCGGGCTGGCCCGCCGGGCGGCCCGGGCTGCGCCTGGGGGGCTTGGGAGGGGCGGGTTTGCGGGGCATGGCGGCTGGCTCGGCGGAAAGGGGTGTTCAGCTAATATTAATTTTTGCGTTAATTAATTCAAGGACGGTTACAACTTGGACCCGCGCCAGGCCGTCCGCAGCGGCAATGTGCTTTTTGGGGGGATTTGGGGCGGTCGGCAAGCAACGTTGCCGCCGCACGTGGCGCAAGACGGTACCGTCTTGCGCGCGCGGGAGAGGGGAGAAAACCGGCGCGGTAGAGAACCTGCCGTCGCGAATTACCGAAGAGGCAACGCCGGCCTACTGCCGCGCATTCCTCTTGTTATCCGGCCACGCCGTATTGAAGTTGGTGCGGAACGGATTGATGTCCAGGCCCCCACGGCGCGTATAGCGCGCATACACCGCCAGCTTGACCGGCTTGCACTGGCGCATCACGTCCATGAAGATGCGCTCGACGCATTGCTCGTGGAACTCGTTGTGGTTGCGGAACGAGATCAGGTACTTGAGCAGGCCTTCCTGGTTGATCGGCGCGCCCACGTAGCGGATCTGCACGCTGCCCCAGTCCGGCTGGCCGGTCACCAGGCAGTTGGACTTGAGCAGTTGCGACACCAGCGTTTCTTCCACCGGCGTTTCTTCCTGGTCGGCGCTGAGCAGCTCCGGCGCGGGCTCGTAGCGGTCCACCTCGATGTCGAGGCGGTCGAGCAGCAGGCCGTCGAGTTCGCCCATCTTCTGCGTGCCGAGGTCGGCTTCGGTCACCAGCCGCACCTGCACGGTGCCGCCGGTGGCTTCGGACAGGTCGTGGTGCAGCAGCTGCTGCAGCGCTTCGGGCGAGGCAATCCGGGTCTGGTTGAACGAGTTCAGGTAGAGCTTGAACGACTTGGACTCGATGATGTTGGGCGTGTCCGACGGGATGATGAAGGTGGCCAGCGCCACCTGCGGCTTGCCCTTCAGGTTCAGCCACGACAGCTCGTACGCGTTCCAGATGTCGACGCCGAAGAACGGCACCGGCCTGCCCTCGGGCAGGCCGATCTCGGTGCGCTTGGGCTGGCGCGGGATCGGGAACAGCAGGGTGGCGTCGTACTCGGTCTTGTAGGCCGAGGGCTTGCCCAGCGGCGAGTGTTCGGGAAGGCTCATGGGGCGCTCGGCGGGATCAGGACAGGAACAGCTTGTACACCGGGTTGTCGGTCTCGTCCCAGTGTACGTAACCCAGCGTCGAAAGGAAGGCGCGGAAGGCGCGCTTCTCGTTCTTGGGGACCTGGATGCCGACCAGGATGTTGGAGGTGTCGGCGCCCTGGTTGCGGTAGTGGAACAGGCTGATGTTCCAGTTCGGGCTCATGCTCGACAGGAACTTCATCAGCGCGCCCGGGCGCTCCGGGAACTCGAAGCGATACAGCAGTTCGTCATGCGCCAGCGCCGAGCGCCCGCCCACCATGTAGCGGATATGCTGCTTGGCGAGTTCGTCATTGGACAGATCGAGCGTGTCGAAGCCATGCTTGCGGAAGCTGGCGGCGATCTTGTCGTTCTCGGCGCGGCTGGCGATCTGCACGCCGACGAAGATATGGGCCATGCTGGTGTCGGCGATGCGGTAGTTGAACTCGGTCACGTTGCGCGTGCCCACCAGCTCGCAGAAGCGCTTGAAGCTGCCGCGCTCTTCCGGGATGGTCACGGCGAACACGCCTTCGCGGGCCTCGCCCACCTCCGCGCGTTCGGCGACGAAGCGCAGGCGGTCGAAGTTCATGTTGGCGCCGCAGGCGATCGCCACCAGATGCTGGCCCTTGAGCTTCTCGCGCTCGGCGTACGCCTTCAGGCCCGCCACCGCCAGCGCGCCGGCCGGCTCGAGGATGCTGCGGGTGTCCTGGAACACGTCCTTCACGCCCGCGCAGATCGCGTCGGTATCGCACAGGATGATGTCGTCGACCAGTTCGCGCGTGACGCGGAAAGTCTCCTTGCCGACCAGCTTCACCGCGGTGCCGTCCGAGAACAGGCCCACTTCCTTCAGTTCGATGCGCTTGCCGGCATCGACCGAGCGCTTCATCGCGTCAGAATCGACCGTCTGCACGCCGATGACCTTGATCTCGGGGCGCACCGCCTTGATGTACGCGGCGACGCCGGAGATCAGCCCGCCGCCGCCGATGGCGACGAACACGGCATGGATCGGGCCCGGGTGCTGGCGCAGGATTTCCATGGCGATGGTGCCCTGGCCGGCGATCACCTCGGGGTCGTCGAACGGGTGGATGAAGGTCAGCTTGTGCTTCTTCTCCAGCACCGCGGCGTGGTTGTAGGCGTCGCTGTAGGACTCGCCGTGCAGCACGATCTCGACCCACTGGCCGCCGCGCTCGCGCACGGCGTCGATCTTCACCTGCGGCGTGGTCACCGGCATGGCGATGATGGCCTTGCATTGCAGCCGGGCCGCGGCCAGCGCCACGCCCTGCGCGTGGTTGCCGGCCGATGCGGCGATCACGCCGCGCTTGAGCTCTTCCGGCGACAGCGACGCCATCTTGTTGTACGCGCCGCGCAGCTTGAAGGAGAAGACCGGCTGGGTATCCTCGCGCTTGAACCAGACCGAGTTGCCGGTGCGGGCCGACAGCTGGTGCGCGTAGGTCAGTTCGGTCTCCTGCGCCACGTCATAGACCTTGGCGGTCAGGATCTTCTTCAGGTAATCGGGTCGGGCGGCGGACTGGCGGGTCATGGTCTCGGGGCTGGCCGGCGCGCGCCATTGACGCGCAAAAAAGCCGGGAAATTCTGGCGGAAACCGTCAATGATAAAGGATGCCGGCTTGCCGCACCCGGCCGGGGCGGCGCAGTCGCCGCCTGGCGGCAGGGCCGCGACGCGAGCGCCGTGACGGCGGAGTGGATCGGCATTCACTCTGCGCCGGGTTCAGGCGGCCCGCCAGGCCGCCGCCGGGACTTGCATCGGCCCCGGGTTGCGCTTGCGCCATGTAGGACGGCGCCCGGTGGACGCCGGGCAAAACGACGTGTTACGGTTTAACGCGATGCCACAGCTACCGCTAATCGAACCCAATACCGCCCTGTTTCTCGACTTCGACGGCACGCTGGCCGACCTGGCCCCGCGGCCCGAACTGGTGCAGGTCGAACCAGAACTGGTCGGCACGCTGCGCACGCTGTACCAGCGGCTGGACGGCGCGCTGGCCGTCATCTCCGGGCGGCCGATCATCGAACTCGACCACTTCCTGCAGCCCCTGCAATTGCCCGCGGCCGGCATCCACGGCGCCGAATTCCGCACCGACGGCGGCATGGTGTCCAAGACCGACGCCCCCGGGCTCGAACCGCTGATCCCCCACCTGGAAGCGCTGGTGCGCGCCTACCCGGCGCTGCGGCTGGAGCGCAAGTCGGTCGCGGTCGCGATCCACTACCGGCAGGCGCCCGAGCTGGCCGGCATCGTCGATGCCGCGGTCACTGACGTATTGCGCCATGCCGTCGGCCTGGAAGCGCTGCCGGGCAAGATGGTGGTCGAGATCAAGCCGGCCGGCGTCGACAAGGGCGATGCCATCGCGGCCTTCATGAAGGCCCCGCCCTTTGCCCAGCGCGTGCCGCTGTTTGCCGGCGACGACATGACCGACGAACCCGGCTTCGCCGCGGTGCGCAAGCTGGGCGGCCTGGGCGTGCTGGTGGGCCAGCGCGAGACCGTCGCCGCGGTGAGCGTGCCAGGCCCGGCAGCGCTGCGCAGCTGGCTGCACCGCTCGGCGCATGCGCTGGCGTCATCGGCCAGTGCCGGCGCACCGCGCGCCGTGCCCAACGAGGCCGGGCCGGGCCCGGGCCGGGGCTCAACGACATCGTAAGGGAGAACCCGCCGTGACCAACCCGAGCAGCCCGGCGGAGCTGGGCAAGCCGCCGACCGAAGGCGTTAACCGCACCGTGGACGGCGGCACCCGCTTCGCCAATCCGTCGCTGTCGCTTGGCATGATCGGCAACTGCGCCATCTCGGCGCTGGTCGATTGCCGCGGCCGCATCGTCTGGTCCTGCCTGCCGCGCTTCGACGGCGACCCGGTGTTCAATGCCCTGCTGGACCCGAGCGAGAACGCCGGCCATTTCTCGATCGAGATCGAGGACTTCCATTCGTCGCGGCAGTGGTATGAGCCCAATACCGCGGTGCTGCGCACGCGGCTGACGGACATCCACGGCAACTGCCTGGAGATCACCGACTTCGCCCCGCGCTTTTTCCGGCTGGGGCGCTATTTCCGGCCGACCACGCTGATTCGCCGCATCCGCCCGGTGCGCGGCGCGCCGCGCGTGCGCGTGGTGGTGGCGCCGCGCTTCGAATGGGGCCGCAAGGCGCCGCAGATCACGCGCGGCAGCAGCCACGTGCGCTACATCGGCGACGACATGACCCTGCGCATGACCACCGACGCGCCGCTTGCCTACGTGCTGTCGCATACGCCGTTCCTGGTCACGCGCGGGCATAACTTCATCCTGGGCCCGGACGAGACCCTGGCGCACGGCGTGGAAGAGACGGCGCGCGATTTCGAGCAGGAAACCACCGCCTACTGGCGGCTGTGGAGCCGCCGGCTGGCGGTGCCGCGCGAATGGCAGGACGCGGTGATTCGCGCCGCGATCACGCTGAAGATGTCGCTGTACGAAGAGACCGGCGCCATCGTCGCGGCCATGACCACCAGCATTCCGGAAGCGCCGGGCAGCGGCCGCAACTGGGACTACCGCTTCTGCTGGCTGCGCGATGCCTTCTTCGTGGTGCGCGCGCTCAACAGCCTGTCCGAGGTCGGCACCATGGAGGACTACCTGCGCTGGCTCTCCAACGTGGTGATGCAGTCGCAGGACGGCCATATCCAGCCGCTGTACGGCATCGGCCTGGAGCGCGAACTGCCCGAGAGCATGCTCGACCACCTGCCCGGCTACCGCGGCATGGGGCCGGTGCGGGTAGGCAACCAGGCGCAGGAGCACTTCCAGCACGACGTCTATGGCAATGTGGTGCTGGGCGCGGCGCAGGCCTTCCATGACCACCGGCTGCTGCATCGCGGCGGCGCGGCCGAGTTCGGCCGCCTCGAAGCGGTGGGCGAGCAGGCGGTGCGGGTATTCGGCACGCCCGACGCCGGCATGTGGGAGCTGCGCACGCGGGCGCGCGTGCATACCTCGTCGGCGCTGATGAGCTGGGCCGCCTGCGACCGGCTCGCCAAGGTGGCCGAAAAACTGGTGCTGCCCGAGCGCGCCGCCTACTGGCACGGCCACGCCGATCGCATGAAGGAACGCATCCTGGCCGAGTCGTGGAGCGAATCGCGCCAGGCCTTCGCCGAAAGCTTCGGCGGGCGCGAGCTTGACGCCAGCGTGCTGCTGATGGCCGAGGTCAACTTCATCGACCCGCGCGACCCGCGCTTCATCGCCACCGTCAAGGCGCTTGAGACCTCGCTGTGCGATGGCCCCTACATGCGCCGCTACGAGGCCCCGGACGATTTCGGCAAGCCCGAGACCGCCTTCAATATCTGCACCTTCTGGCGCATCGACGCGCTGGCTCGCATCGGCCGCCGCGACCAGGCGCGCGAAATCTTCGAGGCCATGCTGGCCGCGCGCAACCCGCTCGGACTGCTGTCCGAGGATACCCATCCGGTGACCGGCGAGATGTGGGGCAATTTCCCGCAGACCTATTCGATGGTCGGGCTGATCAATGGCGCCATGCGGCTGTCGGCGCCGTGGGATACGGTGATCTGAGCGGCGATGAACGAGTGGGGGGGCGGCATCCGCGCACGGCATGCAGTGCCGGCACCAAGAACAAGGAACTGAAGAAAAACATCTATGCCAAGACTTGTAGCGGTATCCAACCGGGTCGCAGATCCCCGCAACGTCGCCGCGGGCGGCCTGGCCGTCGCGCTGTCCGAGGCCCTGCGGCAAACCGGCGGCCTGTGGTTCGGCTGGAGCGGCAAGGCGCTGGAAACCGCCCAGGGTGGCACCCCCGGCGAAGGCGACCTGCACCTGCAGCAGGCCGGCAACGTCACGCTGGCCACCGTCGACCTGAGCCGCGAGGACCACGACGCCTACTACCTGGGCTACAGCAACGGCGTGCTGTGGCCGGTGTTCCACTACCGGCTCGACCTGGCCGATTTCGATTCCAACTTCCTCAACGGCTACCGGCGCGTGAACCAGCTGTTCGCGCGCAAGCTGGCGCCGCTGCTGCAGCCCGACGACATCATCTGGATCCATGACTACCACCTGATCCCGCTGGCGTCGGAACTGCGGGCGATCGGCTGCGGGCAGAAGATCGGCTTCTTCCTGCACGTGCCGCTGCCGCCGCCGCTGATCCTTGCCGCGATCCCGCAGCACGAGTGGCTGATGCGCGCGCTGTTTGCCTACGACCTGCTCGGCTTCCAGAGCCATGCCGACGTCGAGCATTTCTCGCGCTACGTGCAGGCCGAAGCGCAGGCCGAGCCGATGGGCGAGCATCGCTACCGCGCCTTCCACCGCACGGTGCGGGCGCAGGCGTTCCCGATCGGCATCGACGTCGACGAGTTCATGGAACTGGGGCGCGGCGAGGAAGCGCAGGAAACCTACGAGATGATGTGCGCGCAATATGCGCGCCGGCGGCTGCTGCTGGGTATCGACCGGCTCGACTATTCCAAGGGCCTGCCGCAGCGGCTCAAGGCGTTCTACCGGCTGCTGGCCGAGTATCCCGAGAACCGCTCGAGCGCGACGCTGGTGCAGATTGCCGCGCCTTCGCGCGAATCGGTCGACGCCTATGTCGACCTGCGCCGCGAGATGGAACAGCTGAGCGGCTCGATCAACGGCGAATTCGGCGAGCTGGACTGGATGCCGGTGCGCTATATCCACCGCACGACCGCGCGCAAGCGGCTGCCCGGCTTGTGCCGCGCCAGCCGCGTGGCGCTGGTGACGCCGCTGCGCGACGGCATGAACCTGGTGGCCAAGGAATTCATCGCGGCCCAGGATCCCGAGGATCCGGGCGTGCTGGTGCTGTCGCGCTTTGCCGGCGCCGCCGAGCAGCTGCGCGAGGCGCTGCTGGTCAATCCCTATGACACGCGCGCCACCGCGCAGGCGATCCAGCAGGCGCTGCACATGCCGCTGGCCGAGCGCCAGCAGCGCCACCAGAAACTGCTGGAGCGCATCCGCGCGCAGGATGTGCACTGGTGGAGCCGTGAATACCTGCGCGCATTGACCGAGACCGAAGGCGCATAGAGTCGGCGCGTTCCGGTCGGGGAGCAAGACCATGAGCGAAGAAAACCTGGCTGCGCAATCGTGCACGCCTTGCCGCGGCGGCGTGCCGCCGCTGACGCCCGACGAGGCCGAGGCCCTGCTGCAGCAGGCGCCAGGCTGGGAACTGGCCGATGGCGCGACGCGGCTCGAGCGGCGTTTCAGCTTCGGCAATTTCGCGCAGGCGCTGGCCTTCGTGACCGGCGTCGGCCAGCTGGCCGAGGCGCAGGGGCATCATCCCGAGATCAGCTTCGGCTGGGGACATGCGACGGTGTCTTGGCGCACGAAGAAGATCAAGGGCCTGCACCGCAATGATTTCATCATGGCGGTGAAGACCAGCGAACTGGCCGAAGCGCAGCAGGGCGGCGGCTGAGCCGGCTTGCTTCCGTCTCAGCGCAGATCCGCCGGCGTATCGATATCCCGGAACGCGCCCTCGTCCTCGGTCAGGATCCGCGTCACCGGCTTGTCCTTCAGCAGCGCGCGCGCGCCTTCGTCGCCGTCCAGCGCCAGGAGGGCCTCGCGCCAGGCCGCGCCAAAGCCCACTGGATGGCCCCGCTGGCCGTTGCGCCACGGCGCGGCGATGGTGTCGGGTGTGGTGATGGTCAGCGCCACCGCGCGGATCAGTTCCATCGGCAGCCAAGGCATGTCGGCCAGCGCCACGACCCAGCCGCGCGCTTCGGGCGTTGCCGCCACGGCGGCACGCAGCGCCGCGCCCATGCCGGCTTCGGCCTCGGGCGCTTCCAGCACCCGGCAGCCGCCGCGGCGCAGTTCTTCCGCCAGCGCCGGGTTGCCGGGGCGGATCACGGCAATCGATTCGGGCAGCGCCGCTGCCAGCGTGCGGGCGCTGCGCCAGGCGACGGAGCGTCCGCCGGGCAGCAGCTCCAGCAGCTTGTTGCGCTGGCCGGCGGCATCGAAGCGGCGGCCGAAGCCCGCGGCCAGCAGGATGCCGGTGGGCAGGTCGGTGCGGAGCAGGGGAGCGTTGGGGGCGGCGGTCATGGCGGCACTCGCGGGGTCGTCAGGCAGGATCGGGCGCCACGTCGCAGCTGCTGCCGGAGCTGGCAGCCATTTCGCGCGCGGCCTTGGCGCCTTCCACCTGCAGGATGTCGGGCAGCGAGACGTGGTTCTTGGCCGCGATCACCTCGGCCAGGATCGAGATCGCGATCTCCGGCGGCGTGCGGCTGCCGATATAGATGCCCACCGGGCCGTGCAGCCGTGCCAGCTGCAGCTCGGTCAGGTCGAACTCCTTGAGCCGTTCGCGGCGCGCCTGGTTGTTGCGGCGCGACCCCAGCGCACCCACATAGAAGGCGCGGGTGCGCAGCGCTTCCATCAGCGCCAGGTCGTCCAGCTTGGGGTCGTGCGTCAGCGCGATCACGGCGCAGCGCTCGTCCAGCTTCATGTCGGTGACGGTGTCGTCCGGCATGGTGCGTACCATGGTGACGCCGGGGATGTCCCAGGTCTCGGTGTATTCCTCGCGCGGGTCGCACACGGTGACCTGGAAGCCCAGGCCGACCGCGATCTGGCACAGGTACTTGGACAGCTGCCCGGCGCCGATCACCAGCATGCGGTAGCGCGGGCCGTGGATGGTGAGCAGGGTCTTGCCGTCGAACGCCAGCCCGTCGGTGGCATTGGCCGGGCCCAGCGTGGCCACGCCCGTGGCCATGTCCAGCGTGCGCGCGACCAGCCGGCCGTTCTCCACGGCATCGAGCAGTTCGGCAATGCCGCTGGCCGGCTTGAGCGGCTCGGCGACCAGCTCGATGGTGCCGCCGCACGGCAGGCCAAAGCGGTGCGCTTCCTCGGCGCTGATGCCGTACTTGATCGCTTCGGGCCGGTCCGAGGTGATGCCTTGGCGGCGCACGCGGTCGATGATGTCGTCCTCGATGCAGCCGCCCGAGACCGAACCGACCACCAGGCCGTCGTCGCGCACGGCCAGCATCGCACCCTCGGGCCGGGGCGACGATCCCCAGGTCCGCACTACCGTCACCAGCAGCACGCGGTGGCCTTGCTGCTGCCACTGCACGCTGTTCTTCAGGACTTCGAGATCCACGCTGTCCATGATCGTTTCCGCTTCGCTTGTTCTGTCGGTTCGTTATCGGAGTTGTCGCCGGCGGCTGCGGCGGGGGCGCCCTCGGCCGCTGGCGTGCTGTCTGTGGCGTCAGGGGTGACGGCCTCGGTGAAGCGCGCAAAGAAGGTGTCAGCCATCTTGCGTGCCGCGGCGTCCACCAGCCGCGAGCCGATCTGGGCGATCTTGCCCCCCACCTGGGCGTTGACGGTATAGGTCAGGACAGTTTCATCGCCGTCTGGTTCCAGCCGCACCCGGGCGCTGCCCTTGCCGAAGCCCGCCGCGCCACCCTGGCCGTCGAAACGGATGGTGTAGCTGTCGGGCGCCTGGATGTCTTCCAGCGCCATGCGGCCTTTGAAGCGCGCCTTGACCGGGCCCACCGCGGCCGTCATCGCCAGCAGGTAGGCGTGGTCGCCGTCGGGCTCGATACTCTCACATCCCGGGATGCATTGCTTGAGCAGCTCGGTGTCGTTGAGCGCTTCCCATGCCACCTGCTGCGGGACCGGCAGGCGCTGGCTCTGGTTCATTTCCATGGCGGGGTTTCCTTTCTTGGCGGGTTGGGGGCGCCGGCCCGCGCGGGCCCGCCCTGGTCGGACAGCAGGGATTCGAGTGCCAGCAGGCTATCCAGGTTGTGCGCGGGGCGCAGCGCATCGACATGCGGCAGGATCGCCTGCACGCCGCGCGCCTGCGGCGCGAATCCAGGGTAGCGCAGCAGCGGGTTGAGCCAGACGATGCGATGGGCAAAGCGGCGCAAGCGAGCCATTTCGTCGCCGAGCAGGTCGATATGCTCGTGGTCGAGCCCGTCGGTGACCAGCAGCACGGTGGCGCGGCCGGACAGCGTGCGGCGCGCCCAGTGGCGGTTGAAGCTCGCCAGCGCGGCGCCGATGCGGGTGCCGCCGGCCCAGTCGCGCACCTGGCTTGTAATCACGGCGACGGCTTCGTCGGGGTCGCGTTCGCGCAGCGAGCGGGTGATATTGGTCAGCCGCGTACCGAACAGGAACACCGACAGCCGCTCGCGCGACTGCATCAGCGCGTGGCAGAAGTACAGCACCGCGCGCGAGTACTGGCTCATCGAGCCGGAGATGTCGAGCAGCAGCACCAGCGGCGGCTTGCGCTCGGCGTGCCTGCGGAATTTCCAGCGCAGCCACTCACCGTGCTGGCGCACCGCCAGGCGCGCGCTGGCGCGCAGGTCGGCGTGCGTGCCGCAGGTGGCGGCGCGCAGCCGGCGCGTGCGCTGCAGCGCAAGGTGGGTGCGGCGGGTGCGTACCAGATGTTGCAGCGCGCGCCATTCCTGCGCGCTCAGCGTTTCGAAATCGCGCTGCGCCAGGCGTTCCTGGTCGGAGAAGGTCAGCGGCACGTGGATGCGCTCCGCCTCGGTCTGCGCCGGGCGCGACGGCATTTCCGGCTGGCGCGCGGCCAGCGCATCGGCCAGCCGGTTGCTGCGCTTCGGCGGCGGCGCGCCCGCGTCGACACGCGGCAGCAGCAGCGCGCGCAGCTTGCCTTCCCAGTCAGGGTCGCGCCAGAACAGGTCGAAGGCGGCGTCGAACAGCGGCCGCTGGTCGGGGCCGGACAGCACCAGCGCCGCCAGCGCGGCGCGCACGTCGTCGCGCCGGCCGATGTCGAGCAGGCGCAGCGCGGCCAGTGCATCGACCGCGTGCGCCGGCGACAAGGCAAAGCCGCCGTCGCGCAGCAGCCGCATGAAATGGGTGACGTTGCGCGCCAGCACCGGCAGTCCTGCATGCGGACCGCCGCTGCGCGCCGCGGCGTGCAGCATGGGCACGGTTCAGCCTCCCGGCGCGGCGCCGGCCAGCAGTTCCGCCACGGTGGGGCCGTCGACGCGCGCCAGGTCGTCCTGGTATTTGAGCAGCACGCCCAGCGTGTCGCGCACCGATTGCGGGTCGAGCTCGGTTACACCCAGGGCCGCCAGCGCGCGGCACCAGTCGATGGCCTCGGCGATGCCGGGCGCCTTGAACAGGTCGATGCCGCGCAGCCGGTGCACGAAGTCGATGGCTTGCGCCTGCAGCGCGGCGGCGGCCTCGGGCGCGCGCGCGGCGACGATCTGCAGTTCACGGTCGCGGTCGGGATAGCCAACCCACTGGTACAGGCAGCGGCGCTTGAGCGCGTCATGGACCTCGCGCGTGCGGTTGGAGGTGATCACGATCAGCGGCGGGCGCTCGGCCCGGATCACGCCGATCTCGGGGATCGACACCTGGAATTCGGACAGCACCTCGAGCAGGAAGGCTTCGAACGGTTCGTCGGCGCGGTCGATCTCGTCGATCAGCAGCACGCGCGGCACGCCCGGGGCGGCGGGATCGGGCAGCAGCGACTCCAGCAGCGGGCGCTTGAGCAGGTAGTCGTCGTGGTACAGCGATTGCGCCTCGGGCCGCTCGCCGCGGGCTTCGGCCAGCCGCAGGGCCATGATCTGGCGCGGGTAGTCCCATTCGTACAGGGCGCTGGCCGCGTCGAGTCCCTCATAGCACTGCAGCCGCAGCAGGCGCGTGCCGAGCACGCCCGCCATGGCTTGCGCCAGTGCGGTCTTGCCGACGCCGGGCTCGCCTTCGAGGAACAGCGGGCGCTGCATGCGCAGCGCGAGGTAGAGCACCGTGGCGGTTTCGCGGTCGGCGAAATATTGCTGGTGTTCGAGCTGGGCGAGGGTTTGGTCGATGGAGGCGGGAAGCATGAAGCGTTCTGTTTGCCGACGCGCCTCGCACGCCAGCGGTTTTGCTCCCCTCTCTCGCCTGGCGGGAGAGGGGAGACAACATGCGGCAGTGAAGAAGCGCTACCCCTTCACCGCCGCCTCCACCGCCCTTGCCGCCAGCACCGGAATCAGATGCGCCCGGTACTCCGCCGACGCGTGCAGGTCAGTATTCAGCTTCCCCGCATCGACCTTCACCCCACGCGCCGCCTGCGTGCTGAAGTCGGCCGACAACGCCTGCTCCAGCGGCTGGCAACGGAACACGCTGTCGGCCGCCCCGGTGACCGCCACGCGCACCGTATTGCCGGTGCGCGCCACCATCACCCCCACCAGCGCAAAGCGCGATGCCGGATTGCGGAACTTCACATAGGCCGCCTGATCCGGGATCGGGAACCGCACCGCGGTGATCAGCTCGTCGGGTTCCAGCGCGGTTTCGTAGAGGCCCTTGAAGAAGTCATCCGCCGCGATGCTGCGCCGGTCGGTGACCACGGTGGCGCCCAGCCCCAGCACGGCCGCGGGATAGCACGCCGCCGGATCATCGTTCGCCAGCGCGCCGCCGATGGTTCCCATCGCGCGCACCTGCCGGTCGCCGATGCCCCCGGCCAGCGCCGCCAGCGCCGGGATGCGCTGGCGCACCTCGGCGTTGGCTTCCACGTCGGCATGGCGCGCGGCGGCGCCGATGACGACCTCCTTGCCTTCGACGCGGATCTCGGCCATGCCGGGAATGCGCGCGACGTCGACCAGCGTCGACGGCGATGCCAGCCGCAGCTTCATCGCCGCCAGCAGGCTCTGGCCGCCGCCGAGGAACTTGGCGTCGGGATCGGCCTTGAGTTTTTCCACCGCCGCCTTGGCATCCGCGGCGCGTTCAAAGTTGAATGCGTACATGTCGGTTTCCTTTGCGGTGCGGTGGCTCAGGGTTGGGGTTGCGCGGCCTGGATCGCCTGCCATACGCGATGCGGCGTGGCGGGCATCTGCACATCCTTCACGCCCAGCGGCGACAGCGCGTCGACCAGCGCGTTGATGAAGGCCGGCGGCGAGCCGATCGCGCCGGCCTCGCCGCAGCCCTTCACTCCCAGCGGGTTGTGCGTGCAGGGCGTGCCGCTGGCGGTCTCGACGGTGAAGTCGGGCAGGTCGCCGGCGCGCGGCATGGCGTAGTCCATGTACGAGCCGGTCAGCAGCTGGCCGCTGTCTTCGTCGTAGACGCACTGCTCCAGCATCGCCTGGCCCAGCCCCTGGCCGATGCCGCCATGCACCTGGCCTTCGACGATCATCGGGTTGATGATGTTGCCGAAGTCGTCGACCGCGGTGAACTTGACCACCTGCGACGCGCCGGTGTCGGGGTCGACCTCCACCTCGCACACATAGGCGCCGGACGGGTAGGTGAAGTTGGTCGGGTCGTAGAAGGCGTTTTCGTTCAGGCCCGGCTCGAGCTTGTCGAGCGGGTAGTTGTGCGGCACGTAGGCGCTCAGCGCGACCTCGCCGAAGGTCTTGGTCCGGTCCGTGCCGGCCACGCGGAACACGCCGTTGCTGAACTCGATGTCGCTGTCAGACGCCTCCAGCAGGTGCGCGGCGATCTTCTTGGCCTTGGCCTCGATCTTGTCGAGCGCCTTGACGATGGCGGAGCCGCCCACCGCCAGCGAGCGCGAGCCGTAGGTGCCCATGCCGAACGGCACGCGCCCGGTGTCGCCGTGCACGATCTCGACCTGGTCGAGCTGCAGCCCGAGGCGGTCGGCCACCACTTGCGCGAAAGTGGTTTCGTGGCCTTGGCCATGGCTGTGCGAGCCGGTGAAGACCGTCACGGTGCCGGTCGGATGCACGCGGATTTCGCCGACTTCGAACAGGCCCGCGCGTGCGCCGAGCGCGCCGGCGATGTTCGACGGTGCGAGGCCGCAGGCTTCGATGTAGCAGGAATATCCGAGCCCGCGCAGCTTGCCGCGCTGCTTCGCTTCATCGCGCCGGGCCGGGAAGCCCTTGACGTCGGCCAGTTCCTGCGCGCGCGCCAGGCAGGGCTCGTAGTCGCCGGTATCGTAGGTCAGCCCCACCGGGGTGGCATACGGGAACTGCCGGATGAAGTTTTTGCGCCGCAGTTCGGCCGGATCGATGTTCAGCTCGCGCGCGGCGGTTTCGACCAGCCGTTCGACCACGAAGGTCGCTTCGGGCCGCCCCGCGCCACGGTAGGCATCGACCGGCGCGGTGTTGGTGAACACCGCCTGGACCTCCGCATAGATCGCCGGTGTAGCGTACTGGCCGGCCAGCAGCGTCGCATAGAGGATGGTCGGCACGCTGCTGGCGAAGGTCGACAGGTACGCGCCCATGTTGGCGACCGTATGCACGCGCATCGCCAGGAACTTGCCGTCGGCATCTAGCGCCAACTCGGCCTTGGTCACGTGGTCGCGGCCGTGCGCGTCGGTCAGGAACGACTCGCTGCGGTCCGCGGTCCACTTGACCGGGCGGCCGACCTTCTTCGATGCCCACGTCAGCGCCACGTCTTCCGGATACAGGAAGATCTTGGAGCCGAAGCCACCGCCGACGTCGGGCGCGATGATGCGCAGCCGCGATTCCGGCAGCCCCAGCACGAACGCGCCCATCAGCAGGCGCTCGACATGCGGGTTCTGGCTGGCCACGTAGACGGTGTAGCTGTCGTCCTGGCGCGCATAGCTGGCGTTGACCGCGCGCGGCTCGATCGCGTTGGGAATCAGCCGGTTGTTGACGATCTCCAGCGTGGTCACGTGCGCGGCCCTGGCGAAGGCGGCGTCGGTGGCGGCCTTGTCGCCGTGGCCCCAGGTGTAGCAGGTGTTGGCCGGCACGTCGTCGTGCACCAGCGTCGACGCCGACGCGGCATCGGCGGCGCGGACCACGGCGGGCAGCTCTTCGTAGTCGACGTCGATCTGCTCGGCGGCGTCGCGCGCCTGCTGCAGGGTCTCGGCGATCACCAGCGCCACCTGGTCGCCGACGTGGCGAACCTTGTCGTGGGCGATCACCGGGTGCGGCGGCTCTTTCATCGGCGTGCCGTCGATGCTGTGGATCAGCCAGCCGCAGGGCAGGCCGCCCACCTTGTCGGCGGCAAGCTCGGCGCCGGTCAGCACGGCGATCACGCCGGGCGCGGCCAGCGCCGCGGTCTTGTCGATCGAGCGGATGCGCGCGTGCGCGTACGGCGAGCGCAGGAAATACCCGTAGCTCTGCTGCGGCAGCACGATGTCGTCGGTGTACTGGCCGTTGCCGGTCAGGTAGCGGTAGTCTTCCTTGCGCTTGACCGAAGCGCCCACCAGGCGCTGGTTGTCGGGTGCGTTCATGGCAGGTCCCCCTTATTCCGCGCTGGCGGCGCTGGCCGCCGTGCCCTGCATGGCCGCCTGGCCCTGCTGCACCGCACGCACGATATTGTGGTAGCCCGTGCAGCGGCACAGGTTGCCTTCCAGGTGGGCGCGGATGGTGGCGGCGTCGGCGTCGGGATGCTGCTGGACCAGCGCGGTCGCGCTCATCACCATGCCCGGCGTGCAGAAGCCGCATTGCAGCCCGTGGCATTCGCGGAAAGCCTCCTGCATCGGGTGCAGGCCGTTGCCAACCTTGTCCCCGGCCAGTCCTTCGATGGTGGTCACGGTGGCGCCGTCCGCCTGCAGCGCCAGGATGTTGCACGACTTGACCGCCCGGCCATCCAGGTGGACCGTGCAGGCGCCGCACTGCGCGGTGTCGCAGCCGACGTGGGTGCCGGTCAGGCGCAGCTGTTCGCGCAGGAACTGGACCAGGAGGGTGTTGGGTTCTACCTGCGCGTCAACGGGCTTGCCGTTGACCGTCAGGCGGATCGGAATCGCCATGCTTGTCTCCATGTGGGGTGGACGCGCATGACCAATTCCCAGATCCCGAAAGCAAAGCGCGGGACTGGCCACGACGCGGTACTGCCGCTTAAGACGGCTATAGGACGGCTAATTCGTGATATTGGTGCTGCCGCTGCAACTGCGGTTGGTGCGCCAGCGAACCTTGCGGCCGGCGCATCGGCACGGCCGGCGAACGTTTGGCCGCGACAGGCTCTAACAGTTAATCACAAATCCCGCACAGGTGCCATGTGGTTTGCCCGCGCCCCGTTTGGGGCACGGCCCGCTAGAATGAGCCGCGCCACTGGCCCTGTCCCTTTACATGGAAGCCTTCTTCGACTGGCTGTTCGAAACCATTGCCTTGCCCAAGGTAGGCCTGCCCGCGATCTTCGTGGTCAGCCTGGTGTCGGCCACCTTGCTGCCGCTCGGCTCCGAGCCCGCCGTGTTCGGCTACGTCAAGCTCAATCCGCAGATGTTCTGGCCGGCGATCCTGGTCGCCACCGCCGGCAACACGGTTGGCGGCGCGATCGACTGGTGGCTGGGCTACGCGGCCAAGCTGGCACTGGTGCGCTACCACAAGCGGCGCCGCGCGCGCGAGCACGAGGCCGAACACCTGGAGCACCGCGCCCACGCGCGCAAGCCGCCCAAGCCCAAGCTCGATGCGCGCTACTTCCGCTGGATGCGCCGGCTGGGCCCGCCCACGCTGCTGATGTCGTGGCTACCCGGCGTTGGTGATCCATTGTGCACTTTGGCCGGCTGGCTGCGCCTGTCGTTCTGGCCCAGCCTGGCCTGGATGGCGGTCGGCAAGTTCCTGCGCTACCTGGTCATGACCGCTGGGCTGATGTGGATTCCGGACACTTTCTGGCAGAACATTGCGCACACCGTGAAGGCCTGGTTCTGATTCCGGCGCGGCTTCGGGACCGTCTTGCGGGGCGCATCGGGCGCCCGGACAGTCGCTAATCCCTTGTTCCGACAAGGATTCCGTCATGCTGCGGTGCGGCGAAAGCAGGGCTTGCAGTACAATCGCCCTTTACTGAACGATTCGCGCACTGTCCCCGTGCGCAGCAGGAAGCGGTCCCCCCAATGAACGCCCCACTCGTGCTCGACGCCAAGCTCGCCGCGCAGGACGCCCCGCCGCGCCTGCGTGAAATCCCCTATAACTACACGTCCTTCTCGGACCGCGAGATTGTCATCCGGCTGCTCGGCGAGGAAGCCTGGCGCATCCTGGACGAGCTGCGCAGCGAGCGCCGCACCGGCCGCTCGGCCCGCATGCTGTACGAGGTGCTGGGCGATATCTGGGTGGTGCGCCGCAATCCCTACCTGCAGGACGACCTGCTGGAAAATCCCAAGCGCCGCCAGATGCTGGTCAGCGCGCTGCACCACCGCCTGAACGAGATCGAAAAGCGCCGCGCCGCCGACCGTGCCGAGCACGCCGAGCCCGCCGCCGAGGACCGCTCGCACCGCGTGGAGCAACTGGTCGCCTTCGCCAAGCAGGCGATCGAGGACTTCAAGAACGAATTCGCCGCCGCCTACGACCTGCGCAAGCGCGCGCAGCGCGTGCTGGGCCGCGTCACGCAGAAGGACAACATCAAGTTCGATGGCCTGTCGCGCGTGTCGCACGTGACCGACGCCACCGACTGGCGCGTGGAATACCCGTTCGTGGTGCTGACGCCGGATACCGAGGAAGAGATCGCCGGCCTGGTCAAGGGCTGCTTCGAGCTCGGCCTGACCATCATCCCGCGCGGGGGCGGCACCGGCTATACCGGCGGTGCCGTGCCGCTGACGCCGATGAGCGCGGTGATCAATACCGAGAAGCTGGAGCAGCTGGGTCCGGTCGAGCAGACCGACCTGCCGGGCGTGTCGCACAAGGTCGCGACCATCTTCTCCGGCGCCGGCGTGGTGACGCGCCGCGTGGCCGATGCCGCCGACCGCGCCGGCCTGGTGTTCGCGGTCGACCCGACCTCGATCGACGCCTCGTGCATCGGCGGCAATGTCGCCATGAACGCCGGCGGCAAGAAGGCCGTGCTGTGGGGCACCGCGCTCGACAACCTGGCCTGGTGGCGCATGGTGGACCCGGAGGGCAACTGGCTGGAAATCACCCGGCTGGACCACAACCTGGGCAAGATCCATGACGTGCCGGTGGCCACCTTCGAGCTGAAGTGGTCGGACGGCAACCGCGCCCCGGGCGAGAAGGTGCTGCGCACCGAGACGCTCGCCATCGAGGGCCGCAAGTTCCGCAAGGAAGGCCTGGGCAAGGACGTCACCGACAAGTTCCTGGCCGGCCTGCCCGGCGTGCAGAAGGAAGGCTGCGACGGCATCATCACCAGCGCGCGCTGGATCCTGCACCGCATGCCGAAGTTCATCCGCACCGTGTGCCTGGAGTTCTTCGGCCAGGCGCGCGACGCCATCCCCAGCATCGTCGAGATCAAGGACTTCCTGGACGCCGAGACCAAGAAGCCGGGCGGCGCCATCCTGGCCGGCCTGGAGCACCTGGACGAGCGCTACCTGCGCGCGGTCGGCTACGCCACCAAGAGCAAGCGCAACGCCTTCCCGAAGATGGTGCTGATCGGCGATATCGTCGGCGACGATGAAGACGCCGTGGCGCGCGCCACCTCGGAAGTGATCCGCATGGCCAACGGCAAGAGCGGCGAAGGCTTTATCGCCGTCAGCCCCGAGGCGCGCAAGAAGTTCTGGCTGGACCGCTCGCGCACCGCCGCCATCGCCAAGCACACCAACGCCTTCAAGATCAATGAAGACGTGGTGATCCCGCTCAACCGCATGGGCGAGTACACCGACGGCATCGAGCGCATCAATATCGAGCTGTCGATCAAGAGCAAGCTGCAGCTGGTCGACACGCTCGAAGCGTTCTTCGCGCGCGGCAACCTGCCGCTGGGCCGCAGCGACGACGCCAACGAAATCCCCAGCGCCGAACTGCTGGAAGACCGCGTGCAGCACGCGCTGACGCTGCTGCGCGAGATCCGCGCGCGCTGGCGCTACCTGCAAGCCCACCTGGACACGCCGCTGGCGCAGGCCAAGGCCTCGCTGATCGGGCACGGGCTGGGGCTGCTGGGGCAGGAGTTCGAGGCGCGGCTGCACCAGCAGCCGGACGCCAGCGTGTTCCACCTGCTGCAGGACCGCACCATCCGCGTGTCGTGGAAGAACGAGATCCGTGCCGAGCTGCGCAAGATCTTCAACGGCGGCGAATTCAAGCCGATCCTGGACGAAGCCCAGAAGATCCACAAGCAGGTGCTGCGCGGCCGCGTCTTCGTGGCGCTGCACATGCACGCCGGCGACGGCAACGTGCACACCAACATCCCGGTCAACTCCGACGACTACGACATGCTGCAGGACGCGCACCGCGCGGTGGCCCGCATCATGGACCTGGCGCGTTCGCTCGATGGCGTGATCTCGGGCGAGCACGGCATCGGCATCACCAAGCTGGAGTTCCTGACCGAGGCCGAGATTGGCGACTTCCGCGCCTACAAGCAGAAGGTCGATCCGCAGGGCCGCTTCAACAAGGGCAAGCTGCTGCCCGGCGCCGACCTGCGCAATGCCTACACGCCGTCGTTCGGCCTGATGGGGCACGAGTCGCTGATCATGCAGCAGAGCGACATCGGTGCGATTGCGGAGAGCGTCAAGGACTGCCTGCGCTGCGGCAAGTGCAAGCCGGTGTGCGCCACCCACGTGCCGCGCGCCAACCTGCTGTACAGCCCGCGCAACAAGATCCTGGCGACCTCGCTGCTGGTCGAGGCCTTCCTGTATGAAGAGCAGACCCGCCGCGGCATCTCGGTCAAGCACTGGGACGAGTTCTCCGACGTGGCCGACCACTGCACCGTGTGCCACAAGTGCGTGACGCCGTGCCCGGTCAAGATCGACTTCGGCGACGTCTCGATGAACATGCGCAACCTGCTGCGCAAGATGGGGCAGAAGAAGTTCAACCCCGGCACCGCGGCGTCGATGTTCTTCCTCAACGCCACCAACCCCGAGACCATCAACCTGACCCGCAAGGTCATGATCGACTGGGGCTACAAGGCGCAGCGCCTGGGCAACGACGTACTGAAGAAGCTGGCGAAGAAGCAGACCGCGCATCCGCCCGCGACCGTGGGCAAGCCGCCGGTGCGCGAGCAGGTGATCCACTTCATCAACAAGAAGATGCCGGGCAACCTGCCCAAGAAGACCGCGCGCGCGCTGCTCGACATCGAAGACAACGAGATCGTGCCGATCATCCGCGACCCGAAGGCGACCTCGCCGGAATCGGAAGCGGTGTTCTACTTCCCGGGCTGCGGCTCGGAGCGGCTGTTCTCGCAGGTCGGGCTGGCAACGCAGGCGATGCTGTGGCATGTCGGCGTGCAGACCGTGCTGCCGCCGGGCTACCTGTGCTGCGGCTATCCGCAGCGCGGCAGCGGCCAGTACGACAAGGCCGAGAAGATCGTCACCGACAACCGCGTGCTGTTCCACCGCGTGGCCAACACGCTGAACTACCTCGACATCAAGACCGTGGTGGTCAGCTGCGGCACCTGCTACGACCAGCTGGCCGGGTATGAATTCGAGAAGATCTTCCCGGGCTGCCGCATCATCGACATCCACGAGTACCTGCTCGAGAAGGGCGTCAAGCTGGAGGGCGTGACCGGTACGCGCTACATGTACCACGATCCCTGCCACACCCCGATCAAGACCATGGACCCGACCAAGCTGGTCAACGACCTGATGGGCGGCAACACGGGTTTGGGCAAGATCGAGAAGAACGAGCGCTGCTGCGGCGAGTCGGGCACGCTGGCGGTGACGCGCCCGGATATCTCGACGCAGGTCCGCTTCCGCAAGGAAGAGGAAATGACCAGGGGTGCCGACAAGCTGCGTGCCGATGGCTTTACCGGCGACGTCAAGATCCTGACCAGCTGCCCGTCGTGCCTGCAGGGACTGTCGCGCTACAAGGAAGATGCGTCGGTGCAGGCGGACTACATCGTGATCGAGATGGCCAAGCACCTGCTGGGTGAGAACTGGCTTCCCGAATACGTGCAGAAGGCCAATGCCGGCGGCATTGAGAGGGTGCTGGTCTGAAGTGCAAGGGGAGCCAGTCGTCGGCTACGCGAGAAATGGCTCCCTACCGTCATTCCCGCGCAGGCGGGAATCCAGCGTCTTTGAAAGTCACTGGGTTCCCGCATGCGCGGGAACGACGGTCGTTAACTGAACGGCATTCCCCGCTGCGGGGGCTGTTGTACGGCGCTTCTGCGCCGTTATTGATAGCTCATTGTGAACGTCGCGGCGGCATTGGCCGTGCCCGGCGTCACAGTGCCGGTACGGATGTAGCGCGCAGTCAGCGGGACTTGCATGTCGCTGGCGCCGGTCACGGTGCCGACATTGAACTGGTGGAGGTTGCCGGCTAGCGCCGACGCGGGCCCGAAATTCATCGGCGTGCCGTTGTAGAGGATTTGGTAGGCCACCCCACCGGCACTCGACCCGCTTGCCAGCGACAGGTTGCTGCCGGTGTTGCCGGGCTGCGTGGCATCGGTGAGGGTCATGGCGATGGCAGTCGGGCCGGAACAGCTGAGCAACAGCCTGAATGCGGTCTGGCCGGCTGTCGAGCCCGTGGCCTGGAAGGCGGAGGCGCTGAGCTGCGGCATGTTGACGGTCAAGGAAGGGGTCTGCACGGTGCAGGCCGGGGCGATGATCTGCGTATTGCCGCTTATCATCAGCTGGGCAACGGTCAGCGAGCCATAACTGGCTTGCGCCAGCAGGGGTGGCAGCGTAACGGTACCCGGCATCACCGGTCCCGTGACAACCATCTGCACGCGGTAGCGGCTCATCGGGCCGTATGGGGTCCAGGCCTGGTTGGTAATGGCTTGAGATACCGGCGGCGAGGCCAGCGGGGCGCTGTCGATGCCGGGCGTGCCGGACATCCAGTTTGCCCAGCCCGCCTTGATGCCGACGCCGGGGACAGTCGTTTGGTATACGTTGCTGTAGCCGGGCACCAGCTGCATCGGGCTCGCATAGCCATACGTGTACTGGAACGTGCCGCTGCACGAAATATTTACCGGGCCGGCCGTAACCCAGTTGCTGTCGTAGAGAACGGTTCCCGCCGGCGTGTCGCGCGGTACACTGATTGTTGCCGGTAGCGAGATGGTTGCAGTGCCGGGATTGCCGCTGGTGACAGTGCAGTCGGCGGCCGCCGGGGAAGCAAGGCTCATACTCCAGAGCAGGAGCGCGCAAAGTCTGAGGGCGGCGATCCATCGATTTGCCTGTTTGCGGTGCACGCAGCTGGTCATGACTACTATTTGATTGTTGCCTGGAGGCAATCACTATTCCAGCGGCAGAGAAGGGAAACAATAAGCCAAACCTGAAAACGGTATTCTCTGCACGTTTTTTGCATATGCGGAAACGACAGCGAGCCTTGTCGCGAACAACAAGCATCCATGGATAAAATCACCTCATGAGCGGAGTTCCCGACTGCGCCCTGTGCCGCTCCGACGGCGGCGAACTGGTCTGGATGGGCGACCGCGCCCGCCTGATCCTGGTCGAGCATGACCGTTTTCCCGGCTTCTGCCGCATCGTCTGGAACGACCACGTGGCCGAGTTGAGCGACCTGGACGAGGGCGACCAGGCGTGGCTGATGCGGCTGGTCGCGCGCGCGGAGCGGGTGGTGCGCGAGGTGATGACGCCTGATAAGGTCAACCTGGCCGCTTTCGGCAACATGGTGCCCCACCTGCACTGGCACATCATTCCGCGCTACCGCTGGGACACGCATTTCCCCGAGGCCATCTGGGCCGCGCCGCAGCGCGCAGCGGATACCGTGCGCGTGCAGGAGCTGGCCAGCCGGCTGCCGGCGCTGCGCACGGCGCTTTCACTGCTCCAGGCCGACGACGCCTGAAGGGCGCGGAACCCGCGCGCGGCCCCGGCCGTCTGAATGCTGTTGACGCCGCGGCCCGTCGCCACGGTATCCAGAACAACAAGCCCGGCCGGCATCCGCTGGCGGGTCAAGCGCTGTCGCTATGTCCTCCACTCCGACCTCAGTCACCGTACCGGGCCCGGCCGTTCCTGCCAAGGCCCTCAAGATCCAGAGCCGGCTGCGCATGGCAGCGACCTGGGCGCTGATCAAGCCCTACTGGAAATCCGAAGACCGCGTGGCGGGCCTTGGCCTGCTTACCCTGGTGATCGCCCTGAACCTGGGCATCGTCTATATCAACGTGCTCCTCAACGAATGGAACCGCGTGTTCTACAACGCGCTGGAGCAGCGCGACTATGCCTCGTTCAAGGTGCTGCTGCTGCGCTTCTCGTGGATCGCGGCGTTCTTCATCGTCGCGGCGATTTCGCGCCAGTACTACACCATGATGCTGCAGATGCGCTGGCGTACCTGGATGACCGGCCGCTTCATGGGGCACTGGCTCGGGCACCAGGCCTACTACCGCATCGAACAGACCCACGCCACCGACAACCCCGACCAGCGGATTGCCGATGACCTGCGCCTGTTTACCGACGGCGCGCTGTCGCTGTCGCTGGGGCTGCTCAACTCGGTGGTGACGCTGCTGTCCTTCGTCGGCATCCTGTGGACCGTGTCCGGGCCGATCAGCTTCGCGCTGGGCGGCACCGAGTGGACCATCCCGGGCTATATGGTCTGGTTCGCGGCAGGCTATGCGGTGATCGGCTCGCTGGTGGCGCACGTGGTCGGCCGCCCGCTGATCGGGCTGAACTTCCAGCAGGAGCAATACGAAGCGGACTTCCGTTTCACGCTGGTGCGCCTGCGCGAGAACAGCGAGCCGGTGGCGCTGTACCGCGGCGAGCCGACCGAGCAGGCCGGCCTGCGCGCGCGCTTCGACCGCATCCGCGCCAACTGGAACCAGCTGATGCGCTATACGCGGCGGCTGACTTTCGTCAGTTCCGGCTATGCGCAGTTCGCCATCATCTTCCCGATCCTGGTCGCGGCGCCGCGCTACTTCGCCGGCAAGATGACGCTGGGCGGGCTGATGCAGACCAGTTCCGCGTTCGGCCAGGTGCAGGGCGCGCTGTCATGGTTTGTCGACAGCTATGCCACGCTGGTGGGCTGGAAGGCGGCGGCCAACCGCCTGATCGACTTCCACGAAGCCATCCGCGTGGCCGAGCGGCAGGACGCGTCGCAGGACGGCAGCCGCGATATCGAGGTGGCTTACCACGGCAAGCCGCAGGACGGCATCGCCATCGACAGCCTGGCGCTGGCCTTGCCGGTGCGTGCAGCGCGCGGCGCGGCGGTGGGCCAGCGGCCGCTGGTGGCGCCGTTCTCGCTGGCGGTGGCGCCGGGCGAGCGCTGGCTGGTCAGCGGCCCATCAGGCTGCGGCAAGAGCGTGCTGTTCCGCGCGCTCGCCGGAATCTGGCCGTACGGCAGCGGCACCGTGACCATGCCGGAGGGCGCGCGCCGGCTGTTCCTGCCACAGCGCAGCTACCTGCCGATCGGCACGCTGGCCGATGCGCTGGCCTACCCGGACGCGGGCACCGAGCACAGCAAGGAAGTCCTGCAGGCAGCCCTGCGCCAGACCCGCCTGGCCGCGCTGGCGGACCAGCTCGACGTGTTCGACAACTGGTCCCTGCGGCTGTCGCCGGGCGAGCAGCAGCGCCTGGCCTTTGCGCGCGCGCTGCTGCAGAAGCCCGATTACCTGTTCCTCGACGAAGCCACCAGCGCGCTGGACGAGGATACCGAGCGCGCCATGTACCAGCTGATGGTGGAGCAGTTGCCGCAAACGGCGATCGTCAGCATTGCGCACCGCAGCACCGTGGCGGCGTTCCACCAGCGCAGGCTGCGCTACGTGCCGCAGGACGCGGAAGCGGCCCGGGCTGCGCAAGCCGGCGAGCCTGGGGTAAGCTATCGGGTCGTATGCGAAGCGTGATGCGGGGCTGCCGCGGCAGCCGGCGCGGCCACGGCGGCATCATGCGGCAATCACCCTCACCGGCGCCCCTCAGCGGGCCGCGATCACCATGGCAGGCCTGGAAAAAGACACCCCCCATCCCACCGCGCTGACGGTGCACACGCAATCGCGCGTGCTCGAGATCGGCTTCGACAATGGCCGCAGCTTCCGGCTGCCGTTCGAGCTGCTGCGCGTGTATTCGCCCTCCGCCGAAGTCCAGGGCCATGGCCCGGGGCAGGAGGTGCTGCAGACCGGCAAGCGCGAGGTCGGCGTCGACGCGGTCGAGCCGGTCGGCAACTACGCCATCCAGATCCGCTTTTCCGACGGCCACGACACCGGCATCTATTCGTGGGACCTGCTGTACCGCCTGGGCGACAACCAGGACGCGTTGTGGCAGGACTACCTGCAGCGCCTGGCAGCGGCCGGGGCCGATCGCGACACCCCGATGCCCGCCGCCGGCGGCGGGCACGCCTGCGGCCATCACTGAGCCGCCCCCGACAATCCTGGAGTCTTGAAAGATGAGTGAAACCCACTTCGGGTTCGAAAAGGTCGACGAAACGGAAAAGGCCGGCAAGGTTGCCGGCGTGTTCCATTCGGTGGCCAGCAAGTACGACGTGATGAACGACCTGATGTCGGGCGGCATGCACCGGCTTTGGAAGATGTTCACCATCGCGCAGGCCGGGGTGCGCCCGGGTCACAAGGTGCTGGACATTGCCGGCGGCACCGGCGACCTGGCCAAGGCGTTCGCGAAGCAGGCCGGCCCGACCGGACAGGTCTGGCTGACCGACATCAACGAGTCGATGCTGCGCGTGGGCCGCGACCGGCTGCTCAACAAGGGCATCGTCACGCCGGTGGCACTGTGCGACGCGGAGAAGATTCCGTTCCCCGACAACTACTTCGACCTGGTCACGGTCGCCTTTGGCCTGCGCAACATGACGCACAAGGAAGCCGCCCTGGCCGAAATGCGCCGCGTGGTCAAGCCGGGCGGCAAGGTCATGGTGCTGGAGTTCTCCAAGGTCTGGAAGCCGCTGGAGAAGGCCTACGACGTCTATTCTTTCCAGGTGCTGCCGTGGCTGGGCCAGCGCGTGGCAGGGGATGCCCCCAGCTATCGCTATCTCGCGGAATCGATCAGAATGCATCCAGACCAGGTTTCGCTTGTACGCTTAATGGAACATGCAGGCCTGGAGAATGTCGAATACTTCAATCTGACGGCCGGAGTGGTGGCGCTCCACGTCGGGCGCAAGTATTGAGAACACTTGAAAGAACACTTGAAATCGCCATGCTCGCCCGTATATGGGTGAAACTGACAGGGGATAACAGCATATGTCGTCAATTCGTGGAAAATTCCTGGTGGGGTCGCTGGTCACGGCGCTGGCCGTCGGCATGGCGTTCGACGCCGAGGCCAAGCGCATGGGCGGCTCGCGCAGCATTGGCAAGCAGTCCGAGTCGGTGACCCAGCGCCAGCAGACCCAGCCCAGCTCGCCCACGCAGCAGGCGCAGCAACCCGCACAGCAGGCGGCACCGGCCACGGCTGGCGCAGCCGGCGCGGCCGCGGCCGCGGCGCCCAAGCGCAACTGGGGCGGCATCCTCGGCGGCATCGCCGCCGGCCTGGGCATCGGCTGGCTGCTGTCGCACTTCGGCCTGGGCGGCGCGGCGCTGACCTTCCTGTCCAACCTGATCTTGATCGCGCTGGTGGCCTTTGCCGCGATCTGGCTGATCCGCAAGTTCCGTGGCAGCAAGCGCACGGCTCAGCCGGCCTATGCCGGTGCCGGCGGCGCGCCGAACCTCGGCCGCAACGCGGAGCCGATGTTCCGCGGCGAGCCGACGCCGGTTTCGTCGGGCAATGTGTCGGGCAACGTGTCGGGCAGCCCGGTCCTGCCGGCATCCGCAGCGCCGGTCGCAGCGGGTGCCGTGGCGCAGCAGCCGTGGGGCGTGCCGGCCGACTTCGACGCCGAATCCTTCCTGCGCAATGCCAAGGTCCATTTCGTGCGCCTGCAGGCCGCCTGGGATGCCGGCAACCTGGACGATATCCGCGAGTTCACCACGCCGGAGATGTTCGCCGAGATCAAGATGGACCTGGCCGAGCGCGGCGCCGAGGTCAACAAGACCGACGTGGTCACGCTCGAAGCCCAGCTGCTCGGCATCGAGTCGTCGCCGGCCCAGCACCTGGCCAGCGTGCGTTTCTCGGGCATGATCCGCGAGAAGGCGGGCGAGGCGGCGCAGCCGTTCGGCGAGGTCTGGAACCTGTCCAAGCCGGTCTCCGGCAGCGGCGGCTGGCTGCTGGCCGGGATCCAGCAAGAGTCCTGATGCCGCACCCCGCGGCGATGATGCGCCGGGGGGAGTAGCTTAGAATGGAGGCCCACGCGAAAGCGTGGGCCTTTTTGTTTGCGACGCCGGTCCCGCGCGTCGCCGCCTGCCCGCCAACCGCGCTGTCATGAATACTCTGCCTTCCGCCCTGGCCACGCCTGCCGTTGCGGCACTGAACCACCTGCTCGAGCAGGAGCCGTGGGCCCGCAACCAGCTGGCGCCGTTTGCCGGACGCGTGATCCGTTTCGATGCCGCCGCCTTCGAGCTGTCGCTGAAGGTGACCGAGCACGGCTGCACGGAGCTGGCACCCGCGGCCGAGGCGCCCGCGGTGACGCTGCGCGTGCCGGTGCAGCAGTGGCCGCTGGTTGCCGCCGACGTGGCCGAAGGCGGCCAGGCCGCCGCCATGCGCCATGTGCGCATCGAGGGCGACGCCGAGCTGGCCAACACGGTGTCGACGCTGGCGCGCAACCTGCGCTGGGACGCCGCCGAGGACCTGTCGCGCGCGCTGCGCGGCATCCTGGGCGGGCCGGTCAGCGACAGCGTGGCGCAGCGCGTGGTCGACGGCGCGCGCCAGGTCCATGAGCAGGCCACGCGCGTGGGCCGGGCGCTGCTGGACAACGTCACCGACTACCTGCTCGACGAACAGCCGACCCTGGTGCGCCACGCCGCGCTGGATGACTTTGGCGCCGGCGTGGGCCAGGTGCGCGACCGCCTGGCGCGGCTGGAGAAGCGGCTGGAGCGCCTGGAGCGCGGCGGCACGCCGCCAGCGCCGGGCTCCTCCGGCCCGTCCGGCAAGCTGCCGTCGCCGCACCGCTGAGGCGGCCAAGCCGCGCTTCCCCCCGATCATCCACTGACTGCCTGCCCGGCCCCGTGAAGACTCCCGAATGACCCGCCTCCTGCGCCTTGGCAAGATCCTTTTCGTCATCCTCTACTACGGCCTGGACGAGCTGGTGCTCTCCGGCTTCAGCAGCCGCAGGATCCGTTTCCTGGTGCGGGTCATCACCATCGGCCGCAAGCTCGACATGCCGCGCGGCGTGCGGCTGCGGCTGGCGCTGACGCGGCTGGGCCCGATCTTCGTCAAGTTCGGCCAGGTGCTGTCGACCCGGCGCGACCTGATGCCGCCGGATATTGCCGACGAACTGGCCAAGCTGCAGGACCAGGTGCCGCCGTTCGATTCGGCGGTGGCGGTCAGGATCATCGAGCGCTCGCTCGGACGCCCGCTGGACCAGCTGTTCGAGACCTTCGAGCACCAACCGGTGGCCAGCGCCTCGATCGCGCAGGTCCACTTCGCCACGCTCAAGGGCGGCCCCTGCCATGGGCGCGAGGTCGCGGTGAAGGTGCTGCGCCCGGGCATGCTGCCGGTGATCGACAGCGACCTGGCGCTGATGCGCGACATGGCGACCTGGCTCGAGCGCTTCTGGGCCGACGGCAAGCGCCTGAAGCCGCGCGAGGTGGTGGCCGAGTTCGACAAGTACCTGCACGACGAGCTCGACCTGATGATCGAGGCGGCCAACGCCAGCCAGCTGCGCCGCAACTTTGCCGACACCAGCCTGCTGCTGGTGCCCGAGGTGTTCTGGGACTGGTGCAGCAGCACGGTGTTCGTGATGGAGCGCATGCACGGCATCCCGATCTCGCGCACCGAATCGCTCAAGGCCGCCGGCGTCGACATGCACCAGCTGGCGGAGGAGGGCGTCGAGATCTTCTTCACCCAGGTGTTCCGCGACGGCTTCTTCCATGCCGACATGCATCCGGGCAACATCCTGGTGTCGGTGCAGCCCGAGACCTTCGGCCGCTATATCGCGCTGGACTTCGGCATCGTCGGCGCGCTGTCGGAATTCGACAAGAACTACCTGGCGCAGAACTTCATCGCCTTCTTCCGCCGCGACTACCACCGCGTGGCGCTGCTGCACGTGGAATCCGGCTGGGTCCCGCCCGAGACCCGCGTCGAAGAACTGGAAAGCGCGGTGCGGGCCTGCTGCGAGCCCTACTTCGACAAGCCGCTGAAGGAAATCTCGCTGGGCATGGTGCTGATGCGGCTGTTCCAGACCTCGCGCCGCTTCAACGTCGAGATCCAGCCGCAGCTGGTGCTGCTGCAGAAGACCCTGCTCAATATCGAAGGGCTGGGCCGCCAGCTCGATCCGGACCTGGACCTGTGGAAGACCGCCAAGCCGTTCCTGGAGCGCTGGATGCACGAGCAGGTGGGCTGGCAGGGCGCCTGGGAGCGGATCAAGGTCGAGGCGCCGCTGTGGGCCAAGATGCTGCCCGACTTCCCGCGCCTGGCGCACCAGTTCCTGGAGCGGCGGGCGCTCACCACCAACGGCGAGCAGGACAAGCTGCTGGCGATGCTGGTGGTGGAGCAGCGCCGCACCAACCGGCTGCTCGGCACCGCGGTGCTGCTGGTGGGCGGCTTTGTCGCCGGCATCGTGCTGACCCACGTGCTGGGCTGGGCGGGCTACTGGTAGGCGCATGCCGCGATAACAACGGGACGGAGGCAGACCCATGGGCGATACCACCAGGCCGGTGCCCGGCTTTACCACGCGCAACGCCGGCGACCCGGCGTTCTGGGACGAGCGCTTCAAGGAAGGCTTCACGCCCTGGGACCTGGGCGGCGTGCCCGAGGAATTCCGCTGCTTTGTCGAAGGCCGCCAGCCGTGTCCCACGCTGGTGCCCGGCTGCGGCAACGGCTGGGAGGCGGCGTGGCTGTTCGAGCGCGGCTGGCCGGTGACGGCGATCGACTTCTCTGCGCAGGCGGTGGCGTCGGCGCGGCGCGCGCTAGGGCCGGCCGGGGCGGTGGTGCAGCAGGGCGATTTCTTCGCCTTCACGCCGCAGCCGGCGTGCGAGCTGATCTACGAGCGCGCCTTCCTGTGCGCGCTGCCGCCGGCGCTGCGCGCGGCCTATGGCGCTCGCGTGGCCGAGTTGCTGCCGCCGGGCGGGCTGCTGGCTGGCTACTTCTACCTGGGAGAGAACCGCGGCGGACCGCCGTTCGCGATGCCGGAAGCGGAGCTCGATGCGCTGCTCGGGCCGGCCTTCGAGCGCATCGAGGACCGCCCCTCGGCCGCGCCGCTGCCGGTGTTCCAGGGACAGGAGCGCTGGCAGGTATGGCGCCGGCGCGGCGGCTGAACCCGCCGCCGGGCATCCGGCTTGTGGCGCCGGCGGTGCCCCCGCGTGGCGCATTCGCGCCAGCGGGGAATTTTTTTCGCCCGCGCCGGTCTGCGTCGCTATAATCCGCGTTTTGATTCGGCTACGACCGCGGGCCCCCGCCGCGTTTCCCGCCTCGCCGGGACAGCGCCAGGCACCCCGATATGCGGCCCCGACCGATGAATTGGACTCCGGGCCCCGCGCGCGCACCCGCGCCCTGCCGCCCGGCATTCGGTTTTTCGCCACAAGGGCACCTTCTGCATAGGGCAGCGGCATGCTGATCTGGTTTGTCATCATCTACTGGGTAATCTCGGTCGGCATCGGCCTGTGGGCGGCGCTGCGCGTGCGCAACACCACCGATTTCGCCGTCGCCGGGCGCAGCCTGCCGTTCCATATCGTCACCGCCACCGTCTTCGCCACCTGGTTCGGCTCGGAGACGGTGCTGGGCATCCCCGCCGTGTTCCTGAAGGAAGGCCTGTCGGGCGTGGTGTCGGACCCGTTCGGGTCGTCGCTGTGCCTGATCCTGGTCGGACTGTTCTTTGCCCGGCCGCTGTACCGGATGAACCTGCTGACCATCGGCGACTACTACCACAACCGCTATGGCCGGCTGGCCGAGGTGCTTACCACGCTGTGCATCGTGGTCTCGTACCTGGGCTGGGTGGCGGCGCAGATCAAGGCGCTGGGGCTGGTGTTCTATACGGTGTCGGACGGTGCGCTGTCGCAGGAGGCCGGCATGATGATCGGCGCCGCCAGCGTGCTGGTCTATACGCTGTTCGGCGGCATGTGGTCGGTGGCGATCACCGACTTCATCCAGATGATCATCATCGTGATCGGCATGATGTATATCGGCTACGAGGTCAGTGGCCAGGCCGGCGGCGTCACGGCGGTGGTGTCGCACGCGGCCGCGGCGGGCAAGTTCGAGTTCCTGCCGGCACTGGATTTCGTGCAGATCATCGGCTTCGCCGCGGCGCTGTTCACCATGATGCTGGGCTCGATCCCGCAGCAGGACGTGTTCCAGCGCGTGACCTCGTCGCGCACCGAGCAGATCGCCGGGCGCGCCTCGGTGCTGGGCGGCGTGCTGTATTTCTGCTTCGCCTTTATCCCGATGTTCCTGGCGTATTCGGCCACGCTGATCGACCCGGGCATGGTGGCCAAGTACATCGACACCGACTCGCAGCTGATCCTGCCGCAGCTGATCCTGCAGCACGCGCCGATGTTCGCCCAGGTGATGTTCTTCGGCGCGCTGCTGTCGGCGATCAAGAGCTGCGCCTCGGCGACGCTGCTGGCGCCGTCGGTGACCTTTGCCGAGAACATCCTGCGCCCGTATTTCCGCCATCTCGACGACAAGCAGTTCCTGCGCGTGATGCAGACCGTGGTGCTGGTGTTCACCACGCTGGTGACGCTGTTCGCGCTGAACTCGCACCTGTCGATCTTCCATATGGTCGAAAATGCCTACAAGGTCACACTGGTGTCGTCGTTCGTGCCGCTGGCCTTCGGCATGTTCTGGAAGCACGCGACCCGCCAGGGCGGGCTGGCGGCGATCCTGCTGGGCCTGTCGTCGTGGCTGACCTGCGAGATCGCCTTTGCCGATGCCGTGGTGCCGCCGCAGATGGTGGGACTGCTGTTCTCGGTCAGCGGCATGGTGATCGGCTCGCTGCTGCCGCAGTGGATCGCAGATCACGCGCCGGTCAAGGAAGTCCATATCGCCTGACGGCGCGGGGGTGCCCACCCCCCTTATTTCCGCCGATCAGGCGGCCCCGGAACGGTTTATAATTCAAGGCTTTGCATCGCCGCGCGGGATGATTCCCGCGGCCGCCCCGGCTGGCGGCGATGCCCGTCCTGGTACCGATTCCCAAGTTTTCTCGCGAAATAACACCATGCCGATCTATGCCTACCGTTGCGACGCCTGCGGCCACGGGCGCGATGTGCTGCAGAAAATGAGCGATGCCCCGCTGACGGACTGCCCGTCCTGCGGCGCCGCCGGCGCGTTCAAGAAGCAGCTGACCGCTGCCGGCTTCCAGCTCAAGGGCTCGGGCTGGTACGTGACTGACTTCCGCGGCGGCAGCGGCGGCGCCAGCGCGCCCGCGGCCACCGGCGGCACTGCAGCGGCTGCGGCGAGCGCGCCGGCGGCGGCCGAATCGTCGTCGAGCGGCACGGCTGCAGCGAGCGCGGTGCCGGCTGCCGGCGGTTGCGGCAGCGCCTGCGCCTGCCACTGATCCGGATCGTCACGTGGTCGCCAAGAAGACTTCCGCCCTCAAGACCTGGTTCCTGACCGGGCTGCTGGTGCTGGTGCCGCTGGGCATCACGCTGTGGGTGCTCAGCCTGATCATCGGCACGATGGACCAGAGCCTGGCGCTGCTGCCGGAAGCCTGGCGTCCGGACCGGCTGATGTTCGGCAAGCGCGTGACCGGCCTGGGCGCGATCCTGACGCTGCTGTTCATCCTGCTGGTCGGGCTGCTCGCGCATAACTTCATCGGCCAGCGCCTGGTGCGCTGGTGGGAAGCGCTGCTGGGCCATATTCCGGTGGTCGGGCCGATCTACACCAGCGTCAAGCAGGTGTCCGACACGCTGCTGTCGTCGTCGGGCAACGCCTTCCGCAAGGCGCTGCTGGTGCAGTACCCGCGCGAGGGCTCGTGGACCATCGCCTTCCTGACCGGGCGCCCCGGCGGCGACGTGCAGAACCACCTGCAGGGCGAGTACGTCAGCGTCTACGTGCCGACCACCCCCAATCCGACCTCGGGCTTCTTCCTGATGATGCCCAAGGCCGACACCATCGAACTCGACATGACCGTCGACGCCGCGCTCAAGTACATCGTCTCGATGGGCGTGGTGGCACCGGCGGAATTGCCGCGCAAGAACGGCAGCGCGCCCCGGCCGGTATCCACGAGTCCGGCCGGCGGGTCCAGCAGCGAGGAACCGGTCCAGACTACCGATCCTTGAGCCTCCAAACTGATCACGGGCTGGCCGATGCTGTCGGGCAGCCGCGTTTTACCGGGAATCTCCTTATGTCCTCCATGCGTACTCACTACTGCGGTCTGGTGACCGAACAATTCTCGGGCCAGGAAGTGGCCCTGACCGGCTGGGTCCAGCGCCGCCGCGACCATGGCGGCGTGATCTTCATCGACCTGCGCGACCGCGAGGGCCTGGTGCAGGTGGTGTGCGACCCGGATCGCCCCGAGATGTTCAAGGCCGCGGAAGAGATCCGCAACGAGTTCTGCATCCGCGTCACTGGCAAGGTGCGCCCGCGCCCGGCCGGCACCGAGAACGCCAACCTGACCTCGGGCAAGATCGAGGTGCTGTGCCATGAGCTGACCGTGCTGAACCCGTCGGTCACGCCCCCGTTCCAGCTCGACGACGACAACCTGTCCGAAACCACGCGCCTGACGCACCGCGTGCTGGACCTGCGCCGCCCGCAGATGCAGTACAACCTGCGCCTGCGCTACAAGGTGGCGATGGAAGTGCGCAAGTACCTGGACGCGCAGGGCTTCATCGACATCGAGACGCCGATGCTGGGCAAGAGCACGCCCGAAGGCGCGCGCGACTACCTGGTGCCGTCGCGGGTGAACCCGGGCCACTTCTTCGCGCTGCCGCAATCGCCGCAGATCTTCAAGCAGATGCTGATGGTGTCGGGCTTCGACCGCTACTACCAGATCACCAAGTGCTTCCGCGACGAAGACCTGCGCGCCGACCGCCAGCCCGAATTCACGCAGATCGACTGCGAGACCTCGTTCCTGACCGAGCAGGAGATCCGCGACCTGTTCGAGGACATGATGCGCACGGTGTTCAAGAACGCCATCGACGTCGACCTGGACGCCAGGTTCCCTGTGATGGAGTTCCGCGAGGCCATGGCCCGCTTCGGCTCGGACAAGCCTGACCTGCGCGTCAAGCTGGAATTCACCGAGCTGACCGAGGTGATGAAGGACGTCGACTTCAAGGTGTTCTCGGGCCCGGCCAACAGCGACAACGGCCGCGTGGTCGGCCTGCGCGTGCCCGGCGGCGGCGCCATCTCGCGCGGCGAGATCGATGCCTACACCCAGTTCGTCGGCATCTATGGCGCCAAGGGCCTGGCCTGGATCAAGGTCAACGAAGTGGCCAAGGGCCGCGACGGCCTGCAGTCGCCGATCGTCAAGAACCTGCACGACGCCGCCATTGCCGAGATCCTGAAGCGCACCGGCGCGCAGGACGGCGACATCATCTTCTTCGGCGCCGACAAGGCCAAGGTGGTCAACGACTCGATCGGCGCGCTGCGCCTGAAGATCGGCCACTCGGACTTCGGCAAGGCCAATGGCCTGTTCGAGGACGCCTGGAAGCCGCTGTGGGTGGTGGACTTCCCGATGTTCGAGTACGACGAGGAAGACGCCCGCTGGGTGGCGATGCACCACCCGTTCACCAGCCCCAAGGACGAGCACCTGGAATACCTCGAGACCGATCCGGGCAAGTGCGTGGCCAAGGCCTACGACATGGTGCTGAACGGCTGGGAAATGGGCGGCGGCTCGGTCCGTATCTATCGCTCGGACATCCAGAGCAAGGTGTTCCGCGCGCTCAAGATCAACGACGAGGAAGCGCGTGCCAAGTTCGGCTACCTGCTCGACGCGCTGCAGTACGGCGCGCCCCCGCACGGCGGCCTGGCCTTCGGCCTGGACCGCATCGTCACGATGATGGCCGGCGCCGACTCGATCCGCGACGTGATCGCCTTCCCCAAGACCCAGCGCGCCCAGGACTTGCTTACGCAGGCGCCGAGCTCGGTCGACGAGAAGCAGCTGCGCGAGCTGCATATCCGCCTGCGCACCGCCGAACCGAAGCCCAACGCCTGACCGGCTCCGGATCGCATGATCTGCAAGAAAAGCCGCGCGATTGCGCGGCTTTTTTGCTTTTTGCGCAACATCGGCACCCGGCGCATTGGTTTCGATTTGTTACCGGTCGGAACGAAGCCGGCGGCGGGCCGGTCTCCTTCCTTTGACACGCAATTTGCCGAGGGGCCCTGTCATGAAGGTCCCCGGCACTCGGGAGGAAATTCGTGAACCTGAACCTGGATACCGAACTGATCCGCCAGTTCCTGCTGGCCCACCAGGAAACCATCCTGACCTGGCTGGCGGCCGGACTGATCATGATGCTGCTGGCCCGTTTCGAGCTGCGTCGCGCCCAGCGCCGCGCGGCGCAGGCCATGTCCGAATCGGTGGCGACCACGGTGGCCGCGTGCGTGCCCGATATCGCCCACGCGGTGCAGGCGGCGTCGCCCCAGGCGGCGGCCGAGCCGGTCGAGATGCAGCGCGCCGAAGCCCTGCGCCGGCTGGCACTGGACACCGTCGGCGTGGTGATGACGCGCGGACGCTGGCTGGACGAGCTGGGCAACCTGCGCGTGGCCGACGATGCGCTGCTTGCCGGACAGCGCGCCGATGGCGCCGATCCGCTGCTGGTGGTGGCGCCGCAACCGGTGGTGCAGGCCTACCTCGATGCGCAGCGCGTGTTCGAGGACGAGGCCGCGCAGGTGCAGGCGCTGCGCCGCGACGCCCAGCGCGTGCAGGAGGCGCTGCAGGCGCTGGATACCGAGGCCGCCCATATCGAACAGGAAACCGGCAGCATCGTGCTGCGCTTCGAGCAGGTCAACGCGCAGGCGGCGCAGGGCATGGATGGCGGCGATTACCAGCGCTTCCTGATCCAGAAGTACAACACGCTGGGCCAGCGCGAGAAGGAAATCGCGCAGGAACGGATGCGGCTGCAGGGCGAAGTGCGCCAGCGCGCCGACGCCCTGGCCACCCACGCGCATGCCGCCGCCAAGCGCTACCGCCAGGCGCTGGCGCCGCTGATGGAGCAGCTGCGCGCGGCCTGGGGCCACGGCGAATCGCCGCAGGTGTTCGACACCTGGCAGCGCCACGGCAGCTCCGAACCCTACCTGGCCCCGCACGGCATGCAGGGCGCGCGCAGCGCAGCCTGACACGGCCACAAGTTGCGGCGCCCGCGCACGGGCGCCGCAGCGCTTTCCCGTGGCAAGCGCGCGCGCCTGCGCTATCCTTGGGTTTGTCCTTTGGCCCAGACCCATGTCATACAAGATCCCGGAATCCGTGCTGGTGGTGATTTACACGCCAGATCTTCAAGTCTTGCTGCTGGAACGCGCCGATCGCCCGGGCTTCTGGCAGTCCGTCACCGGCAGCCTCGACACCCTGGACGAACCCCTGGCTCTGACCGCCGCGCGTGAAGTCGCCGAGGAAACCGGCATCATCGCCGGCGAACACCAGCTGACCGACTGGGGCCATGCCATCCAGTACGACATCTATCCGCAGTGGCGCCACCGCTACGCCGAAGGGGTGACGCGCAATACCGAGCACTGGTTCGGCCTGCGCGTGGCCGAGGCGCTGCCGGTGACGCTGGCGCCACGCGAACACCTGCAGTACAAGTGGCTGCCGTGGCAGCAGGCGGCGCAGCAGTGCTTTTCCAGCAGCAATGCCGATGCCATCCGCCAGCTGGGATGGCGCGCGGGCGGTGCCGGCGCGCCGGCCGCTGCGAGCGCCGATGCCAGCCGCGAGGCAGCCGTCGGAGGCCGGCCATGAAGCTGCGCGTGGTCACCTACAACATCCACAAAGGGGTGACCGGCCTGTCGCGGCGCCCGCGCATCCAGAACGTGCGGGCCGGCCTGCATGCCATGGATGCGGACATCGTCTTCCTGCAGGAAGTGCAGGACCGCAACGACCGCCTGGTGGCGGCGGCGCTGTTTGATCCCGACCATACCCAGCTCAACTACCTGGCAACCGATGCGTACCCGCATTCGGTCTACGGCCGCAATGCGGTCTACGACTACGGCCATCACGGCAACGCGATCCTGTCGCGCCATCCGATCCTGATGTCCGAAAACCTCGATATTTCCGACCACCGCTTCGAGCAGCGCGGGTTGCTGCACGCGGTGGCGGACGTGCACGGCGTCGAGACCCACCTGATCTGCGTGCATTTCGGCCTGTTCGCGCGCAGCCGTGCGCGCCAGGCCGAGGCCTTGGTGGAGCGCGTGCAGAACGTGGTGCCGGCGGGCGTGCCGCTGGTGATCGCCGGCGACTTCAACGACTGGAACCACCGGCTCGACGCGCAGATCTGCAATACGCTGGGCGCGGTCGAGGCCTCGCATGCGCGTGGGGCGCGGCTGCACACCTTTCCCAGCCATATGCCGTGGTGGCAGCTCGACCGCATCTATGTGCGCGGCTACGAGATCGAGCGCGCCCACGCGCTGACCGGGCGCGACTGGGCGCAACGCTCCGACCACGTGCCGCTGGTGGCGGAGCTGGGCCATCCGCTCGGCGGAATGGTGGAGCGGGACGCGCCCGCGGACAAGGCCGCCTGAGGCAGAGCCCGGTCAGCCCGCGCCGCCGTCGCGGCCGGGCAGGGGATAGTCGCGGATAAAGGCGAACACCGCGTGGGCATCGTTCAGGTCCAGCACTGGCAGCGTGGTCATGGCGGCGACGGCGGCGGGATCGTCGCTCGCGACCGCCACCACGCCCGGCACCTCGTCCCATAGCGGTGCACGGCCCAGCGCGGGGCGGAATACTTCGAGCTTGGGAAAATCGCTGCGCTTGTATCCTTCCACCAGCACCAGGTCGGTATCGGGCGGCAGCACCGCGAGCGCGTCGTCGAGCTCGGGCGACGGCACCGCCTCGGGGTAATGGCGCATCAGCGTCAGGTGGCGCGCGCCGACCAGCACGACGTTGGCGCAGCCGGCCGCGCGCATGCGCCACGAATCCTTGCCGGGCGTGTCGGGATCGAAGCCGTGGTGGGTGTGCTTGACGCCGGCCACGCGCAGGCCGGCGCCGACGAAGCAGGGGATGAGCTGGTCCAGCAGCGTGGTCTTGCCGCTGCCGGACGAACCGGTAATGCCGAATACCTTCACCATGGTTTCCGTAGGGGCGTCGGGAGTCTGCCTGGTCGCCGGTATCGGCGCGCAGCGCATCGGCATCGACGATAGCAGAGTTCGGCGCGCCAATGTGCAGGCGGCGCCTTGCCCACCGCAAACTGTCCGATAATCACGGCATGTCACGGATCTCACACTCCGCCCAGGCCGAGGACGCGCCGGTGCACGACACCGCCACCATTGTCGAGCCGACCTATCGCCACCACATGCTGCGCTGGGCGTGGCGCCGCGGCAAGCCCACCACCGGCAATACCGTGCGGCTGCTGCACGGCGGCCAGGACTTCTTTCCGGCGCTGATCGCCGCGATCGACCAGGCCGCGTTCCAGGTCATGCTGGAAACCTACATCTACGCCGACGACGAGGTCGGCCGCGCCGTCGCCGACGCGCTGATCCGGGCCGCCGCGCGCGGGGTGGCGGTGCGGGTGACGGTGGACGGTTTCGGCGCCGGCGACATGCCCGCCGAGCTGGCCGAGCGGCTGCGCGCGGGCGGCGTGCGCCTGCGCGTCTACCGCGCCTTGCGCGGCTTCCGCCTGGCGCGGCGCCACCTGCGCCGGCTGCATCGCAAAGTCGCCGTGATCGACCGCCATGTCGCCTTCGTCGGCGGCATCAACATCATCGACGACCACAACCACGGTCCCTTCGAAGGCGCCAACCTGGGGCCGCGCTATGACTTCGCGGTGCAGGTCAGCGGGCCGCTGGTGGACCGCATCGCGCTGTCGTCCGAGCGGCTGTGGTGGCGGCTGTCGCTGCGCGAGGCGCGCGGCAGCGAGCGCGCCGCGGCGGTCGCCGACTACCCGCTGGTGACCGACCTGCCGCCGCGCCCGGAAGCCACCGGCGGCATCCGCGCCACGCTGCTGCTGCGCGACAACCTGCGCAACCGCCGCACCATCGAGCGCGAATACCTGCGCGCGCTGGGCGCGGCGCGCCACGACGTGATCCTCGCCAACGCCTACTTCCTGCCCGGCCACAAGATGCGGCGCGCGCTGCTGGCCTGCCGCGAGCGCGGCGTGCGCGTGCGGCTGCTGCTGCAGGGCATGGTCGAATACCGGCTGCAGCACTACGCCACCCATGCGCTCTATGCCTCGTTGCTCGAGGCCGGGGTGGAGATCTACGAGTACGCCGAGAGCTTCCTGCATGCCAAGGTCGGGGTGGTCGACGAGGCCTGGGCCACGGTCGGGTCGAGCAACATGGACCCGTTCAGCCTGCTGCTCGCGCGCGAGGCCAACGTTGCCGTTTATGATGCGGCCTTCGCCGCTGAACTGCGCGAAGCGCTGGAGCGCGCCATTGCGCACCGCAGCGTGCGCGTGCTGCCCGACGTGCATGCGCGGCGCTCGCCGCTGCACCGGCTGGGCAACTGGGCGGCCTATATGCTGCTGCGACTGGGCGTGATCATCGCCGGCGTCACCGGCCGCTACTGAAACGGCGTGGCGGCCGGTGTGCGTTTGCTGCCATGCGGCAACGGCCGCGCTGAAACCGGTGGCAGCATCGCGGCTGGCGGACATGCTGCATTGCAGTCCGTTTAGAAACAGCGGTCTAATTAAAAGCTTGATGAGCAGGTGCCGCGCCAGAATAATCTGAACGACCGTTCTTTTTTGGCTTAGACTGCGTGCATTCGCGGTATGCACCGGCAAATCCGCCGGCCGCCCGCAAGCAATCAATGCAACGTCAGGGTCATACGCGGTGCCGCAGCAGGCGCCGCAGAACGGAGAAAAAACATGCGACACCAGTCAGCCCGTCTCGAATCCGCCGCCTCGTCGCCCTCTCCCATGCGCAAGGGCGAGATGACGCGCGTGGCGATTCTGGATGCCGCACTGGAATTGTCGTCCCGCGACGGGCTCGAAGGTCTGACCATCGGCCTGCTCGCGGAACGCATGCAGATGAGCAAGAGCGGCGTCTTCGCGCATTTCGGTTCGCGCGAGGACCTGCAGGTGGAGGTGGTGCGGGAGTATCACCGCCGGTTCGAGCAGGAGGTGTTCTATCCCTCGCTGCAGGAGCCGCGCGGCCTGCCCCGGCTGTGGTCGATGGTGCGGCGCTGGATGGAGAAGCGCATCCAGGAAGTGACGACGGGATGCATCTACATCAGCGGCGCGGTGGAGTACGACGACCGTGCCGGCAGCCTGGTGCGTGACGAGCTGGTCAAGAGCGTCACCATCTGGCGGGCAGCGCTGACCCGCGCCATCAACCAGGCCAAGGAAGAGGGGCATCTGCGCGCGGACTGCGATCCGCGCCTGATGCTGTTCGAGATGTACAGCCTTGAACTAGGCTTGCATCATGACGCCCGTTTCCTGCGCCTGCCTGACAGCGCCGAGCTTGCCATGGTCGCGCTCAACAAGCTGATTCAGTCTTACCGTACCTGAGGTCGCCCGGTCGGGCCGTCGCGCGCAAGCGGGACGGGCGGCGTGGCGGCATCGCACAACTCCAAGGAGTCTCTGATGGGCCAGTACACCGCACCGTTGCGCGACATGCAGTTCGTGCTCCATGAACTGCTCGGCGCCGAAGCCGAACTCAAGGCGATGCCGCCGCACGCGGACATCGACGCGGACACCATCAACCAGGTCATCGAGGAAGCCGGCAAGTTCTGCTCGGACGTGGTGTTCCCGCTCAACCAGGTGGGCGACCGCGAAGGCTGCACCTACGTCGGCGACGGCGTGGTCAAGGCGCCCACCGGCTTCAAGGAAGCCTACCAGCAGTATGTCGAGGCCGGCTGGCCGGCGCTGGCGTGCGATCCGGCCTTCGGCGGCCAGGGCCTGCCGATCGTGGTCAACAACATGGTCTACGAGATGCTCAACTCGGCCAACCAGGCCTGGACCATGTACCCGGGCCTGTCGCACGGGGCCTATGAGGCCCTGCATGCACACGGCACGCCCGAGCTGCAGCAGGCCTACCTGCCCAAGCTGGTGTCCGGCGTGTGGACCGGCACCATGTGCCTGACCGAGCCGCATTGCGGCACCGACCTGGGCATCCTGCGCAGCAAGGCCGAGCCCCAGGCCGACGGCTCCTACCTGATCACCGGCACCAAGATCTTCATCTCCGCCGGCGAGCACGACCTGGCCGAGAACATCATCCACCTGGTGCTGGCGCGCCTGCCTGACGCGCCGGGCGGCACCAAGGGCATCTCGCTGTTCGTGGTGCCCAAGTTCATCCCGGATGCCAGCGGCAACCCGGGCGAGCGCAACGGCATCCAGTGCGGCTCGATCGAGCACAAGATGGGCATCCACGGCAACGCCACCTGCGTGATGAACCTGGACGGCGCGCGCGGCTGGATGGTGGGCGAGCCGAACAAGGGCCTGAACGCCATGTTCGTGATGATGAACGCCGCGCGCCTGGGCGTGGGCGCGCAGGGCCTGGGCCTGACCGAGGTGGCGTACCAGAACTCGGTCGCCTACGCCAAGGACCGCCTGCAGATGCGATCGCTGACCGGCCCGAAGGCGCCCGAGAAGGCCGCCGATCCGATCATCGTGCACCCGGACGTGCGCCGCATGCTGCTGACCCAGCGCGCCTACGCCGAAGGCGGCCGCGCCTTCAGCTACTGGACCGCGCTGCAGATCGACCGCGAGCTGTCGCACCCGGACGAGGCCGTGCGCAAGCAGGCGGGCGACCTGGTCGCGCTGCTGACGCCGGTGATCAAGGCGTTCCTGACCGACAACGCCTTCACCGCCACCAACGAAGGCATGCAGGTGTTCGGCGGCCACGGCTACATCTCCGAATGGGGCATGGAGCAATACGTGCGCGACGCCCGCATCAACATGATCTACGAAGGCACCAACACCATCCAGGCGCTGGACCTGCTGGGCCGCAAGATCCTCGGCGACATGGGCGCGAAGATGAAGGCCTTCGGCAAGATCGTGCAGGAATTCGTCGAGGCCGAAGGCACCAATGAAGCCATGCAGGAGTTCGTCAACCCGCTGGCCGACCTGGGCGACAAGGTGCAGAAGCTGACCATGGAAATCGGCATGAAGGCGATGGGCAACGCCGACGAAGTGGGAGCCGCCGCGGTGCCGTACCTGCGCGTGGTGGGCCACCTGGTGTTCGCGTACTTCTGGGCGCGCATGGCCAGGATCGCGCTGGAGAAGCAGGGCAGCGGCGACAAGTTCTACACCGCCAAGCTGGCCACCGCGCGCTTCTACTTTGCCAAGCTGCTGCCGGAAACGGCGGCCGAGATCCGCAAGGCGCGCGCCGGTTCGGCGTCGCTGATGGCGCTGGACGCGGATCTGTTCTAAGTCCGTCGGTCCCGCGAAGGCGGGAACCCGGCGTCGTTTCAGGCGCTGACGGAACACCAAAGTCACTGGGTCCCCGCGTACGCGGGGACGACGATTTACAACGCTCATTGCTCAGGAGCGAGTATGTCCAATTTCATCGTCAAGAAAGTCGCCGTGCTGGGTGCCGGCGTCATGGGCGCGCAGATTGCCGCCCACCTGATCAACGCGCGCGTGCCAGTGGTGCTGTTCGACCTTCCCGCCAAGGACAAGGACGGGGGAGGGGCCCCGTCCGCTTCCCCGGTCGCGAAGAACGGCATCGCCCTGCGCGCCATCGACAACCTGAAGAAGCTGTCGCCCGCGCCGCTGGGCCTGAAGGACGAGGCCGGCCTGATCCAGGCGGCCAACTACGAGGACGATATCGCGCTGCTGAAAGAGTGCGACCTGGTGATCGAGGCGATCGCAGAGCGCATGGACTGGAAGCACGACCTGTACAAGAAGGTCGCGCCGCACCTGGCCGCGCACGCGATCTTCGCCACCAACACCTCGGGCCTGTCGATCACCGCGCTGTCCGACGGGTTTGAGGATGACCTGAAGTCGCGCTTCTGCGGCGTCCATTTCTTCAACCCGCCGCGCTACATGCACCTGGTCGAGCTGATCCCGACCGCGACCACGCAGCCGCAGATCCTCGACCAGCTGGAAGCCTTCCTGACCACCACGCTCGGCAAGGGTGTTGTGCGCGCCAAGGACACGCCCAACTTCATCGCCAACAGGGTCGGCATCTTCTCGATTCTGGCGGTGTTTGCCGAGGCCGAGAAGTTCGGCATCCCGTTCGACGTGGTCGACGACCTGACCGGCGCCAAGCTGGGCCGCGCCAAGTCCGCGACCTTCCGCACCGCGGACGTGGTCGGCCTGGACACCATGGCGCATGTGATCAAGACCATGCAGGACAACCTGCACGACGACCCGTTCGCGCCGGTGTACAAGACCCCGGCGGTGCTCAAGGGCCTGGTCGACGCGGGCGCGCTCGGGCAGAAGACCGGCGCCGGCTTCTACAAGAAGGAAGGCAAGGCCATCAAGGTGCTCGACGCCAAGACCGGCCAGTACGTCGAGTCGGGAAAGAAGGCCGACGAGATCGTGGTGCGCATGCTGAAGAAGGAGCCGGCCGAGCGCATCAGGCTGCTGCGCGAATCGACCAACCCGCAGGCGCAGTTCCTGTGGGCGGTGTTCCGCGACGTGTTCCACTACATCGCCGTGTACCTGGAGCAGATCGCCGGTTCCGCCGCCGATATCGACCTGGCGATCCGCTGGGGCTTCGGCTGGAACTCCGGTCCGTTCGAGGACTGGCAGTCGGCCGGCTGGAAGCAGGTGGCCGAGTGGGTGAAGGAAGATGTGGAAAGCGGCAAGGCGCTTTCGGCCGCGCCGCTGCCGGCCTGGGTCTTTGAAGGCCCCGTCGCCGAGCGGCAGGGCGTGCATGCCGCCGAAGGTTCGTGGTCGCCGGCGACGCAGTCGTTCGTCGCGCGCAGCACCTTGCCGGTGTACCAGCGCCAGGTGTTCCGTGCCGTGCTGAAGGGCAGCGAAGCGGTCGATCCGCGCAAGGCGGGCCGCACCGTCGAGGAAAACGACGCCGTGCGCATCTGGGTCAGCGAGGGCCAGGACGACGTGCTGGTGGTCTCGTTCAAGAGCAAGATGAACACCATCGGGCCGGACGTGATCGACGGCCTGACCCGCGCCATCGACCTGGCCGAGGCCGGCTACAAGGGCCTGGTGGTGTGGCAGCCGACCTCGCTGCAGCTCGGCGCGCCGGGCGGCCCGTTCTCGGCCGGCGCGAACCTGGAAGCGGCGATGCCGGCCTTCATGATGGGCGGCGCCAAGGGCATCGAGCCGTTCGTGAAGAAGTTCCAGGACGGCATGATGCGCGTGAAGTACGCCTCGGTGCCGGTGGTGTCGGCGGCGTCCGGCATTGCGCTGGGCGGCGGTTGCGAACTGATGCTGCATTCGGCGGCACGCGTGGCTGCGCTGGAAACATACGTGGGCCTGGTCGAAGTCGGCGTGGGCCTGGTGCCTGCCGGCGGTGGCCTGAAGGAAGCCGCGCTGGCCGCAGCACGCGCCGCGCAGGCAGCGGGCAGCACCAACACCCTGCAATTCGTGACCAGCCGCTTCCAGAGCGCGGCGATGGCCAAGGTCTCCGCATCGGCGCTGGAAGCGCGCCAGATGGGCTACCTGCAGCCGTCGGACAGGATCGTCTTCAACGTGCACGAGCTGCTCCACGTGGCGCAAAACGAAGTGCGCGCGCTGGCCGATGCCGGCTACCGCGCGCCGCTGCCGGCGCTGATCCCGGTGGCCGGCCGCTCGGGCATCGCCACCATCAAGGCGTCGCTGGTCAATATGCGCGACGGCGGCTTTATCTCCGCGCATGACTTCCTGATCGCCACCCGCATCGCCGAAGTGGTGTGCGGCGGCGACGTCGAGGCCGGCGCGCTGGTCAGCGAGGACTGGCTGCTGGCGCTGGAGCGCAAGGCCTTCGTCGACCTGCTGGGCACCGCCAAGACGCAGGAGCGCATCATGGGCATGCTGCAGACCGGCAAGCCGGTGCGTAACTAATCAGGCTAGCGAGGAACCGAGATCATGAAACAACTGCAAGACGCATACATCGTTGCGGCTACCCGCTCGCCGATCGGCAAGGCCCCCAAGGGCGCCTTCAAGCACACGCGCCCCGACGACCTGCTGGCCACTATCCTGAAGGCCGCGGTGGCCCAGGTGCCGAACCTGGACCCGAAGCTGATCGAGGACGCCATCGTCGGCTGCGCCATCCCGGAAGCCCAGCAGGGCCTGAACGTGGCCCGCATCGGCGCGCTGCTGTCGGGGCTGCCGAACACCGTCGGCGGCATCACCGTCAACCGCTTCTGTGCCTCCGGCCTGAGCGCGGTGGCGATGGCCGCCGACCGCATCCGCGTAGGCGAGTCCGACGTGATGATTGCCGCCGGCGTGGAATCGATGAGCATGGTGCCGATGATGGGCAACTCGCCGTCGATGTCGCCGGAGATCTTCGCCCGCGACGAGAACGTCGGCATTGCCTACGGCATGGGCCTGACCGCCGAGAAGGTGGCGCAGCAGTGGCAGGTCAGCCGCGAGGACCAGGACGCGTTCTCGCTGGCGTCGCACCAGAAGGCCATCGCCGCGCAACAGGCCGGCGAGTTCCGCGACGAGATCACGCCGGTCGAGACCGTCGAGCGCTTCCCCGATCTCGCCAGCGGCCAGGTCAGCGTGAAGACCCGCACCATCGCACTGGATGAAGGCCCGCGCCCGGATACCTCGCTCGAAGGCCTGGGCAAGCTGCGCCCGGTGTTTGCCAACAAGGGCAGCGTCACCGCCGGCAACAGCTCGCAGACCTCGGACGGCGCCGGCGCGCTGATCCTGGTCTCGGAGAAGATCCTGAAGCAGTTCAACCTGGTACCGCTGGCGCGCTTCGTCTCGTTCGCGGTGCGTGGCGTGCCGCCCGAGATCATGGGCATCGGCCCCAAGGAAGCGATCCCGGCGGCGCTGAAGGCGGCGGGCCTGACTCAGGACCAGCTCGACTGGATCGAGCTGAACGAAGCCTTCGCCGCGCAATCGCTGGCGGTGATGCGTGACCTGGACCTCGATCCCGCCCGGGTCAACCGCATGGGCGGCGCGATCGCGCTGGGCCACCCGCTGGGCGCCACTGGTGCGATCCGCTCGGCCACGGTGGTACATGCGCTGCGCCGCCACAACCTGAAGTACGGCATGGTCACCATGTGCGTCGGCACCGGCATGGGCGCCGCAGGTATCTTCGAGCGCGTATAAACGCGCCTGCGGGATGGCCCATGGCCATCCCGCCCTTCTGCATCAGGTGAAGAAAGCAGTACCGGGGGCTGCCGCCCGCGACGCGGGTCACCAGGTAGGGGAGGAGACAACAATATGCAGGAGACAGCCATCCTGGCCGATGCCGCGTGCGACTTGCCGCGCGACGTCATGGCCGCGCTGAAGGTCCACACCATTCCGTTCCGCATCCGCGCCGGCGAGCAGTTCGTCGCCGACACGCGCGATGAAGACGCATTGCCGCGGCTTTACCAGCAATACCTGGTCGGCCGCCAGGACCACTATGCCGAATCGGTGCCGATGGTCGAGCGCGAGCTGGAGGAACACCTGCTGCGCAACGTGGCGGCGCAGTGCGACCGCGCCATCCTGTTCACGATCGCCAGCACGCGCAGCAAGCTGTATGCGCATGCGAGCGGCGCGGTGATCGGCACGGTGGCGCGCAGCGTGCGGCTGCGCAAGCAAGCGGGACGCCCGGGGCTGTTCGACCTGACCGTGGTCGACACCGGGGCCATCGGCCCGGGCCAGGCGCTGATCGTGCGCGAAGCCGCGCGCATGGCGCTGGCCGGCGCCAGTCCGCAGGCCGTGCGCGAGGCCGTGGAAACACGGCTGCGCGATGCCGCCCACATGTTCCTGGTGCCCGACGAACTGCTCTACCTGTACACCCGCGCACGGCAGAAGGGCGAGGGCAGCATTACCTGGGGCCGCTACGTGATGGGGAGCGCGTTCAACCTCCGCCCCGTGGTGCATATGCACCGCGGCCAGACCGAAGCCATCGCCAGGGCGCGCGGCTCGGAAGAGGGCAGGCGCCGCGTGCTGCAGCATGCCGAGCAATGCCTGCGCGCCGGCAACCTGCTGGTGCCGGCGATCTCGGCCTGCTACGCAGGCCCGCTGGACGAAGTGCGCGCGATGCCGGCGTACCAGTCGCTGGCGAATACCGCACGCAGCCAGGGCGTCGAGCTGATGCTGGCGCCGATGAGCCTGACGGTGGCGCTGAATGTCGGCGCGCGGGCGTTCGGCCTGAGCTATCTTTCCGAGTCGCCGCCGCCTTTCGAATAACTCCCACAGACGAGGACACCATGAGCATCCGTACCAGCATCGAGCAGGGCATCCTGACGCTCGAATTCGACCGCATCGACAAGAAGAACGCCATCACCGCGGCGATGTACCAGGCGCTGGCCGACGCGCTGCGCGCGGCCGAAACCGACCACAATGTGCGCGTGATCCTGCTGCGCGGCAAGCCCGAGATTTTTACCGCCGGCAATGACCTGGAAGATTTCATGCAACGCCCGCCGACCGCAGGCGAGGGCGCGGAACAGGCGCCGGTGTTCCAGTTCCTGTACCAGATCAGCCATGCCAGCAAGCCCATCGTCGCGGCGGTCAGCGGTGCGGCGGTTGGCGTGGGCACCACCATGCTGCTGCATTGCGACTTCGTCTATGCGTCGGAGACAGCCAGGCTGTCGCTGCCGTTCGTGCAGCTCGGGCTGTGCCCCGAGGCAGCCTCCAGCCTGCTGCTGCCGCGCCTGGTCGGCTACCAGCGCGCGGCCGAGAAGCTGCTGCTGGGCGAGGCCTTCAGCGCGCAGGAAGCGCTGGAGATCGGGCTGGTGACACGGGTGCTGCCGGTGGCCGAGCTGCATGACTTTGCCCTGGCGCAGGCGCGCAAGCTGGCGGCCCTGCCGGCGTCTTCGCTGCGCGAGACCAAGCGCCTGATGAAGGCCGGCGCGATGGCCGAAGTGGAGAAGCAGATGGCCGACGAGGGCGCGGTGTTCCGGCGCATGCTGGTGGCGCCGGAGGCGAAGGAGGCGTTCAGCGCGTTCTTTGAAAAGCGGAAGCCGGATTTTACGAAGTTTGAATGAGGGAGTGCTCCGCGGGGCCAACGGTTTTTTCCAGCGCGATAGCTTTGGCCAGCGCCCGCCCTCACCCCAACCCTCTCCCGCAAGCGGGAGAGGGAGCACACCGACCGATGGGCAGGAGCCTTTTAGCCCTCAAGCCGTGGGCAACACCCGCGGCTGCCGCGACTCATCCGTCGCCACATACGTCAACGTCGCCTCGGTCACCTTGACGATCTCATTGCTGTGCCGCATGCGCTGCGCATAGACCTCGACCTCGACCGTGATCGAGGTGCGCCCGGTCTTGACGATGTCGGCATAGAAGCTGACCAGGTCGCCCACGAACACCGGGTGCTTGAACAGGAAGGAATTGACCGCGACGGTGGCCACGCGCCCCTGTGCGCGCTCGACCGCCGGGATCGAGCCGGCGATATCCACCTGCGACATGATCCAGCCGCCGAACACATCGCCGTGCACGTTGGCGTCGGCGGGCATCGGCACCACGCGCAGCGCGGGGTTCTTGCCGGCAGGCAGGGCGGGGACGGTGTGGGGAGCGTTCATGGCGGTATGCGGGTGGACTGCTGAGGAATGGGGATGGGGCGTGGCAGCGAAAGACCCTTCGCCAGCCGCGCAACGCGATCTCTGCGACAATCGCGCATTGGCCCGGATTCTAACGTATGCGCCGCTACTCCACGACCGCCGAGCAGGCCCCCGACACGGCCTCGGTGAAGCTCTTTCCCGGCCAGCGCGCCCCCCGCAGCGACTGGCAGACCGTGCGCAACCTGCTGCCCTATGTCTGGCACTACAAGTGGCGCGTGATGCTGGCGCTGGCCTGCCTGGTGGCGGCCAAGGTCGCCAACCTGGGCGTGCCGGTGCTGATGAAGCGGCTGATCGACAGCATGAACATCACCGCCGGCGACCCGCGCGCGCTGCTGGCGGTGCCGGTCGGGCTGATCGTCGCCTACGGCATGCTGCGCCTGTCCGCGACGCTGTTCACCGAGTTGCGGGAGATCCTCTTTTCCAAGGTCACGCAGAGCGCCGTGCGCGAAATCGCACTGCAGGTGTTCCGGCACCTGCATGCACTGTCGCTGCGCTTCCACCTGGACCGCCAGACCGGCGGCATGAGCCGGGACATCGAGCGCGGCACGCGCGGCATCCAGTCGCTGATCTCGTATTCGCTGTACAGCATCCTGCCCACGCTGGTGGAGATGGCGCTGGTGATCGGCTTCTTCGTCCTGCACTACGACATCTGGTTCGCCGCCATCACCGGCTGCGCGCTGGTGGGCTATATCGTCTTCACCATCGTGGTGACGGAATGGCGCACGCACTTCCGCCGCCGCATGAACGAGCTGGATTCGCGCGCCAACCAGAAGGCGATCGATTCGCTGCTGAACTTCGAGACCGTCAAGTACTTCGGCAATGAAGCCTACGAGGCGCAACGCTATGACGAGAACCTGCGCAAGTACCGCACCGCGGCAATCCGCTCGCAGAACTCGCTGTCGTTCCTCAACTTCGGCCAGCAGGCCATCATCGCCATCGGCCTGATCCTGATCCTGTGGCGCGCCACCGTGGGCGTGGTCGACGGCAAGCTGACGCTGGGCGACCTGGTGCTAGTCAATACGCTGATGATCCAACTCTATATCCCGCTGAACTTCCTCGGCGTGATCTACCGCGAGATCAAGCAGGCCACCACCGACATGGACCGCATGTTCGTGCTGCTGGGCACGCACCAGGAGGTGGCCGACGCGCCGGGCGCGCCGCCGCTGCGAGTCGGCGGGGCGCAGGTGCGCTTCCGCGACGTGCGTTTCGGCTACGAGCCGGACCGCACCATCCTGGACGGGGTCGACTTCACCATCGCCGCCGGCACCACCACCGCGGTGGTGGGCCACAGCGGCTCGGGCAAGTCGACGCTGGCGCGGCTGCTGTTCCGCTTCTACGACGTGGGCGGCGGCGCGATCGAGATCGACGGCCAGGACATCCGCGCCATCACCCAGGACAGCCTGCGCCGCGCCATCGGCATCGTGCCGCAGGACACCGTGCTGTTCAACGACAGCATCTACTACAACATCGCCTACGGCCGCCCGGACGCGACCCGCGACGAAGTCATCGCCGCGGCGCAGGCGGCGCAGATCGATGCCTTTATCCGCGAACTGCCGCAAGGCTACGACACGCCCGTGGGCGAGCGCGGCCTGAAGCTGTCCGGCGGCGAGAAGCAGCGCGTGGCGATCGCGCGCACGCTGCTGAAGAACCCGCCGGTGCTGGTGTTCGACGAGGCGACTTCCGCGCTGGATTCGCGCACCGAGCAGGCGATCCAGGCCGAGCTGATGCGCCTGGCGCAGAACCGCACCACGCTGCTGATCGCGCACCGGCTCTCCACCGTGGTTCATGCCGACCAGATCCTGGTGATGGACCACGGCCGCATCGTCGAGCGCGGCACCCATGCGCAGCTGATGCGCGCGGGCGGGCGCTATGCCGAGATGTGGGACATCCAGGCGCGCGCCGCCGCCAGGGGCGGCGATGCCATCGGCGCGGACGCGCTCGCGCTCGACGTGGGCGACGCCACCCAGGACGCCTGATCCGCTATCCGCTGCGCCGGCTTGCACCAGCGCGCGGCGCGGATTGTCGGCAATCGCTGCCGACGATGCTACTACGGCAATCGCCGCGCCCATTTCTGGTTCGACAATCACGCGCGGGCACGCCCTGAAACGGGGCCCGCAAGGCTGGCATGTCCCTTGCGGACGGATCCCTCCGAAATCACTATCCACGGAGAGATGCCATGGCCCCATCCCGCGCTGCGCAAGTGTCGTCCGCAGTTTTCACGGCCGTCAGCAAGAACGCCGGTAAGCCCGCTACACGTCCGGCACGCCGCCGGCTGCTGAAGCTGGGCGCCATGCTCGGCACCAGCCTGGTGCTGTCGACACAATTCGCCGGCGCCGCCCATGCGCAGGCCGCGGCCACCAAGGTCAGATTCCAGCTCGACTGGCGCTTCGAAGGGCCGGCGGCACTGTTCCTGCTCGGCGAGCAGAAGGGCTACTACAAGGCCGAAAAGCTCGAGGTCTCGATCGATGCGGGCAACGGCTCGGGCAACGTGGTCAACCGCGTGGCCTCGGGCACCTATGACATGGGCTTCGCCGACATGTCGTCGGTGATGGAGTTCTACGGCAACAATCCCGACGCGAAGAACAAGCCGGTGGCGGTGATGATGGTCTACAACAACACGCCCGCGGCCATCCTGGCGCTGAAGAAGTCGGGCATCCGCGCGCCGAAGGACCTGGCTGGCAAGCGTCTGGGCGCGCCGGTATTCGACGCCGGCCGGCGCGCCTTCCCGATCTTCGCCCGGGCCAACGGCCTGCAGGCATCGTCGTTCAACTGGCAGGCGATGGACCCGACGCTGCGCGAGACCATGCTGGTGCGCGGCGACCTCGACGCCATCACTGGCTTTTCGTTCACGTCGATCCTGAACCTGAATGCGCGCGGCGTGAAGGACGAGGACATCGTGGTGCTGCCATACCCGCAGTTCGGCGTGAAGCTGTACGGCAACGCCGTGATCGCTTCCGAGGAATTCATCAGGAAGAACCCGGAGGCGGTGAAGGCGTTCCTGCGCGCCTTCAGCAAGTCGGCGCGCGAAGTGATCGCCCGTCCGGAAGAGGGCATCCGGGCGCTCAAGGCGCGCGACGGCATCATCGACGAGAAGCTTGAAACGCGCCGCCTGAAGCTGGCGCTGGACAGCGTGGTCCAGTCGCCCGACGCCAGGGCCGAAGGCTTTGGCCGCATCAGCAAGCCGCGCCTGTCGCTGATGGCCTCGCAGGTGGCCGATGCCTTCGGCACCAAGGGCCGTATCAACCCCGATGCGCTGTGGACCGACGCGTACCTGCCGAGCGCGGCCGAACTGGATGTGCTGCGATGATGGCGCGCCTGGCTGAATCCATGCCGGCCCCCGCGACTGCCGCGGCGGCGGCGTCCGCGCCCGTCGAGCCCTTCGTCGATTTCAATCGGGTCTGGCTGGCCTATGACGACGCGCTCGCGCGCCAGGGCGAGTTCGCGGTGGAAGACCTGTCGCTGCAGGCCGCGCCGGGCGAGTTCATCGCCATCGTCGGCCCGTCCGGCTGCGGCAAGTCCACCTTCATGAAGCTGGCGACCGGACTGAGGCCAGCCACGCGCGGCACAGTCAGGATTGCCGGGGAGAAAGTGAGCGGGCCGCTCAAGCAGGTGGGCATGGCCTTCCAGGCGCCGACGCTGCTGCCATGGCGCACCACGCTCGACAACGTGATGCTGCCGCTGGAGATCGTCGAGCCCTACCGTTCGACCCTGCGTGCCAGGCGCGACGAATACGTCGACCGCGCCCGCCGGCTGCTGCATACCGTGGGCCTGGGCGGCTACGAGGACAAGTACCCGTGGCAGCTGTCCGGCGGCATGCAGCAGCGCGCCTCGATCTGCCGCGCGCTGGTCCACCAGCCGCGCATGCTGCTGCTCGACGAGCCCTTCGGCGCGCTCGATGCCTTCACCCGCGAAGAACTATGGTGCGTGCTGCGCGACCTGTGGCAGGCGCAGCGCTTCAACGTGATCCTGGTCACGCACGACCTGCGCGAAGCCGTGTTCCTCGCCGACACGGTCTACGTGATGAGCCAGCGCCCCGGCCGCATCGTGCTGCGCAAGGAGATCAGCCTGCCGCGCCCGCGCGATCTCGAGCTGACCTATACCGAGCCCTTCGCCGAACTGGTGCACACGCTGCGCGAGAAAATAGGCCATGTGCGCCAACACTGAGACCCGACGATGATGATGACTTTGACTTCCGCGCAAGAGCGCCGCGTGCAACGCGTGGCGCCGTGGCTGCTGCTGGCCGCGGTGCTGCTGCTATGGCAGGGCGCGTGCATGGCCTTCGATGTCTCCGACTTCATCCTGCCGACGCCGACCGCGATCGCGACCGCGCTGGTCGACTACGCGGACGTAATCGCTGGCCATGCGTGGCGCACCTTCTGGACCACCATGGCGGGTTTTGCCGTGGCCATAGGCGTGGGCGTGTTGCTCGGGCTGGCGATGGGCTCGTCGCGGCTGCTTTATGCCGCCAGCTACCCGCTGATGACCGCCTTCAACGCGCTGCCCAAGGCCGCCTTCGTGCCGATCCTGGTGGTGTGGTTCGGGCTGGGCGCCGGCCCGGCGATCCTGACCGCGTTCCTGATCTCGTTCTTCCCGATCATGGTCAATATCGCCACCGGCCTGGCCACGCTCGAGCCGGAACTGGAAGACGTGCTGCGCGTGCTGGGCGCCAAGCGGCGCGACGTGCTGTTCAAGGTCGGCCTGCCGCGCGCGCTGCCGTACTTCTTCGCCTCGCTGAAGGTCGCGATCACGCTGGCCTTTGTCGGCACCACGGTGTCGGAGATGAATGCCGCCAACGAGGGCATCGGCTACCTGCTGGTGTCGGCCGGCTCCGCCATGAAGATGCCGCTGGCCTTTGCCGGGCTGGTGGTGATCGCGGTGATGGCGATGGCGATGTACGAGCTGTTCGCGGTGGTGGAGAAGCGCATGACCGGCTGGGCCCACCGGGGTTGAGGCGGCGGCTGGCGAAGCGCCGCGCGCCGGTGGATAATCCGCGTCATGGAAATCAAATGGCTTGAAGACTTCGTCAGCCTGGCCGAGACGCACAGCTTCTCGCGCTCGGCCGAACTACGCCACGTCACGCAACCGGCGTTCTCACGCCGGATCCAGTCGCTGGAGGCGTGGGTCGGCACCGAGCTGATCGACCGCTCGAGCTATCCCACCAGCCTGACCCCGGCCGGCAAGGTGTTCTACGAGCAGGCGCTGGCGATGCTGGCGCAGGTCAGCGAAACCCGAGCGCTGATGCGCGGCCAGCGCTCGGCCAATGCGCAGGTGCTGGAATTCGCGGTGCCGCACACGCTGTCGCTGACCTTCTTCCCGGAATGGCTCAAGGCGCTGGAGCGCAAGCTCGGCACGCTGCCGTGCCGGCTGCGCGCGCTCAATGTCCATGACGCGGTGCTGATGCTGGTCGAGGGCGGCTGCGACCTGGTGATGGTCTACCACCACGCGCGCCAGGCCATCCAGCTGGATCCGGCGCGGTACGACATGCTGGTGCTCGGGACCGAACGGCTATCGCCCTACAGCGTTCCGGACCCCGCCGGCAAGCCCCTGTTCCGGCTGCCGGGCACCGACAAGAAGCCGGTGCCGTTCCTCAGCTATACGCCCAACGCCTTCCTCGGCCGCATGGTCGACCTGCTGCTGGCTGAAACCGCCGAGGCGCTCAAGCTGGACAAATGCTACGAGACCGATATGGCCGAGGCGCTCAAGGTGATGGCGCTGTCCGGCCACGGCATGGCCTTCCTGCCCGAAAGCGCGGTGCGCGACGACGTCGCGGCGGGCCGGCTGGTGCGGGCCGAGTCGGCGCGCGGCCTGCCGCTGTCGATCGACATGGAAATCCGCTTGTATCGGGAGAAGCCGGGCGAGAACGGCGGCGAGCGGCGCGCCGGGGCGCGGCGCAAGCGGCAGCTGGTGGACCAGGTGTGGGGGACCCTGACCTCGGCGTAGCGACGGTTTGCTCCAAGGTTATGCGCGTCCTGCATAACCCGATGAGCAAACGGCATTGGATTCGGGGCCGCCGCCAAGCCTAAGCTTGCGCCCATCTTCCACCCCGGAACCCACCCGATGTCTTCCGCAGCACCGACCAACACTGCTGGCCAAAAGCACGCACTCCCGTCCTACCTCAACGCCGACAACCTCGGCCCCTGGGGCATCTACCTGCAGCAAGTCGACCGCGTCACGCCCTACCTGGGTTCGCTGGCGCGCTGGGTCGAGACCCTCAAGCGTCCCAAGCGCGCCCTGATCGTCGATGTTCCGATCGAGCTCGACAACGGCACCATCGCCCATTTCGAGGGCTACCGGGTGCAGCACAACCTGTCGCGCGGCCCGGGCAAGGGCGGCGTGCGCTTCCACCAGGACGTGACGCTGTCCGAGGTGATGGCGCTGTCGGCCTGGATGTCGGTGAAGAACGCGGCGGTCAACGTGCCGTACGGCGGTGCCAAGGGCGGCATCCGCGTCGACCCGCGCACGCTGTCGCACGCGGAGCTGGAACGCCTGACGCGCCGCTACACCAGTGAAATAAACATCATCATCGGGCCGAGCAAGGACATCCCGGCGCCCGACGTCAACACCAACGCACAGGTGATGGCGTGGATGATGGACACCTATTCGATGAATTCGGGCAGCACCTCGACCGGCGTCGTGACCGGCAAGCCGATCTCGCTGGGCGGCTCGCTGGGCCGCCACGAGGCCACCGGCCGGGGCGTGTTCGTGGTCGGCTCCGAGGCCGCGCGCAATATCGGCCTCGAGGTCAAGGGCGCGCGCGTGGCGGTGCAGGGCTTCGGCAACGTCGGCGCGGTCGCCGCCAAGCTGTTCCATGAGGCCGGCGCCAAGGTGGTGGCGGTGCAGGACCACCGCACCACGCTGTTCGACCCGGCCGGCCTGGACGTGCCGGCGATGATGGAATACGCGTCGCACAGCGGCACCATCGACGGCTTCCGCGGCGAAGTCCTGCGGACCGAGCAGTTCTGGGAAGTCGACTGCGACATCCTGATCCCGGCCGCGCTGGAAGGCCAGATCACCGCCGAAAACGCGCCGAAGATCACGGCAAAGCTGGTGATCGAGGGCGCCAACGGCCCGACCACGCCGCAGGCCGATGACATCCTGCGCGAGCGCAATATCCTGGTCTGCCCGGACGTTATCGCCAACGCCGGCGGCGTGACCGTGTCCTACTTCGAATGGGTGCAGGATTTCTCCAGCTTCTTCTGGACCGAGGAAGAGATCAACCAGCGCCTGGTACGGATCATGCAAGAAGCCTTCCGGGCAATCTGGCAAGTGGCACAGGAAAACAAGGTGACGCTGCGCACGGCGGCGTTCATCGTGGCCTGTACGCGGATCCTGCAGGCGCGTGAGATGCGCGGCCTGTACCCCTGATCGGGGCAGGCAGGCCCGGGGCGAGGCACTCGCATGGTGCAGTGCAATAATCGTCCCCGGACCCCGGCTTCATGACCGCCAGACGCGGTCTCCGGCAAGCGCCGGAGGCCGCGTTGTCGTATCCGGACGCGCTGCGCACGGATTGCCCCGAAGTGAGGTTCTAGGAGAAAACCCAGTTGTATTGCGCCGGATGCTGCGCAATACTGTTTCACCAGTGGGGGTTTTATTCTTAGAATCCCGCTTTCTCTTCATGGTCAAGGAGATGTTATGAATTTCGCCAAGTTGGCTGCCCTGATGATTGCCGGGGGCGTAATGTGCGGGACGGCACAGGCAGCCGAACAACTGACGGGCACGCTGAAGAAAATCAAGGACACCAGCGTCATCACGCTCGGCGTGCGCGAATCGTCGATTCCGTTCAACTACAACCTGGGCGGCGTGCGCCAGGTCGGCTATTCCTACGATATCAACATGAAGATCGTGGAAGCCATCAAGGACCAGCTGAAGCTGCCGACCCTGCAGGTCAAGGAAATCCCGATCACCTCGCAGAACCGCATCACGCTGCTGCAGAACGGCACCATCGATATCGAGTGCGGCTCGACCACCAATAACCTGGAACGCCAGAAGCAGGTCGCCTTCACCAATTCCATCTTCATCATCGGCACACGCATCATGGTGAAGAAGGATGCCGGCATCAAGGACTGGGCCGACCTGAAGGGCAAGAACGTCGTCACCACCGCCGGCACCACGTCGGAGCGCCTGCTGCGCAAGATGAACGACGACCAGAAGCTGGGCGTCAACATCATCAGCACCAAGGACCACGGCCAGTCGTTCCTGACGCTGGAATCGGGCCGCGCGGTCGCCTTCATGATGGACGACGCGCTGCTGTACGGCGAACGCGCCAAGGCCAAGAACCCGGCCGACTGGATCGTCGTCGGCAAGCCGCAATCGCGCGAGTCCTATGGCTGCATGATCCGCAAGGACGACCCGCAGTTCAAGAAGCTGGCCGACAACGTCATCTCCGGCATGATGAAGGACGGCTCGATCAACACGCTGTACACCAAGTGGTTCATGCAACCGGTTCCGCCCAAGGGCCTGAACCTGGACTTCCCGCTGTCCGAAGACATGAAGACGCTGATCAAGGCGCCTAACGACAAGGCGCTGGACTGACCTGCCGTTGACAGCACTGCGAAACGGAAGGCTCGTCCTTCCGTTTCTTTTTGAGGACGCAACATGAACTACAACTGGCATTGGGGAGTTTTCCTCGAACAGGCCGCCCAGAACGAGACCTACCTGGACTGGATGATCTCAGGTCTCAAGGTCACGCTCGCGCTGGGGCTTTCGTCCTGGGTCATTGCCCTGGTCATCGGTTCGGTGCTCGGCGTGCTGCGCACGGTGCCGAACAAATGGCTGGCCGGCATTGCCGCCACCTATGTCGAGATTTTCCGCAACATCCCGCTGCTGGTGCAGCTGTTCATCTGGTACTTTGTCGCGCCCGAGCTGCTGCCCGGCGGCGAGGCGATCAAGCAGATGAACCCGTTCGCGCAGCAGTTCCTGGCCGCCATGCTGTGCCTGGGGACGTTTACCGCCGCGCGGGTGTGCGAGCAGGTGCGCTCGGGCATCAACTCGCTGGCGCGCGGTCAGAAGAACGCCGGCCTGGCGATGGGCTTCACGCTGCCGCAGACGTACCGCCACGTGCTGCTGCCGATGGCATTCCGCGTGATCGTGCCGCCGCTGACCTCCGAGTTCCTGAACATCTTCAAGAACTCGGCGGTGGCGTCGACCATCGGCCTGCTCGAGCTGGCCGCGCAGGGGCGCCAGCTGGTGGACTACACCGCGCGCCCGTATGAGTCGTTCATCGCGGTCACGCTGATGTACGCGCTGATCAACATCACGGTGATGCTGCTGATGCGCTGGGTCGAGGCCCGCACGCGCGTGCCCGGCTTCATCGGCGGCAAGTAAGGGGGCGCCATGGCTTATTCCTTCGATTTCACCTCGATCAACCCGGCCACGCTGCATGTGCTGGGCGAGGGCATGATGGTCTCGCTGAAGATCACCGTCACCGCGGTGGTGGTAGGCATCATCTGGGGCACCATCCTGGCGATGATGCGGCTGTCGTCGTTCCGGCTGCTGAACTGGTTCGCCCAGGGGTACGTGACCATCTTCCGCTCGATCCCGCTGGTGATGGTGCTGTTGTGGTTCTTCCTGATCATCCCGCAGGTGCTGCAGGGCCTCTTCAACCTGTCGCCGGCGACCGACCTGCGCATGACCTCGGCGCTGGTGGCGTTCGCGCTGTTCGAGGCGGCGTACTACTCCGAGATCATCCGCGCGGGGATCCAGAGCGTGTCGCGCGGGCAGATGTTCGCGGCGCAGGCGCTGGGCATGACCTACGGGCAGTCGATGCGGCTGGTGATCCTGCCGCAGGCGTTCCGCAACATGGTGCCGCTGCTGCTGACGCAGGGCATCATCCTGTTCCAGGATACGTCGCTGGTGTACGTGAGCGCGCTGGCGGACTTCTTCGGCCAGGCCTACGGCATCGGCGAGCGCGACGGCCGTATCGTCGAGATGCTGCTGTTCGCCGGCCTGGTGTACTTCATCATTTGTTTCTCCGCTTCGCTGCTGGTCAAGCGTTATCAGAAAAAGGTGGCCGTATGATCGAGATTAATAACGTTTCCAAGTGGTACGGCTCCTTCCAGGTGCTGACCGACTGCACCACCAAGGTTGCCAAGGGTGAAGTGGTGGTGGTGTGCGGCCCGTCGGGCTCGGGCAAATCGACGCTGATCAAGACCGTCAACGCGCTGGAGCCGTTCCAGAAGGGCGACATCCTGGTCGACGGCACCTCGGTGGGCAATCCCAAGACCAACCTGCCCAAGCTGCGCTCGCGCGTCGGCATGGTGTTCCAGAACTTCGAGCTGTTCCCGCACCTGTCGATCACCGAGAACCTGACCATCGCGCAGATGAAGGTGCTGGGCCGCTCCAAGGACGAGGCCATGGCCAAGGGCCTGAAGTACCTCGAGCGCGTGGGCCTGAAGAGCCAGGCGGAGAAGTACCCCGGCCAGCTGTCGGGCGGCCAGCAGCAGCGCGTGGCGATCGCGCGCGCGCTGTCGATGGACCCGATCTGCATGCTGTTCGACGAGCCCACCTCGGCGCTGGACCCGGAGATGGTCAACGAAGTGCTGGACGTGATGGTGCAGCTGGCGCAGGAAGGCATGACCATGATGTGCGTGACCCACGAGATGGGCTTCGCGCGCAAGGTGGCCAACCGCGTGATCTTCATGGACCAGGGCAAGATCGTCGAGGACGCCGACAAGGAAGAGTTCTTCGGCAATATCGACGCCCGTTCCGAGCGCGCGCGCCAGTTCCTGTCGAAGATCCTGCATCACTGAACGGCCTGCCAGCCTGATGAAAAAGGGACGCCTCGGCGTCCCTTTTTCCCTTGTGCCGGATGGCTCAGGTACAAGCCGTATTGGCGGCGTTCTTGGCCTGGACTTCGGGCGGGATCGGCACGGTCAGCGTCATGGTCGGGCGCCCGTCCTCAAACATGATCAGCTCGCCCGGGGCGAACTGGGTCCAGGTCTCGTTGTCGGTCAGCGGCGCGGTGGCGATCACGGCGACACGGTCGTCCGGCGTGGTGACCTGCGCGAAGTCGATCGACAGGTCGGCGTCGATCAGGTGCGCGGTCGAGAACGGCCATTGCCGCACGATGTAGTAGAGGCGGGTCGAGCAGTGCGCGAACAGCGCCTGCCCGTTGCACAGCAGGTAGTTGAACACGCCGTGCAGCGTGATGTCGCGGGTGATGTCGGCCAGCGCGTGGCCCAGTTCGTTCAGCGGCGGCTGCGAGCCCGGGAAGCGCTTGCGCAGGCCCTGCATCAGCGTGCAGAAGGCCAGTTCGCTGTCGGTGTCTCCCACCGGCTGGTAGACGCCGGACAGGAACGGGGTGAAGCCGTGCAGGTCGCCGTTGTGGGCGAAGATCCAGTGCCGGCCCCACAGCTCGCGCATGAAGGGGTGGCAGTTTTCCAGCAGCACGGTGCCCTGCGTGGCCTTGCGGATATGCGAGATGACGTTCTTGGACTTGATCGGATAGCGCTTGATCAGGTCCGCCACCGGCGAGGTGCCGGCGGACTGGTTGTCGATGAACAGGCGGCAGGCCTTGTCTTCGAAGAAGGCGACACCGAAGCCGTCGGCGTGGTGGTCGGTCAGGCCTCCGCGCGCGGCAAAGCCGGTGAAGGAGAACGTCACGTCGGTCGGCGTGGCGCAGTTCATGCCTAGCAGCTGGCACATGTCGGGGCACCGGACGGCAGGGGGCTGCCGCTTTGCAATAGAATGCAGGCATTATCCCGCGCGCCCGCGCCGCTGCCAAGCAACCGCGGACGCTCCCCCCGCGGTGCCAATGTCGCCAGCCATGGCGCCGACATACCTGCTAGCAATCCCGAGAACGATGAGCCAATACAAGATTGCCGTGATTCCCGGAGACGGAATCGGCACGGAAGTCATGCCCGAGGGCATCCGCGTGATGGACGCCGCGGCGCGCCGCTTCGGCATCGACTTCCAGTGGGATCACTTCGATTTTTCCAGCTGCGACTACTACGCCCGCCACGGCAAGATGCTGCCGGACGACTGGTTCGACACGCTGGTCAAGTACGACGCCATCTATTTCGGCGCGGTCGGCTGGCCGGACACGGTGCCCGACCATGTTTCGCTGTGGGGTTCGCTGCTGCAGTTCCGCCGTTCGTTCGACCAGTACGTGAACCTGCGCCCGGTGCGGCTGATGCCGGGCATCCGCAGCCCGCTGGCCGGCCGACAGCCCGGCGACATCGATTTCTACGTGGTGCGCGAGAACACCGAGGGCGAATACTCCAGCATTGGCGGCCGCATGTTCCCCGGCACCGAGCGCGAGATCGTGGTGCAGGAAACGGTGATGAGCCGCACCGGGGTCGACCGCATCCTGAAGTTCGCCTTTGAACTGGCCCAGAAGCGCCCCAAGAAGCACCTGACGTCGGCGACCAAGTCCAACGGCATTTCGATCACGATGCCGTACTGGGACGAGCGGGTCGAGGCGATGGCGGCGAACTACCCCGGCCTGAAGGTCGACAAGTACCACATCGACATCCTGACCGCGCATTTCGTCCAGCATCCGGACTGGTTCGACGTGGTGGTCGCCAGCAACCTGTTCGGCGACATCCTGTCCGATCTCGGCCCGGCCTGCACCGGCACCATCGGCATTGCGCCGTCGGGCAATATCAATCCGGACCGCACCTTCCCCAGCCTGTTCGAGCCGGTGCACGGCTCGGCCCCGGACATCGCCGGGCGTGGCGTGGCCAACCCGATCGGCCAGATCTGGTGCGGCGCCATGATGCTGGAGCACCTTGGCCATGACGAGGCCGGCGCCGCGGTGCTGGGCGCGATCGAGCGGGTGCTGGCGGCCGGGCCGGAGCACGCGCCGCTGACGCGCGACATCGGCGGCAAAGCCGGTACCGCCGACCTGGGCCGCGCCATCGCGGAGGCGCTGTGAGCGCCGCGTTCGCGGGGGACGCCCGCGCACTGCTGCTCGAAACCTTCCAGGCCGCGGTGGCGGCGGCCGATCCGCTGCGGATCGTCGCGCAGCACCTGCCGCCGCCGCACGCCGGTGGCCGCACGCTGGTGGTGGGCGCGGGCAAGGCCGCCGCCTCGATGGCCGCGGCGGTCGAGCGCGCCTACGCCGGCAAGGCCACGCTGGAGGGGCTGGTGGTCACGCGCTACGCGCATGGCATGCCGACCGACCATATCCGCGTGATCGAGGCCGGCCATCCGGTGCCCGACGAGTCGGGCGAGCAGGCCGCGGCCGAAATTCTTGCGGCGGTGCAATCGCTGACGCCGCAGGACCGGCTGCTGGTGCTGGTCTCGGGCGGCGGTTCGAGCCTGCTGTCGCTGCCGGCCGAGGGCATCCCGATGGCCGACCTGAAGGCGACCACCCGGGAATTGCTGCGCTGTGGCGCGCCGATCACCGACATGAACATCGTGCGCAAGCATATCTCGCGCATCCAGGGCGGCCGGCTGGCGCAGGCGAGCCAGGCGCCGGTGACCACGCTGATCGTCTCGGACGTGGCTGGCGACGATCCCAGCGCGATCGCGTCGGGCCCGACCGTGGCCGACCCCAGCACGTTCGATGACGCGCTGCAGATCCTGCGCCGCTATGGCGCGCAGGTGCCGGCCAGCGTGCAGTCGCACCTGGAACGCGGCGCGCGTGGCGAGGTGGCGGAGACGCCCAAGCCCGGCGACCCCTTGTTCGATCGGGTCGACAACATCATGATCGCCACCGCGCATGGCAGCCTCGAGGCTGCCGCCGCGCTGTTCCGCCAGCGCGGCATCAAGCCGGTGGTGCTGGGCGATACCGTGACCGGCGAGGCGCGCGAAGTGGCGCGGGTCTACGCGGCGCTGGTGCGCGAGATTCGCGCGTACAATGCGCCGTTCGCCCCGCCCGTGGCGCTGATTTCCGGAGGTGAGTGCACGGTCACTTTGCCGGCCGGCAGCGCCGGCAAGGCGCGCGGGGGGCGCTGCTCGGAGTTCCTGCTGTCGCTGGCGGTCGAACTGGCAGGCATGCCCGATGTGCACGCGATCGCCGCCGACACCGACGGCATCGACGGCTCGGAAGACAACGCCGGCGCGCTGGCCGACCCGACCACGCTGGCGCGTGCCGAGGCCGCCGGCCTGCCGGGCCAGCGCCAGTTGGACGCGCACGACGCCTGGGGCCTGTTCGATGCCATCGGCGACCTGGTGGTCACCGGCCCCACGCGCACCAACGTCAACGACTACCGCGCCATCCTGATTCTCTGATTTCGACGAACGCCGGCCGCCGCCCGCGGCCAGCCCCAAGCTAGCCATGACCCAGAAGCTCACCATCACCCGCCCGGACGACTGGCACCTGCACCTGCGCGACGGCGCGGCGCTGGCCGCCGTGCTGCCCGACACCGCCCGCCAGTTCGCCCGCGCCATCATCATGCCCAACCTGAAGCCGCCGGTAACCACGGTGGCGCAGGCGCAGGCGTATCGCGCCCGCATCCTGGCGGCGCTGCCGGCCGGCATGCAGTTCGAGCCGCTGATGACGCTGTACCTGACCGACAACACCAGCCCCGAGGAAATCGCGGCGGCCAAAGCCAGCGGCTTCGTGCACGGCGTCAAGCTGTACCCGGCGGGCGCCACCACCAACAGCGACGCCGGCGTGACCGATATCCGCCGCTGCTATCCGGCGCTGGAAGCGATGCAGCGCGAAGGCCTGCCGCTGCTGGTGCACGGCGAAGTGACCGACCCGGCCATCGATATCTTCGACCGCGAGGCCGTGTTCATCGATCGGGTGATGACGCCGCTGCGCCGTGACATGCCAGAACTGAAGGTGGTGTTCGAGCACATCACCACCAGGGATGCGGCACAGTACGTGCGCGACGCGAGCGGCCCGGTTGGCGCCACCATCACCGCGCACCACCTGCTCTACAACCGCAATGCCATCTTCACCGGCGGCATCCGCCCGCACTACTACTGCCTGCCGGTGCTCAAGCGCGAAATCCATCGCGAGGCGCTGGTGGCGGCCGCCACCTCGGGCAGCGAGCGCTTCTTCCTGGGTACCGACAGCGCGCCGCACGCGCGTGGCCTGAAGGAACATGCCTGCGGCTGCGCCGGCTGCTATACCGCGCTGCACGCGATGGAGCTGTATGCCGAAGCCTTCGACGCCGCCGGCGCACTGGACAAGCTGGAAGCCTTCGCCAGCTTCAACGGCCCGGCCTTCTACGGCCTGCCGCGCAACGCCGGCACGCTGACGCTGGAGCGGGAAGACTGGCAGCTGCCGGCCGAGCTGCCCTATGGCGACACCACCCTGGTGCCGCTGCGCGGCGGCGAGACGCTGCGCTGGAAGGCGCGCTGATCGACTTGACGTTGCAAGACGGGACGACCGCGGCGAGCGAATCCTTCGCCGCCGCACTGGCCGGGGTGGAGTGGTCCCGGCCATGGTTCCAGCCCTTTGCCCCGCGCGGCGCAGCCCTTGCCGCGGCAGTGCAGGGCGGGGCCGACCTGCGCGGACTGCTCGATGCCGAGTCCGTAGCGCTGGGCCTGCACAACGCGCGCGGCCTCCCGCTGCGCTTTGTCCCGCAACTGGCCCTGCCCGAGGGCCGCGCCTACGAAGCGCATATCGACGCCACGGGCGAGGTCCCGACGCGCGACAATCTCCATGATTTCTTCAACGCCCTGGTCTGGCTGCATTTCCCCCAGGCCAAGCGCGTGCTCAACCAGATCCAGGCCACGGTGATCGCGCGCGAAGGCGTGCGGACTGCGCGCGGCGGTGTACGCGACGCGGCCACGCTGTTCGACGAGAACGCGGTACTGTTCCTGAGCGAAGACGACGAACCTGCCCAAGCGCTGCGCGGGTTTGCCTGGCAGCGGCTCTTTGTCGGGCGCCGGCACGCGTGGGGCACCACCTGCAGGGTGGTGCCGTTCGGCCATGCTCTGCTGGAAAAGCTGGTGCGGCCGTACAAGGCCGTGACCGCACATGCGTGGACGCTGCCGCTGGTGGCGCAGGGCGAGCTGGACAAGGCGGTGGCGTTGTCGCTGCAAGAATCGGCGGCAGCCGGCAGGCTGCGCGGCGGCCGTTGCTTTGCGCCGCTGCCGCTCATGGGGATCCCGGGATGGTGTGGCGACAACGCATCCCCCGACTTCTATGCCGACACCGCGGTGTTCCGGCCCGGGCGCATGCGGGATTTACACCGGCAACCCGATTGAATCGGTGTTAGACTGCGGCCCGCAAAGCAGGCCAGGCAACCGCTGCCTGCACCGCAAGGTGCAGGGGGAGGAAAGTCCGGACTCCACAGGGCAGGGTGTTGGCTAACAGCCATCCACGGCAACGTGCGGAATAGGGCCACAGAGACGAGTCTTGCCGCCGGGTTCGCCCGGCGGGAAGGGTGAAACGCGGTAACCTCCACCTGGAGCAATCCCAAATAGGCAGGCGATGAAGCGGCCCGCTGAGTCTGCGGGTAGGGAGCTGGAGCCGGCTGGTAACAGCCGGCCTAGAGGAATGGTTGTCACGCGCCGCGCGCCGCAAGGCGGGCGGTGTGCACAGAATCCGGCTTATCGGCCTGCTTTGCTTCAGTCATCGGCACGACCCGGCGCCCGCGCGGCGCACCGGGCCGGCCAAACCTCCATCAGCCTTCGACGATTTCCAGCGTGTGCGTGATCTCGGCCGTCTTGGCCAGCATGATCGACGCCGAGCAGTACTTCTCGTGCGACAGCTTGATGGCGCGCTCGACCGTGGCGGGGTTGAGATTCTTGCCGGTCACCACAAAATGGAAGTTGATGCGGGTGAATACCTTGGGGTCTTCGCCGGCGCGCTCCGCCTGCAGCTGCACGCTGCAGCCGGTAACGTCCTGGCGGCCGCGCTTGAGGATCAGCACCACGTCATAGGCGGTGCAGCCGCCGGTGCCGAGCAGCACCATTTCCATGGGCCGCGGAGCCAGGTTATGGCCGCCACCTTCGGGGGCGCCGTCCATCGCAACGATGTGGCCGCTGCCGGTCTGGGCGACGAAGCTCATACCGTCGGTGCCCATCCATGTTACTTTGCATTCCATTTTGTTCGTTCCTGTGTTTTATCTTGTCGGTTTCCGATCACAAGCGCGTGATCTCGAATCTTGCTTTCCCAGTATATGGCAAGGTCAAGTTCGGGGCATCGATGCCGATAACCTTAGAAAACCTGAGGGTTTCCTCTAGTGTGTCGTTGCGATGACACCTTCCTTTGTTTGTTAAGTTATTGATTTTTAAGGTTTAGATTCCAGATGGGCAGGGCCTGGCAGCTTTTCGTAATACGAAATCACGTTTCGCACTGCAAATTTCCCTTGCATCCGGGCAAACCCTAGGTATAATTCCAATCATTGAACGACGGCGCAGACAGCGCGCCAGAGTGCGAAAGCGAAGCCCCCAGGCCAAGCCCGCCGCACCGCCCGCAGTCCCCTCCGTCGATCTCCAAGTGTCTCCTCCACCCTCCTCCTTTGGTGGATTCAAACCCAAGCTCAAAAGCTTGGGTTTTTTTTCGCCTGAACAAAGGCCGTTTGCACTCCAGGTGCATTGGGCGACCCAGAGCCACGGCGCTTGGCGTCGATCTTGACGAAAACTTCAGTCTTTGCTTGTGCGCTCGCGACGCGCGCCAGTATAATCGAAGGCTTTTCCGTCATGCCCGCGGAAGAACAGCAGCACCCGGTCACCCTCACAGGGGCCACAAGACTTGCAGGGGCGAGCACAAGCCTTCGCGAGTCGGATTACGGGCACGAACCAATAGTCAGGAAAAATCATGAAGACCTTTTCCGCCAAGCCTCATGAGGTAAAGCGCGACTGGTACGTGATTGACGCGACGGACAAAGTCCTCGGCCGTGTTGCCAGCGAAGTGGCACGCCGTCTGCGCGGCAAGCACAAGCCGGAATTCACTCCGCACGTCGACACCGGTGATTACATCATCATCGTCAACGCAGCCAAGCTGCGTGTCACGGGTACCAAGGAAACGGACAAGAAGTACTATCGCCATTCGGGCTACCCGGGCGGTATCTACGAAACGACGTTCGGCAAGATGCAGCAGCGTTTCCCGGGCCGTGCCCTGGAAAAGGCTGTGAAGGGCATGCTGCCGAAGGGTCCGCTGGGCTACGCGATGATCAAGAAGCTGAAGGTTTACGCCGAAGCCGAGCATCCGCACGAAGCGCAGCAGCCCAAGGCGCTGGAAATCTAAGGAGGCCAATCCATGATCGGTAACTGGAATTACGGTACTGGCCGCCGCAAGAGCGCTGTGGCACGTGTCTTCATCAAGTCGGGCAAGGGCGACATCGTCGTCAACGGCAAGCCCATCAAAGAGTATTTCGCTCGCGAAACCTCGCTGATGATCGTGCGCCAGCCGCTGGAACTGACCGCTCACGCTGAAACGTTCGACATCAAGGTCAACGTCACCGGCGGCGGCGAAACCGGCCAGGCCGGCGCAGTGCGCCACGGCATCACCCGCGCCCTGATCGACTACGACGCGACCCTGAAGTCGGCCCTGTCGAAGGCTGGCTATGTCACGCGCGATGCACGTGAAGTCGAGCGTAAGAAGGTCGGTTTCCACAAGGCGCGTCGTCGCAAGCAGTTCTCGAAGCGCTGATGCGTTGTCGCGGGTCCGGCGCTGCCGGATCTTGCGAGACCAGAAAAACCGCACGCTGGCCGTGCGGTTTTTTTTTCGCCCGCGGCCTACGGAACCGGCACGGTGTTGCCGTCATAGTGAGCAGGCCGCCATACTTTTGTGGGGTATGCGGCCGCACGCGGCTACAATCACGCCCTGTCGCCGAGGGCGAGTCCGGCTTCCCGGCGCGATGGCGCCACGGGGAGGCCAGCCTGGCACGAACGAGAGAGGAGCGAGAGTCATGCTGTTTTCCAAGAAGAAGGGCCTTTCGATCGATACGCTGATTGGCGAAGACACCGCCATCGATGGCGACCTGGTGTTTGCCGGCGGCCTGCGCCTGGACGGACGCGTGCGCGGGAACGTGACCGCGGCGCCGGGCAAGCCCAGCATGCTGGTGGTCAGCGAGAAGGGCATGGTCGAGGGCGAGATCAGCGTCGGCCACCTGGTGTTGAACGGCACCGTCAAGGGCCCGGTGCACGCCGGCGACCTGCTGGAGTTGCAGCCGCAGGCGCGGGTGCTGGGCGACGTGCGCTATGCCGCGCTCGAAATGCACCAGGGCGCGCTGGTCGAGGGCCGGCTGATGCCGCTGGTGCAGGCCGAGGTCAAGGCGTTGCCGAACCTGGTCGAGGCGGCGCCGGTGGCCGAAGTGACCGAAACGGCCGCTGCTGACGGCGAAACTCCGGCAGCCGAGGCCAGTCCCACTGAAAAGGCCGCGTAGCGGCGACGTCGATGCCGGGAACCCCTTGAAAACACAAGGTTTCGGCACGATTTCCCAGTAGCGCTTAGAATACAGGCGTATCTAAACAGGAGAACACCCCATGAACGCAGTCGCAGAGGCACCCGTTACCGAGGACGTGCCGGCACCGTTCGTCTTTACCGACAGCGCCGCCGACAAGGTCAAGCAGTTGATCGAGGAAGAGGGCAATGCCGAGCTGAAACTGCGCGTGTTCGTGCAGGGCGGCGGCTGCTCGGGCTTCCAGTACGGCTTCACCTTCGACGAGGAAGTCAACGAAGACGACACCACCATGGTCAAGAACGGCGTCACCCTGCTGATCGACTCGATGAGCTACCAGTACCTGGTCGGCGCCGAGATCGACTACAAGGAAGACATCAACGGCGCGCAGTTCGTGATCAAGAACCCGAATGCTTCGACCACCTGCGGTTGCGGCTCGTCGTTCTCGGTCTGAGCGATCCCGCTTGCACAAAAAAACGCACCTTCGGGTGCGTTTTTTCTTTGCCGTGCCGCCCTACTGCCGGGCGCGCCAGACCACCGGGAACCAGTCTTCGCGCAGGCGCTCGCCGGTCTGCTGGCCGATGCCGGGGAACGGCGGCGAGGTTCGCCCTGGGCGCTGCATGAAGCGCACGTCGTCGCCGAGGAAGCGGGCCGAGAACGCCCGCCGCCGCCCGGTGCCGGTGTTGCCCGCGGCACCGTGCACGGTGCGGAAGTCGAACACCACCGCATCGCCCGGCTCCAGTTCCGGCGCAAGCAGGGTGTGGCTGCCGTCCTCCACGTCCGGCATTTCCATGAAGGCATCGTCGCCGCCGTAGAAATTCTCGTTGCTGGCCCAGCGCTTGGGCCGCACCAGGCGTGGCCAGCGATGCGAGCCGGCCACCACGCGCAGCGTGTTGGCCTGGGTGACCGGGTCCAGCGGAATCCAGTAGCTCGCGGTCTGGGTGCCCTCGACGCAGTAGTAGGGCAGGTCCTGGTGCCATGGCGTGGGCTTGGCGGTGCCCGGCTCCTTGACCAGGATGTGCTCATGGAACACCTGCACCGCCTGCGACTGCATGATCCGCCCGGCGATGCCGGCCGCGGCCGACTCGCGGATAAACGCGGCGAACGGGGCGATGCGCTGCCAGTTGCAATAGTCCTCGAAGAAGCGGCCGCCCTCGCCGGCGCGCACGTTCTCGATGGCAAAGGGGCCGGGCTCGGCCAGGTTCTGCGCAAAGCCTTCGCGCAGGCGCTCCACCCAGTCGGTAAAGGCGCCGCGCAAGACCAGCACGCCGTCGCGCTGGTAGGTGTCGATCTGTTCGGGGGTGATGTCCATGGCGATAGGTGTGGGGGCGATGGACCCAGTATCACCAAGCGCGAGGGATAGGAAAAGCATATATTTCCTATGTTGCGATATAGGAAATCATGATCCCCTTCTCCTTCCGCCAGCTCGAGTACTTCGTCGCCGCCGCGGAGCACGGCAGCATCAGCGCCGCCGCGCGGGCGCGCCATGTGTCGCAGCCGTCGGTATCGACCGCGATCGCACAGCTGGAGGACACGCTGGGCGAGCCACTGTTCAGGCGGCAGGTCAGCCGCGGGCTGTCGCTGACCCCGGCCGGGCAGCGCCTGCTGGGCAAGGCGCGCGACGTGCTTGCGCTGGCCGCGGGGCTTGCCGCCGACGATGGCGCCGGCCGCGGCCTGAGCGGCCAGTTGTCGCTGACCTGCTTCCAGGACCTGGGCCCGTACTTCGTGCCGCGCCTGCTGGCGGGGCTGCGCGAGCGCCATCCCGGCATCTCGGTGACGCTGTTCGAGGCGGACCTCGCCACCGTCCACCGCACCTTGCAGGCCGGCAAGGCGGAGCTGGCGGTGACCTATGAACTGGGACTCGACGCCCGCACCGAGCGCCGCACGCTGGCGGAGCTGGCGCCCTACGCGCTGCTTCCGGCCGCGCATCCGCTGGCAGGCGGTGCCGATGTCAGCCTCGCCGACCTGGCCGCCGAGCGGTTGATCCTCGAGGACATCCCGCAGACCCGCGAATACTTCCTGTCATTGTTCTGGGCCCAAGGGCTGCGCCCGGCGCTGCACCAGTACACGCAGACCTTCGAGATGCAGCGCGGACTGGTGGCGCATGGCTATGGGGTGGCGCTGTCGTGCACCCGGCCCGCGGGCGATCACAGCTATGACGGCATGCCGATCGCCTGCCGGCCGCTGCGCGAGCCGGTGACGCCGCAGCGCGTGGTGCTGGCGCACTCGCCGGCCATGCGGGCGTCGCCGCTGGCGCAGGCGTTCATGGATTGGGTCGATGCAGGGGAGGGCGGCGCCGGGGTTCAGCGCGGGTAGATCGCGCCCAGCACGCGCGGCCCGGCGGCGCCGGTCACGGTGGGGACGTTGCCCGGCAGGCGCAACAGGCACTGGCGCGCCAGCCAGGCAAAGGCGATGGCTTCGACCTGCGACACCGGCACGCCGTAGTCGTCGGAGGTCTCGATCGCCACGCCCGGCAGGGCCTGCGCCAGCCGCGACATCACGAAGGCATTGCGGGCGCCGCCGCCGCAGACGATCAGCCGCCGTGCCGCGGGCGCGCTGGCGCGAACGTCGCGCGCGATGGCCTCGGCGGTCAGCGCCGCCAGGGTGGCCTGCACGTCGGCCGGCGCGAGCTGCGGGAATGCCGCCAGCCGCGTTTCAAGCCAGCCGGGATGGAACAGGTCGCGCCCGGTGCTCTTGGGCGGCGCCGCGCTGAAATAGGGCTCGGCCAGGCACTGCGCCAGCAGCGCGGCGTCGACCCGCCCGCTGGCGGCCCAGTCGCCGTTGTGGTCGAAGGCCAGGCCGCGGTGGCGGCCGATCCAGTAGTCGAGCAGCGCATTGCCCGGCCCGCAGTCGAAGCCGCTGATGGGGCCGCCTGCCGCCGTGAGGATGCTGATGTTGGAGATGCCGCCGATATTGCAGGCCACGCGGGTCTCGGCCTCGCTGCCGAACAGCGCGTGATGCAGCGCCGGCACCAGCGGCGCGCCCTGTCCGCCGGCGGCGAGGTCGCGGCTGCGGAAGTCCGCCACCACGTCGATGCCGGCCAGCTCCGCCAGCCGCGCCGGATGCTGGCTCTGGCGGGTATAGCCGATGCCGTCGTAGAGGCCGGGCCGGTGGCGGATGGTCTGCCCGTGTGCGCCGATGGCCGCGACCGAGGCGGCGTCGACGCGTGCCTCGCGCAGCAGCGCGCCGACGCAGTCCGCGTAGACCTGCGCCAGCGCGTTGGCGGCCAGGGCCTCGCGGTGGATCTCGTCCTCGCCCGGCTGCTGCAGGGCGCCGAACGCGGCGCGCAGCGTGTCGGGGAAGGGCTGGCTGGCGGCCGCCAGCACCGCCGGCCGCGCGCCGCTGAAATCGACCAGTACCGCATCGGCACCGTCCATGCTGGTGCCGGACATGATGCCGATATAGCGTTCGCTGCCGGGCGCGGGGATCACGATGGACGCGTCAGTTGGCGGCGGTCAGCACGTTATAGGTGCGCAGCGCGTTGATGCGGCTGAGCAGCCCGCTGGTGTAGGTCAGGAATTCCTGGCGCGACTTGCCGGTCAGCGGCGGCGATTCCATCAGCGTGACGGTCAGCGGGTTCTGCGGCACGTCGTTGAAGCGGAACTCGTAGTGCAGGTGCGGGCCGGTGGCCCAGCCGGTCGCGCCGACATAGCCGATCAGCTGGCCCTGGCGCACCACCTGCCCCTGGCGCATGCCGGCAAAGCCGGACAGGTGCGCGTAATAGGTGGAATAGCCGTTGGGGTGCGACAGGATGACGATGTTGCCGTAGCCGTTCTGCTGGCCGACGAACTCGACCACGCCGTCGCCGGTGGCCAGCACCTTGGTGCCGGTCGGGGCGGCGAAGTCCACGCCCTTGTGCTGGGCCCAGTCATGATGCAGCGGATGCTCGCGGCCGCCGAAGCCCGACGACACGCGCGAGAACTCCACCGGCGAACGCAGGAACGGCCGCTTCATGCTGCGCCCGTCGAAGGTGTAGTAGGCGCCGCCGTCCTTGCTGCCTTCGGGCGCGAACCACAGCGCCTGGTGCAGCTGGTTGCGGTTGATCAGCTCGAGCGCGACCACGCGGCCGTTGCGCACGAAGGTGCCGTCGCGGAAGCCCGCTTCATAGATGATGCGGAAGCGGTCGCCGGCGGCGATATCGTGGTGGAAGTCGATCACGCCGGAGAAGATCGACAGCATCTGCTGCACCACTTCGTCGGGCACGTTGGCCGCGTCCATGGCCTTGAAGAAGCCGCCGGAGGAAATCGCGCCCGAGGCCATCTCGTAGTGCACGTCGTTGTCGACGCGCTGCACCTTGGCCTTGTAGGCGGCGGCGCTGTCGCCGCTGGCGGCGCGCACGCGCTCGATCACCAGCTCGCGCGAGGCCGCGGCGTCGCCGCCGAGGTTGGCCTGCAGCGACACCAGCGTGTTGCTCTCGTCGATTTCCGCCTGCACCGCCTGGCCCGGGTTCAGGTTGAACAGGCCGCGCGCGGTGGGATTCTTGACGATGAACGCCTGCGCGTCGGCATCGTCCACGCCCAGGCGCTTGAGCAGGCTGGCAATGGTGTCGCCGCGCTGCATGCGCTCTTCGCGCACGTACACGGCCTGGCTGTCGGTGAGTTGTTCGAGCTGTTCGCGCACGTCGGGCATGCGCAGGGCCTGCTGGGTGCGAGGCGCGCGCGGATCGTCGTAGGCGCTGCGCGGCGCGACACCCATGGCCGCGGCCATGCCGAGCGTGAAGATCGCGCCGACCGAGGCCGTCAGTTGTTTGCGCCGCCGCGCATGCTGGGGGTTGGTCGGATCGACCAGCACCACCAGCTCACGCGCGAAAACTTCGCGGAGTCTGGACCACATCACGTAAAATTCAACCTTGGTCTGAGCCCGCTGCCGGGGACGATGTGTCTCGTCTGCCTTCCTCCCCCGAGGTGCGGCGCGTGCTGTCAGTATTCAGTAATTTTGGCCGCCTGCCTTGCTGTGCAAAAGTGCCGCGCAAAGTGACGGGTGGCGCACCGGAAAGGCTTCCGCTGGCGCCTGGAAACGCGGATTATACCAAAATCCGGCCCTGGCGGCTGTCGGCAGATTTCCTAAAATTTCAAGTATTTCAAAGACTTACGTGATGACTGAAGTTGCCTCGGCCGCACCGGCCAAATACCCCCTGACGCCCTCGGTGATGCAGGCCCTGGAGATCTCCAGGCGCGGCTGCGACGAGCTGCTGATCGAAGCGGAGTGGGCGCAGAAGCTGGCGCGCAGCGAGGCCACCGGCGTGCCGCTGCGCATCAAGCTGGGCCTGGACCCGACCGCGCCCGACATCCATATCGGCCACACCGTGGTGCTGAACAAGCTGCGCCAGCTGCAGGACCTCGGCCACCAGGTGATCTTCCTGATTGGCGACTTCACCTCGACCATCGGCGACCCGTCGGGCCGCAACAGCACGCGCCCGCCGCTCACGCGCGAGCAGATCGAGGCCAATGCCCAGACCTACTACCGCCAGGCCAGCCTGGTGCTCGACCCGGCCCGTACCGAGATCCGCTACAACAGCGAATGGTGCGATCCGCTCGGCGCGCGCGGCATGATCCAGCTGGCGGCCAAGTACACCGTGGCGCGCATGATGGAGCGTGACGACTTCACCAAGCGCTTCCGCTCCGGGATCCCGATTTCCGTGCACGAGTTCCTCTACCCGCTGATGCAGGGCTACGACTCGGTGGCGCTGAAGTCCGACCTGGAACTGGGCGGCACCGACCAGAAGTTCAACCTGCTGGTGGGGCGCGAGCTGCAGAAGGAATACGGCCAGGAGCCGCAATGCATCCTGACCATGCCGCTGCTGGTGGGCCTGGACGGGGTCGAGAAGATGTCCAAGTCCAAGGGCAACTACGTGGGCGTGACCGAGGCGCCCAACGAGATGTTCGGCAAGCTGATGAGCATCTCGGACGACCTGATGTGGCAGTACTTCGCGCTGCTGTCGTTCCGCCCGATGAGCGAGATCGACTTGATGAAGCAGGAGATCGCCGCGGGACGCAATCCGCGCGACTGCAAGGTGCTGCTGGCGCAGGAGATCGTGGCGCGCTTCCACAGCCAGGCCGATGCCGAGAAGGCGCTGGAAGACTTCAATCATCGCGCGCGGGGCGGCGTGCCGGACGATATCCCCGCGGTCAGCCTGGAAGGTGCGCCGCTGGGCATCGCGCAGCTGCTCAAGCAGGCCAACCTGGTGCCGTCGACCTCGGAGGCCAACCGCAATATCGAGCAGGGCGGCGTCAAGATCGACGGCGCCACGGTGAGCGACAAGGCTACCAAGGTGGCCGCGGGCACCTACGTCGTGCAGGTCGGCAAGCGCCGCTTCGCGCGCGTGACGCTGGCCTGAGGCGGCGATGATCGCGCTGATCCAGCGGGTGGCCCAGGCCCGCGTCACGGTTGCAGGCCGCACCACCGGCGAGATCGGCGCCGGCCTGCTGGCACTGGTCTGCGCCGAGCGTGGCGACACCGAGGCGCAGGCCGAGCGGCTGCTTGCCAAGATGTTGTCGTACCGGGTGTTTTCCGATGCGGACGGCAAGATGAACCTGCCGGTGCAGAACATGGACGGCAACGGCAATCCGGGCGGGCTGCTGGTGGTGTCGCAGTTCACGCTGGCGGCCGATACCAACAGCGGCACGCGGCCCAGCTTTACCCCCGCGGCCTCGCCCGAGGAGGGCCGGCGCCTGTACGAGCATTTCGTCGCGCGGGCGCGCGCTGCCCATCCGCAGGTGCAGACCGGCGAGTTCGGCGCGATGATGCAGGTCAGCCTGGTCAATGACGGTCCGGTCACGTTCTGGCTGCGCGTGGCGCCGGCCTGAACCGATTCGAAGCTGCCGCGTCCCCGGCGCGGCATCAAGACAGGAGAGACAAATGAAACTCTGGAGCAAGTCCTTCAACGACAACGCGCCGATCCCCGGCGAGTTCGCCTTCTGCGTGCCCGACGCCGCCGCCCACGTGGCCCTGTCGAACAACCGCAATCCCGACCTGCACTGGGAAGACGCGCCGGCCGAGACGCGCTCGTTCGTGCTGATCTGCCACGACCGCGACGTCCCCAGCAAGGGCGACGACGTCAACCAGGAAGGCCGTGAAGTGCCGGCCGCGCTGCCGCGCGTGGACTTCTTCCACTGGGTGCTGGTCGACATCCCCCCGGGGCTGACCTCGATCGCCGCGGGCTCGCACAGCGACGGCGTGATCGCGCGCGGCAAGCCGGGCCCGGAAGCCACCGGCGGCACCGCCGCCGCCGGCGGCCTGCGCCACGGCATCAACGACTACACCGGCTGGTTTGCCGGCGATGCCGACATGAAGGGCGACTACTACGGCTATGACGGCCCGTGCCCGCCGTGGAACGACGCGCTGCTGCACCACTACGTGTTCACGCTGTATGCGCTGGACCTCGACCGGCTGCCGCTGGAGGGCACCTTTACCGGCACCCAGGTGCGCGAAGCGATCCAGGGCCACGTGCTGGCGCAGGCCAGCCTTACCGGCACCTATACGCTGAACCCGAAGCTGGCCAAGTCATCGGCGGCCTGAAGCCGGACCGGTGCCGCGTCCCGCGCGGTGCCGGGCCCGCACGGCCCCAAGCAAGCACCCGCAGCAACCCCGAAGGAAACGGCATGTCGCAAAGCCCCGGGCCGCATTCGCTGGCCTTTACCCACCTGATCGTGATCCGCCATGGCGAAACGGCCTGGAACCGGGAGCGCCGGCTGCAGGGCCAGCTCGATATTCCGCTGAACGAGACCGGCCATGCCCAGGCCCGCGCGCTGGCCAATGCGCTGGCGGGCGAGCCGATCGATGCGGTGTATTCCAGCGACCTGTCGCGCGCGCTGGAAACCGCCGCGCCGCTGGCCGAGGCGCTGGGGCTGCAGGTGCGCGCCGATGCGCGCCTGCGCGAGCGCAGCTACGGCTCGCTGCAGGGCAAGACCTACGCCGAGGTGGCCGAGCACCTGCCGGAAGACTTTGCGCGCTGGCAGGCGCGCGTGCCCGATTACGCGCCGCCCGAGGGCGAGTCGCTGCTGGGTTTCCACGAACGCACCGTGGACGCGGTGCTGGCGCTGTCGCGCCGGCATCCGGGCGAGCGCATCGCGCTGGTCGCCCACGGCGGCGTGCTCGACTGCCTCTACCGCGAGGCCACCGGCATGACGCTGGAAGCGCCACGCCAGCACGAGCTGCTCAATGCCAGCGTCAACCGCCTGCGCAGCGACAGCACCCACCTGACGCTGGCCCAATGGGGCGACGTCAGCCACCTGGAAAACCTGGCGCTGGACGAGGTGGACCGGCGCGTGCCGTAGCGCGGCGCTAGACCCGGACGCGGAACGGCGTGAAGTTGGTATGCCGGTCGAAGTAGTCTTCGTTCTCGGCGCGCTTGAGGAAGCCCACCACCTTGTACGTGACCGGCGTCATCACCACTTCCCAGCCGGTCTTCAGCACGTACTGCGCCACCGCCACCTGGATCACCTGCTCCAGCGGCCAGATGCCGTAGAAGGCGATCACGTAGAACAGTGACGAGTCCACCAGCTCGCCCGCCAGCGTCGAGCCGATGGTGCGCGTCCACAGCCAGCGGCCAGCGGTCCACAGCTTCATCTTGGCCAGCACATAGCTGTTGGTAAAGCTGCCGCAGCAGAATGCGATCAGGGAACCGAGCGCGATGCGCCAGGTATTGCCGAACACGTCCTGCAGGCTCTGCTGGTAGTCCGCCATGAACGGCGCGACCGGCATGTTCAGCACCACCACGCTCATGAAGGTGGCGAAGGCCAGCGCGGCAAAACCCGCCCAGACCACGCGCCGGTCGCGGCCGTAGCCGTAGACCTCGGTCAGCACGTCGCCGAAGATGTATGAGATCGGGAAAAACAACACCCCCGCACCGAAAGTCACCGTGCCGATCAGTGGCAGCGTGACTTGCGCCGCCTTGGCCGCGCCGATCAGGTTCGAGCACAGCAGCACGGTGACGAAGGCCACCATGACGAAGTCGTAGTAGCGGTAGACGCGGCCGGCCTGGGGCGGGCTGGCGGTGGTGGCAGTCATTGGGGGCTCCCGGTCGCGTGCGCGCTGGCGCAGTGAGTTGGGCGCGATTATGCCAGCACGCGGCGCGTTCGCGCATGCAGCAAGGTCCGGCATGGCGCAGCCACGGGTGCCCAAAAAGCAAATTCCCGGCCTGGGCCGGGAACCGTGTCAGAGAGGGCGGCCGCTGCCGGAGCGGCATCGCCGTTAGGTCAGATATCCAGCTTGCTGATCTTGGACCCGTTCACCGAGACGTCGAACATCAGGCCGGCATTGGTCTGCACGAAGGCGATCACCGGCTGCTGGCTGGTGAGCGTGTCGAGCCTGCCGTCAGCGCCGATCTTGGCCACCGCCACGTTGGCGTCCGCGCCGGCGGTCCAGCCCTTGCTGGCCACGAACTTGTTGTAGGCCTCCGGCGTCATGAACATGATGATGACGGCCTTGGACTGCCCGCCGGCGGTCAGCCCGACCGAGGCCTGCGTCGTGCTGTAGTAGCCGACCGTCGCGCCCTTCGATCGCAACGCGCCTTCGCCGTATTCGGCGCCTACGATAAAGCCGCCTGCCAGTACGCGCGGGAACACCAGGATGCCCTGCGCGCGCTGGGCCAGCTCGCGGGAGCCGTTGGCCGAGGAGTACAGCCGGTTCAGCGCGCCATCGACTCCCGCATCGATCTCTTGCTTCTTGGCGACCGGGTCTTTGGACGCGCCGGTGCCGGTGGTGGTACAGCCCGCGGCCATCGCGGTCGCAACGAGCAGGCCCGATCCGGCAACCCGGGTAACAAAGTGGCGACGATTCATAGGTAACCTCCTGATGGGAAAAGTACCGCGCCTGATTCAGTGGCTCAGTTTGCTGCGGCTGCCGCTGGCGCCCTGACCGTAATGGCCACGACTTCACGGTAGACGATCTTGGCCATCTGGCCTTGCTTGATGCCATTCAGATCGATGGCGGGGTCCTGGACCTTGACCGTGCGCAGCGTCTCGCGCGGGCCGCGGAAGGTGAGCAGGCGCTTGGCCGGGTCGACCTTGGTGATCTGGGCGGTCACCGTGGTGGTGATCTCGCGCATGATGCCGGGCTTGCCGCCCTCGGCCGCGCGCGTGGTGCGGTCGACCGATTCGGCCAGTGCCGTCGCCTTGCTGTCGACCGGCTCCAGCGCCGCGACCAGCGCGGCGCCGCGCGCCACGGTCAGGATGTCGCCCTTGCGGATCTGGCCGAAATTGCGGACCTCGTCGCCGCCCACCAGCTCGACCACGTTGCCGCGCGGGCCCTGCACCAGCACCGCCTTGGTTTCTGGATCGATATCGACGATCTTGCCGCTGATGACCGCTTCTTCGGCCACGCCGACCGGCGCCGGCGGGCGCTGGGCGTTGGCACTGCCGGCGCTGAACGCGGCCACGGCGAGAAGTGCGGCTAGCAGGCTGGAACACTGGCGGATCATGGCTTTCCTTGACAGGTTTGCAAAGGCGCCGTGCCCCGGCGGACACAGCCGTCATGGCACCGGGCAGGGTGCCGATGAAGCCATTGTGGACAATCGGCCACCGGCCAGCAATCCACTTCGAAAAAATTTGGGGTGCGAATTTAAAACATTTAATTGAGCGCGACGTGTGCGCCATGGCACACGTCGCGTGGGCACCGGTTCAGGCGTCGCCGAACAGTTCGCCGCCTTCGCCGGCCATGCCTTGCGGGCTGGCCAGGCCGAAATGCCGGTAGGCGGCCGCGGTGGCGACGCGCCCGCGCGGGGTGCGCTGCAGGTAGCCCTGCTGGATCAGGTAGGGTTCGAGCACGTCCTCGATGGTGTCGCGCTCTTCGCCGATCGCGGCGGCGAGGTTGTCCACGCCGACCGGGCCGCCGCCGAACTTGTGCAGCACCGCCTCGAGCAGCTTGCGGTCCATCAGGTCGAAGCCGACGCGGTCGACGTCGAGCATGGCCAGTGCGGCATCCGCCATCTCGCGCGTGATGGTGCCGTCGCCCTTGACCTCGGCATAGTCGCGCACGCGGCGCAGCAGCCGGTTGGCGATGCGGGGCGTGCCGCGCGCGCGCCGGGCGATCTCCAGCGCGCCTTGCGGATCGATGCGGGCATGCAGCAGCTGGGCCGAGCGGCTGACGATGCGGGCCAGCTCCTCGGCGGTGTAGAACTCCAGCCGCGCGACGATGCCGAAGCGGTCGCGCAGCGGGTTGGTCAGCATGCCGGCGCGCGTGGTCGCGCCCACCAGCGTGAACGGCTGCAGGTCCAGCTTGACCGAGCGCGCCGCCGGGCCCTCGCCGATCATGATGTCGATCTGGTAGTCCTCGAGCGCCGGGTACAGGATTTCCTCGACCACCGGCGAGAGCCGGTGGATCTCGTCGATGAAGAGGACGTCGTTGGCTTCGAGGTTGGTCAGCAGCGCGGCGAGGTCGCCGGGTCGCTCCAGCACCGGACCGGAGGTCTGGCGCAGGTTGACCCCCATCTCGCGCGCGATGATGTGGGCCAGCGTGGTCTTGCCCAGCCCGGGCGGGCCGAACAGCAGCACGTGGTCGAGCGCCTCGCGGCGCTTGCGCGCCGCATGCATGAAGATGTCCAGCTGGCCGCGCACCTTTTCCTGGCCGACATACTCGTCCAGCAGCTTGGGCCGCAGCGCGCGCTCGAACGCCTCCTCCTGCGACGAGGCGGGGGTGGCGGCGATCACGCGGGAGGGAGCGGCAAGCTTGTCTGTTTCGATCATGGTGGTCAGGGGCCCGGACTGCGGCAACAAAGCGCCATTCTACGCGCCAATCCGAAGCTCAACCCTTAGACAGCGCCTTCAGCGCCAGCTTGATGCCCTCGGACACCCCGGTGCCGGCCGGAACCTGCTTGATCGCGGCAGCGGCTTCTTTTTCCGAGTAGCCCAGCGCCAGCAGCGCATTGAGCACGTCGACGGCACTGTCGGGCACCGCTGGCGCGCCGGGCGCGTGGCCCAGTTCCGCGCCCAGCTTGCCCTTGAGCTCCAGCAGCAGGCGCTCGGCGGTCTTCTTGCCGATGCCGGGGATGCGCGTCAGGCGCCCGGCTTCCTGCAGCGTGATCGCCTGCGCCAGCTCGGGCACGGACATGCCCGACAGCACCGCCAGCGCCATGCGCGCGCCGATGCCGGTGATCTTGATCAGCTCGCGAAAGGTGTTGCGCTCGGCCGCGCTGCCGAAGCCGTACAGCAGGTGCGCATCCTCGCGCACGATCAGCTGCGTCAGCAGGGTCACCGGCTGGCCCACCGCCGGCAGGTTGTAGAAGGTGCTCATCGGCACGTCGACCTCGTAGCCGACGCCGTGGCAGTCGACCAGCAGGTGCGGGGGATTCTTCTCGATAAGGGTGCCGGCGATGCGTCCGATCATGGTGCGGGAAAAAACAGGAGGTCAGGAAAGAGGCGGCCGCCAGTGTAGCGCGGCGGCCGCCCGGCCGGCTCAGCGTGCCGGTGTATCGACGGCGCGCCGGCCCAGCGCCGGGTCGTCGGTGAAGAAGCCATCGATGCCGGCCGCGACGAAGGCCTGCACCTCGCGCTCCATGCCGGCCGGGCTGCGCGTGGCCTCGTCGCCGCCGCTCTGCAGCGCCTTGGGCAGGAAGCTGTTTTCCGGGCGGAAGGTGTACGGATGCACGAACAGGCCGGCGGCATGGGCCTGCTGCACCACCGCGGTCGGCGCGCCCAGCGCACCCTGCGCATCGCGGGGCACCACGCTGCTTTTCTCGGGGCCGATGCCGTCGGCGTAGGCCGCGACTTCGCGCAGGCCGGTCGTACTCAGCATGTCGCCATAGGTGCGGCCGTCGCCGGCCAGCTTCCAGTCGGCCGGGCCCTTGCGCGGGTTGCCGATCAGCTGGACCAGCCTGACGTTGGGCAAGCCGTTGCCCAGCGTGCGCCGCAGCGTGCGCAGGCTGCCGCTCTCGAAACACTGGATGAACACCGGCGCATTGCGCAGGTACGGCTGCGCCCGCACCGCCGCGACGAGCTTGTCCTCGAGCGGCAGGCCGATGCCGCGGAAGTAGCTGGGGTGCTTCAGCTCGGCATAGATGCCGACGGGTTTGCCGGTGCGCAGCGCGGCCTGCTCGGCCAGGCGCACGATCTCGTCGAAGGTCGGTACCTCGAACTGGTCGTTCAGCCGTGCATTGGCCGGGCGCAGGCGCGGAATGCGCTCGCGCGCGCGCAGCGTCTTCAGCTCGGCCAGCGTGAAGTCCTCGGTGAACCAGCCGGTCAGGCGCTCGCCGTCGATCACCTTGGTGCGCTTGCGCTCGGCGAACTGCGGCAGTTCGGCGACGTTGGTGGTGCCGGTGATGTCGTTCTCGTGGCGCGCCACCAGCACGCCGTCGCGGGTCATGACAAGGTCCGGCTCGATCGCGTCGGCGCCGTCCTCGATCGCCTTGGCGTAGGCGGCCAGCGTATGTTCCGGGCGCAGCGCGCTGGCACCGCGGTGCGCGATCACCAGCGGCTTGGACGGCGGCGCCGCCACCGCGGCAGGAGCACTCGCGGCGGGCGCCGGCGCCGGCGCAGCCGGCGCTGCGGCGCGCTTGGGGCGCGGCGCGGTGGCGCAGCCTGCGGCCAGCACCGCGCACGTCGCGGCGGCAACGGTCGGCAACAGCCAGCGGCGGCAGGCGGCAACAACACGGGCAAGGCTGGCGCGCGGGCGCGGCGCGCGCAGTCGGGACTGGCTAGGCATGCAGCGTTCCTGAGGTGGGACCGAGCCCCGATTGTAAAAGACGCGCAAGCGTGAGGCGGCAGCGGCAAGCGCTGCGGCCGGCGTGTTCAGCCGACCAGGCGGCCGCGCCGCACGCGCATGCCCTTGCGCACCAGCTCGGGCGCCAGGCCGGCGAGCGTGCCCAGGGTATCGCCGCCATTGGCATGGCAGATCGCCACGCCCAGCGCATCGGCGGCGTCGCTGCCCGGCTGGCCGGGCAGCATCAGCAGCCGCGTCACCATTTCCTGCACCTGCGCCTTGTTGGCGCGGCCATAGCCGACCACCGCCACCTTGAGCTGCAGCGCGGTGTATTCGAACACCGGCAGGCCATAGCCGACCAGCCCGCAGATCGCTGCGCCGCGGGCCTGGCCGAGCAGCAGCGTGGACTGCGGGTTGACGTTGACGAAGACCTTCTCGATCGCCGCGCAGTCGGGCGCATAGGTGCGCGACACCTCGCTGATGCCGTCGTACAGCGTTTTCAGCCGTTCCGGCAGGGTCGAGTTGCCGTCGCTCTTGATCGTGCCCGAGGCCACGTAGGCAAGCTTGTTGCCGTGCTTCTCGATCACGCCGAAGCCGGTGGTGCGCAGGCCGGGGTCGATGCCTAGGATTCGCATTGGGTGGGTAGGGTGGATGCCGGTGCTAGTGTATTGCTTTTTGCGCGGGTGTTCGCGCTGTGGCCTGGGGAAAGGCCAGCGATGGCATGCAAGACCGCTTGTGTGCTCCCTCTCCCGCTTGCGGGAGAGGGTTGGGGAGAGGGCCGGAGCTTCAGCGAAGTGACGCGCGTCAGTATTGCCAGCGCCTGCCCTCTCCCCCGGCCCCTCTCCCGCAAGCGGGAGAGGGGAGCAAACAAGCGCGAGAGAGATTCATCTTGCTTAGTGGCGGAAGTGGCGCGTGCCGGTCAGCACCATGGCAATGCCGCGCTCGTCGGCGGCGGCGATCACTTCGTCGTCGCGCACCGAGCCGCCCGGCTGGATCACGCAGGTCGCGCCCGCGTCGACCACCACGTCGAGGCCGTCGCGGAACGGGAAGAACGCGTCCGATGCCACCGCCGAGCCGGCCAGGGTCAGGCCGGCGTTCTGCGCCTTGATACTGGCGATGCGGGCCGAATCGACGCGGCTCATCTGGCCGGCGCCCACGCCCAGCGTCATGCCGCCGCCGCAGAACACGATGGCGTTGGACTTGACGAACTTGGCCACGCGCCAGGCGAACATCAGGTCGTCCATTTCCTTCGGCGTCGGGTGGCGGCGCGTCACCACGCGCAGTTCGGACGGCTGCACGTTCTTGGCGTCCGGGCTCTGCACCAGCAGGCCGCCGCCGACGCGCTTGAAGTCGAACTGGTTGATGCCCTTGCCCAGCGGGATCTCGAGCAGGCGCACGTTCTGCTTGGCCGCGAACACCGCGCGCGCGGCGGCGCTGAACGACGGCGCGATCAGCACCTCGACGAACTGCCTGGCCACCGCCTGCGCGGCGGCTTCGTCCAGTTCCACGTTGAAGGCGATGATGCCGCCGAAGGCCGAGGTCGAGTCGGTCTTGAAGGCCTTGTCATACGCTTCCAGCGCGCTGGCGCCCAGCGCCACGCCGCACGGGTTGGCGTGCTTGATGATGACGCAGGCGGCGCCCGCGGCAGCGTCGAACGACTTTACGCACTCCCACGCGGCATCGGCGTCGGCGATGTTGTTGTACGACAGTTCCTTGCCCTGCAGCTGCACATAGTTGGCGAGCGCGCCGTCGACCGCCTTCAGGTCGCGGTAGAACGCCGCCGACTGGTGCGGGTTCTCGCCGTAGCGCATTTCCTGCACCTTGTCGAAGGCCAGGTTCAGGGTTTGCGGGTAGGCGCTGCGGCCCTGGTGCGACTTGTCGGCGCCGAGGCTGGTCAGGTAGTTGGTGATGGCGCCGTCGTATTGCGCGGTGTGCGCGAACACCTTGGTGGCCAGGCGGAAGTTGGTGTCGTAGCCGACGCTGTTGCCGTTGGCGCGCATTTCACCGAGCACCACGGCGTAGTCGGCCGGGTCGACGATCACGGTCACGTCGCGGTGGTTCTTGGCCGCCGAGCGCAGCATGGTCGGGCCGCCGATGTCGATGTTCTCTATCGCGTCCGGCAGCGTGCAGTCATCCTTGGCCACGGTCTGCTGGAACGGGTACAGGTTCACCACGAGCAGGTCGATGGTGGGGATGTTGTGCTCGGCCAGCGCGGCCATGTGCTCGGGCAGGTCACGGCGCGCCAGGATGCCGCCGTGGACCTTCGGGTGCAGCGTCTTGACGCGGCCGTCGAGCATTTCCGGGAAGCCGGTGTAGTCGGCCACCTCCGTCACGGGCAGGCCGCTGTCGGCCAGCAGCTTGGCGGTGCCGCCGGTGGAAAGCAGCGTGACGCCGAGCGCGTTCAGTTCGCGCGCGAATTCGACGATGCCGGTCTTGTCGGAAACGGAGAGTAGGGCTTGCTTGATCATGGCAGTGGGAAACGCTTCAAATTCAAAGTAAACCGTGCTGCTGCAGCTTCTTGCGCAGCGTATTGCGATTGATGCCCAGGTAGGCGGCCGCCAGCGACTGGTTGCGCTCGGCGCGCACCATCACGGCTTCCAGCAGCGGCCGTTCGACCGCCTCGAGCACCATGTTGTACATGTTCGACGGCTCTTCGCCGTCCAGGTCGCGAAAGTACGTATCCAGGCTTTCCCGGATGCACTGGTCGATAGCGTTGCGGCTCATGCGGCAAGCAACTCCCCGTTTTTGTTGTTGTTCGCTTCGTCTTTGTCTTGCGCCGCGTCGTCGACGTACACCAGCCGGTCCGAGAACTGCGCCTGCTCGTCGAAGAACGCATTGACCGCCGCCAGCTGCTCGGTGGTGGATTCCAGCGTGTTCATGCGATGGCGGAACAGGTTGGCGCCGCGCAGCCCGCGCGTGTACCAGGCAATGTGCTTGCGCGCGGTGCGCACGCCGGTGAACTCGCCGTAGAAGGCGTAGTGGTCTTCCAGGTGGGCGTTCATGATGGCGCGGATCTCGGCCACTTCCGGCGACGGCAGCATCTCGCCGGTCTTCAGGAAGTGCTCGATCTCGCGGAACAGCCAGGGCCGGCCCTGCGCCGCGCGGCCGATCATGAGCGCGTCGGCGCCGGTCAGCGCCAGCACCTGCCTGGCCTTCTGCGGCGTGGTGATGTCGCCGTTGGCGACCACCGGGATCGACAGCTCCGCCTTGACCGCGGCAATGGTCTCGTACTCGGCGTCGCCGTGGTACAGGTCGGCGCGGGTGCGGCCGTGGATGGTCAGCATGCTGATGCCGGCGTCCTCGACCATGCGCGCGATGCGCAGCGCATTGCGGTTCTCGCGGTTCCAGCCGGTTCGGATCTTCAGCGTCACCGGCACGCGCTCGCCGACCGCGGCGACCACCGCCTCGACGATGCGCACCACCAGCGGCTCGTTCTGCAGCAGGGCCGAGCCGGCGGCGACGTTGCACACCTTCTTGGCCGGGCAGCCCATGTTGATGTCGATGATCTGCGCGCCGCGGTCGACGTTGTAGCGCGCCGCCTCGGCCATCATCGACGGCTCGGCGCCGGCGATCTGCACGGCGATCGGCTCGACCTCGCCGGCGTGGTTGGCGCGGCGCATGGTCTTCTCGCTCTTCCACAGCTGCGCGTTGGAGGCGACCATTTCCGACACCGCGTAGCCCGCGCCCAGCTGCTTGCACAGCTGGCGGAAGGGCCGGTCCGTCACGCCCGCCATCGGGGCGACAAACAGGTTGTTGCGGAGTTGGTGAGGTCCGATCTGCACGGCGGTGGTGGCGGTTATGGCGGTGAAGCGGCGATTCTGGTGGCCCGTCCCGGTGGCCCCGGCGTCGCCGCACGACATGCGCCGCGACGGATCGGGACAGTCTGTGCGGGGCGGGAAGGAAACAGAGACGAAACGGAAAAACATGCCCCTGCCGAAACTGCTGCCGGCGGTGGATCGGGACATGTGCGAGGGCAGGATTCTACCGCCAATCGGTCGCGGTTGCCCAAGATTTGAGCATCCGCGGCGCAGCGCGGCGGGGGCCGTGGCGCCATGCCACATCGCCAGTGGCGCAAGCGCCACTGGCAGCGTCCGGCCAACCCTTTTAACGGCGCATGCCGAACATCATGTGGCGCGCCAGCGCGTGCCGCAGCGGCGGCAGGCATGCCAGCGCCGCCAGCGACGCGCCGCGGGCATGGGCCGCGAGCGGGTAGGCCACGCCGAACACGCGCGGCAGCAGGTCGGTCACGCCGATGGTGACGGCGCGGTCAAGGCGGTGGCGGGCGGCAAACGCCTGCAGCGCTTGCGGGCTGCAGGCGCCGCGCAGCGAGTCGGCCAGCGCAAACGCATCGCGCAGGCCCAGGTTCAGCCCCTGTCCGGCCACCGGATGGAGCGTCTGCGCGGCATTGCCGACCGCGACCACGCGCCCGTTGACCGTGACCGGCGCGGCGTTCAGCCCCAGCGGGAAGGCATGGCGCTTGCCCGCGAGCGTGAACTGGCCCATGCGGTCGCCGAAGGCCTGGCCCAGCTCCGCGGCAAACTGCGCCTCCGGCAGCGCGATGCGGCGCGCGGCCTGTTCCGGCGGGCAGCACCACACCAGCGCGTAGCCGGGGGTGCCGTGTTCCTCGTGCGGCAGCAGCGCCAGCGGGCCTTCCTCGGTGAAGCGCTCCCAGGCCCAGCCAGGCTGCGGGCGCGAGCAGGCCACATGGGCGATCACCGCGGTCTGGCGGTAGTCGCGCGTGCGTGCGCCGCGGCCCTGGTGCGCGGCCTGTTCATGGAACAGCCCGCCCTCGGCCTGGACCGCCAAGCGCGCGGCAAACCGTGCCGCCTGGCCGTCGTGGCCCGTTCCTTCCAGATGCACGATGCCGGCGTCCGCCACGTCGGCGGCGCGCGGCACCGGATCCTGCTCGATCCGCTCGATGCGGGTTTCGAAGACCCGCCGCAGCTGGCCTTCGCCGGCCGCCTGCGATGCCTGCGCCAGCGCCCGCTCCAGCACGTTGCACAGCTCGCCGTAGCGCACCACGTAGCCGAGCGCGGGCACGCCATAGTCGTCATGGTGCAGGCGGACATGACCGAAGCGGCCGCGCTGCGACACATGGATATGCTCGATCGGGCTGCCCGGCACCGGCCATGCGCCGATCTGCTCGAGCAGCTGGCGGCTGCCGTGCGACAGCGCGATCGCGCGCGGGTCGCGCGCCGCGCGCGCCGGCGTGGCGGCGTCGGCCAGCACGAGGCGCCAGCCGGTAGTGCGCAACAGCTGGCAGGCCAGCGCCAGCCCGACCGGGCCGCCGCCGACGATGGCGATATCGGCCGGGCCGTCGAAATCAGGCTGCGGGGCCGCCATGGTCGCTGTCTCCTGCCTGGTCTGCGCCGGTTCCGGGCTGGGCTTCGGCGCCGCGCTTCCAGCAGATTGCGTCCGAGCGCGACTTGCCGGCCGCGGCGTCGCGCAGCGCGTTGTCGAGCTTTTGCTGGTTGAAGCCCGGCAGCGCGCGCAGCTGCTCCAGCAGCGCGGCATGGTTGGCGGCATCGAACGGCACCACGCAGCCCTGGCCCGAGTCCGGCGCGCCGATCAGGATCAGCCAGGCCCGGCCGGCCCACGGCGCGCGCTCGGACACCCGCACCACCACGCGTTCGAGCACGTTCCAGGCGAGCTCCTCGCGCTGGCCGTCGGGGCGGTGCACCACCACGCGGTCGTCGTACAGGTTGACGATGAACGGTTCGGATGGATCGGGTCGCCGGGCACTGCCGGCCTGGTCGCGGGCGCCGCCCTGGCCCGGCAGGATCCTGCGCAGCCAGCTGATCATCGCTGGCCCCCGGCGCTGGCGCGGTCGCGCATCAGCGCTTCGATCTCGTCGGCCAGCACCGGCACGCCGCGCGTGATCAGCTCGCAGTCGCCCTCGGTGACCACGGCGTCATCCTCGATGCGGATGCCGATATGCCAGTAGCGCTCGGGCACGTCCTCGGCCGGGCGCACGTAGATGCCAGGCTCGATGGTCAGCACCATGCCGGGCTGCAGCGGCCGCCACGGCCGCTCGCCCTCGCCGCTGTGGCCGGTCACGCGGTACTCGCCCACGTCATGGACATCCATGCCGAGCCAGTGGCCGGTGCGGTGCATGTAGAAGCGGCGGTAGCTGCCGCTGGCCAGCACGTCGTCGAGCGTGCCTTCCTTGTTGCGGTCGAGCAGGCCGGTGTCGAGCATGCCCTGGGCCAGCACGCGCACGGCGGCGTCATGCGGCACGTTGTAGGGCACGCCGGCGCGGGTCTCGTCGATGGCGGCCTGCTGCGCGGCCACCACCAAGTCATACAGCTCGCGCTGCGCCGGCGAGAAGCGCCCCGAGACCGGGAAGGTGCGGGTGATGTCCGAGGCGTAGCCGTCGAGCTCGCAGCCGGCGTCGATCAGGCACAGGTCGCCGTCCTTCAGTTCGGCCGGGCCGGCGCGGTAGTGCAGCACGCAGGCGTTGGGGCCGGCGGCGACGATCGAGTTGTAGGCCACGCTCTGCGCGCCATGGCGGCGGAATTCATAGAGCAGCTCGGCCTCGAGGTGGTATTCGCGCAGGCCGGCGCGGGTGGCCTGCATCGCGCGCACATGGGCGCCGGCGGAAATCGCCGCGGCGCGGCGCATGATGGCGAGTTCGCCGGCATCCTTGAACAGCCGCATTTCGTCGAGCAGGGTGCGGATGTCGAGCGCCACCGACGGCGCGGCCACGCCGGCGCGGCCTTGCATGCGCACCGCGTCGAGCCAGCGGCGCATCTGCATGTCGGTGCGGATCGAATCGGCCAGCGGGTAGGCCACCTGCGCGCGGTTGGCCAGCAGCGACGGCAGCGTGGCGTCGATCTCTTCGACCGAATGCGCTTCGTCGAAGCCGAACGCGGCGCGCGCGCCTTCCGGGCCGAAGCGGAAGCCGTCCCAGATCTCGCGCTCTTCATGCTTGGGGCGGCAGAACAGGATGCTGCGATCGGCCTCGGCCGGCTCGCCGGGCGCGCCGGCCACCAGCACCAGCACCGCTTCGGGCTCGGTGAAGCCGCTCAGGTAATAGAAATAGCTGTCGTGCCGGTACGGATAGTCGCTGTCGCGGTTGCGCATGGCTTCCGGCGCCGTGGGCAGGATCGCCACGCCGCCGCCGCCGGCGCGCAGGTGCTGCAGCACTCGGGCGCGGCGTTCGCGGCAGGCGGCGAGGAGGGCGGCGAGGTGGGCGTGATCGGGTGCGGACATTGGTCTGGCCTGATAAGGAGGATCAGGCCGATTCTACCGCCGCTGGCGGCGCCGCTGCGCCAGTGGCGCCAAAGTCGCGCGCGCTAGCGCCCCGGTGCGGCCGACAGCATCGCGTCCAGCTCCGTCAGCTGCGCCGGCGTGCCGACGTTCTCCCAGCGACCGTCGAAGCGCTCGCCGGTGGCGGTGCCGGCGGCGATGCCGGCATGGTAGATCGGCGTCATCGCCAGCCGCGTGCCCGGCACGATATCGGTAAACAGCCGGGTGTCGTACAGCCCGATATTGCCGAAGGTGAGGCGCGCGCCGGTGGCCGGCTCGGCCTCGAGCGAGAGCCGGCCGTGGTCGTCCAGCGCGAAATCCCCGCGCGGATGGAACGGCGGGTTCGGCACCATCACCAGGTGCATGTGCGGCGCGGCCGCGCCCGCCAGCGCCTGCGCGCGCGGCAGCAGCGCGCGGAAATCGTAGTCGCAGAAGATGTCGCCGGACACCGCCAGGAAGATCTCGCCGCGGACCGGGTCGTGCGACAGCAGCGGCAGGGCCTTGGCGATGCCGCCGGCGGTTTCCAGCGCCTCGCCCTCAGCCGAATAGGCGATGCGCACGCCGAAGCGGCTGCCGTCGCCCAGCGCCGCTTCGATCTGCGCGCCCAGCCAGGCGTGGTTGATGACGATGTCGCGCAGCCCGGCGCGCGCCAGCGCTTCGATCTTCCAGACGATCAGCGGCTTGCCGCCCACCGCCAGCAGCGGCTTGGGGCAGGCATCGGTCAGCGGACGCATGCGGTCGCCGCGGCCGGCGGCAAAGATCATCACCTTCATCGGAACAGGGCCTCCAGGGCAAGCAGCGTGGCCATGCCGCCGGCAATGGTCCAGCCCACGCTGCGGGTACGTGCGGCAATCAGGATGGCGACCACGCCGGCCACCAGCCTGGCGTTGGTCGGGGTCAGGGCGAGCTCGCCCTGCTGCATCAGCAGGTCGGGTGCGATCAGCGCCGACAGCATCGCGGCCGGCACGAACTGCAGCGCGGTGCGAAACCACGACGGCAGCCGCACCCGGCCTTCGACGGCAATGAACGACAGGCGGATCAGGAAGGTGGCCAGGCCCGCGGCCAGGAACACCCACAGCAGCGTCAGCGCGCTCATGCGGCCTCCTTGCCGGCGGTGCCTGCGGTGCCGCCGTCGGCGGCGTGGCTGGCGGCACGGGGCCCGGGGCGGTTGCCGCGTCCCAGCACCAGCATGCCGACGGCGATGCCGCCCAGCGCCGCCACCATCAGCCCGAGCTTGTGCGGCAGGCTGTAGCAGGCCACCGCCAGCGCACTGGCCGCCAGCGCCGCGGCGACATGCGAGCGGTGCCTGAGGCCCGGCACGATGATGCCGATAAAGGTCAGCGGCAGGAAGAAATCCAGCGGCCAGTGGCGCGGCACCTGGGCGCCGACCAGCACCCCGGCCAGCGTCGACAGCTGCCAGCTGGCCCACAGCGCGAAGCCGCCGCCAAAGTAATACCAGTGGCGGTAGCGGGCGCGCGGGCCGGTGTCGCCCAGCCGGTGCGTCATCGCGGCAAAGGCCTCGTCGGTCAGCAGGTAGGCGATCAGCGCCTTCCAGCGCCGCGGCAGGTGGGCCAGCGTCGGCGCGATGGTGGCCGAGTACAGCGCGTGGCGCAGGTTGACCATGGCCACCGTCAGCGTGATCACCACCGCCGGGGTGCCGGCGGTCCACAGCTGGGTCAGGATCATCTGCGAGGCGCCGCCGAACACGATCGCGCTCATGGCGCAGGCGAGCCAGGCGGGCATGCCCGCGCCGACCGCCAGCACGCCGTAGATCAGCCCGAACGGCACCACGCCCAGCAGCATCGGCGCGAGCGCGCGCGCGCCGGCCAGCCATTCGCCGGCGGCGGTGATGGCGGGCGCGGCATTGTCGTCCGGACCGGTTGCGTCGGCGCGCATGGCGTCAGAACGTATAGCCGGCCGGGCTGGACACGCCTTCGAGCGCGTCCAGCAGGCGGATCAGCTTGCGCAATTCTGTATAGCGCCCGGCCACCTGGCGCGTGTACTTCATCACCAGCGGCAGGTTGGCGAGGTAGCCGTCCTTGCCGTCGCGGTGGTACAGGCGGGCAAAGATGCCCAGCACCTTGAGATGGCGCTGCAGCCCCATCCACTCGAAGTCGCGGTAGAACTCGCCGAAGTCGGGGTTGACCGGCAGCGCGGCCTTGCGCGCGCGCTCCCAGTAGCGGATCAGCCAGTCCAGCTGCTGCTCCTCATCCCATTCGATATAGGCATCGCGCCACAGCGACACCGCATCGTAGGTGATCGGGCCGGTCACCGCGTCCTGGAAGTCCAGCACGCCCGGGTTGGCGGTGCCCTCGAGCACCATCAGGTTGCGCGAGTGGAAATCGCGGTGCACGTACACCTGGGGCTGGGCGAGGTTATTGGCTAGCAGCGCTTCCGTCACTTCGTGCCAGTCGGCCTGCTGGGCCTCGGACAGCGTGGCGCCGAGGTGCCTGGCCACGTACCACTGCGGGAACAGGTCGAGTTCGCGCTGCAGCAGCGCGCGGTCGTAGGCGGGCAGCTCGCCGGGGCGCGTGGCGGCCTGGATGCGGACCAGCGCGGCGGCTGCGTCGGTGTAGAGGCCGTGCGCGGAGGAATCGTCCAGCTTCGACAGGTAGGTCTGGCTGCCAAGGTCGGCCAGCAGCAGGAAACCCTGTTCCAGATCCTGCGCCAGCACCGTCGGCACGGTCACGCCGGCGTCGCCGAACAGCCCGCACACGTGGATGAACGGGCGGCAGTCCTCGTGCGCCGGCGGGGCGTCCATCACGATCGCGGTGGGATGCGCGCGATGGCCGGTGCGGACGCGGAAATAGCGCCGGAAGCTGGCATCGGCCGAAGCCGGCACGCAGGAATCGGGATCGGCGGACCATGCCGGTCCGAGTCCGGCCACCCAGGCCTTGAGCTGGTCCAGGCGCGGGTCGTGGGAAAGAGCTGCCATACAGGTACTTGTCGGAGGCACGTGTGGGGATGGGGCGCGGGGCGGAACGAAAGTGAGAGCCCTCGATGACCGGAAATGAAACCGGAAGTAAGCGGCAAGAGCACCCCGGGTTGCCCCGTATAATACCCGACCAGACCGGGGCGCCGGTGGCCTCCGGCAGGGGCCGCGTTGCCCCGCAGCCTGCCCCGGCGGGGGCCTGGCGGCCTGCAGGCGAGCCGCTGCCCGTGCCGAGACTGACCACCCGTGCGAATGACCGAACCACAACGATCACCGAACAACAGGGCCTTGCCTTCGCCTGCTTTCCCCCGCGCCCCGGCCCGAGCCCGGCGCGGCGGCAGCCTGCACGCGGGCGCGCTGCGCCCGCTGGTGCTGGCCATGGCCGGCCTGTCGGCCGGCGCCCATGGGCAGATCACCGGCTCGGCGATCCCCGACCTCGACCAGGTCGAGCCGGTGTTCGAAGCCGCGCCGCCGGCGCCGCCGCTGCCGGTGGAGTCCGGCGAACTGGTGCCGCGCCTGGCCGAGCCCGCCGCCAGGGCCGAGTCCGATCCCGACGCCCCCACCTTCATCGAAGCCGACCGCATGACCGGCTACAGCGAGCGCGGCGTCGAACTCGAAGGCCATGCCGAACTGCGCCGCGACGGCGGCGTAATCAAGGGCGACAAGCTGACCTACGACCAGGACACCGACGAGGCCTTCGCGCAGGGCAATGTGCGCATGTCGCGCGGCGGCGCGCTGGCGGTGGGGCCGGAAGCGCGGCTCAAGGTCGAGGCCAACGAAGGCTACATGCTGTCGCCGGACTACTATTTCCAGCAGACCGGCGGCACCGGCAAGGCCGAGCGCATCGATTTCCTCGACCAGAACCGCAGCACGGCCCGGCAGGCGTCGTACACCACCTGCTCGCCCGACAATGCCGACTGGTATTTCAGCGCCAACCGGATCGACCTGGACAGCGACCGCCAGGTGGGCGTGGCCTACGGCGGCGTGCTGAACTTCTTCGGCGTGCCGATCGCGGCCGCGCCCGCGTTCAGCTTCCCGCTGAACGACGATCGCCGCAGCGGCTTCCTGCCGCCGCTGATGGGCTACAGCTCGAAGTCCGGTTTCGACGTCACCGCGCCGTACTACGTCAATATCGCGCCCAACCGCGACCTGACCATCTACCCACGGCTGATGACCGAGCGCGGGCTGCAGCTCGGCGGCGAATACCGCTATCTGAGCGAGACCTACTCCGGGCGCGTGCGCGCCGAGTTCCTGCCGGACGACAGGAAGACCAACTCGAACCGCTGGGCCTATTCGCTGCAGCATACCCAGCGGCTGGCGCCGGGACTGGCCGCGTACCTGAACCTGAACCGGGTGTCCGATGACCGCTACCCGGACGACTTCAACCGCAGCGTGTCGCAATCGACGCTGCGGCAGTACACGCAGGAGGGCGGCGTCACCTACAACTGGCAGGACTTCACCCTGCTGGCGCGGGTACAGAAGTTCCAGACGCTGCGCCCCAGCGAGCCCTCGTACGAGCGCGTGCCGCAGCTGAACGGCAAGTACATCCGCTATGACATGGGCGGCTTCGACGTGCAGATGGAAGCCGACTACACCCGCTTCCGCATCCCGCTGACGTCCACCGGCTTCCAGCAGCCGCAGGGCGAGCGCATGTATTTCCAGCCCAGCATCAGCTACCCAATCGTGCGCGCGGGCTGGTACGTCACGCCCAAGGTGTCGTTCAACGCCGCGCAGTACCAGATGGAAGCGGCCACCAACACGCCGACCGCGCAGAACAACCTGTCGCGCGCGATCCCGACCGTCAGCCTGGATTCGGGCATGACCTTCGAGCGCGACGCGCCGACCATCAGCCGCCTGTTCGGGGTCAACTACGTGCAGACGCTGGAGCCGCGCCTGTTCTACGTCTACACGCCGTTCCGCGACCAGAGCCAGTTCCCGCTGTTCGACACGGTGCAGTCCGACTTCGGCTACGGCCAGATCTTCAGCGAGAACCCGTTCACCGGCTACGACCGCATCGCCGACAACAACAAGCTGACCGGCGGCGTGACCACGCGCCTGATCGAGTCCGATACCGGCATCGAACGCTTCCGCGGCACCATTGCCCAGCGCTATGACTTCACCGGGCAGCGCGTGCAGCTCAACGGCACGCTGGCCGATCCCAAGTCGGGCTCGTCGGACCTGCTCGCCGCCACCACCATCCAGCTGTTCCGCGGCTACTATCTGGATGCGGGGGTGCAGTACAACCCCGATTCGGACCGGATCAGCTACGGCAATGTGGCGTTTACCTACCGCCCCGAGTCGCGCAAGGTGTTCAACGCCGGCTACCGCTACCGCCGGCCGACCTCGGTGACCGACAATACCGCGATCGACCAGTTCGAGCTGTCTAGCCAGTGGCCGATCACGCGCCGGGCCTACGGCATCGCGCGCTTCGCCTTCGACCTGACCGCCAGCCAGATGGTCGATGCGCTCGCCGGCGTCGAGTACGCCGCGGACTGCTGGGTCGGCCGCGTGGTCTACCAGCGTTTCCGCAACACCACCCAGGGCTACACCGGGCGGGTCTTCCTGCAGGTGGAGTTCCGTGGCCTTTCCAAGATCGGGTCCAACCCGTTGAACATCCTGCGCCTGAACGTGCCGGGCTACGAGCCGGTCTCGGCCAAGCCGGTGCCGACGACCCAGTTCGATCACTATGAATGACGGATTACGATGAAACGTCAAGAATTCGCCGTGTTTTCCTTTTTGCTGACGTCCTGGCACCGGCTGCTGTTGCCGGCCGTGCTGGCCGCGATGGCGATGCCCGCCGCCGCGCAACTGAAGGCGCCCGGGACGCCGCGCGCCAGCGGCATTTTCGTGCCGCAGGCGTCCGATGTCACCGCGCCGTCCAGCCAGCCCAAGCTGGGCGTGCCGCAGGCCGGCGGCCAGAAGCGCTCGCAGCTGATCGACGAAGTGGTGGCGGTGGTCAACAACAGCGTGATCACGCGGCGCGAACTGCTTGACCGCGCCGACGAGATCGAGAGCCAGCTGCGTGCCGGCGGCCGTCCGGTACCCGCGCGCGCCGACCTGCTGGGCGAGGTGCTCGAGCGCCTGGTGATGGAGCGCGTGCAGACCCAGGCCGCGCAGGACGCCGGCATCCGCGTCACCGACCAGGAAGTCGACCGCGCGATCGAATCGGTGGCCCAGCAGAACCAGATGAACGCGGCCGAGCTGCGCCGCCGGGTCGAGGGCAGCGGCATGACCTGGACCAAGTACCGCGACGAGCTGCGCAAGCAGGTGCAGGTGATCCGCCTGCGCGAGCGCGAGGTCGACTCCAAGGTGCAGGTCTACGACGGCGAGATCGACAACTACCTGGCGGCGCGCGGCGGCCAGGGCGCGGCCGGCGGCCCGACCGAATACAACATGGCGCAGATCCTCGTGCGCGTGCCCGAGAATGCCTCGGACGCGCAGAAGCAGGCGCTGCGCGCCAAGGCCGACGGGCTGCTCAAGCAGGCCCTGGAGGGCGCCGACTTCGCGCAGCTGGCGCAGGCCAGCTCCGAAGGGCCCGAAGCGGCCCAGGGCGGTGCCATGGGCTTCCGCGAAATCGGCCGCCTGCCGGCGCTGTTCGCCAATGCCGTGGTCGACCTGCAGCCGGGCGCGGTGGCGCCGCAGGTGGTCGAGAGCGCCGCCGGCTTCCACGTGATCAAGCTGGTGGCCAAGCGCGCGGCGCCGGCCTCGGGCCCGGCCGCGGCCGGCAAGATCACGCAGACCCAGGTGCGCCACATCCTGATCCGCACCGGCCCCAACATGCCCGAGGCCGAGGCGCGCCGCCAGCTCGGCACGCTGCGCGACCGCATCACCCATGGCGGCGACTTTGCCGATGCGGCCAGGCGCTTCTCGCAGGACGGCTCGGCGCAGAACGGCGGCGACCTGGGCTGGGTGTCGCCGGGCGAACTGGTGCCCGAGTTCGAGCAGGCCATGAGCCGGCTGCGCCCGAACGAGATCTCCGAGCCGGTGGTCACGCAGTTCGGCGTGCACCTGATCCAGGTGCTGAACCGCCGCGAGACCGAGCTGTCGCCGGAGAAGCAGCGCGACTTTGCCCGCGCCGAGGTCCGCGAGCAGAAGCTGCGCGCCGCCTATGATGACTGGGTGCGCCAGCTGCGTTCGCAGGCGTACGTGGAGTACCGGGTCAACCGGCAGCGCTGACGCGCCGGTGCCCGTCTGCCCGTCCGTCCATCAGCGCCGCCACCCGCGCCCACCGACATGCCCGACCCGCTAGCCCTGGCCATTTCCACCGGAGAACCCGCCGGCATCGGCCCCGATATCACTATCGGCGCGCTGCTGCAGCTGGCGGGCGCCAACCATGGCTTTGACGGCGCAGCCTACCGCTTCCATGTGCTGGGCGATGCCCGCCTGCTGGCCGAACGGGCCGAGGCGCTCGGCGTCACCCATGCCTGGGAGCGGCGCCTTGCCGACGGCGGCGTGGTGATCGAGGACATCGCGCTGGCGGTGGCGTGCGAGGCCGGACGGCTCGATGCGCGCAACGGCCGCTATGTGCTGAAGCTGCTCGATGCCGCCATCGACGGCTGCCGGCCGCACGGCGGCGCCGCGCCCCGGTATGCCGCGATGGTCACGGCGCCGGTGCAGAAGAGCACCATCAACGACGCCGGCGTGCCCTTCACCGGCCATACCGAATACCTTGCCGAAAGCGCCGGCGTGCCGCGCGTGGTGATGATGCTGGCCGGCCCGCAGCCGGCGCACGACGATGCCATGCTGCGCGTGGCGCTGGCCACCACCCACCTGCCGCTGCGCGCGGTGCCCGATGCGCTGTCGGTGGGGCTGCTGGTGCAGACGCTGGCGATCATCGATGCCGACCTGCGCCGCTGCTTCGGCATCGCGCGGCCGCGCATCCTGGTCACGGGTTTGAACCCGCACGCCGGCGAAAGCGGCCATATGGGCCGCGAAGAGATCGACATCATCGCGCCCGCGCTGGCGCAGGCCAAGGATGCCGGCATCGACGCGCGCGGGCCGTTCCCGGCCGACACGCTGTTCCAGCCGCGCCACCTGCGCGATGCCGACTGCGTGCTGGCGATGTACCATGACCAGGGGCTGGCGCCGCTCAAGTACGGCACCTTCGGCCACGGCGTGAACATCACGCTGGGGCTGCCCTTCATCCGCACGTCGGTGGACCACGGCACCGCGCTCGACCTCGCCGGCACCGGCCAGGCCGAGCACGGCAGCATGATCGAGGCCATTCGCACGGCGGTTATCATGTCTGGCCACGCCAACGGCCGACGGCCCGGCGGCGGTGCCCCGGGCCATATCCCTACCGGCACGCAGCCGCCATGCTGACGCCGGACTAATACATCATGCGTTCTAACGTGCACCAGGGCCATGTGGCCCGCAAACGATTCGGGCAGAACTTCCTGGTCGACGACACCATCATCCACGGCATCGTCAATGCCATCAGCCCGCAGGCCGGCGACGTGCTGGTCGAGATCGGGCCGGGGCTGGGCGCGCTGACCGACCCGCTGCTCGAGCGGATCGCGCAGATGCAGGTGGTCGAGCTGGACCGCGACCTGGTCGAGCGGCTGCGCCGCCGCTATGGCGAGCGCCTGCAGGTCCACGCCGGCGACGCGCTCGACTTCGACTTCGACAAGCTGGCCGTGCCCGGCCGACCGCTGCGCATCGTCGGCAACCTGCCGTACAACATTTCGAGCCCGCTGCTGTTCCACCTGATGGAGTTTGCCGACCACGTGCACGACCAGCACTTCATGCTGCAGAAGGAGGTGGTCGAGCGCATGGTCGCCGAGCCCGGCAGCAAGGCCTTCGGCCGGCTGTCGATCATGCTGCAGGTGCGCTACTACATGGAGCACGTGCTGGACGTGCCGCCGGGCGCCTTCAATCCGCCGCCCAAGGTCGACTCCGCCGTGGTCCGCATGATCCCGTGGCCGCGCCACGGCGATGGCCGGCTGCGTTCGCCGCATGCCGATTGCGACATCACCGTGCTCGGCGACGTGGTCACGGCGGCGTTCTCGCAGCGGCGCAAGGTGCTGCGCAACACGCTCTCGTTCCTGCGCGACCAGGTCGATTTCGATGCCATGGGCTTCGACCTGGGCCGGCGCGCCGAGGAAGTGCCGGTCGGCGAGTATGTCGAGCTGGCCCGGCGCCTGGGCGACAAGGCCTCGGGCCAGGCCGCCTGAGCGCGGCAGCCGAATTCCCGCATTCCCAAAGCATCCCGATTCTCCCGCGACTATTTCCGTGCAAGACCGTCCCATGACAGCCCAAACCAGCCCAACCAACCGGCGTCCCGTGATCCTGACCGGCGACCGTCCCACCGGCCCGCTGCACCTCGGCCACTTCGTCGGCTCGCTCAAGAGCCGCGTCGCGCTGCAGGATTCACACGAGCAATACCTGCTGCTGGCCGACACCCAGGCCATGACCGACAACGCGCACGATCCCGACAAGGTGCGCCGCAACGTGCTGGAGGTGGCGCTGGACTACCTGGCGGTCGGCATCGATCCGGCCAAGACCACCATCACGGTGCAGTCGCACCTGCCCGCGCTGGCCGAGCTGACGCTGATGTACCTGAATTTTGTCACGGTGGCGCGGCTGGAGCGCAACCCTACCATCAAGGAAGAGATCCAGGCACGCGGCTTTGGCCGGGACATCCCGGCCGGCTTCTTGTGCTACCCGGCCTCGCAGGCCGCCGACATCACCGGCTTCAAGGCCGAGGTGGTGCCGGTGGGCGAGGACCAGGCGCCGCTGATCGAGCAGACCAACGAAATCGTGCGCCGCATCAACCACCAGGTCGGCCGCGACGTGCTGCCCGAGTGCAAGGCGATGATTCCGCAGTTCGGCCGCCTGCCCGGCGTCGACGGCAAGGCCAAGATGAGCAAGTCGATGGGCAACGCGATCGCGCTGGGGGCCGCGCCCGAGCAGATCAAGGCCGCGGTGCACAGCATGTACACCGACCCGAACCACCTCAAGGTGTCGGATCCTGGCCAGGTCGAGGGCAACGTGGTGTTCACCTACCTCGATGCGTTCGACCCGAACACCGAGGAAGTCCAGGCCCTGAAGGAACACTACCAGCGCGGCGGTCTCGGCGACATGGTGCTAAAGCGCCGCATCGAGGGCGTGCTGCAGGACATGCTGGCCCCGATCCGCGAGCGCCGCGAAGCGCTGGCCAAGGATCCGGACTATGTCTTCGACATCCTGCGCCAGGGCACCGCGAAGGCGCGCGAACTGACCCAGCAGACGCTGGAGGAAGTGCGCGACGCGCTCGGCATGTTCTCGTTCGAGGCGCGCCGCTGAGCGCGCTGAGGGTTTGCTTCCTCTCCCGCGCGCGGGAGAGGAGAGCTCCAATCTCTCACCCCCGCCGGTTCACCAGCACGATCCCCGCCAGCACCAGCACCGCCGCCACCGCGAAGCGCGGGCCCACGGCGTCGTGCATCAGCACCACGCCGAAGGCGACCCCGAACAGCGGCGTCAGGAAGGAAAACACCGACAGCCGCGACGCCAGGTAGCGCTGCAGCAGCCAGAACCAGGCCAGGTAGCTGGCAAAGGCGATCAGCACCGACTGGTAGAACAGGCTCGCCAGCACCACGCCGTCGATCTGCACGGTGGCGGTCTGGCCGCCGGCGAGCGCCATGCCCAGCAGCATCACTGCGGACACCGCCAGCTGGTACAGCAGGGTCTTGCTGGCCGGTGCGCCCGCCAGCGGGCTGGCGCGCACCACCACGGTGGTGGCCGCCCACAGCGCGCCGGCCAGGATGCCGAGCGCATCGCCCAGCAGCGTGCTGCCCTGAGATGACGGCGCGGCGATGCCATCGGCAAAGGCCAGCGCCATGCCCGCGAACGCCAGCGCCACGCCCAGCCACTGGCCCGGATGCAGCCGTTCGCCGGGCACCACCAAATGCAGTCCCAGCGCGGTGAAGATCGGCGCGGTGTACAGGAACACCGCCATGCGCGAGGCCGTGGTGTGCCCGAGACCGACAAAGATGCAGAAGAACTCCGCCCCGAACAGCAGCCCGGCCAGCAGGCCGGCGTTGAGCGTGCCGTCGCGCCGCCACAGCGGGGTGCCGCGCCACGCCGCGAAGCCGAACACCAGCAGCGCCGCCACCGCCGAGCGCACCCCGGCCTGCAGCACCGCGCCCATCAGCGGCGCGGTCACCTTGATCACCACCTGCTGCAGTCCCCAGGCGGCGCACAGCACCACCATCAGGCCGATGGCGGTGGCGTCGAGCGGCTGGCGCGCGATACTCTGCGTGCTCACGGCGCAGGCCTTCAGGGACGGCTGGCGTCGCGGGTGGAATGGCGCTCGATCAGCTCGATCTTGTAGCCGTCCGGGTCTTCGACGAAGGCGATCACGGTGGTGCCGCCCTTGACCGGGCCGGCTTCGCGCGTGACCTTGCCGCCCGCGGCGCGGATGCGCTCGCAGGCCGCCGCGGCATCGTCGGTCTCCAGCGCGATGTGGCCGTAGGCGGTGCCGAGGTCGTAGCTGTCGACGCCGTAGTTGTAGGTCAGCTCCAGCACCGCGGTCTCGCTCTCGGGGCCGTAGCCGACGAAGGCGAGGCGGTACTTGTACTCGGGGTTGTCGCTCTGGCGCAGCAGCTGCATGCCGAGCACGCGGGTGTAGAAATCGATGGAGCGCTGCATGTCGCCGACGCGCAGCATGGTGTGGAGGAGTCGCATGGGAGGGCCTTCAACTGTTATCGGTATAGGAAGGCGCCATTTTAGTGCCTTTGGCCGAAACCCACCGGGCCCAGCCCCGGTAGCGGTAGCGGCCCTCAGAACGTCGGCAGCAGCTCGGGCGGGTGCGCGCGCAACTGCGCGCGGGCGTCGCGGAACTCGGGAAAGATCGACTCCACGGTTTCCCAGAAACGCGGGCCGTGGTTCATTTCCTTCAGGTGCGCGAGTTCGTGCGCGGCGACATAGTCGATCATCGACAGCGGGAAATGCATCAGGCGCCAGTTCAGCCGGATCTTGCCGTCGGCGGTGCAGCTGCCCCAGCGCGTCGCGGCCGAGGTCAGGGCGAAGCCGGTGTGGCGCACGCCCAGCCTGGCGGCATAGAGGTCCAGCCGCTCGGCCAGCAGGCGGCGTGCCTGCTGCTGCAGCCAGCCCTGCACGCGGTCCTTGATCTGCTGCTCGTCGGCATGGGCCGGCAGCGCCAGGTGCAGCACGCGGCGGTCGGCATCGAACAGCAGCGCGCCGATCGGCGACTCCAGCGCCAGCGTCAGCGGCTGGCCGAGGAAGGGCAGGGCGGCGCCTTCGCGCCATTGGACCGTCGGCAGCACGCGGCGCGCTTCGCGGTGGCGCCACTCGCCCAGCTTGTTGAAGATCCAGCGCTGTTTTTCCAGGATGGCCGCCTCGATATCGGCCAGCGTGACCCAGCGCGGCGCCGTGATCGACAGGCCGCGGTCGTCGATGGTGAAGCCGATGGTGCGGCGCGCGGAGCGCTTGAGGGTGTAGTGCAGCGGCCGCTCACCGATCTGCAGCAGGCGCGCATTGGGCTGCGGCACCGGCCACGCCGGTGCTTGCTGCGGATGCGGCGGCTCCGGTGCCAGCGGCGCCGCCGGCTGCGGCGCGTGGGCGGGTTCCGCCAGCGGCAGCTCCAGCTGCGCGCCGTCGGCGTCCGCGGCGGGGCGCAGCAGCTTCATGCGGTCGACTCGCTGCGCTGCGCAGCCTGGTAGCTTTCCGGGTCGATGCGGCGCATGTCGCGTTCGATCCAGTCGGCCACTTCCTGGTTGAGCTGGTCGGCGGTCTTGTTGGCCGATGCGATCGGCGGGCCGACCGAGATCGTCACCATGCCCGGATACTTCATGAACGAATTGCGCGGCCAGACCCGGCCCGAGTTGACCGCCATCGGCAGCACCCAGGCACCGGTTTCCACCGCCAGGCGCGCGCCGCCGCTCTTGTAGCGCGTCTTTACCAGGCCCGAAGGGGTGCGCGTGCCTTCCGGGAACATGATGATCCACGCGCCTTCGGCCAGCCGCTCGCGGCCCTGGCGCGCCGCCGAGGCAAACGCGCGCGTGCCTTCCTTGCGGTTGATATGGACCATCTTCAGCATGCCCAGCGCCCAGCCGAAGAACGGCACCAGCAGCAACTCGCGCTTGAACACGAAGCACAGCGGCTTGGGCATCAGCGCGACGTAGGCCACGGTTTCCCAGGCCGACTGGTGCTTGGACAGCAGCACCACCGGCTTGTCGAGCATGCCGTCCATGTGCTCTTGGCCTTCGATGCGGTACTGGATGCCGCAGATGAGGCGGGCGGCGCCGATCACCAGCCGCGGCCAGCCGCGCACGAAGCGGAAGCGCTGGTCGGCATTCATGAACGGGAACACCAGGAAGCAGGCGCAGGCGTAGGGCGGCGTCAGCACCAGCAGGTACAGCGCGAACAACAGGGAACGAAGGAACGTCATGCGGGGGGCGCAAAAAGGGAATGGGTGCGGACGCGTGGGCCGCAGGCTCGGTCAGCCGGCGGCGGCATGCCCGCCCTGGCCACTTGGGCCACTGGGGCCACTTGGGCCACTGGGGCCACCCTGGGCCGGCAGGCGCTGGCCGCCGTCGTTGCCGGTCAGCCAGCGGGCAAAGGCGCGCAGGTCGTCGTGCACCTGCGTGCCGGGCGGCAGCCCGCCCTTGTCGAGCGTCTTCAGGCCCTTGCCGCTGCGCACCAGGTGCGGCGCGCAGCCGACCGCCACGCCGGCTTCGAGGTCGCGCAGCGAATCGCCGACGATCGGCACGCCGCGCAGCTCGATGCCGAAGCGCTCGCTGATCTGCTCCAGCATGCCCGAGCGGGGCTTGCGGCATTCGCAGCCGTCCGCGGCGGTATGCGGGCAGAAGAACACCGCCTCGACGCGTCCGCCCAGCCGTGCCAGCGCCGTGTGCATCTTCTCGTGCATGGCGTTGAGCGCGCTCATCTCGAACAGCCCGCGGCCGATGCCGGACTGGTTGCTGGCGATGACCACGCGGTAGCCCGCCTGGTTGAGCGCGGCGATGGCTTCCAGGCTGCCGTCGATGGGCACCCATTCATCCGGGGTCTTGATGAACTGGTCGCTGTCGAGGTTGACCACCCCGTCGCGGTCCAGGATGACAAACTTGGGCGGTGTCTGCGGCATGTGCGGCTCCGGCGGTTGCTGGGGGCGTGGCTAAGGCAACCGCTCAGGCGGCCAGCTTGGAGATGTCGGCGACGCGGTTGGCCAGCGCATGCAGCGAGGCCAGCAGCGCCAGCCGGTTGGCGCGCAGCTGCGCGTCCTCGGCCATCACCATCACGTCGTTGAAGAACTGGTCGACGGCGTCGCGCAGCTGGGCCAGGTCGCGCAGCGCGGCGGTGAAGTCGCCGCTGGCGAAGGCGGCCTCGACGGCCGGGCGCACGCGCTCGATGGCGGCGTGCAGCGCGCCTTCGGCGCCTTCCTGGAACAGCCCCGCGTTCACCGCGCCGACCGGCTCGGTGTTCTTGCGCAGGATGTTGGTGATGCGCTTGTTGGCGGCGGCCAGGGCCTCGGCTTCGGGCAGCGCGGCGAAGGTGCGCACCGCTTCCATGCGGCCCAGGATGTCATGCAGCTGGTCCGGGCGCAGGCTGACCACGGCCTCGACTTCATTGGTGGTGTAGCCCTTGTCCTTCAGGTAGCCGCGCACGCGGTCGTACAGGAAGTCGAGGATGGCCTCGGGCGCCGGCTTGACCGCGGCGATGCCGGCGAAGGCCTGCTGCGTCAGCGCCAGCAGCGACGACAGCGACAGCGCCAGCGGCTTTTCGATCAGCATGCGCAGGATGCCCAGCGCATGGCGGCGCAGCGCGAACGGGTCCTTCTCGCCGGTGGGCTGCAGGCCGATGCCCCAGATCCCGACCAGGGTCTCGAGCTTGTCGGCCAGCGCCGCCGCGGTGCTGACCGCGCTTGCCGGCAACTCATCGCCGGCGAAGCGCGGGCGATAGTGTTCGGAGCAGGCCAGCGCCACGTCCTCGGCTTCATCGTCGTGGCGGGCGTAGTAGGTGCCCATGGTGCCTTGCAGCTCGGGGAACTCGCCCACCATGTCGGTCAGCAGGTCGGCCTTGGCCAGTTCCGCGCCGCGCATCGCCGCGGCCTTGTCGGTGGCCACGCCGGCGGCGTTGAGCGCATCGGCGACATGGCCGGCGATCTGCTGCAGGCGCTGCACGCGGTCCAGCTGCGTGCCGATCTTGTTGTGGTAGACCACGCTGGCCAGCTGCGGCACGCGCGAGGCCAGGGTCTTCTTGCGGTCCTGGTCGAAGAAGAACTTGGCGTCGGCCAGGCGCGGGCGCACCACGCGCTCGTTGCCGCTGATGATCGATTGCGGCGTCTCGGTGGCCAGGTTGGAGACGATCAGGAAGCGGTTGCGCAGGTGGCCGTCGGCATCGGTCAGCGCAAAGTACTTCTGGTTGGTCTGCATGGTCAGGATCAGGCATTCCTGCGGCACCGCCAGGAAGGCTTCCTCGAAATGGCAGGCGTACACCACCGGCCATTCCACCAGCGAGTTGACCTCATCGAGCAGCGCCTCGGGCATGATGACCTGGTCGGCGCCGGCCTCCTGCAGCAGCGCGCTGCGCATGCGCTCGCGGCGCTCGGCATAGCTCGCCACCACGCGGCCGGCGGACTCGAGCTGCTGCGCATAGTCGTTGGCATGGCGGATCTCGATCGCGCCATGCGACAGGAAGCGGTGGCCCTGGGTCAGGTTGCTGGCCTGCAGCCCCAGCAGCGTCACCGGCAGGATCTCGGCGCCGAACAGCGCGATCAGGCTGTGCGCCGGGCGCACGAAATGCACCGTGCTGCCGTCCGGGCGCTGGTAGCTCATCACCTTCGGGATCGGCAGCTTGGCCACGGTGTCTTCCAGCGTGGCCTGCAGCCCGGCGGCCAGCTCGGCGCCGCGCGCGGTATAGCGGTAGAAGAAGGCCTCGGCCTTGCCGTCGGAGGCGCGCTCCAGCGACTGCCAGTCGATCTCGGCAACGCCGATCGACTTGGCCAGCGCGGCCAGCTTCTTGGCCAGCGGGGCGGTCGGCTCGCCGTTGGCGTCCAGCGCCACCGACAGCGGCAGGACCTTCTCGCGCTGCTCGCGGTCCGGCGCGTTGCGGCGCACGCCGCTGACCAGCGCGGCCAGGCGGCGCGGGGTGGCGAACGGCGTCACGGTGGCGCCCGGCTCAAGCAGGTCGCGCTCGCCCAGGCCGGCGAACAGGCCCTGCGCGAAGGCGTCGCCCAGGCGCGCCAGCGCCTTGGGGGGCAGCTCTTCGGTGAACAGTTCGATCAGCAGCGAGTCGGTCATGGGTTGCGACATGAATCGTATCCAACAGGTTGTAGCGCGCGCAGCCTGGCTCAGCAGCGCGGCGAAAGATTAGGTTCGACTCCGGACAGCAGCCACAGGCCGTTCTGTTGCCGGAATTGCAGCGTGGTGTAGGCGCATTGCGCGGCTGCTGCTGCGGCGGCGGCGCTGGCGGCGCCATTGGTACCGCCGCGGCTGCCCGCCGCCGGGAAGCGCGCGTCGATGCGGCGCAGGCGCTTGTCGTAGCGGATCTCGTCGATGCGCCCGCCCACCCAGAAATCGATCTTCGGCGGCAGCTGCGAGGCCGAGTAGTAGGTCTTGACCTTGCGCCGGGTGCGGCCGTTGTGGGTCTCGGTTTCGACCCAGGTCAGCGGGTAGCGGATCGCGCTTTCATAGGCGCGCAGCGGCACCCGGTGCCAGCCCAGGTCGCGCTGGCCGGACAGGTCGCACGAGAACGAGCGCACCAGCTGCGTCCACTGGTCCAGCGCGTTCAGCGACGGCCGCCACTGGCGCGCCATCGCCAGCTGCAGCGCCTGCGCGTCGGCCTCGCACACATTGCTCAGTTCGGCCGGCAGCATCAGCACCTGCGCGCTGGGAGCGGCCTGCGCACGCGCGCCCGCGGCATTGCCCGCCGTGGCCAGCGTGGCGAGGGCCAGGGCGCAGCCCAGCGCGCTGCGCGCCAGCAGCCTCATGCCCGCGCTCCGTCGCGCTGGCCGCACATCGGGAAGCCGAGCGCCTCGCGCGAGTCGTAGTAGGCCTGCGCCACCTGGCGCGACAGGTTGCGGATGCGGCCGATATACGCCGCGCGCTCGGTGACCGAGATCGCGCCGCGCGCATCGAGCAGGTTGAAGGTGTGCGCGGCCTTGAGCACCTGTTCGTAGGCGGGCAGCGCCAGGCGCGTGCCGGTTTCCTGAGCGGCGTCGGCGCCGTCGCCATTGCCCATCAGCCGCTTGGCCTCGCTCTCGTGCTCGGCGAAATGACGGAACAGGATTTCGGTGTTGCTGTGCTCGAAGTTGTAGGTGGATTGCTCCACCTCGTTCTGGTGGTACACGTCGCCGTAGGTCAGGCGGCGGGTCTCGCCGTTCTCGACCCACTCGGTCCAGACCAGGTCGTAGACGTTCTCGACCTTCTGCAGGTACATCGCCAGGCGTTCGATGCCGTAGGTGATCTCGCCGGTGATGGGCTTGCAGTCGATACCGCCCACCTGCTGGAAGTAGGTGAACTGGGTCACCTCCATGCCGTTGAGCCAGACTTCCCAGCCCAGGCCCCAGGCGCCCAGCGTGGGGTTTTCCCAGTCGTCCTCGACGAAGCGGATGTCGTTCTGCTTCAGGTCCAGGCCGAGCGCCTCGAGCGAGCCCAGGTACAGCTCCAGGATGTTCTCCGGCGCGGGCTTGAGCACCACCTGGTATTGGTAGTAGTGCTGCAGCCGATTCGGGTTCTCGCCGTAGCGGCCGTCCTTGGGGCGCCGCGACGGCTGCACGTAGGCGGCACGCCACGGCTCGGGGCCGATCGCGCGCAGGAAGGTATGTACGTGGGAAGTGCCGGCGCCGACCTCCAGATCGATGGGTTGCAACAGCGCGCAGCCCTGCCGGTCCCAGTAGGCCTGCAGGGTCAGAATCATTTGTTGGAAGGTCAGCATAGGAAGACTAGGTAGAGGCAAGCGGAGGCAAGCCGAGGCCGCGCAGCGCGTGCCGGAGCCGCCGCATACGGATTTTGCCAAACCCTGAATTCTATCGGCTTTTTGGCGCGGCGCCCCGTTTGGCAGGGCCGCATGGGGCACGCATCGATGGCCGGACCGGTGCGCCGATGTCGGCCCAGCGCAACGCATCGGGAAAATACTGACGCCGATTTCAGGTTGCGGCGCTGCTTGCCGATAACGTTTTTGTATACAGTATGAGTAAGCAACCCGTTTCAGAGCGTTGCGATTGACAGTCCGTGCCGGTATGCAGGCACGGCGGCTGCCCGGTCTTGCCGCGGCAGCCGTATGTCAGGAACTGATTATTGATGGGGACATTCGGATCATGGCACTTCTTTCTCGCAAACCTTATCTGGTCGCAATCGCGGTCATGATCGCCGCGGCCACCGTGTCCGTGGTGACCGGGCTGCTGAACTGAACCTGCCCGCGCGCCGCTGACGCGCCTGCGGCACCGGGGCTGCGGCGGTGATCCGCCGCGCCCGGCGCCCAGCCTTGCGCCTTCAGCCGGTCGTGCGCGCCCTGCGCGCGCGCCAGGCCGCCATGCCCAGCACCAGCGCGATCAGCGCCAGCACCGGCGCGTTGCCCCAGCGGATATAGGGTGTCAGCCCCTGCATGCCCTGCACCTCGGCCGTCAGCGTGCCGACGGTGAAGGTCGGCAGGCGTTGCTGCACCGAGCCGTCCGGGCGCACCACCGCGGTCATGCCGGTATTGGTCGAGCGCAGCATCGGGCGGCGCGTTTCCAGCGCCCGCATGCGCGAGATCTGCAGGTGCTGGTCCAGCGCGATGGTGTCGCCGAACCACGCCAGGTTGGTCAGGTTGGCCAGCAGGTTGGCCGGCGCCGGCTGCTGGCGCAGCGTCTGCGCGATCTCTTCGCCAAACAAATCCTCGTAGCAGATGTTCGGCGCCACGCGCACGCCCCGCACCGGCAGCGAGGCCTGGTCCAGGCCACCCCTGCGGAAGTCGCCCAGCGGCATCTTCATCATGTCGACGAACCAGCGGAAGCCGAGCGGGATGAATTCGCCGAACGGCACCAGGTGGTGCTTGTTGTAGCGGTACAGGCGCTCGGTTTCAGGGCCCAGGCCGAACACGCTGTTGGTGAAATCGACCGGGGAATCGGCTCCGGCGGCGCCGAACAGCACCGTGGTGCCGCTTTCCAGCGCGAAGTCGCGCACGGTGACGGCGACGTCGACCGGCAGCTCCTGCAGGATCACCGGGAACGCGGTTTCGGGCGTCACCACCAGGTCGGCCGGCGCCGCGGTGATCATGTCGCGGTACAGCTCGATCGAGCGCTGGATGCCGGCGGGCTCGAACTTGATGTCCTGCGCCACGTTGCCTTGCAGCAGACGCACCGTCAGCGGCTTGCCCGCAGGCGTGGTCCACGCCAGCGGCGCCAGCGCCGCGCCGGCGGCGGGCACCAGCAGGGCCAGCGCCAGCGCGCCCAGCGCGCGGCGCCGTTCGCCCCGGCCGAGCCCGCGCACCGCGCCCGCCAGCAGCGCCGCCACCGCGGCGGCCAGCGCGCCGATGCCGTACACGCCCAGCACCGGCGCGAAACCCGCCAGCGGGCCGTCGGCGTGCGCATAACCGCCCGACAGCCACGGGAAGCCGGTGAACACCACGCCGCGCAGCCATTCGGTCAGGCCCCACGCCGCGCCGAACACCAGCGGCGCCAGCAGCGTGCCCGCGGGCAGGCGCGCCGTCAGCCGGTGCCAGAGCGCGCCGGCCAGCGCGGGGTAGAGCGACAGGAAGCCCGAGAACAGCACCACCGCCAGCGCGGCCATCCACGACGGCATCTCGCCGTACACGTGCATGCTGATATAGAGCCACCAGATGCCGGACAGGAACCAGCCCAGGCCGAAGGCATAGCCGATGGCGCCGGCCGCGCGCGTGCGCGGCGCCTCGGCGATCAGCGCGGCCAGGCCGGCCAGCGACAGGATCTGCAGCCACCACCAGTCATGCGGGGCGAAGGCCTGGGTATGGGCGATGCCCAGCACGCCGGCCAGCAGCAGGCGCGCCAGCACCGCGGCGCGCGATTGCGCGCGCGTGCCGGGCACGCCGGTGGCGCCGGCGTCGGCAGCGGCGCCGTTGGGGAGCGGGGCGGGCAGCTTCATGCGCTGGCCGCGCTGGCGCTGTCGGTGTTGGCTTCGCGGTGCACCTGCAGCAGGTGCACCTGGCGCGCGTCGGCGCGCAGCACCTCGAAGCGGATCGGCGGCAGCGTGATGACCTCGCCGCGATGGGGCACGTGGCCCACGTGGTTGGACAGCAGCCCGCCGACGGTGTCGACATCGTGGTCCGAGAAGCCCGTGCCGAAGGCCTCGTTGAACTGCGCGATCTCGGTCAGGCCGTGCACGCGCCAGCTGCCGTCGGGCATCGGCAGGATATTGTCCTGGTCTTCGTCCAGGTCGAATTCGTCCTCGATATCGCCAACGATCTGTTCCAGCACGTCCTCGATCGTCACCAGCCCGGCCACGCCGCCGTATTCGTCGACCACCATGGCGATATGGTTGCGGTTGATGCGGAACTCGCGCAGCAGGATGTTCAGGCGCTTGGATTCGGGAATGAACACCGCCGGACGCAGGGTCTCGCGCAGGTCGAAGGCGGGATCGGTGTAGTAGCGCAGCAGGTCCTTGGCCAGCAGGATGCCGATGATGTTGTCGCGGCTGCCTTCGTAGACCGGGAAGCGCGAGTGCGCGGTCTGCTGCATGAAGGGGATGAAGGTCTCCGGCGCGTCGGCGATATTGACCAGATCCATCTGCGCGCGCGGCACCATGATGTCGGCGGCGGTCAGTTCGGAAACCTGGAACACGCCCTCGATCATCGACAGGGAATCGGCATCGATCAGGCTGCGCTCATGCGCTTCCTGGAGCACTTCAAGCAATTCCGCGCGGGTGTCCGGCTCGGGGGAGATCAGGTCTGACAGGCGTTCGAGCAGCGATCTTGGCCGATCGGCCTGCTTCAGGTAAGCGGGCTTCGAACTGGGATAGGGGTCGTTCATTTCGCGGCGAGCGCGTGGTGGAGATCGTCTGAAGGATACACTAAAAGCCTGTCGGTCCCGTGACGGCGGGCCGCGGCCGTACTTCAGATGTGCCGCAGGAGACGCTCGTCGGCGCCGCCTGCGGCAGCCGCGTCACGCGGCCCGGTCGGCCTTCTCCGCCCGGTAGGGATCGGCATAGCCGAGCGCCTGCAGCGTCTCGGTCTCGATCGCTTCCATTTCCTCGGCCTCGGCGTCGTCCTCGTGCTCGTAGCCTTGCGCATGCAGCACGCCGTGCACCACCAGATGGGCGTAATGGGCCTCGAGCGGCTTGCGCTGCTCGCGCGCCTCGGCTTCCACCACCGGGCAGCACAGCACGATGTCGCCGGTGACCGGATCCTCCTCGCGCTCGGCATAGGCGAAGGTCAGGACATTGGTGGCGTAGTCCTTGCCGCGATAGGTGCGGTTCAGCGTGCGGCCTTCTTCCTCGCCCACGAAGCGGATGGTCAGCGCGGCGTCGGCGTACAGCGCCGACTTGACCCAGGTCTCGAGCTTGCGCCGCGCCGGCAGGCCGTTGCCCTTGGCGATGCCGTCGCCGTGCTGGACTTCCAGTTCCAGCGCCGGCGGCGTGGCGGGGGTGCCGGTGGTGGTGGTCAGCGGCGCGGCGGTCACCGCCACCGACAGCGCGTCATGGTTGTCCGGGCGCACCAGCAGGCCGGCCTGCTGGTTGGTATCGGTGTGCTCGGCCAGCAGCGCGACCACGCCATCGGCGGCCTGCGACAGGTCCAGCGTCAGGCTGCGGCCGTCGGGCAGCTGCACGCGCAGCGCATGCGCGGCGCTCTTGCGCGCGCGGCCTTCGTTATCGAACAGCGTCAGGCTGACGCCGGAAGACTTGGATTTCGGGGATTTCAATTACGCGTCCTTGTGCTGGGCGTGGTATTCGTCATAGGCATCGACGATGCGGGCCACCAGCGGATGGCGCACCACGTCGATGCTGGTAAAGCGGGTGCAGGCGATGCCGCGCACGTCGCGCAGCACGTGCTGCGCTTCCACCAGGCCGCTCTTCTGCCCCTTGGGCAGGTCGATCTGCGTGGTGTCGCCGGTGATCACCGCCTTGGAGCCGAAGCCGATGCGGGTCAGGAACATCTTCATCTGCTCGGGCGTGGTGTTCTGCGCCTCGTCCAGGATGATGAAGGCGTGGTTCAGCGTGCGCCCGCGCATATAAGCCAGCGGCGCGATCTCGATCATCTGGCGCTCGAACATCTTCTGCGTGCGGTCGAAGCCGAGCAGGTCGTACAGCGCGTCGTACAGCGGGCGCAGGTAGGGGTCGACCTTCTGCGCCAGGTCGCCGGGCAGGAAGCCCAGGCGCTCGCCGGCTTCTACCGCCGGGCGCGTCAGCACGATGCGCTTGACCGCGTCGCGCTCGAGCGCGTCGACCGCGCACGCCACCGCCAGGTAGGTCTTGCCAGTGCCGGCCGGGCCGATGCCCATGGTCAGGTCGTGCGACAGGATATTGCGCAGGTAGTCGCGCTGCGCCACGGTGCGGCCCTGCAGGCCGGTGCGGCGCGTATGCAGCACCGGCGATTCATCGCCTTCCTCGCGCTCGGCCTCGTCGTCATCGCCGTTGCCGTTGCCGGGCAGGTAGCTGCCATGCGCGCTGAGCTGGCGCGTCTCGACCAGGCCCAGCTGCACGTCGTCGATCGACAGCGGCGTGCGCGCCTGGTTGTAGAAGCGCTCGAGCGCCAGCGCGGCATCCTGCGCGTGGCCGCCGCGGATGGTCATGCGGTGGCCGCGGCGCTGGATGGTCACGTCCAGCGCTTGCTCGATCTGGCGCAGGTTCTCGTCGAGCGGGCCGCACAGGTTCTGCAGCCGGGTGTTGTCGTCCCGCGGGGCGACAAATTCTGCGGAAGGGACTTTCATCGGTGGGCGATGGCCTTGCTGGAAGCTGCTGGGTGGATGGGTCGGAGCGTTACTGCCGCACCACGATCTCGCCGCGCAGCGAGTGCGGGAATGCCTGCGTGATGCTGACATCGACCAGCTGGCCGACCAGCCGGTCGCGGCCCGCCTGCGGTACCCCCGGCAGGGCGAAGTTGACCACGCGATTGTTCTCGGTGCGGCCATGCAGCTCGGTCGGGTCCTTGCGCGCCGGGCCTTCGACCAGGATGCGCTGCACCGTGCCGACCATGTTCCGGCTGATGCGCTGCACGTTTTCCTCGATGGTGGCCTGCAGCCGCTGCAGGCGCTGCAGCTTGACCTCGCGCGGGGTGTCGTCGTGCAGGTTGGCAGCGGGCGTGCCCGGCCGCGGGCTGAAGATGAACGAGAACGAAGTGTCGTAGCCGATCTCCTCGATCATCGCCATCAGCTTGTCGAAATCGGCATCGGTCTCGCCGGGGAAGCCGACGATAAAGTCCGACGACATCGACATGTCCGGGCGCAGCACGCGCAGCTTGCGGATGATGCTCTTGTACTCCAGCACGCTGTAGCCGCGCTTCATCGCCATCAGGATGCGGTCGGATGCATGCTGCACCGGCAGGTGCAGGTGGTTGACCAGTTTGTCGCAGCGGCCGTACAGCTCGACCAGGCGCGAGGTGAATTCCTTGGGATGGCTGGTGGTGTAGCGGATGCGCTCGATGCCCGGGATCTCGGCCACGTATTCGATCAGCAGCGCGAAGTCGGCGATCTCGGCGGTATCGCCCATCTTGCCGCGGTAGGCGTTGACGTTCTGGCCCAGCAGCGTGACTTCGCGCACGCCCTGGTCGGCCAGGCCTGCGACCTCGGCCAGCACGTCCTCGAACGGGCGCGACACTTCCTCGCCGCGCGTGTACGGCACCACGCAATAGCTGCAGTACTTGGAGCAGCCTTCCATGATCGACACGAACGCGCTTGGCCCCTCGACGCGCGCGGGCGGCAGGTGGTCGAACTTCTCGATCTCGGGGAAGGAGATGTCCACCTGCGACTGGCCGGTGCGCTGCCGGCGCGCAATCAGGTCAGGCAGGCGGTGCAGCGTCTGCGGGCCGAACACCACGTCGACATAGGGCGCGCGCGAGACGATGCTGGCGCCTTCCTGGCTGGCCACGCAGCCGCCCACGCCGATCACCAGGTCGGGCTTGGCGGCCTTGAGCGCCTTCATCCGGCCCAGCTCCGAGAACACCTTCTCCTGCGCCTTCTCGCGCACCGAGCAGGTGTTGAACAGGATCACGTCGGCGTCTTCGACGTTGTCGGTGGCTTCCAGCCCCTGGCTGGCGTTGAGGACGTCGACCATCTTGTCCGAGTCGTACTCGTTCATCTGGCAGCCGTACGTCTTGACGAAAACTTTCTTCATATGCCGATCTCAGTGGTTGACCTGGGGGCATCAGGGTGTTGCAACAACACGGCCGGCGCGTGGGGCACGCCGGTCGCACTTCGGGGCTGGTTATTTCTTCAGCGCCTGCTGTTCGGCCTCGCTCAGCACCCATGCGGTCAGCAGCTGGCCGTAGAGGTCAAGCTTGTACCGCACCGGCAGCTTCTGGCCCGCCACCGCGGCGCTGGCCAGCAACTGGTTGTCGGTGCCGAACAGGCGCAGGCCCGGCGCCACGCCCACGCGCTTGCCGTCGAGCGTGGCAGTCTGCGGCGCGCCGGCCGACGGCGCGGCGATGACCAGCCTGGCCGCCACGGCATCGTCCGGAATCGCGCGCACCGGCTGGGCCGCCGCGACTGCCGCACCCAGCAGCAGCGCCGCGCCGCACGCCAGTCCTGCGCAATGCTTGCGCAGGCGGCTGGATGTCACGGACTCCGGCGCCTCGCGGCGCGTATCACGACCTGCTGGCATGGGGAACTCCGACAAATAGGGCAGTGCGGTGGGTGGATGACCCGCTGGCCGTGGCCGAAAGGCGGGCAACCGCGCATTTTACCTCGCCGGCGCCGGCTTGGTGTGGCAGGCAGCGTGGCAGGCAAGCGGCGTCAGAACAGGCAGGATGCCTCTTGCAGCACGCGTTGCTTGGAAACCGTCCCCATCAGTTCGCGCCCGGCCGGGTCGCGCACCAGCGGGATCCGGTTGATGCCGTGCTCGGCGAATACCGCGAGGGCGTCGCGCAGCCGCGAGTCCGGCGTCAGCGCCGGGAAGTCGCGCTCGGCCAGCGCCAGCACGTCGTCGGGCGCGCCTTCGCGCTGCGCGCGCTGCAAGGCATGGATCGACAGCGCGCCCAGCAGGCGGCCGTCGGGCTGCACCAGGTAAAGGTAGCGGGTGCCGGTCTCGGCGAACTTGTCGGCGGCCGCGGCCAGCGTGGCGTTGGGATCCAGCACGGTGTCGGTCGGGTCGCACAGGCCTGCCAGCGTCAGCGCGCGGGCATGCTCGGCGGCCGCCGACGCCTGCGCGCGCTCGGCGATCACGCTGTACAGCGACAGCGTCTGGCAACGCGACGCGGTGTAGTACGCCGCCACCGCGCCGATCATCGACGGCAGCAGCAGCGCCGGCGCCAGCGTCATCTCGAACACCATCAGCACCGACATCAGCGGCGCCTGGCTGGTGGCCGCCAGGAACGCGCTCATGCCCACCAGCGGCAGCAGCGGCGCCGCGCCCGGGCCCTGCATGCCGAGCGCCAGCAGCTGGCCCAGCGCCGCCCCCACGAATAGCGATGGCGTGAACACGCCGCCGACCGCGCCCGAGCCCATGCTGATCACCGTCGCCGCCAGCTTGGCCAGCAGCACGGCGGCCACCGGCACGCTCAGCGGCTGCTCCTGCAGCAGGGTCTGGATGGTGGAAAAGCCGTTGCCGACGACTTCCGGCACCGCCATCGCCAGCACGCCGACCAGCGCGCCGCCCAGCGTCAGCCGCGCCACCGGCCCGCCCGGCAGCGCCGCGAAGCGGCTGCGCGCGAAGCCGGCGGCGCGCAGGAACAGCGCGCCCGCGATGCCGGCGGCCACGCCCAGCGCCGCCGCCGCCAGCAGGATCTGCGGGCGCAGGTCCGGGGTGATATCGAGGCCGGGATAGAGCGGCTGCATGCCGCCGTGCCACTGGCTGACCATGGCGCCGGCGACCGAGGCCAGGAACAGCGGCATCAGGCGCTGCACCGCGAGCGCGCCGAACACGACTTCGGCGACAAAGACGGCGGCGGAAAAAGGGGTGTGGTAGACGGTGGCCAGGCCCGCCGCGGCGCCGCAGGCGGTCAGCATGCGGCGCATGTTGGAGCCGCCGCCGCGCTCGATCCGGGTCGACGGGAACAGCGACCCGCACAGCGCCGCCAGCTGGATCATCGCGCCTTCCTTGCCGACCGAGCTGCCGCTGACGATCGAGAAAAAGGAGGACAGCGCGCGCAGCAGCGTGATCCGCACCGGCAGCCGGCCGCTGCCGTTGGCGACCGCTTCCATATAGTCGGTGGCGCCGGGGTGGGTGCTGGCCAGCCGGTTGGCCAGCACCAGCAGGCCGCCCGCGAGCGCGCCGCCGACGGCCGGCACCACCACGCGCCATGCCAGCGCCAGCGTCGCGAACACCGTGACCACGTCGGCATGGCTGGAAAACAGCACGATGCCCGCGCCGTCCAGCGCCTCCTTGAACAGCGTGGTGGCAATGGCGGCGACGATCCCGACCGGGATGGCCGCGAGCAGTGTGACTTCCTGGTCTTCGAGGAAACGCAAGCGCATGGCGGCTTTCCGGGCAGGCGGGGCGACGTGCCGGCCCGTGGCGGCGGGGCGGACCGAGGCCGTCATGATAGCGCAGCGCCACCCGCGCGCAGCCCGTGTGCGCCGGCGCGCATGCGCGGCCGGATCCAGTGCAGAACCCGCCTGCGCCGGACTGGTACACTACCGCTCTTTCCTTCGCGGGCGGGCCGGTGCCCTGCCAGGCCGGCTTCCCGGCGTTCGCGTTCCGATCCGATCGATTACAAGGAGCCATCCGGCGTTTGGCGCACCGCGTGCGCAGCGATGGCCCAAGCAGCAATTCATGTCTTTTTCTGAACTCGGCTTGTCCGAAAAGATTGTGCGTGCCGTAGCCGAACAGGGCTACACCACCCCGACTCCCATCCAGGCCCAGGCAATTCCCGCCATCCTCAAGGGTGGCGACCTGCTCGCCGGCGCCCAGACCGGCACCGGCAAGACCGCCGGCTTTACCCTGCCGATGCTGCAGCTGCTGTCCGAAACCGCGGCTCGCCACGCCAGCGGTGCCCCGCGCGGCGCACGCGTGGCGGTGCGCGCGCTGGTGCTGACGCCCACGCGCGAGCTGGCGGCGCAGGTCGAGGAGAGCGTGCGCAACTACGGCAAGTACCTGCGCCTGCGCTCGATGGTGATGTTCGGCGGGGTCGGCATCAACCCGCAGATCGAGCAGCTCAAGCGCGGCGTGGAGATCGTCGTGGCCACGCCCGGCCGCCTGCTGGACCATGTGTCACAGCGCACCATCGACCTGTCGCAGGTGGAACTGCTGGTGCTCGATGAAGCCGACCGCATGCTCGACATGGGCTTCATCCACGATATCCGCAAGATCCTCAACGTGCTGCCGGCCAAGCGCCAGAACCTGCTGTTCTCGGCGACGTTCTCGGACGATATCCGCGCGCTGGCCGACCGCCTGCTGAACAATCCCGCGTCGATCGAAGTGGCGCGGCGCAACACCACCGCCGAGACCGTGGACCAGCGCGTCTACCCGGTCGACCGCGAACGCAAGCGCGAACTGCTGGCCCACCTGGTGCGCCAGCACGACTGGCACCAGGTGCTGGTGTTCACGCGCACCAAGCATGGCGCCAACCGGCTGGCCGAGCAGCTGACCAAGGACGGCCTGTCGGCGCTGGCGATCCACGGCAACAAGAGCCAGTCGGCGCGCACGCGCGCGCTGTCCGAGTTCAAGGCCGGCACGCTGCGGCTGCTGGTGGCGACCGATATCGCCGCGCGCGGCATCGACATCGACCAGCTGCCGCACGTGGTCAATTTCGACCTGCCCAACGTGCCCGAGGACTACGTCCACCGCATCGGCCGCACCGGCCGCGCCGGCGCCGAGGGCGAGGCGATCTCGCTGGTGTGCGTGGACGAGCTGGGCCTGCTGCGCGACATCGAACGCCTGATCAAGCGCAAGCTCGAACAGACCGTGCTGCCGGGCTTCGAAGTAGACCCGAGCATCGCCCCGGAGCCGATCCAGAAGGGCCGCCAGCAGCGCGGCGGTGGCGGCCAGGGCCAGGGCCAGGGCCGCGGACGCGCCGAGGCACGTCCGGCCGGCGACGGCGAAGGCGCGCAGCGCCAGCGTCCCGCGCGCCAGGGACAGGGCGCGCCGCGCCAGGGCCAGGGCCAGGGCCAGGCCCAGCGCGGCAACGGCGCCGCCAACGGCAACCGTGCCGCCCAGCCCGCCGGGGCGCGCACTCCCGCTCCGCGCCGCGACGGCCAGGACCCGGCACGCCCGCAACGCGCCGCGGCCCAGCCCGCGCGCCAGCCCAATGACGCCGCGCCGGCGCCGGCGCGCAACCGCCGTCCGGCGCCGCAGGCGGCGCTGCTGGGCGGCAACCGCAAGCCGGCGCGCTGACGCGGAGCCGGCCGGCAATCATGCACGCGTCCGACGCCCCCGCCGATTCCGGTGTTCCCTACGCCGGCCTGACGCCCGAACTGATGCTGGACGCGCTCGAGGGCGCCGGCCTGCGCCCCGACGGGCGCCTGCTGGCCCTCAACAGCTACGAGAACCGGGTCTGGCAGGCAGGCATCGAGGACGCCGCGCCGGTCATCGCCAAGTTCTATCGCCCGGGCCGCTGGACCGATGCGGCCATCCTGGAAGAACACGCCTTCGTGCAGCAGCTGGCCGACGCCGAGATTCCCGCCGTGCCGGCGATGGCGCTGGCGCCCGGCGAGGCCGGCACGCTGCTGCATCACGCGGGCTTCCGCTTTGCCGTCTTCCCCCGCTGCGGCGGGCGCGAACCGGCGCTGGACCGCGCCGATACGCTGACCTGGCTCGGCCGGTTCATCGGCCGCATCCATGCGCTGGGCGCGGCCCAGCCCTACCAGGCGCGTCCGGCGCTGGACCTGGACACCTTCGGCATTGCCCCGCGCGACTGGCTGCTCGCCAGCGGCTGCATTCCGGCCGATCTGCTGCCGGCCTGGCAGTCGGTGGCGCAGCTGGCGCTGGACGGCGTGCAGCGCTGCTATGAACGCGCCGGCGACGTGCGGCTGCTGCGCGTCCATGGCGACTGCCATCGCGGCAATGTGCTGTGGATCGACGAAGAAGATGCCCGCGGCGGCGCCCATGGCGAGCCGGGCCCGCACTTCGTCGACTTCGACGACAGCCGCATGGCCCCCGCGATCCAGGACATCTGGATGCTGCTCGAGGGCGACCGCGCGGCCATGCAAAGCCAGCTGGCGGACATCGTCGCAGGCTACGAGGATTTTGCGGAATTCCACACGCGCGAACTGTGGCTGGTCGAAGCGCTGCGCACGCTGCGGCTGCTGCACTACAGCGCCTGGCTGGCCAGCCGCTGGGCCGACCCGGCCTTTCCGGCCGCCTTCCCGTGGTTCGGCACCGCGCGCTACTGGCAGGACCGGATCCTGGAATTGCGCGAACAGGTCGCGCTGATGGACGAAGCGCCCCTGTGGGGCGCCTGAGGCCTGCCGCAAGGCGGCGCCATTTGCGGCACCGCCAGTCAGTTGGGGGCTCAGCCCTTCTTTTCCGGGGTCTTGACCAGCACCACCGGACACTCTGCCTGGGCCAGCACCCGGCCCGCCACCGAACCGATCACGGCATCGAAGAACGAGCCGCGCCCGTGCGTGCCCATCACGATGGCCGCCGCATCCACCGAGTTCGCATAGGCGACGATGCGTTCGGGCGCGAAGCCGTGCAACGGGTGCCGCTCGAACGGCACATTGGCCGCGGCGAGGATATCGCAGACCGCCGCCATCGCCTTGTCGCTGGCTTCCCTGTGCCAGTCGTCGATGGTTTCCTTGCTGACGAAGGCGCGCACCTGGCCGCTCACTTCGGGCGCGACATGGACGACATGCACGGTGAAGCCGTTCTGCAGCAGCTTGCCTTCGGCGATAAAGCGTGCCGCGGCGTCGCTGAAGGCCGAGCCGTCGGTGGCGAGGACGATATTGGTCATGGCGGGATCTCCTGGATGGGGGCTGTCGGAAGCGCCGCGGCCATGTGGCCGCAACGCCATCTGGAACCATCATGCCCCCTAGTGTCCCGCCAGGATGCGATTCAGATCAAGTCGGATCGGAATTGTCCGATTTCCTGGTGCGATAACCGGTCGGCCGGTCCGTTGATTTATTCCGTCATTCCGGCTGATGCATTTGGCCATTGCCCCGTCAACACGGCGGCGCGTAGCATGCTCCCGAGCCCCACGGCCTGCATGGCCCGCCCGTGCGGCAACGGGCAGACGATCCAACCACCAATACCAGCCGCCTCCCGCCACGGTGCGCGCAGGCGGCGAACCGGAGACAACCATCATGAGTGAGCGCGGCAACCTGCAGCCCCTGCGCGGTATCAAGGTCGTGGAATTCGAAGGCATCGGCCCCGGCCCGCTGTGCGGCGCCATGCTGGCCGGCCTCGGCGCCGAGGTTACGCTGGTGACCCGCCCGGTGGCTCCCGACGCGCGCCGCATCCTGCGCGGCCAGTCGGTTCCCGCCGAGATGGAGCTGGAGCACGGCAAGCGCGTGGTGCAGCTGAACCTGAAGGCGCCCGCGGACGTGGCCGCCGCACTCGACCTGGTCGCCGGCGCCGACGCGCTGATCGAGGGCCTGCGTCCCGGCGCGATGGAGCGCCTGGGGCTGGGCCCCAAGGCCTGCCATGCGCGCAATCCGCGCCTGGTCTACGGCCGCATGACCGGCTGGGGCCAGAGCGGCCCGCTGTCGCAGAGCGCCGGACATGACCTCAACTACATCGCGCTGACCGGCCTGCTGTCGATGGCCGCGCGCGAAGGCAGCCTGCCCATGGTGCCGCCGACCGTGATGGGCGATGCCACCGGCGCGCTCGGGCTGGCGTTCGGCATCACCAGCGCCATCCTCAGCGCGCGCGCCAGCGGCGAGGGCTGCGTGGTCGATGCCGCCATCACCGACATCGTTGCCATGCTCGGCTCGCTGGTGCAGGTGTCGCGCGCGGCCGGCACGCTGGGCGGCCCGCAACCGAGTCCGTTCCATGACTCGCCGTTCTATGATGTGTTCCCGTGCGCGGACGGGCGTGCCATCACCCTCGGCGCGCTCGAGCCACAGTTCTACCGCGAACTGCTCGAGCGACTGGAACTGACCGATATCGACCCGGCCGCGCAGTACGACCGCGCCCAGTGGCCGGCGGTCAAGGCACGCATCGCCGCGGCGATTGCCGCCAGGCCCAGCACGCATTGGGAGTCCGTGCTGGGCGGCACCGACGTGTGCTTCGCGCGCGTGCTGACGCTTGACGAGGCCGCACGCCATCCGCACAACCAGGCACGGGGCACGTATCGTCTCTATCAGCAGGGCGAGCGCGAGGTGCCGCGCTCCGCGCCCGCGCCGCGTTTCCTGCCGGCCGGGACGGAATGAGCGGGTCGGAATGGCCGGCGCTGCAGCCACTTGACGCCAGCCGCGTCATCGAAGGAAAAGCCTGACTCTTGTGCAGAATCTGCTGCGTCCGCGCAGTGAGGATTCGGCGCATCAAGGTTCCTCAGGGCCCTTAATCTTGGCATAGCCAGTTCCCTGGCCAATTCCCCGCCAGTTGTTAAGGAGCCCTGAATTGCCCCCAACGCTGATCGTCGACGAACCCTCGAGGTTCCGCACCTTGTTATGCGCCGAACTCGCCGCCGAGTTTGACACCGACGAGGTCCTGGAAACGGATGGAGTCCGCGAGGGCTACCGCCTCGCCCGCGAGCACCGGCCCGGCCTGGTGCTGGTCGACGTCGAACGCTTCGGCAATCCCGGCATCGACTTTGTCCGCAGGGTGGTCGCCACGCTGCCCGGCGTGCCGCTGCTGGTGCTGTCCGGCAACGACACCGCCCAGGCGCCGGTACGGGCACTGCGCGCCGGCGCGCACGGCTTCGTGGTCAAGCAGCGCGGCGTCGAGGAAGTGATGCAGGCCGTGCGCGGCGTGCTGAGCGGCTATCTGGTGTTTCCGCTGCAGACGCTGGAGACGGTGCGCCAGCTCGGCGAGCAGCAACAGGCGGGCCTGCCGCGCCTGAGCAACCGCGAGATCACCATCCTGCAATACCTGGCGCGCGGACATTCCAACAAGTCGATCGCCGCGCAGCTGCTGATCAGCAGCAAGACCGTCAGCACGCACAAGGCCAACATCATGGCCAAGCTGCACGTGGGCTCGCTGGTCGAGATGGTGGACTACGCGCGCCGGCACCAACTGGTGTGGTGAACGTTACCTGGCGGGTTTGCCCGCGGCATGCGCCTTCTGCCACGCCTTGCCGCGCCCATCCGCTATCGCGGGTAGACTGTTGGCATCTGTGACGAATCCGAGCTATCCGCCCGATGCCCCAGATCCTGAATGCTGCCGTGCGCCGCCTCGGCGCCGTCGCCATTGCCTGCGCCACGTGGCTCGCCGCTCCCGCCTTCGCCAACGAGCCGATGTGGTTCGTGCAGGGCCGGCCAGTGCCGGAGGCACGCCAGGCGGTGGACGCGCTGGCCGCCGTGGCCGCCGATGGCCTCGATCCGCGCGACTACGATGCCGAAGCCCTGCGCCAGGCCGTGACCCAGGCCACCCACGGCCCGGCGCTGCCCCCCGATGCCGCGGCCCGGCTCGATGCGGCGCTGAGCGCCGCCATGGAACGGATGCTGTCCGACCTGCACGGCGGCCGCATCAACCCGCGCGCGGTCCATGCCAATTTCGCGCCGCCGGCCGAACGGCCTTTCGATGCCGCCACCTGGCTGCGCGATGCCGTTGCCCAGCACCGCCTGCCCGATGCCATCCGCCAGGCGGCGCCGACGTTCCCGCTGTACGGTACGCTGCGCCAGGCCCTGGCCCGTTACCGCGACATCGGCCGGCAGCCGGTGTGGCAGCAGCCGCTGCCGCCGCTGCCGGCCAGCAAGCTGACGCCGGGCCAGCCGTGGGCCGGCACCGCCGCGCTGACCGCCCGCCTGGTGGCGCTGGGCGACCTGCCGGCCGGCACGCAGGCGCCGCCGCGCTACGAGGGCACGCTGGTCGAAGGCGTCAAGGCCTTCCAGTCGCGCCATGGGCTGCAGCCCGACGGCGTGATCGGCGCGGCCACGCTGGCGCAGCTGAACCTGCCCATCGCCGAGCGCGTGCGGCAGATCGAACTGACCATGGAGCGCCTGCGCTGGACCCCGCTGGACGGTCCGCGCATGATCGTGGTCAATGTGCCGGAGTTCATGCTGCGCGCCTATGAAATCCGCGACGGCAAGCTCGACATCAAGCTGGAGATGAAGGTGATCGTCGGCAAGGCGCTCGACACGCGCACGCCGCTGTTCGAGGAGGACATGCGCTATATCGAATTCAGCCCGTACTGGAACATCCCGCCGTCGATCGCGCGGCGCGAGACGGTGCCGCGGCTGCGGCGCGATCCGGGCTATTTCAACCGGCAGGGGCTGGAGTTCGTCGGCGGCGACGGCAAGGCCGTGACCAGCTTGTCCGAGGAGAACCTGGAGGCGGTGCTGAACGGCAGCCTGCGCATCCGCCAGCGGCCCGGCCCGCTCAACGCGCTGGGCGACATCAAGTTCGTGTTCCCCAACAACGAGAACATCTATTTGCACCACACGCCGTCGCCGCAGCTGTTCAAGCGCGACCGGCGCGACTTCAGCCACGGCTGCATCCGCGTGGAAGCCCCAGTAGCGCTGGCGCAATTCGTATTGCACGATATGCCGGACTGGAACGAGACCCGGATCCGCGAGGCGATGGCACGTGGCAAGTCGAACACGGTGCGCCTGCAGCAGCCGTTGCCGGTGGTGCTGGCTTACGGCACGGTCATCGCGCGCGCCGATGGTCGTGTATCCTTCCTGCCTGACATCTACGGTCACGACAAATTGCTGGACAAGGCGCTGCGGCAACGCAACGGTCGCCCCCAGCCGCGCGCTGTGGCAAGCGCCTCCGGCGTCATCCATTGAGGCGCCGCACCCCGCACATTCAGAGGAAGTACCATGACTGACGCGACGCGCAAGGCACGCCGCCGCTTTCTTCATACCACCGGAACCCTGGCGCTCGCCGCCGGACTGATGCCGCTGGCGCCGCGCCGCGCGCTGGCAAGCCTGCCCGCGAACCTGCCCGCCAACCAGGCGCTGGCCGGCCTGCCGGATGCCCGCACCCTGGCTTTCGATCACACCCACACCGGCGAGCGCGTGTCGCTGGTCTATGCCGTGGGCGACCGTTTCGTGCCCGACGCGCTGACCACGCTTAACGGTTTCCTGCGCGACCATTATTCCGGCAAGGTCGGCACCATCGATCCGCAACTGTTCGACATGTTGTTCCAGGTGCGTCGCGAACTCGGCACCGACAAGCCGTTCCAGGTCATTTCCGGCTACCGCAGCCCGGCCACCAATTCGCGCCTGCGCAACTCGCGCGGCGGCGGGGTGGCCAAGCACAGCCTGCATATGGACGGCAAGGCCATCGACATCCGGCTCGCCGGCGTGTCGCTGGCCGATGTGCGCGATGCCGCCAAGTCATTGCAGCGCGGCGGCGTCGGCTACTACGAGTCCGACCAGTTCGTGCATATCGACACCGGGCGCGTGCGCTACTGGTAAGCGATTGCCTGCTGGGCCGTCCGGCATGGGCGGCCTTATCTTGTTGCCACGAACGCCAGTCCTTGAGCACCAAAGCAAAAAGCCGCAAACCCTTGCGGGATCGCGGCTTTTCAAATAGATGGTGGCGAATCAGGGACTCGAACCCCGGACCTGCGGATTATGATTCCGTCGCTCTAACCGACTGAGCTAATTCGCCAACGAAGACTGAGATTATACCTGGGCTTTCTCGGCTGTCAACACCTTCCGGCGAAGATTTTGCACGGGGCTTCCGTGCATAAAAAAACGGCAGGCCCGTGGGCCTGCCGTTCTGCTTAATGCCGCACGACCGCTCAGTCGTTGGCGTAGATGTTCACGTCCTTGGTCTCGCGGATAAACAGCGCGCCGACCACGAAGGTGAGTGCGGCGATGATGATCGGGTACCAGAGGCCGTAGTAGATGTTGCCGTTCTGGGCCACCAGCGCGAACGAGATGGTGGGCAGCAGGCCGCCGAACCAGCCGTTGCCGATATGGTAGGGCAGCGACATCGAGGTGTAGCGGATGCGGGTCGGGAACAGCTCCACCAGCATGGCGGCGATCGGGCCGTACACCATGGTGACGTAGATCACCAGGATGACCAGGATCACCAGCACCATGATCGTGTTCATCTGCGCCGGGTCAGCCTTGGTCGGGTAACCGGCCGCGGCCATCGAGCTGCCCACCTCCTTCTTGAACGCCGCGATCTGCTGCTTGCTGGCGTCGTCGAAGCTGTGGCCGTTCACCAGCTTGGCATCGAAGGCCTTGATCTCCTTGTCGCCGATCTTGACGCTGGCCACGGTGCCGGCCGGTGCCTCGACCACTTCATAGCTGGCCGAAGCCTGCGCCAGGGTGCGCTTGACGATGTCGCACGAGCTGCGGAAGTCGATCTCGCGGGCGATCGGGCTGCCCTGGAACGAGCACTGCTTCGGATCCGCCGTCACCACGATCTGGGCGCTTTGCTGGGCGCGCTCCAGCGCCGGGTTGGCGTAGTGGGTCAGGGCCTTGAACAGCGGGAAGTAGGTCAGCACGGCCAGCGCGCAGCCCGCCATGATGATCCACTTGCGGCCGATCTTGTCCGACAGCGCGCCGAAGAAGATGAAGAACGGCGTGCCGATCACCAGTGCGCCGGCGATCAGCAGGTTGGCCGTCTTGGCATCGACCTTGAGCACCTGGGTCAGGAAGAACAGTGCGTAGAACTGGCCGGTGTACCAGACCACGGCCTGGCCGGCGGTCAGGCCCAGCAGCGCCAGGATCACGATCTTCAGGTTGCGCCACTGGCCGAACGATTCGGTCAGCGGTGCCTTGGAGGTCTTGCCCTCGGCCTTCATGCGCTGGAACGCCGGCGATTCGTTCATCGACAGCCGGATATAGACGGACACGCCCAGCAGCAGGATCGACAGCAGGAACGGGACGCGCCAGCCCCAGACCTCGAAGTTCGGACCGGTCGCCTCGCGGCACAGCAAGATCACGATCAGCGACAGGAACAGGCCGAGCGTGGCGGTGGTCTGGATCCACGAGGTGTACGCACCGCGCTTGCCGTGCGGGGCGTGTTCGGCCACGTAGGTGGCGGCGCCGCCGTACTCGCCGCCGAGCGCCAGGCCCTGCAGCATGCGCAGCGCGATCAGGATGATCGGCGCGGCCCAGCCGATGGTGGCGTAGCCGGGCAGCAGGCCGACGATGAAGGTCGACACGCCCATGATCAGGATCGTCACCAGGAAGGTGTACTTGCGCCCGATCATGTCGCCGAGCCGGCCGAACACCAGCGCGCCGAACGGCCGCACGATAAAGCCGGCGGCAAACGCGAGCAGCGCGAAGATGAAGGCCGAGGTCGGATCCAGCCCGGCAAAGAACTGCTTGGCGATGATCGCCGCCAGCGAGCCATACAGGTAAAAGTCGTACCACTCGAACACCGTGCCCAGCGACGAGGCAAAGATCACCTTGCGCTCTTCGGCAGTCATCGGTGCGTTCTGCGCGCCCCCTCCGGGCACCGCAACGTTTTGCACGTTTGCCATTTGTCTCCTCCGTCTGGAATGGATCCCGGGGCGGGCGTGGCGCGCGGAAAGCGCCGCGCGGCTGGCCGCTATGCCCAGAGTTGCAGAGGATTGTGGGTGGCGAAACTTACTGCGTTCTGACAGATTCCGGCGCGCCGCCAGCAAAAAACGTCGGGGTATACGCTAGGCGTGCACGGGGCTGTGGATGCTGCGCTGCGGGCCCTCGGCGCATGCGCTCCGCATGGTTATGCGCGTTGCGGGCGTGCGGCTATGCAGCATCCGCGCCCGCCCCGCGCGAGGCGCCTTGCGATGGCATTGCCGCCGGCGGCGGCTCGGCGCTGACGGCTTCGGCATCGTCATGGTTCATGCGCCAGGCATAGAGCGCGGCCATCAGCACATAGACCACCAGCGCGCCCTGTGCGCCGACCCAGAACGAGAACGGCCAGCCGAAGAAATCGAAGCGCAGGTCGCGTGCAAACCACGCCACCACGAAGGTGACCGTGAACCAGACCGCGAGCAGGCCGCAGATCCAGCGCAGGTTGCGATGCCAGGCAAGGCGATGGCGCGCGTCGGCGCCGCCGGGGGCAGGGGTGTCGTTCATGCGGACGGAAAGTTTTCGGGGCGGCGCAGCGTCACGCGGAAATGCGCGCCGGCCAGCCGTGGCGATTGCTGGTAGACGTGGTCCGAGATCTGGACGTCGCCGCCGTGCTGCTGCACGATCTCGCGGACGATCGCCAGGCCCAGGCCGCTGCCTTCGGTGTTGGTGCCGAGCACGCGGTAGAAGCGCTCCATCACGCGCTCGCGCTCCGACGGCGCAATGCCCGGGCCGGTGTCTTCCACGTCGAGGTAGGCGAACGGTTCGAAGGCGTCGGCGCTGACCCGCACCGTGGCGTGGCCGCCGCGCGGCGTGTAGCGGATGGCGTTGTCGAGCAGGTTGTTCAGCATCTCGGTCAGCATCAGGCGGTTGCCCTGGACCATCACCGGATGGTCGTCGGCATCGAGGCCCAGGTCGATGTCGCGCGCCCATGCCTGCGGCAGCCAGTCCTTGACCACCTCGCGCGCCAGCGCTGCCAGGTCCAGCGCGGCCATGCCGCCGGTGCCGGCCAGGTTTTCCATGCGCGCCAGCGACAGCAGCTGCGTGACCAGGTGCGCGGTGCGTTCCGAGCTGCCCGCGATCTGCGCCAGCGAGCGCCGCAGTTCTTCCGGCGACTGCTCGCGCTGCGCCAGCTCGGCCTGCATGCGCAGGCCCGCCAGCGGCGTCTTCATCTGGTGCGCGGCATCGGCGATAAAGCGCTTCTGGGTCTGCACCGACTGGTCCAGCCTCGCCAGCAGGTCGTTGAACGAGCCCACCAGCGGCGTGATCTCCTGCGGCGCGGCGCGTTCGTCGATGGGACTGGTATCGCCCGGATTGCGCGCGCGGATGCGCTGCTGGATCGCGGTCAGCGGCGCCAGTCCGCGCGACAGCCCGAACCACACCAGCACCACCGCCAGCGGCAGGATCACGAACTGCGGCAGGATCACGCCCTTGATGATCTCGTTGGCCAGCCGCGCGCGCTTGTCCAGGGTTTCGGCCACCTGCACCAGCACCGGCTGGGTGCCGCTGACCTGCTTCAGCTCGATATAGGTGTAGGCCACGCGCACGTCGTTGCCGGCGACGCGGTCATCGCGCAGCGACACCAGCCCGGCGTGGCCCTGGTCTTCCTCGGAAGGCAGCGGCAGGTCCTGGTCGCCGGCGATGTACTCGCCGCGCTTGCCGACCACCTGGTAGTAGATGTTGTCGGTCTCGTCGGCACGCAGGATCTCGCGCGCCGACAACGGCAGCTGCAGCGTGACCCGGCCATTGACCTCGCGCACCTGCTGCGACAGCACGATGGCGCTGGCTTCGAGCGCGCGGTCGAAGGGACCGTTGGCAATCGACTTGGCCACTAGGTAGGTCACCGCGATGCTCATCGGCCAGAGCAGCAGCAGCGGCGCCAGCATCCAGTCCAGGATCTCGCCGAACAGCGAGCGCGGCGCGGGATGGGCGGTGCTTTCCTCCAGGTGCGGCAGCGCGTCGGCCAGGTCCTGGTCGGTGGCGTCCGTGGCAGGAGGAGGGGGCGCGGCGCGCGGCACGCGCCGCCAGGGCAGTCGCAGCAGGCTCATGTGGGCGAGATTGCGCTCAGGTCGGTCACGCGGCCTGCGGTGATGGAATCAGTGCGGCGCGGCCACCGCCGGCTGGAATTTTTCCAGGCAGTAGCCCAGCCCGCGCACGGTGGCGATGCGGATGCCGCCGACCTCGATCTTCTTGCGCAGGCGGTGCACATAGACCTCGATGGCGTTGTTGCTGACTTCCTCGCCCCATTCGCACAGGTGGTCCACCAGCTGTTCCTTCGACACCAGGCGGCCGCTGCGCGTCAGCAGGATCTCCAGCAGGCCGATCTCGCGCGCGGACAGCTCCAGCATCTGGTCGTTGAGGTAGGCGATGCGCCCGACCTGGTCGTAGGCCAGCGGCCCGTGGCGCATCAGCGTGGCGCCGCCGCCGGCGCCGCGCCGAACCAGCGCGCGCACGCGCGCTTCCAGTTCGGACAGGGCGAAGGGCTTGGCCATGTAGTCGTCGGCGCCGAGGTCCAGGCCCTTGACGCGCTCGTCGACGCTGTCGGCGGCGGTCAGGATCAGCACCGGCAGCATCGCGCCGCGCGCGCGCAGCCGCTTGAGCACCTCCAGCCCGGACATGCGCGGCAGGCCCAGGTCGAGGATCAGCAGGTCGAAGGTCTGGGTCGACAGGGCCGAATCGGCTTCCAGGCCATTGGCGACATGGTCGACGGCGTAGCCAGAGTGGCGTAGCGAGCGTGTCAGGCCGTCGGCCAGCACGTCGTCGTCTTCGGCGATCAGAATGCGCATGGTTGTCTCCACCCTGGCCGGCATAGCCGGCACCGGTGCGCAACGGGCACGGGGGCGCGAAGGGGCTTGCCAAGCATACTGTTTTTTTATACAGTACCCGCACGTTCCGCTGGGGCCGCCCGGGGAGACCCCCTGGAGTGCAGCCGCGCAGACAGCCGGGCCGGCGCTGATGCCGGCAAATGCCGGTGCCGCGCCACATGCGGCCTATTTATACACCATTTGATTCAAGGACGACCATGGACGACAAGAAGGCAGGTGCCGGCGTGAGCGCCGAGAAGCAGAAGGCGCTTGCCGCCGCGCTCTCCCAGATCGAGAAGCAGTTCGGCAAGGGCTCGATCATGCGCCTGGGCGACGGCGAGGTCGAAAAGGACATCCAGGTGGTTTCCACCGGTTCGCTCGGCCTGGACATCGCACTTGGCGTCGGTGGCCTGCCGCGCGGCCGCGTGGTCGAGATCTACGGGCCGGAATCCTCGGGCAAGACCACGCTGACGCTGCAGGTCGTGGCCGAAATGCAGAAGCTGGGCGGCACCTGCGCCTTTATCGACGCCGAGCACGCGCTGGACGTCAACTACGCCTCCAAGCTCGGCGTCAATGTCGGCGACCTGCTGATCTCGCAGCCCGACACCGGCGAGCAGGCCCTGGAAATCACCGACGCGCTGGTGCGCTCGGGCTCGATCGACCTGATCATCATCGACTCGGTTGCCGCACTGGTGCCCAAGGCCGAAATCGAAGGCGAAATGGGCGATTCGCTGCCCGGCCTGCAGGCCCGCCTGATGAGCCAGGCGCTGCGCAAGCTGACCGGCACCATCAAGCGCACCAACTGCCTGGTGATCTTCATCAACCAGATCCGCATGAAGATCGGCGTGATGTTCGGCTCGCCCGAAACCACCACCGGCGGCAATGCGCTGAAGTTCTACGCCTCGGTGCGCCTGGACATCCGCCGCATCGGCTCGATCAAGAAGGGCGACGACGTGATCGGTAACGAGACCAAGGTCAAGGTGGTCAAGAACAAGGTATCGCCGCCGTTCCGCGAGGCCTTCTTCGACATCCTCTACGGCCAGGGCATCTCGCGCCAGGGCGAGATCATCGACCTGGGCGTGGATGCCAAGATCGTCGAAAAGTCCGGCGCCTGGTACAGCTACAACGGCGACAAGATCGGCCAGGGCAAGGACAACGCCCGCGAATACCTGCGCGAGAACCCCGACATTGCCGCCGAAATCGAAAACAAGGTGCGCGCGGCACTGGGCGTGGTGGCCATGAACCCCACCGCTGCAGCCGCCGCGGCAACGGTCGAAGACTGACCGCGGCCGGCGGTCGCTGCGCCATCCGGAAGGCCGGGGCATCGCCGATGCCCCGGCCTTTTTGCTTGGCCCGCGGCGCCCGTTCTTTCTGTTAACCGCTGATCCTGGTCACCCATGGCAACCCGTCCCCCGCTGTCGCTGAAGGCGCGCGCCGTCGGCTACCTGTCGCGCCGCGAGCACAGCCGCGCCGAGCTCGCGCGCAAGCTGGCGCCGCATGCCGAGTCGCCCGAGCAGCTGGAACAACTGCTGGACGCGCTGGAGCGCGAGAACTGGCTGTCGAACCAGCGCTTTGCCGACAGCCTGGTGCATCGCCGCGGCGCCCGCTACGGTACCGCGCGCGTGATGCAGGAAGCCAAGACCCACAAGCTCGGCAGCGAGCAGCTGGGCGAATTGCAGGAGCGTCTGCGCGCCACCGAGGTCGAGCGCGCGCGCGAGGTCTGGCGCAAGCGCTTCGGTACGCCGCCCGACACGCCCGAGGCGCGCGCCAAGCAGATCCGCTTCATGGTGGCACGCGGCTTTTCGCGCGCGGTGGTCGGCAAGATCATCCAGGGCGCGGACGAGGACTACGGCGACGCGGACTGAGCCGAGTGACGAGGCAGCCTCGGGAAGTACCTGCGCTGTCGTCATGTGTATTTCGCTGCGTTGCGTCATCGCGCCATGCCGGCCCCCCGTTCTTGTCGGGGCCGCGAGCCGGTGCCTGCTGGTGCATTGCGGCAAGGCCGCCGGCCCTGCCGCGGCGCCATGGTCGGCCGACAATCCGGGCGCGACAGTCGCCGCACAAGGATGTTCCCGGCCAACGCGGCATGGCATGTTAAACTCCCCGGGTTATTCGGTGCCGCGTCGGCACCGCGGCATCACGGTGCCCCAGCCCCCCGGATTCTCCGTAGCTTCCGTATCTTCCGTATTCCCAGCCTGGCCATGCCTCTGTCCCAGCCCGTCAACCGCTCCCTGCGCCACCGCCGTGCCATTGCGGCCGAGGCGTACCAGAGAGAGGACGGCCTGTGGGACATCGAGGTGCGCCTGACCGACACCAAGCCTCGCGACATCGAACTGGCCGGCGACCGCATCCGCCCGCAAGGCCAGCCGCTGCACGACCTGTGGCTGCGTATCACGATCGACGAGGAAATGACGGTGCTGGATGCCGAGGCCTGCTCGGACTGGGTGCCGTACCCGTCCCATTGCGACACGATCGGCCCGGCTTACCGCAAGCTGATCGGGCTGAACCTGCGCAAGGGCTTTCGCAAGGCGGTGCGCGAGCGCCTGGGCGGCATGCACGGCTGCTCGCACCTGACCGAAGCCGCCGGGGTGCTGCCGAGCACCGCGATCCAGGCCTTTGCCGGCGAGGTCATCAGTATCCGCGACAACGGCGAGGACGATCCGAATCCGGAGCCGCCCTATCAGTTGAACGGCTGCCACGCCCTGCGTTTCGACGGCGAGGTGGTTCGTCAGTTTTACCCGCGCTGGTATGGTCACCAGCCGACGCCCAAGGCAAGGGCCGAGGCCGCGCCTGCCGTCGCATCCGCGCCTCAGGCGCAGCAGGCCGCGGCCAATGGCGACCGCGGTGGTCACGCAATCGACGGCAACGACGCTGTCCCGGCCGACCGGCCGACCGGCACCTCCGGCTGATTCTCAGGATCGGCCAGCCCGACGAGAGAGTTCGTCTTCTTTCAGATTCTTCCCTTCTACCTTTTACGCCTACCCGAAAGGAAACACGCATGAATATCCATGAGTATCAAGGCAAGGAAATCCTGCGCAAATACAATGTGCCGGTTCCGCGCGGCATCCCCGCGTTCTCGGTTGACGAGGCCCTGAAGGCCGCAGAACAACTCGGCGGCCCGGTGTGGGTTGTCAAGGCGCAGATCCACGCGGGTGGCCGCGGCAAGGGCGGCGGCGTCAAGGTTGCCAAGAGCATGGACGAGGTCAAGACCTACGCGTCCAACATCCTGGGCATGCAGCTGGTCACGCACCAGACCGGTCCGGAAGGCAAGAAGGTCAACCGCCTGCTGATCGAAGAAGGCGCCGACATCAAGAAGGAACTGTACGTTTCGCTGGTGGTGGACCGCGTGTCGCAGAAGATCGCCCTGATGGCATCGAGCGAAGGCGGCATGGACATCGAGGAAGTCGCTGCCCACAGCCCGGAAAAGATCCACACCCTGATCGTCGAGCCGTCGACCGGCCTGACCGACGCCGACGCCGACGACATCGCCCGCAAGATCGGCGTGCCCGACGCGAGCGTGGCGCAAGCCCGCCAGGCCCTGCAAGGCCTGTACAAGGCGTTCTACGAAACCGACGCTTCGCTGGCCGAAATCAACCCGCTGATCCTGACCGGCGACGGCAAGGTGATCGCGCTCGACGCCAAGTTCAACTTCGACTCGAACGCGCTGTTCCGTCATCCGGAAATCGTCGCCTACCGCGACCTGGATGAAGAGGACGCCAACGAAATCGAAGCCTCGAAGTTCGACCTGGCCTATATCTCGCTGGACGGCAACATCGGCTGCCTGGTGAATGGCGCCGGCCTGGCCATGGCCACCATGGACACCATCAAGCTGTTCGGCGGCGAGCCGGCCAACTTCCTCGACGTGGGCGGCGGCGCCACCACCGAGAAGGTGACCGAAGCCTTCAAGCTGATGCTGAGCAACAAGAACGTGCAGGCCATCCTGGTCAACATCTTCGGCGGCATCATGCGTTGCGACGTGATCGCCGAAGGCGTGATCTCGGCCTCGAAGGCCGTGTCGCTGAACGTGCCGCTGGTCGTGCGCATGAAGGGCACCAACGAAGAGCTGGGCCGCAAGATGCTGGCTGACTCGGGCCTGCCGATCATCTCGGCCGACACGATGGAAGAAGCCGCCCAGAAGGTCGTGGCTGCCGCCGCCGGCAAGTAATAACGCTCGAAGGTAAGGAGATCGTCGTCCCCGCGCAAGCGGGGACCCAGCGTCTTAGACTCGATGACCCAACAATCCTACGTCTACATGTTGGCAAGCCAAAGAAATGGCACGCTTTACGTGGGCGTCACGTCAGACCTGTTGAGACGGGTATGGCAGCACAAGGAGGGGTTTGTCGAGGGGTTCACCAAGCAATATGGGGTGAAGCAATTGGTCTGGTATGAATCGCACGAATCGCTGGAAGCAGCAATCACGCGGGAAAAGCAGATCAAGAAGTGGAACCGGGCTTGGAAGATTGAACTAATTGAAGGCGCAAATCCTTACTGGAACGACTTGTACGCAGGCCTAACCGCCTAAAAGACACTGGGTCCCCGCGTACGCGGGGACGACGGAAAGGAAAAGCAAATGAGCATTCTGATCAACAAAGACACCAAAGTCATCACCCAGGGCATCACCGGCAAGACCGGCCAGTTCCACACCCGTGGCTGCCGTGACTACGCCAACGGCAAGAACGCGTTCGTCGCCGGCGTGAACCCGAAGAAGGCCGGCGAAGACTTCGAAGGCATTCCCATCTACGCCAGCGTCAAGGACGCCAAGGCCCAGACCGGCGCCACCGTTTCGGTCATCTACGTGCCGCCCGCAGGCGCCGCCGCCGCGATCTGGGAAGCCGTTGACGCCGACCTGGACCTGGTGGTCTGCATCACCGAAGGCATCCCCGTGCGCGACATGATGGAAGTCAAGGACCGCATGCGCCGCGAGAACAAGAAGACCCTGCTGCTGGGGCCGAATTGCCCGGGCCTGATCACGCCGGACGAAATCAAGATCGGCATCATGCCGGGCCACATCCACAAGAAGGGCCGCATCGGCGTGGTGTCGCGCTCGGGCACGCTGACGTACGAAGCCGTGGGCCAGCTGACCGCGCTGGGCCTGGGCCAGTCGTCGGCTGTCGGCATCGGTGGCGACCCCATCAACGGCCTGAAGCACATCGACGTGATGCAGATGTTCAACGACGATCCGGAAACGGACGCCGTGGTCATGATCGGTGAGATCGGCGGTCCGGACGAAGCCAATGCGGCCAACTGGATCAAGGACAACATGAAGAAGCCGGTGGTCGGCTTCATCGCTGGCGTGACCGCGCCTCCGGGCAAGCGCATGGGCCACGCCGGCGCGCTGATCTCGGGCGGTGCCGACACCGCCCAGGCCAAGCTGGAAATCATGGAAGCCTGCGGTATCAAGGTGACCAAGAACCCGTCGGAAATGGGCCGCCTGCTGAAGGCAATGCTGTAAGCCTGGCCGACTTTCCCGCGACAGCGGGATCGACCGTTCCCTCAATGCCCCCGCTTCGGCGGGGGCATTGTCTTTTCCGCGGACGTGATTCAGGCGCCTTGATGGCCCCGAACATTACAAGATTGAAATCTAATCGAAAGGTTGGTCGGGTAAACAGTCATGTCTGCGCCTTCAGACATCCGAAATCCCGTCAGATGACGAGGCGCGCCATCACATAGAACTCGAGGAGCCTCCCCGTGGAACTGCTGTCTTCCACCACTTTCTGGATTGCGTTGGGATCGATCATCCTGACCAATATCGTCCTGTCCGGCGACAACGCGGTGGTGATCGCGCTCGCCTCGCGCAACCTGCCGCCGGCCCAGCAGAAGAAGGCCATCTTCTGGGGCAGCGCCGCCGCCATCATCATGCGTGTGGTGCTGACCGTGGCCGCGGTCAAGCTGCTGAGCCTGCCGTACCTGAAGATCATCGGCGCCGTGCTGCTGGTCTATATCGGCGTGCAGCTGCTGACCGGCGAGGACGACGAAGACGGCCATGACGCCAAGGACAATATCTGGGCCGCGATCCGCACCATCCTGATCGCCGACCTGGTGATGTCGCTGGACAACGTGGTCGCCGTGGCCGCCGCCGCGCAAAAGGGCCCGGAAGGCAGCCAGCTGCTGCTGCTGATCGTCGGCCTGGGGCTGTCGATCCCGCTGATCGTGTTCGGCAGCACCATCCTGCTCAAGGTGATGGAGCGCTTCCCCGTCATCATCGTGCTGGGCGCCGCGCTGCTGGGGTACCTTGCCGGCGAAATGCTGGTCAGCGACCCGGTCGACGCCGCCTGGTTCGAAATCCACGTGCCGCACGCCCACCTGGTCTTCGGCGCCGCCGGCGCGATCCTTGTCGTGATCATCGGCAAGCTGCTGAGCCGCCGGTCGGCACAGGCGGCCTGACGGCAATCAGCGCATGTGCGAAGGGGCGGCCAGCTGGCCGCCCTTTTTCATTGGGGGCTGCGCCAGGTGTGTCGGTGCCCATGCCCACTAACTCATGTGAGTGATCGCACTTTTTGTCGCGCTTGCCTGTGGTAGCGGTCCCGGGTGACAATTTTTGGCGCAACCGGCAAGCATCACCCCGACGGGTGACGAAATTTGTCGTTTTTCACCCCCTACCGATGGGGGATGCGCCTGGCACACTTGCTGCTCAATCGTCCCCGCGTCACGAAACCGAAGACGTGCAACGCTTAACCAAAATCTCTTCGAGGGGTCAAATCATGCAACGGGTACAACAACTGAAGAAGCTGGGCCGCCGCGTCCAGAAGGGCTTTACGCTGATCGAACTGATGATCGTGGTGGCGATCATTGGTATCTTGGCGGCGATTGCGATTCCCGCTTACCAAGACTACGTGATTCGCGCTCGCGTTACCGAAGGTTTGACGCTGGCTGATTCAGCAAAGACTTCTGTTACCGAGAATGCCGCGAACGGTGTCGCACTTGCAAACGGTTGGGCTGCTCCTGCCGCCACGCAAAACGTTACGGGCATTGCAATTGCGGCGAACGGTCAAGTTACCATTACTTATGCTGCCCGTGCGGGCAACGGTACACTCGTACTGGTGCCGTCTTCCGGCGGCGCTGCGCTGGTAGCAGGTACTCCGCCGGCTGGCGGCTCTGTGGATTGGGAGTGCTTTTCGGCGGCAAAGGCGGCCTCTACTCTGCCCGCTCCTGGCCCGGCGCCCGCAGCAGCTGCGACTCTCCCGGGTAACGTCTCACCGGTTAGCTGCCGTACCTAATCGTCCTGCGAACGAATGAAAAAGCGCCTTTGGGCGCTTTTTCTTTGCCTGGCGCCCAAGCTATCATGCGCCTTTTCCCAACCCAGGCGCCGCAATGCCGCCTTCCCGGCCAAACTTCTCGTCGGCTGTTCTCGTCGCAGCAATCGTCATCCCGCTGCTGGTCTCCCGGCACACGCTGCCGCTTGCCACGTTCTATGGCGAATGGGCGGCCGCGCTGTGCGGCATGGTCGCGGTTGCTGCCGTCGTGGTTCAAGCGATTCGCCGGCTGGGGACCTCGACTGACGTTGCTTTCGCATCGCTGCCGCTCATCTCGCTGCTATTTCTCTGGCTTGTTGTCGTCAGCCTGATCTTTGCGATCCATGGCCACGCCGACGTTTCCGGCAGTCGCCTGATGACTGTCCTCACGTTGCTGCTCGGCGCCACTGTGGCATCTGCTGCATGGTGGTACCGCCGCACCCAAGGCAGCACGTCGGATTCTGCGGACGCCCTTGCGATTGCGGCGTTGATCGCCGGCCTGCTCGGGACCGTCACCCAATGGGTCCAGCTCTTCCACCTCGAACCCCGCTCCTTCGGCCTCGTCTCCACCTACTTCTACGACACCAACCGCCGCCTCTGGGGCAACCTGAACCAGCCCAACCACCAGGCCACCGTACACGGCCTGGCACTGGTCGCGTCAGTGTGGCTGGCCTCGCGCGGCCGCTTGCGTTTCCCGATGTGGCTGGCCGCGGTGGCCTTGCTGGAAAGCGGTATTGTGCTGTCCGGCTCGCGTACCGGCGTGCTGCATGTGGGCCTTGCCGCGTGCTACGCGTTGATTGCGGCATGGCTGGCGCGGGGCGAGCGACGCGGAGCGGATCCGATGCAGCGCCCGGTCGGGCTGGTCGTCGCCGCGGTTGCCATGGGGGCGATGCTTTTGATATTGCAACCCACGATCAAGGCGGCCGGGCAGGCCTTCGACTGGCGCCTGTTCGACACCGTCGCGCAGCTCGAAGCCGAAGACCAGATTTCAGCACGGGGCGCGCTGTGGGCGCATGCCATCGCCATGTTCCGCGCCCATCCGTGGTTCGGCGTCGGCTGGGGCGAGTTCGGCTGGGCGCAATTCCAGCAGCTCGATCAGGTTGGTGTGAAGGTCGAGATGTCCCTGCACGCCCACAACGCGATTCTCGATCTGCTGGCGAAGACCGGGATCGTTGGCACCGCCGGCGTGGGCGTGATCCTGCTGGCATGGCTGTGGCGGGTGGTGCGGGTGCGCTTGTGGCATGGCGATGCGGAAGAGCGCAGGCAGACGGTGCTGGTGCTGACCTGGCTGGCGATGCTGTGCGCGCATTCGATGCTGGAATACCCGCTGCATTACCTGTATTTCTTCCTGCCGTTCTGCTTCATGCTGGGGTGGCTGGAGCCGTCCGGCTTCGGGCGCTGGCGGGTGCCGTTGCCGGTGGCGCGGGGGCTGGCGCTGGCGTTTGTCGCGGTGGCCGCGGTGGTGCTGGGCACCATGTGGCAGGACTATCGCCGCGCAGAAGCGCGCGAGTATGCCAGCAATGAAGGCCGCCAGGCGCTGCCGATGCCGCGTTTCTGGTTCCGCCAGCATGCGCAGGCCGATGCGGCGGGGCAGGCCGCGATCACGCCGGAGAATGCCGCGTCACTGTTGCCTGCGCATGTCGCGGCGGTGCACCTGCTGCCGACCCCCACCATGATCGCGCGCACGGCATGGCTGCTGGCGCTGACGGGCGATGCCGCGCAAGGCCGGCAGTGGATGGAGCGCCTGCGCTGGTACTACCTTGGCGACGAGGCCGCGCAGTACGCGACGATCGCGCAGGCGTGCCGCGGCGTCAAGGCGGACCAGCGCCCGCAGGCGTTCTGCGGCTGGGTGCTCGACCGCTCGCGGCGGCTTGCGGAACTGGGCCGGGACTGACCTAGTAGTACGGGTACGGGCTGTAGTAGACCGGCGGCGGGGGCGGCGGATAGTAGTAGCGCGGGGCCGGCGCCGGGACGGCGGCCACGCGCCCCGGCACGGGCACGCGATTGCCGCTGGCGTACATGCACTGCACGTAGGCGGCGTCGTACTGCTGCTGCGTGCCATAGCCGGCGTATTGCGCATTGCCGGCGCCGACCGCGGCACCCGTGAGCAGGCCGAGGCCCGCGCCCACCGCCGCGCCCGATCCCCCGTCGAAGGCCGCCCCCGCAGCAGCGCCCAGCGCGGTGCCGACCACGGCGCTGCCGAGCGCGGCATTGTTGGCCGCCTGGGCCGAAGACACGCCGCCGACGCGCCCCAAGGCGAACTGCCGGCAGTTGTAGTCGTCGGCGCGGAACTGGTCGAAGTTCTTGCCGGTGCCGGGCAGTGCCATCACGCTGGGTCCGGAGGGCAGCACGGCGCAGGCGCCGAGGGCGAGGGTGGCCACGGCCAGCGTGGCGCGGGTCAGGGCATGCATGGTGTCACCCCGTGTCAGGAATTGGCGGGCGGCTGTGCCGGCACGCGTTGCCAGCCGCCCGGGCAGGATGCGACGTAAGGGTAGTAGCCTTCCGGCTGGGTGCAGTGGTACCACCAGCCCTGCTGCGGCATGACGCCGTCCGGGCCGGGGGCGGGCACCGGGCCGTGCGGGCCTTGCTCGATGTATTCTGGCGGCGCCGCGGGCACCGCGACCACGGCGGGCGGGTAGTAGTACGGCGCGGGGTAGCCGTAGGGATAACCGCCGTAGAACGCGCCGGGGCCGAGATAGATGCCCACGCCTACGCTGGTGCGCGTCTTCACCATGCCGTCGCGGAGATCGCCGCCATGCCAGGCGGCATCGTGGAGATCGGCCCGCCCGGCAAGGGCGGCGCCGCTGGCGGCCGTGGCCGCGAGTGCCAGGGCGATCTGGCAGAGCATGCGCCCGTTCATGGTGTCCACCTCATCCCCGCGCGCGTCGCGGACAGGGTCAGCCGGCCGCAATCCCTGGCGGCCCGCAATCATATTGAATACCAAATTGTCGCGCGCGGATGGTGGGGACGGCGCGTGTGGAAATGCGGCGTTACCTTTATTACCAGGGAAGGAATATGGCGTAAGACGAGGCAACGTCCGCCGTGGCCCGGCGTACTGCGCACGTCACGTAGGCTGTGTCGCGAGGATCGCGATCAACCTGCCGCCACCCAATCCCCGGACTTGCCGCCATGCTTTTCCAGCAGCTTCACGTTGCCGATCACCATGCCGCGATCCACCGCCTTGCACATGTCATAGATCGTCAGCAGCGCGACCTGCACGCCGGTCAGTGCCTCCATCTCCACGCCGGTCTGGCCGCGGGTCTCGGTGCGCACGGTGCAGGCGACGGTGGCGGTGGCCTCGTCCAGCGCGAACTCGACCGCCACCTTGGTCAGGCCGATCGGGTGGCATAGCGGGATCAGGTCGGCGGTGCGCTTGGTGGCCATGATCGCCGCCACGCGGGCGATGCCGATCACGTCCCCTTTCTTGGCGCTGCCGTCGCGCACCAGGGCGAAGGTGGCGGGCTGCATGGTGATGGTGCCGGTGGCCACCGCGACGCGATGGGTGCTGGCCTTGTCGCCGACGTCGACCATGTGGGCTTGTCCGGCGGTGTCGAAATGGGTGAGCTGGGTCATGATCGAAAGCTTCGGGCGAACTGCATGCATGGGGCCGCCGGTGCCGCCAGTGTCGCCCCGAAAGGTCCGACCGACGTGTCCGATGGGAACGGCCACGGGAGGCCGCTATCATAGCAACATGCCAAAACACCCATCGCTTCGCAGGTCTGCCGCATCTGGCCGTGGCGCCGTGGCGGATGCCGTTCCTGCCGGTTCCGCGTCACATCGCGAAGCCGGCCGCCGCCGCCGCGCCGGCGGCGCCTGGGCGCCATGGCGGCGGCCGCTGGCGGCGCTGCTGGCGCTGACGTTGGCGGCACCGGCCTGGCCACAGGGTACGCCGCGCCCGGCAGCGGCGCCAGCGACGCCGGTGGCTGCGCCCCGTGCGCCGGCGCCGGCCACCTCGGCCGAGGCGGCGGACCAGGTCTACGACAACCTGAACCGCAGCGTCAAGGCGGGCCAGAAGTCCGAGTTCGGCCTGCGCACCAACAATGCGGTGGTGGAGGCCGGCGGCGTGCAGCTGCCGGACCTCGGCGATCCGTCCACCGCGTCGCTGTCGCCCGACATGGAAAAACGCCTGGGCGACCGCATCATGCGCGATATCCGGCGCGATCCGCTGTACGTGCCCGATCCGCTGCTGTCCGACTACCTGAATGCGCTCGGCTACCGGCTGGTGCAGGCGGCGCGGCGCCAGAACATCTCCGGCTCGACCGGCGCCGGCACCTTTGCTACCGGCTTCGACCTGTTCGCCGTGCGCGACCGCAGCATCAACGCCTTTGCGCTGCCGGGCGGCTATATCGGCGTGCACACCGGGCTGCTGGTGCAGTCCGATACCGAGTCCGAGCTGGCCTCGGTGCTGGGCCATGAAATCGGTCACGTGATGCAGCGGCATATCGCGCGCGGCATCACCCAGCAGGACCAGTCGATGTGGATTGCGCTGGCGTCGATGGTGCTTGCCGGGCTGGCCGCGACGCGCAGCCCGGACGCGGCCGCGGCGCTGGCCATGGGCGGGCAGGGCGCTGCCATTGCCAACCAGCTGTCGTTCTCGCGCGGCGCGGAGCGCGAGGCCGACCGGGTCGGCTTCCAGATCCTGACCGCGGCGGGGTTCGATCCGCAGGGCATGCCCGATTTCTTCATGCGGCTGCAGCGCGCCGCGGGCACCGCCGAGAATTCGGTGCCGTCCTATGTGCGCACCCACCCGCTGACCTCCGAGCGCATCGCCGACATGCAGGACCGCGTCAGCCATGCCAGCCAGCGCAAGGTGCCCAACACACCCGAGTACGAATTCGCGCGCATGCGCGCCCGCGTGATCCAGGAAGCGTCGCCGAGCGAGCTGCAGAACCTGCGCGCGGCGCTGCGCACGCAACTGGCGGGTGCATCCGCACTGCGCGCGCCGGCGGTGCACTACGCGCTGGCGTTGGTCGAGCAGCGCCTGCGCCGCTATCCGGCGGCCGAACAGGAACTTGCCGAAGCCCGGCGCCTGTACGGCAACATCCCCGGCGCCAGCTCCGGCAGCCCGATGCTCGACGTGATGGCGGTGGAACTGGCGCGCGCGCAGGGCCGCGTGCCCGAGGCACTGTCGCAGGCCAGCGCTTCGATGAAGGCCTTCCCGCTGTCGCATGCGGTGGCGGTGGCCTACGCCGAGACCCTGATCGGCTCCGGCCGCCATGACGAAGCGGTGCGCTTCCTGCGCGAACGCACGCGCCAGGAGACCGGCCGCAGCGAATGGTGGGAGATGCTGGCGCGCGCGTACGCCGGCCAGGGCAAGCGGCTGCAGCAACATCAGGCACTGGCCGAGAAATATGCGATGGATGGCGCCTACCAGGCCGCCATCGAACAGTTGCAGATCGCGCGCAAGGCCGGCGACGGCGATTTCTATACGCTGTCGGAGGTCGATGCGCGCCTGCACCAGCTGGAGCGCCAGTACCGCGAGGACAAGCAGGACAACAAGGGCATGCCTAACTGATGCGGGCGGCTCAGCCGGCCGGCGCCGCCGGCTGACGCACGAACCCGAAGCGCTTCGGCACCTCGCTCTCGGCGATCGGCTCGATTGCCAGGTCGCGGCCATCGTGGTGGAACACGCCCAGGTCGGCGCCGCAGGCTTCGCCATGCCAGGTGCTGGCGCCGCTGAACTGCTCCAGGTCGTGGTCGTGCAGCAGCGCCGCCTGCAACGCCGGCGCGGTGCCCGGCGCCATGCCGGCGACGGTGCCTGCCAGCACCACGTTGCCGTGCTCGTCGGCAAAGCAGGCCTGCAGCGTGAAGGCCTGCCCCGTGGTGGTCTGCAGCGCGCCCTGGTGCAGCCGCACGATCCACGGCGCATAGCCCAGCGTCACGAACACCCGCTGCGGCCCGTTCTGGAAGTACCAGCAGCCGCGTTCGTCGCACTGGTAGTTGCGCTCGATAAAGCCGATCAGCGCTTCATGGCGGATCGGGTCGCCCGAAAGCCCGTGCTGCTGCGCATATTCATTGCGCAGGCGCCACTGCCCGCGGCGGTCCAGCGTGAGCCAGCCGTAGGCATTGGGCACGTTGGGCCAGCGTGCCATGGCCTGCCTGACGATGTCGTCCATCTCGGTCTCCCTGGCGGGCTGTCGGGACCGGTGCCCGCCTTACATCATGCTGTCGAAAAATCTCAGGATCCGTGCCGGCAGCCATTCGATATGACCGCCGAAGCGTCCGTCGGCCCGCAGCGGCAGGTGGCGGCGCCAGTCCGCGGGCGGGGTCATGAAGCCGACATGGCCGCCGTGCTCGGGCTGTTCCAGCCACACCTGCGGGCTGGCGTCGGCCGGGCCGGGCAGGTGCCGCGCGGGCAGGAAGGGATCGTTGCGCGCGTTGAGCACCAGCGTGGGCACGGCGATCTCGCGCAGCACGGGTTTGCTGGCGGCGCGGCGCCAGTAGTCGTCGGTATCGGCAAAGCCGTGCAGCGGCGCGGTGACGACATTGTCGAAGGCGTACAGGTCGCGGCTGGCCAGCATGGCGTCGCGGTCGAACAGGCCCGGGAACTGCTCCAGCTTGGCCAGCGACTTGCGCTTGAGCGTCTGCAGGAACATGCGCGTGTAGACCAGGTTGAAGCCGGCCGACAGCGCGGCGCCGCCGGCGGCCAGGTCCAGCGGCGCGGAAATCGCCGCGGCCGCATGCACGTGGCCGGCGGCGCTGCCGTCTTCGCCCAGCATGCGCAGCAAGGCGTTGCCGCCCAGCGAGATGCCCACCACCAGCAGCTTGCGGCCGCCGGCGCAGTGGTGCTGGCGCATGCGCTCCAGCACCCAGCGGATTTCGGCCGAATCGCCGGAGTGGTAGAAGCGCGGCGCCAGGTTGAGCTCGCCGGAACAGCCGCGGAAATGCGGGATCACGCCCTGCCAGCCGCGCAGCGACAGCGCATGCATCAGCGCCTGCGCGTAGTGGCTGCCGGAGTCGCCCTCGAGGCCGTGGAACATCACCACCAGCGGCGTGTCCGCCTGCACCGCATGTGTGGTCCAGTCGAGGTCGATGAAGTCCTGGTCGGGCGTGGCCCAGCGTTCGCGGCGAAAGCCCACGCGCGGCGGCCGGCGCGTGAAACGCGCAGGGATGATGGTCTGCGCGTGGCCGCCGCGCAGCCACCAGGGCATCGGTGTGCCATCGCCATAGCCATGCGCGCTGGCGGGATCTGCCTGGACCGCGTAGGGCAGTCGGTGGTGCGGAAGCTGCGTCATGCCGGCTTGTGTTGCAGCAGGCCGCTGCGCGGCCGCGGGTTCAGTGCAGCGCCTGGCCAGGCGTGGCGGCCACCGCGGCAACCTGCACCGCGTTGGCCGGGCTGCAGTGGATGTGGGCCAGGCGCCAGCCTTCGTGGTTCTGCATCAGCACGTAGGTGGTGTGCACGTACAGGTCGGCCTCGACGCGGTCGCTGCCGAAGCGCAGCGCCTCGGTCACGTCGAAGATCGACACGGCCATCGACGCATGGCTGCTGGTCTCGATGGCGTCGACCAGCACCGGTTGTTCTTCCAGCAGTTGGGAGAACGCCTGGCGCAGCTGTTCATGGCCGATCAGGCGCTGGCCGTCGGGCAGCACGCAGGTGATCGAGTCTTCGTCCAGCCACAGGCGCAGCGCGCCTTCGGCGTCGCGCAGCTTCAGCGCTTCGCGGAAAGCGTCGACGATGTCTTCGGCGGAATCGAACAGGCGGGCAAAGCGAGGCATGTTGGCAATGGACGTGGCTAGGGCGGGGAGGTCAGGGCCGGTGCAGCAGCTTGCGCAGCTCGACGAACACCATTTCCGGTTCGATCTCTTTCAGGCAGCGCAGGTGGCCCAGCGGGCACTCGCGCTTGAAGCACGGACTGCACTCCAGCTGCAGCCACATGATACTCGCTGCCTGTGACAGCGGCGGCGTGTGGCGCGGATCGCTCGAGCCGTACACCGCCACCTGGGGCCGGCCCAGCGCCGCGGTCACGTGCATCAGGCCCGAATCGTTGCAGACCGCGGCTTCGGACAGCGCCAGCAGGTCGACCGCGTCGTCGAGCGAGGTCTGGCCGCACAGGTTGCGCACGAACGGCGCCTCGCTGGTGATTTCGGCGGCGATCTCGGCATCCTTGGCCGAGCCCAGCGCGATCATCTGCGCGTACGGATACGAGCGCCGCAGCATCTGCGCCAGTTTGGCGAAATGGGCGGCGGGCCAGCGCTTGGCCGGGCCGAACTCGGCGCCCGGGCAGAACGCGATCACGCGCGTGTGCGGCGCCAGGCCGAAGCGCTCGGCGGTGGCGGCCACGCGCGCCGGGTCCACGCGCAGGCGCGGCTCGCTCAGGTTCTCGGGCAGGCGCGCCCCGGGCTTGAGCGCCAGGCGCGCGTAGTGCTCCACCATCGGCGGGCGGTGGTCGCGCGGCGGATTGGCGTGGCGCACGTTGAGCATGCCGAAGCGCGCTTCGCCGCGGTAGCCGATGCGTAGCGGAATGCCGGCCAGCCACGGGATCAGCGCCGACTTGAGCGAGTTCGGCAGCACGTAGGCGAGGTCATAGCCTTCGTTCTTCAGCTGCTGCGCGAACATCAGCCGCGCCGACAGCTGCAGCTTGCCGTGCGCGAGGTCCGACGGGAACACGCGGCCGATTTCCGGCATGCGCGCGAGCACCGGCGCGACCCACTTGGGCGCGAGGGCATCGATGACCAGGCGCGGATGGCGCGCCTTGAGCAGCGCGAACAGCGGCTGCGCCATCAGGGCGTCGCCGATCCAGTTGGGGGCGATGACGAGGGCTTTCTTCATGGAAGGGGCGCAAGGAGCCGGCACGGGCGCAGCGGCGCTGGCGCCGGCAACGCCAACGCTCCGGGGCGCCAGTGGGCGGCCCGGAGCGTCAGGGAGGTGCAATGGCAGGCGGCTCGGGTCAGTGGTGGCCCTTCAGCACGGTGCCCGGCTTGAGCTTGTACACGGTGCCGCAGTACGGGCACTTGGCTTCGCCGGTGTCGGCCACGTCGAGAAACACGCGCGGATGGTAGTTCCAGGCCGGGGTGTTGGCGGTCGGGCAGTGCAGCGGAATGTCTTCGGCGCCGATTTCGATGATGGTCGCGGTTTGCGTCATGGTGTTGCAGGGAATAAAACGTATTGTTTGTCAAAACAAGGCGCGTGCCGCGCCCGCGGGGGCGGGCGACTGGCACGCGGGCCGGCGGCCGGTGCTCACACCAGCGTCAGCCACTTCTTGTACTTTTCGTCGGTGCCGCCGACGGCGGCAAAGAAGGCGTCCTGGATCTGCTTGGTCACCGGGCCGCGGCGGCCTTCGCCGATGATGCGGTCGTCCAGCTCGCGGATCGGCGTGACTTCGGCGGCGGTGCCGGTGAAGAAGGCTTCGTCGGCGCAGTACATCTCGTCGCGGGTGATGCGCTTCTCGCGCACTTCGATGCCCAGGTCGCGCGCGATGGTCAGGGTGGCGTCGCGGGTGATGCCGTCCAGGCACGAGGCCAGGTCCGGGGTGTAGATCACGCCGTTGCGCACGATGAAGACGTTCTCGCCCGAGCCTTCGCTAACGTAGCCGTCGGTGTCGAGCAGCAGCGCTTCGTCGTAGCCCAGGCCGGTGGCTTCCTGGTTGGCCAGGATCGAGTTGATGTAGTAGCCGCTGGCCTTGGCGCGCACCAGCGACACGTTGACGTGGTGGCGGGTGAACGACGAGGTCTTCACGCGGATGCCGCGCTCCATGCCTTCCTCGCCCAGGTAGGCGCCCCACGGCCATGCGGCGATGGCGACGTGGATGGTGTTGCCCTTGGCCGAGACGCCCAGCTTTTCCGAGCCGATCCACACGATCGGGCGGATGTAGCAGGATTCCAGGTTGTTGGCGCGCACCACTTCGCGCGTGGCGGCTTCGAGCGTGGCCTCGTCGAACGGCATCGCCATCTGGAAGATCTTGGCGGAATTGAACAGGCGGCGGGTGTGCTCTTTCAGGCGGAAGATGGCAGTGCCGGCGGGGGTCTTGTAGGCGCGCACGCCCTCGAACACGCCCATGCCGTAGTGCAGCGTATGCGTCAGCACATGGATCTTGGCGTCGCGCCACTCGATCAGCTTGCCATCCATCCAAATCTTGCCGTCGCGATCCGCCATCGACATGTCCGTTCTCCCTGCGCCGTGGAAATAGCAAAAACGATATTGTAAGCCGCGGGGGCATGGGTCACAACGCGATGCCGGCGCTGCGGCGGTCTAGAATGCCTCTTTTTATGGCGATTCCGTTCAGTTAACCGCTCGTCGTTCCCGCGCAGGCGGGAACCCAGCGTCTTTATGAGTCACTGGATTCCCGCCTGCGCGGGAATGACGGTGGAGGTTGAATCCTCGTTCCATCGAATCATGCTGTGCCCCTGACTACACACGCCGCCTCCAAATCGCCGCCAGAGTCAGCAGCGTCCATTGAACCGCCGCTACCTGGCTGGCAGCAGGCGCTGGACGCGCTGCGCGCCCTTGCCGGCACCGATCCGGCCACCGCTCAAGGTGCGGCGGCACCGGCCCGGCGCCTGCTGTGGGCGCTGACGCTGGACGCCGACGGCGCGCCCGGCATGATCGAGCCGCTCGAGCAGGTGCGCGGCCCCAAGGGCTGGGGCAAGCCCCGGCCGGTGGCGCTGGCGCGCATCGCCGAGGACGACCGGCTCGAGCCCTGGGATGCGCGCGTGGCGCGCGCCATCCGCCGCGATGCCTCGCACAACCGCCGCTACGTGCTCGACCGCGCCGTGGCGCTGATGGCGCTGGCCGGGCATCCGGGCGTGGTGCTGGCCCACGCGCCCACGCAGACGCTGGACGTGGTCGAGGACGCGCCCGCGCTGGAGGCCGTGCGCAGCGCCGGCCGCTACGTGCTGCGCCTGTTCCCGCCGGTGCGCGAGGCACCGGCGCTGGAGGCACTGCTGCCCGCCGCCGCGCGGCAGGAGGCCGAGGCGCTGCGCCAGTTCACGCTGCTGCGCGACGGCCCGCACCGGCTGCGGCTGATCCGCTATACCCCGGCGCAGTTCGAGGCCGCGCGGCTGATCGGAGACGGCCTGGCGATTCCCGAGGAAGGCCACGCCCGGCTCGACCAGACCCTGCGCGCGCTGGCCGGCCAGTTCCAGATCCAGGCCGATGCCGCGGCGGGCTCGCGCGCGGTCGAGGCCGAGGCACGGCTGCGTGCCGAAGTGGCGCCGGTGGGGCGCGGCATCTCGCTGCGGCTGGTGGTGACGCCGCTGGGCCCGCTCGGGCCGCGGCTGGCGCCCGGTGCCGGACGCGCACGGCTGATGGCCACGGTGCGCGGCGAGACCCTGTCGACGCAGCGCAACCTCGACGTCGAGCTGGCCAGCGTGGCCGAAGTCTTCGCCGCCCTGCCGCAGCTGGTGGCGCTGTCGCCGCCGGGCGGCGAGTACACCTGGGCACTCGACGATCCCGAGGACGCACTCGCGGTGGTCGAGGCGCTGCCGAGGCTGCCCGCGGTGCAGGCGGTCGAATGGCCGCGCGGCAAGGAGCTGCGCGTACTGTCCGCCGACCTGCCGCAGCTGGGGGTGCAGGTCGAGAGCCGCGGCGCGTGGTACAAGTTGGCGGGCGAGCTGCGGGTGGCCGAGGGGCTGGTGCTGGAGCTGGGCAAGCTGATCGAGTGGACCGGCAGCCATGCCGGGCGCTTCGTGCCGATGGGGCAGGGGGTCTACGTGGCGCTGACGCAGGTGCTGCGCGGCCGGCTGCGCGACCTCGCCGGCGTGGCCGAACCCGTGCCCGACGGCATCCGCGTGCCGCAGATGGCCACGCCGTGGCTGGACGACGTGCTGGCCGGCGCCGGCGTCGATCCCGACGCGCATTTCCGCGCGCGCATCGCCCGGCTGCGCGCCGCGCGCGAGAGCGAGATCGCGCTGCCGGCCACGCTGGCGGCCGAGTTGCGCCCCTACCAGGAAGCCGGCTACCGCTGGGCCATGACGCTGGCCGCCTCCGGCCTGGGCGCCTGCCTGGCCGACGACATGGGCCTGGGCAAGACCCTGCAGGCGCTGGCCGTGCTGGTCGCGCGCGCCGGCGGCGGCGCGGCGCTGGTGATTGCGCCGACCTCGGTGTGCGGCAACTGGGCCGCCGAGGCGCGGCGCTTCGCGCCCACGCTCAACGTCCATGTCTATGCCGAGGGCGATCGCGACGCGTTGCTGGCGCAGGCGGGGCCGCATGACCTGGTGATCGCCTCGTACACGCTGCTGCAGCAGGCCGCCGGCGATTTCCGCGCGCGCGCCTGGCATACCGTGGTGGCCGACGAGGCCCAGGCCTTCAAGAACGCGGTCACGCGGCGGGCGCAGGCGATGTTCGCGCTGCCGTCGGACTTCCGCATGGCGCTGACCGGCACCCCGGTGGAGAACCGGCTGGCCGAGCTGTGGTCGGTGATGCGGTTTTGCAATCCGGGCCTGCTGGGCTCGCTGGCCCGCTTCAACGAGCATTTTGCCAACCCGATCGAACGCGCGGGCAGTCGCGAGGCGCGCCTGCGGCTGCGCCGCATGGTCGCGCCGTTCGTGCTGCGCCGGACCAAGGCGCAGGTGCTGGATGAGCTGCCGCCTCGGACTGAGCTGGTGATCCGGGTCGAGCCCGAGCCGGTCGAAGCCGCGCACTATGAGGCGCTGCGCCGCCAGGCCCAGACCGAAGCCGAGGCCGCGCTGGCACGCGTCGAAGCCGCGCGCAAGGCCTCCCGTGATGCGCCCGCCGGCGCCAGGGCACGGGCGCTGGCGCAGGCCCAGCACCAGGCGCAGGCGCGCCTGCACGTGCTGGCGCAGCTGATGCGGCTGCGCCGCGCCGCCTGCGATCCGCGCCTGGTCACGCCGGAAGTGAGCGGGCAACTGAGCCAAGGCGCCAAGGTGCGGGCCTTCGTCGAACTGGCCAGCGGGCTGGCCGCCAGCGGCCACAAGACCCTGGTGTTCAGCCAGTTCGTCGATTTCCTGCAGCTGCTGCGGCAGGGGCTGGAGCATGCCGGGCTGGCGCTGCAATACCTGGACGGCGCCACCCCCGCGGCCGAGCGCACGCGCCGCGTGGCCGCGTTCCAGGCGGGCGAGGGCGATGTCTTCCTGATCAGCCTGAAGGCCGGCGGCTTCGGCCTGAACCTGACCGCGGCCGATTACGTGATCATCGCCGACCCGTGGTGGAACCCCGCCGCCGAAGACCAGGCCATGGGCCGCGCGCACCGCATCGGACAGCAGCGCCCGGTCACGGTGTACCGGCTGATCAATGCGGGCACCATCGAGGAGCGCATCGTCGAGCTGCACCGCGACAAGCGCGCGCTCGCCGACGGCCTGCTGGAGGCCGACGACGACGGCGCCGCTGGCAGCGGCGCGCCGCTGCCGGATGTCGACGAACTGGTGGGGTTGCTGAGGCGCTGAAGCGCAGACCGCGCCGAGGTGGTTGCCATATGCCCGCACGGCATACCTTCAGGCAAACTCAGTCGTTTGGTTTTGGCAGGAACCTTGCTATCTTGTTGCGCTGGCCCGGGGCTCAGACCCCGGCCATCATGCAGGTCCGCCGCGCCGGGCCGCTTCCTTGTGACATTCACCCGACGGTGCCCCCATGCCCAACTCGTCCCGCCTGCTTCCGCGCTTGTCCTTCCGTTCCGCCTTCCGCGTGGCCGCGCTGTGCGCCGCCGTGGCCGGCACGGCCAGCCTGCCCGCCCACGCGCAGGGCGAATGGCCGACGCAGCCGGTAACGATCCTGATGGGCTTCACCGCGGGATCCGGCGTCGACATCGTCGGCCGTACGCTGCAGGAATCGCTGCAGAAGTCGCTGAAGACCACCATCGTCTATGACTACCGGCCGGGCGCCGGCGGCAACGTGGCCTCCGAGGTGGTGGCGCATGCCAAACCGGACGGCTACACGCTGCTGCTCGGCACCGCCGCGACGCACGGCATCAACCCGGCGCTGTACAAGACCCTGCCGTTCGATGCCGACGCCGATTTCACCCCGATCGCGCCGCTGGTCGAGGTCTCCAACGTGCTGACCGTCAACCCGGCGGTGCTCGACGTCAAGTCGGTCAAGGAGTTCATCGAGAAGGTCAAGGCCAATCCCGGCAAGTACAACTTTGCCTCCACCGGCAACGGCACCGGCACCCACCTGGCGTTTGCCGAGTTCAATGCGCGCGCCGGGCTGGACATGGTGCACGTGCCCTACAAGGGCGGCCCCGATGCGCTGCAGGCAGTGGTGAAGGGCGAGGTCTGCTGCATCTTCAACCAGGTGCAGAGCGTGCTGCCGCAGTTCCGCGCCGGCAAGGTGCGCCTGCTGGGCGTGACCACCAAACAGCGCGTGCAGGTGATCGGCGATGTGCCGACCATTGCCGAGAGCGGCCTGCCCGGCTTCAACAGCACCATCTGGTTCGGCCTGTTCGGGCCGAAGGGGCTGGACCCGAAGATTGCGCGCAAGGTCAATGACGCGGTCAAGGTGGCGCTGGAAACGCCGGCGATCCGCCAGAAGCTGGTCGACGCCGGCAACACGCCGCGGGTCGAGACCGTGGAGCAGTTCAAGGCCACGGTGAAGGCCGACCGCCAGAAGTGGGCGGGCGTGGTCAAGACCGTGGGCGCTTCGATCGACTGATGCGTCGCCGGCGGCAGCGCCCGCGGCGCTAGGGGCGCACGCCCAGCCGCGTGAGCAGGTGCGCCAGCTGCGCCTGCGTGCCGGTGCCGGTCTTGGTGAAGATCGCCTTGAGCTGGGTGCGCCCGGTCTCGCGCCGGATGCCGATCAGCTCGCAGGCCTCGGGCAGGCCGATGCCCGAAGACAATTGCAGCGCCAGCCGGATCTCCGCCGGCGTCAGGCCGTAGAGGTCGCGCAGCACGGTCGGCAGCGTCATCGGCGCGGCGCCCGGTTCGTGGATCGCCACCAGCACGCTGGGGCGCTGCCATTCCAGCGCGAGGTGATGTGCCGGGGGCAGCGGCATCAGGATTACCTGCGCCTGCCGCCCGGCGCCGTCGACGGCGCGCAGCGCCTGCGCCGGCTGCGCGCTGGCCGGGTTGCTCGCCGCGCGCAGCGCTTCCGCGAACGGGCGCGACAGGGTCCAGCCGCCATCCTCGCGCGCGGCCAGCGGCGCCGCGACGCTGGTCTCGATCGACACCGCCGGCAGCAGCCGGCGCACCCAGGCTTCGCCGATGCTGTTGGCCAGCAGCGCCTTGCCATCTTCGCGGAACACGATCACGCCGAACGGCAGCCGCTCCATCAACTGCGACGACGCATGCGCCAGCGCCGACACCTGGTGGGTGCGCTCGCGCAGCGCCATGGCCTGGCGCACGTGCGGGATGGCCCAGTCGAGCGCGCGCGCGTCCTCGGGCGAGTAATGGTCGTGGCCATGCGGGCGCTGCAGCGACAGGAACACGTCGTAATGCGGCTGGCGCTCGATCAGGCAGGCCATCACCGACGACTGTTCGATCGGCCGCAGGAACTCGCCGTAGAAGGGCGACTGCCGCATGACCTGCGGCCCCAGCTCGCGCGAATCGATATACCAGCTGCCCACCGCCATGCGCCGCGCGAACGGCAGCGCCGGGTCGATCGCGGCGAACTGGTCGCGATAGGCGGCGACGGCCTCCGGCATCGGGTTGACCTCCTGGTGTACCAGCACGCGCTGGTGCACGGTGTCGAGCACGAGCAGATGCGCGTGGCTGCTGCCGCTGGCCTGGCACAGCGCGCTCAGGCTGCGCTGCCAGGCATCGGCGTCGAAAATCCCCTCGTACAGCGCGCGAATGGTGTCGTGCATCTGTGTGTCGCTCATGGCTTCCCTTCTTTTTACTTCTTGTACTTTTGGGGTACTTTACCCGCGTGGCAGAGCGCGTGCCGCCGGCGCGGCGCCGGCCGGTGGCACGGCTTGCGGGTTCAGCCCTGTTCCAGCGCCGCGCCCAGGCGCGAGAGCAGGTGCGTGAGCTGGGCCTGGCTGTTGCAGCCGGTCTTGTGGAACACCGCCTTGAGCTGCGTGCGCGCGGTTTCATGACGGATGCCGAGCTGCTGGCTGGCTTCGGGCAGGCCCTGGCCGTGCGCCAGCTGCACGCTCAGCCGGGTCTCGGCTGGCGTCAGCCCGTAGAGGTCGCGCAGCACGGGACCGAGCAGCAGCGGGGCGCGGTCCTGCTCGTGCACGATCACCAGCGCGGCCGGTTCCTGCCACTGCGCGGCAAAGGCGTGCGACGGCGGCAGCGGCAGCACGATGACCTGCGCACTGGCGTCGCCGCTGGTGGCGCGCGCCGCCTGGGCGGCCACGGCGTGGCGCGGGTCGCAGGCGGCCTGGACCATGCCGGCGAACGGGCGCGACAGGGTCCAGTCCGACACCTTGCCCGCCGGGTCCAGGCGCCGCGCCCAGCGTTCGCCGGCGCGGTTGCACAACAGCACGTGGCGCTGCGGCGAAAACACCAGCAGGGCGAAATTGAGCCGCTCCACCAGCTGCGTCGACAGCCGCGCCAGCACCGTCAGCCCGAGGGTGCGGTCGCGCATCGCCATGGCGCTGCGCATATGCGGGATGATCCAGTCCAGGCCGCCGGTGTCGACGCTCGAGAACAGCGGCTGCCGGCGCGCGCGCTGCATCGAGAAATAGACTTCGTAATGGGGCTGCCGCTCGACCAGGCAGGCCACGTAGGAGCGCAGGCCATAGCGGTGGAAGAAATCGCGGTAGAACGGATGGCGCGCCATGGTGCCTTCGCCCAGCTCGCGCGCGTCGATATACCAGCCGCCCGGCTGCAGGGCCGGCGCGAACTGCTTGGCCGGGTCGATCGCCTGGTAATCCGATTCGTATTCGGTGAACAGCTCGACCACCGGATTGACGATCTCGTTGACGCTGATCTGGTCGCGCACCGTGTCCCAGACCATCATCGAGGCATGTGCCGCGCCCGCCAGCCCGGTCAGGGTGCGCAGGCTGTCCTGCCAGGCTCCCGGATCCAGAATGCCCTCGTACAAGCCGCGGATCGCTCCGTGAATGTCGGCTTCATTCATCTGACTTACCCCTTGCATTCGCGACAAAATAAATGCGCGGCGCCGGTGGTGCGTCCGCTTGCAACCCGGCATGCTTTGTTGTTCTGGCTGCTTGCGGCGGGCCGTATTGTCAGCCTCTTGTCGGTTGCCGCTTGTCCTGGCCGTTTGTAAACCGGCTCTGGCGTGATCGTGTGCCTGTTGTAGCAGACGTTGCGTACATTACCGCACTTGGGGGTCTCGCGGAAAACGCGCGCGCCCCTTCTTTGGTGGGGAGTCAGGGCGGCGGGGCGCGCGTCGGCACTGGCTGGTGGGTCGGTTTGTGCCTTGCGGGCCGCATCATGGCCGGCGCCAGTCCGGATTCGGCAAAGCCCCGATCGCGTTCAGGTAAAATGCCGGTTTCCCCGAGTCCGCAGCGAAATCTCGCGCCATCCACCGTCATGACCTCTGTCCTGCGTCTTTCCGATCTGATCTCCCAAGGCAAGCTTTCCGGCAAGCGTGTGTTCATCCGTGCCGACCTGAACGTGCCGCAGGATGACGCCGGCAACATCACCGAAGACACCCGCATCCGCGCCTCCGTGCCCGCCATCGAGGCCTGCCTGGGCGCCGGCGCCGCGGTGATGGTCACGTCCCACCTGGGCCGCCCCACCGAGGGCGAGTTCAAGCCCGAAGACTCGCTGGCGCCGATCGCCGCGCGCCTGTCCGAACTGCTTGGCAAGCCGGTCAAGCTGGTGCAGAACTGGGTCGACGGCGTCGAGGTGGCGCCTGGCCAGGTGGTGCTGCTGGAAAACTGCCGCGTCAACAAGGGCGAGAAGAAGAACAGCGACGAGCTGGCGCAGAAGATGGCCAAGCTCTGCGACGTCTACGTCAACGACGCCTTCGGCACCGCGCACCGCGCCGAAGCCACCACCCACGGCATCGCCAAATACGCGCCGATCGCCTGCGCCGGCCCGCTGCTGGCCGCCGAGATCGACGCGCTGGGCAAGGCCCTGGGCCAGCCGGCGCGCCCGCTGGTGGCGATCGTGGCCGGCTCCAAGGTCTCGACCAAGCTGACCATCCTGAAGTCGCTGGCCGACAAGGTCGACCAGTTGATCGTTGGCGGCGGCATCGCCAACACCTTCATGCTGGCCGCCGGCCTGAAGATCGGCAAATCGCTGGCCGAAGCCGACCTGGTCGGCGACGCCAAGGCCATCATCGACATCATGGCCAGGCGCGGCGCCTCGGTGCCCATCCCCGTCGACGTGGTCTGCGCCAAGGAATTCAGCGCCACCGCTACGGCCACCGTCAAGGACGTCAAGGACGTGGCCGACGACGACATGATCCTCGACATTGGCCCCAAGACCGCCGCGCTGCTGGCCGAGCAACTGAAGGCCGCCGGCACCATCGTCTGGAACGGCCCGGTGGGCGTGTTCGAGTTCGACCAGTTCGGCAACGGCACCAAGGTGCTGGCGCAGGCCATCGCCGAGTCGAAGGCGTTCTCGATCGCCGGCGGCGGCGACACGCTGGCCGCCATCGCCAAGTACGGCATTGCCGACCGCGTGGGCTATATCTCCACCGGCGGCGGCGCGTTCCTGGAATTCCTGGAAGGCAAGACGCTGCCCGCCTTCGAAGTGCTGGAGCAGCGCGCCGCAGGCTGACGCATCCGCCCCGCGCCCGGCGGAGCCGTGGGCCCGCCGGTCGCGCCAACCGGCCGTCGGGCCATCGAGCGCTGAAACCAGGAAACCCCGCATGACCCGTTCCACCAAGATCGTCGCCACCATCGGCCCCGCCTCCAGCTCGCTGGAAATCCTGACGCGCATGATCGCGGCTGGGGTCGACGTGGTGCGGCTGAACTTTTCGCACGGCACCGCCCAGGACCATCTCGACCGCGCCCGGCTGGTGCGCGAGGCGGCGCAGGCATGCGGGCGCGAGGTCGCCATCATGGCCGACCTGCAGGGTCCCAAGATCCGCGTGGGCAAGTTCGAGCACGGCAAGGTCCTGCTCAAGCCGGGCGAGCCCTTTATCCTCGATTCCAACTGCAAGCTCGGCAACGAAGAGCGCGCCGGCCTGGACTACCAGGACCTGCCGCGCGACGTCGGCCCGGGCGACCTGCTGCTGCTTAACGACGGCCTGATCGTGCTGGTGGTCGACCGCGTGTTGGGCAACGAGATCTTCACCACCGTGCGCGTCGGCGGCGAGCTGTCCAACAACAAGGGCATCAACCGCCAGGGCGGCGGGCTGTCGGCGCCGGCGCTGACCGCCAAGGACATGGAGGACATCAAGACCGCCATGGCGCTGGGCGCGGACTACCTCGCGGTGAGCTTTCCCAAGAACGCCACCGACATGGAAATGGCGCGCCAGCTGGCCGCCGTGGCCGGCCAGCCGCACGGCCACCGGGCCCGCATGATCGCCAAGATCGAGCGCGCCGAGGCCATCCATCCGGGCGTGCTGGAAGAAATCCTGCAGGCCTCCGACGGCATCATGGTGGCGCGCGGCGACCTTGCCGTGGAAGTCGGCAACGCCGCCGTGCCGGCGCTGCAGAAGCGCATGATCCGGCTGGCGCGCGAGGCCAACAAGCTCACCATCACCGCCACCCAGATGATGGAAAGCATGATCGTCAACCCGGTGCCGACGCGCGCCGAGGTCTCGGACGTGGCCAATGCCGTGCTGGACGGCACCGACGCCGTGATGCTGTCGGCTGAAACCGCCGCCGGCCGCTATCCGGTCGAGACCGTCGAGGCCATGGCCGCGGTCTGCATCGAGGCCGAGAAGTCCGAGGTGGTGCAGCTCGACACCGATTTCCTGAACCAGACCTTTTCGCGCATCGACCAGTCGGTGGCGATGGGGGCGCTGTTCACCGCCTATCATTTGCAGGTGAAGGCGATCGCGGCGCTGACCGATTCCGGCGCGACCGCGCTGTGGATGAGCCGGCACCGCATCCATGTACCGATTTACGCGATGACGCCCAACCTGGCGTCGCAGCGCAAGATGCAGCTGTACCGCAACGTGGTGCCGCTGCCGCTGCAGTCGAGCACCGACCGCGATACCGCGCTGGAGCAGGCCGAGGAGCTGCTGCTGGCGCAGGGCGTGGTGCAGCGGGGCGATTTCATCGTGCTGACCATCGGCGAGCCGATGGGACAGCCGGGCGGTACCAACACCCTGAAGATCGTCAGGGTGGGGCATTGAGCGCCGACAGAAGAATACCGAGACATCTCATTTTCATTTAGGAGTTAGACATGCCACTCGTTTCGATGCGCCAGCTGCTGGACCACGCAGCCGAGAACAGCTACGGCCTGCCGGCCTTCAACGTGAACAACCTCGAGCAAGTGCAGGCCATCATGCAGGCGGCCGACGAGGTCAACGCTCCGGTGATCATGCAAGCCTCGGCCGGCGCCCGCAAATATGCCGGCGAGCACTTCCTGCGCCACCTGATCGAAGCCGCGGTCGAAGCCTATCCCCATATCCCGGTGGTGATGCACCAGGACCACGGCCAGTCGCCGGCGATCTGCCAGGCCGCGATCGACCTGGGCTTCTCGTCGGTGATGATGGACGGCTCGCTGCGCGAAGACGGCAAGACCCCGGCCGACTACGAATACAACGTCGATGTGACCCGCAAGGTGGTGCAGCTGTCGCACGCCATCGGCGTGACCGTCGAGGGCGAGCTGGGCTGCCTGGGCTCGCTCGAAACCGGTGAAGCCGGCGAAGAAGACGGCATCGGCGCCGAAGGCAAGCTGGACCACTCGATGCTGCTGACCGACCCCGAACAGGCCGCCGACTTCGTCAAGGCCACCCAGCTCGACGCGCTGGCGATTGCCATCGGCACCTCGCACGGCGCCTACAAGTTCACCCGCAAGCCCACCGGCGACATCCTGGCGATCAACCGCATCAAGGAAATCCACGCCCGCATCCCCAACACCCACCTGGTGATGCACGGCTCGTCGTCGGTGCCGCAGGAACTGCTGGAAGAGATCCGCAAGTTCGGCGGCGACATGAAGGAAACCTACGGCGTACCGGTCGAGGAAATCCAGGAAGCGATCAAGTACGGCGTGCGCAAGATCAACATCGACACCGACATCCGCCTGGCCATGACCGGCGCGATCCGCCGCTTCTTCGTCGAGAACCCGAGCAAGTTCGACCCGCGTGAATACCTGAAGCCGGCCCGCGAAGCCGCCAAGCAGGTGTGCAAGGCGCGCTACCTCGCGTTCGGCTGCGAAGGCCAGGCCGGCAAGATCAAGCCGGTGGCGCTGAGCGAGATCGCGCAGCAGTACAAGTCGGGCAAGCTGGCGCAGGTCGTGCAGTAAGTTTCAATCGTCGTTCCCGCGCAGGCGGGAACCCAGCGTCTTTAACGCGGCGCTGACCAAAGGCAAAAGTCACTGGGTCCCCGCTTCCGCGGGGACGACGCATTTTTAAGCGTCAGTGTTTTTTGCAGACGCTGTGCTTTACCTCCGTTCGATCGGAACCATCATGACCAACGCTCTCTACCAGTCCTCCATCAACTCGCTGCCGCTGCTGGGCCACGGCAAGGTGCGCGACAACTACGCCGTCGGCAACGACAAGCTGCTGATCGTCACCACCGACCGCCTGTCGGCGTTCGACGTCATCATGGGCGAGCCGATCCCCGACAAGGGCCGCGTGCTGAACCAGATGGCGAACTTCTGGTTCCGCAAGCTCGCGCACATCGTGCCGAACCACGAGACCGGCATCGCACCCGAGACCGTGGTGGCCGCGGATGAAGTGGAGCAGGTCAGGGGCCGCGCGGTGGTGGTCAAGCGCCTGAAGCCGATCCTGGTCGAGGCCGTGGTGCGCGGCTACCTTGCCGGCAGCGGCTGGAAGGACTACCAGGCCACCGGCAAGGTGTGCGGCATCGAGCTGCCGCCGGGCCTGCAGAACGCGCAGAAGCTGCCCGAGCCGATCTTCACCCCGGCGGCCAAGGCCGAGATGGGCGAGCACGACGAGAACATCTCGTTCGCCGAGGTCGAGGGCCGCATCGGCATCGCGCTGGCGCGCCAGATGCGCGAGATCTCGATCCGCCTGTACAAGGAAGCGGCCGAGTTCGCCGCCACGCGCGGCATCATCATCGCCGATACCAAGTTCGAGTTCGGCCTGGACGACAACGGCGTGCTGACGCTGATGGATGAAGTGCTGACCGCCGACTCGTCGCGCTTCTGGCCGGCCGATTCGTACCAGGTCGGCACCAACCCGCCATCGTTCGACAAGCAGTTCGTGCGCGACTGGCTGGAAGCCGTGCGCATCGACGGCAAGCCCTGGCCCAAGACCGCGCCGGCGCCGCAGCTGCCGGACGACGTGATCCAGAAGACCGCGGCGAAGTACCGCGAGGCGCTGACGCGCCTGACGGGCGAAGAGTTGAAGTAAGACTACCTCGTCATTCCCGCGCAGGCGGGAATCCAGCGTCTTTTGCGAGCCTCGATGCATAACCTAAAGTCACTGGGTTCCCGCCTTCGCGGAAATGACAACCGAAGGAACAAAGAAAGTGAGCAAGCAAGATAAGCCATTGGTCGGCGTCGTCATGGGCAGCAGCTCGGACTGGGACGTGATGCAGCACGCCGTGGCGATGCTGAAGGATTTCGGCGTGCCGTTCGAAGCCCAGGTGGTGTCCGCGCACCGCATGGCCGACGACATGTTCCGCTATGCCGAGAGCGCGCGCAGCCGCGGCCTGCGCGCCATCATCGCCGGTGCCGGCGGGGCCGCGCACCTGCCCGGCATGATCGCCGCCAAGACCATCGTGCCGGTGTTCGGCGTGCCGGTGCCGTCGAAGTACCTGCGCGGCGAGGACTCGCTGCTGTCGATCGTGCAGATGCCCAAGGGCGTGCCGGTCGCCACCTTCGCCATCGGCGAGGCGGGTGCGGCCAACGCCGCGCTGCACGCCATCGCCACGCTGGCCACTACCGACGACGCGCTGGCCGCGGCGCTGGGAGCCTTCCGCGCCAAGCAGACCGAAGCCGCGCGCGCCATGACCTTGCCGCTGTAAATGCTGCCGCTGTAACCCTCCGGACCGACACGGAACCGAGCAATGCCTACCGATATCCATCCCCACCTCTCCGAAGCCCACACGCCGGAATCGCGCGCCGAGTTCGGCGTCGACCGTCCCGACGCGCCCATCCTGCCCGGCGCGTGGCTGGGCATGCTGGGCGGCGGCCAGCTCGGCCGCATGTTCACGCATGCGGCGCAGGCGATGGGCTATCGCGTATGCGTGCTCGACCCGGACCAGGACAGCCCGGCCGGCGTGGTCGCCGACAAGCATATCTGCGCGCAGTACACCGACGAGGCCGCGCTGGCCGAGATGGGCAAGCTGTGCCAGGCGGTCAGCACCGAGTTCGAGAACGTGCCGTCGCTGTCGCTGGACCGGCTCGAGCAGCTGGGCGCGTTCGTCGCGCCGCGCGGCTACTGCGTGTCGATCGCGCAGAACCGCATCGGCGAGAAGAAGTTCTTTGCCGCGTGCGCCGAGCGCACCGGCGTGCCGACGGCGCCGCACTGGGTGATCCAGCACGACGCCGACGTCGACCAGCTGCCCGACCACGTGCTGCCCGGCATCCTCAAGACCGCGCGCATGGGCTATGACGGCAAGGGCCAGGCGCGCGTGAAGACGCGCGACGACGTGCGCGCCGCGTGGAAGGCGATGCAGCATGTGCCGTGCGTGCTGGAGCAGATGCTGCCGCTGGCGTACGAGGTGTCGGTGCTGGCCGCGCGCGGCGCGGACGGCGCCACCGCCACCTGGCCGCTGGCCGAGAACGTGCACCGCGACGGCATCCTGTTTTCGACCGAGATGCCGTCGACCAGCGTCTCGCCCGAGATCGCCGAGCGCGCCCGCGCCGCCGCCGCCGCGATTGCCACCGAAATGGGCTATGTCGGCGTGCTGTGCATCGAGTTTTTCGTGCTGACCGATGGTTCGCTGGTCGCCAATGAAATGGCGCCGCGCCCGCACAATTCCGGCCATATCACCATGGACGCCTGCGAGACCAGCCAGTTCGAGCAGCAGGTGCGCGCCATGGCGCGGCTGCCGCTAGGCAGCACGCGCCAGCATTCGGCCGGCAAGATGCTGAACCTGCTGGGCGACGTGTGGTTCGAGTTCGGGCTGGAGCGCACCCCGGCCTGGGACGAGGTGGTGGCGCAACCCGGCGCCAAGCTGCACCTGTACGGCAAGAGCGATGCGCGCCCGTCGCGCAAGATGGGGCACGTCAACTGCATCGGCGAGCATGCCGAGGCCGCCGACGCCGCTTTCCAGGCGGCCGCGCAGGCGCTGCACATCCCGCTCTGAATTTCCGCCGACCGCCACGCCACCCTTTGAAGGAACACGATGTCGCCGCGCACGCCCACGGCCGCCGAACTGGATGAAGCCGTCCGCCTGCTCGAGGCCGGGCAACTGGTCGCCTTCCCGACCGAGACCGTCTACGGCCTTGGCGCCGACGCAGAAAACCCCGCGGCGGTCGGCCGCATCTTCGCGCTCAAGGGCCGGCCGTCGAACCATCCGGTGATCGTGCACGTAGTCGACGGTGCCGACATCGGCTACTGGACCGACGACGTGCCCGCGGCCGCGCAGCAGCTGATCGACGCCTTCTGGCCCGGCCCGCTGACGCTGATCCTGAAGCGCGCCGCGCATATCGATGCCGCCGTCGCCGGCGGGCAGGACAGCATCGGCCTGCGCTGCCCGTCGCATCCGGTGGCGCAGGCGCTGCTGTCGCGCTTCAAGCGCGGCCGCGGCGGCATTGCCGCGCCTTCCGCCAACAAGTTCGGCCAGGTCAGCCCGACCACCGCGCAGCATGTGCGCGAGGAATTCGGCGACGCGGTCTATGTGCTGGAAGGCGATGGCGTCGAGGTCGGCATTGAATCGACCATCGTCGACCTGTCGCGGCTGGACCAGGGCATCGGCCCGGTGCTGCTGCGCCCGGGCGCGGTCACGGTGGGGATGCTCGCGCAGGTGCTGGGCGAAGCCCCGCTGCCGCCGGACGCCGCCGCGCCGCGCGCGTCGGGAACCCTGAAGGCCCACTACGCCCCGCACACGCCGCTGCTGCTGGCCGATGCGCAGGCCGCCGCCGCGCGCCTGGAAGCGCTGCCGGCGGATGCCCGCGTGGCATGGGTCGGGCGCGCGCCGCTGGCGGACCAGCGCTGCACCTGGGTGCAGGCGCCTGCCGATGCCGCCGCCTATGCGCAGGAGCTGTACCGGCTGCTGCGCAAGCTCGACCGGCAGGGGTACACGCAGCTGGTGTTCGAGGTGTTGCCCGAAGGGCAGGACTGGGCCGGAGTGCGCGACCGGCTGGAGCGGGCGGCGGCGGCGTTTGGGGGCTAGGGCGGACAGGGGTTTGCCGCTGGCCTGACCTGGTCGATCCGCCGGCCCTTACCCCCCCAGCACCCGCAACGCCGTATAAACCGCCATCCCCACCACGATCATTCCCACCATCTTCCTGGTCAGCAGGTAGAACACCGTCGCGGCCACGCCCGCCATCAGCTTGTAGTTGGAAAACGCCACGGTGAAATGCCCCTGCCAGGTCATCAGGTCCGGCAGGATGATGGCGGCCAGCGCCGCCGCCGGCGCATAGCGCAGCGCGCGCTGGATGCGGTCGGGCACGGTGATGTGCTCGCCCGCCATCAGAAACAGCGCGCGCGTGACCACGGTGACGACCGCCATGCCGACCAGCGCGATCCAGACTTCGGTATGGCTCATGCGCGGTCTCCCGGTACGTCCGCCGGCTCGGGCGCTGGCTTGGAAGCGGGTTTGGAAGCGGGCTTCGACAGCGGTGCCTGCCTGCGCCGCTGGATGCCGCGCAGCGCGGCGCGCGCGGCCAGTTCGTCGCTGGCCATGCCGGCGGCGATCGCGCCCACCACGGCCACCACCAGCCCGAGCCGGTACGGCAGGTCGAAGCACAGCAGCGCCAGCACCGCGGAGATCACCACCGCCATCAGCGTCGAGCGCGAATTGATGGTGGCGATCATCACCGGGATCAGCGCCATGGTGCCGGCCAGCCCCAGGCCCCAGCTGTCCGGGAACAGGCTGGCCAGCACGATGCCGATGATCGACGACACCTGCCACATGCAGAAATTCGTCAGTGCCATGCCCCAGAAGTAGCCTTCCTTGCCGGGCTCGTAGCCCGGTGTGCTGTACTTCTGCAGGAAGTAGACGAAATGCAGGTCGCCGTTGAAGAAGCCCAGCACCGTGCGCCGCGCCAGCGTCAGGTAGCTGAAATGCGGCTGCATGCCGGCGCTGAAGATGACGAAGCGCAGGTTGACCATGGCCGCGGTCAGCCAGATGGTCCATAGCGGCAGCCCTGCTGCGAACAGCGGCAGCACCGCCAGCTGCGCCGAGCCGGCGTAGACCAGCAGCGACATGCCGATGGCCTCGGGCACGGTCAGCACGGATTTGCTCATGGCCACGCCCGTGACCAGGCCCCAGGAAAATACCGCGGGCAGCGACGGGGCAAAGCGGCGCGCGCCGTCGATAAAGCCGGCGCGTTCGGCGGGTGCGAAGCGATGCCAGAGGCGCAACCACACCGGGGGTTGTGGGGAAGTCATGTCAGAGGAAGCGGGGGCGATGCGGCCCGGGGCCGCAGGCCGGCCCGGAAGGCTGCCGCCGCAGGACGCGCCGGCACCCAGGCATTATAGGGTGGGATGGCGGGCTGGTAAGCGAGCGCTTAACAAAATGCCGCCGCGCGTTGGAGGCAGGCCACGGCCCCGCGCCCCAGCCCGCCCGGCGGGGCGTCAATGCGCCCCGCGGTACACCCACTGCAGCAGCGCGTCGTGCGCCTCCTGCGCCTGCGCGGCGTTGGCATGGTTGATCATGCTCACCACCACGTAGCGGCCGCCCTCGGCGGCATCGACGTAGCCGGCCAGCGCGCGCACATCGGCCAGCGTGCCGGTCTTCAGGTAGCCGCTGCCGGCCGCGCTGGCGCGGGTCAGGCGGTTGCGCAGCGTGCCGTCGACGCCCAGCACCGGCAGCGAGTCGATCAGCACCGGGCCGACCGGGCTGGCCGCGGCCTGCTGCAGCAGCCGCGCCATGTCATAGGCGCTGATTCGTTCCGCGCGCGACAGGCCCGAGCCGTTGTCAAGCACCAGGCCCGGCAGCTCCAGCCCCTGCCGCGCCAGCCAGCGCTGCACCACGCGGATCGAGCGGCCGGTGCTGGCGGGCCCGCCGCGGTCCATCTCGGCGCCGAGGGTCAGGAACAGCTGCCGCGCCATCACGTTGTTCGAGAACTTGTTGATGTCGCGCACGATGTCGGCCAGCGGCAGGCCGTAATGGCGCGCCAGCAGCACCGCGCCGCGCGGCACCTTGCCGCTGCGCAGCGCGGGCAGGCGGGCAAAGCGCCCGCCGGCGCGCTGCCACTCGGCGACAAAGCCGCCCCAGGTGAATTCCGCATGCGACAGCGTGGCGATATTGAGCACGTGCTCGCCGCAGTCGCTGGAATAGTCGCCCGAGAACGAGGCCAGCACGGTGCCGTCGGCCTGCGGCAGCACGGTCGGGCTGGCGCTGCTCTGCCAGTCGCCGCAGCGGCCGTTGGTCAGCGTGAGGCGGTTGTCCAGTTTCAGCTGCGCCAGCTCCGGCGTGACGCTGACCGCCACGGTCTGCGAGGCCGGGTCCGGCGTCAGCGTGAACGACAGCGTCTTGAAGGCGTACAGCAGCGCATCGGGGCCGACGTTGTAGGCGCGCTGCACCTCGCCGTCGATGGTGCCGTTGCTGTCGAGGCCATCGGCGAAGTAGCTGCGGTCCAGCACCAGGTCGCCGTTGATGGTGTTGGCGCCGGCGGCGCGCGCCCGCGCCACCAGCTTGGCCATTTCCTCGGGCACCAGCTTGGGATCGCCGTGGCCGCGCAGGTAGACGTTGCCGTTGACGGTGCCGTCGTTGCCCGGCTGCGCGTCGGCGTAGAGCGAGGTCTGCCAGCGATAGTCGGGCCCGAGCAGCTGCAGGCCGGCGAAGGTGGTGACCAGCTTCATGGTCGACGCCGGGTTCATCGGCAGCTGCGCGTTCCAGCTGGCGCGCGCGGTGCTGTCGCCCAGCCGCACCACATAGAAGCTGGCCGCTGCAGCCGGCACCCCGGCGCGGCGCAGCGCCGCGGCCACCGGCGCGGGCACGCCGGCGCTGACCAGCGCCGGATCGGTGGCGGCTTTGGTGGCCGCTTTGGCAGCGGCTTTGCCGGCTTTCGGCGCTTTGGCGGGCTTGGTCGCCTTGGCCGCCTTGGCGGGCGGCTTGGCGTAGGCCGGGGTCAGTGCCGGACCGCCGGCCAGCAGCACGGCGGCAAGGATGGACGAGAGCAATAGCGACAGGCGGCGCGGCAGCGCGCCGGGTCGCGCTGCGGTGGGCGCGGCGAGGGTTCTTGGCATGGCGGCCATGTTAACGCATGGCCGCCCGCAAGCGGATGACAGTTCCGCGGGGCCGGCGGTTCAGCCGGCGCGCGGCGGTGCCAGCCGTGCCAGCAGCGCTTTCAGCGTGGCCTGCTCGGCCTCGCTGAGCGCCGAGCTGACGTGGTCGTCGTGCGCCTGGACCGCCTGCGTGGCGGCTTCGAGCGTGCGGCGCCCGGCCGGGGTCAGCACCAGGCTGTAGGCGCGCCGGTCGCCCGCGGCGGGGCGGCGCGCCACCAGCTTCATGGCTTCGAGCGCATCCACCAGCAGCACCGCGCCCGACCGCGCGATGCCGAGGATCTGCGCCAGCTCGGTCAGCTTCAGGTGCGGGTTGCGCGAGATGATCACCAGCGCCGAGAAGCGCGGCGGGGTGATCTGCCATTGCGCCAGCGACTGCACGAAGTCTTCGTAGATGCGGATCTGCGCGCGGCGGATGGCGTAGCCGACCAGGTTGTCGAGCACGCCGTAGTCGATGTTCGGCACATGCGGGTCGAAGCCGCCATCGGCGCCGTCGCCGGCGGCCGGGTCGGGCGCCAGCGCATCGCGCGTCCTGCGCCGCGCGGGCGCTGCGGCGGTGCGGGCCCGCCGCGCGGGGGTGGCGGGCGGGGTGCCGGATGCGTCGGGAATCATTTGAGCAGTTTCCAGTTGCCGTTCTCTATTGTCACCATAACCCGACCACGCTGGTCAAAGCCATAGTGGTCTTGCGCACTGAAGTTCAGCACCCCGTGCGAGACCACGATGTCGCGCTCGGTTTCCAGTGCGTGGCGCAGCGCCTGGCGGAAGGCCGGCGTGCCGGGGCGGGCCTGCTTCAGCGCCACCGGCACGATGCGCTCGAGCACCAGCCCGGCATCGTAGGCATGGGCGCCGAACTGCGTGCGGGTCTCGGCCCCGTACTGCTTTTCATAGCGGGTGACGTAGTCCAGCCCTGGCTTGCGCACCGGATCGCCGGCGGGCAGCTGCTCCGGCACGATCACCGGGCCGGCGGGCAGGATCGCGCCGTTGACCAGGCGCCCGCCGATGCGGATCAGGTCCTTGGTGGCCGCGCCGTGGGTCTGGTAGAGGGTGCCGCCGTAGCCGCGCTCGCGCAGCGTGGTGTGCGGCAGCGCCGCGCCGGTGCCGGCGCCGGCGATCAGGATGGCGTCGGGCTTGGCGGCGATCAGCTTGAGCACCTGCGCGGTCACGCTGGTGTCGGCGCGGCCGTAGCGCTCGGTGGCGATCAGGCGGATGCCGTTGGCGGTGGCGGCGGCGGTGAAGTCCTTCAGCCAGGTTTCGCCGTAGGCATCGGCAAAGCCGATAAAGCCGATGGTCTTGACGCCCTGGTTCTTGGCGGTCGCCGCCACGGCATTGGCCATCAGCCGCACCGGCTGCGCCAGCCGGAAGGTCCATGCGCCGCGCCCGGGCTTGAGTTCGATCGGCGAGAACGCCAGCTGTACGGTCTGGGCTTCGTCGGCGACCTCGGCAATCGCGATCGACGGCGCCACCGCGGACGAGCCCAGGATGATGTCGACCTTGTCCTCGGCGACGAAGCGGCGCGCCGCCTTGGCGCCCTGGGTCGGATCGGAGGCATCGTCCAGCACGATGTAGCGCACCGGCTCGCCGCCGATCCGTTGCGGCAGGTAGGCCAGCGTATTTTTTTGCGGGATGCCGAGAGAAGCGGACGGGCCGGTGGTCGACAGGCTGACGCCGACGGTGATGTCGGCGAGGGCGGTGGTGGCGGTGAAGGCCAGCAGGGCGGCCAGCGCGAGGCGGGTGAGGTCGGTTGGGGTTCGGGGTGCCATGGTTGTCTCCTCGGTCTGAATGATCTTATGTGTTTTCCATCCCGCTGGATTGCTTCCCTCTCCCGCTTGCGGAAGAGGGAGTACACCCGCGGTAGTGATCAAGGCATCGCCTTACGCCTTGCCCTGCATCGACTGCCGGTCGAACCCCGCCAGCTGCTTGTACCGCAGCGAAATCGCTTCCAGCTCCGCGCGCGGAATCACCTGTTCGATATCGCTGAACCCCTGCGGCGCGCGCTCCTCGGCCAGCTGCATCACCTGCTCCGGCCCGTTCATGCGGTTGCGCAGCACGATGCCGGCGGTGCGCGGCAGGCGCTCGGCCTCGTATTCGCGCAGCGCGTAGCCAGTGTCGCGGGTGCCGAGCAGGCTGTCGACCAGGTAGCGCGCGTCGAGGATGGCCTGGGCGCTGCCGTTCGAGCCGATCGGATACATCGGGTGCGCGGCGTCGCCCAGCAGCGTGACGCGGTCGAAGGTCCAGCGCGGCAGCGGGTCCTTGTCGACCATCGGGAATTCGTAGATGGCCTCGGCGCCGTCGATCAGCGCGGGGATGTCGATCCAGTCCCACTGCCAGTTTGCAAACCGGGCGCGGAACACGGCCTTGTCGACCTGCTTGTTCCAGTCGCTGCGCGGCGGGGTGTCGGACACGCTGTCGGGCACGCGCAGCTCGGCAATCCAGTTGACCAGCGCGCGGCCCTGGCGGCGCAGCGGTTCGGAGATGGGGTAGGCGACGAACTTCTGGTCCTGGTGCCCGGCCATGAACATCGAGCGGCCGTCCAGGTAGGGCGGCGCCTCGGTGACCGCGCGCCACAGCAGCCGGCGCGAAAAGCGCGGCAGGTCGCCGGCGGGATAGAAATGGCGGCGCACCGCCGAATGGATGCCGTCGGCGCCGACCAGCACGTCGGCGCCGGACTCTACCACGGCGTTGTCGGCGCGGCGGCGCAGCACGAAGCGCGCCTGGCCGCGCGCGCCGGTATCCAGCACGGACTCGAAACTGTGGCCGGTATGGACCGCGCCGGCCCCCAGGCGCTCGACCACGGTGCGGTGCAGCAGCATCTGGAATTCGCCGCGATGGATCGAGAACTGCGGCCAGTCATAGCCGGCGGCCAGCCCGCGCGGCTCATGCCAGATGCGCTGGCCCAGCTTGTTGTAGTAAGACAGGGACGAGGTCTCGACCGCGATCGCGGCCAGCGCATCGCGCAGGCCCAGCTCGGACAGCACGCGCACGGCGTGCGGCAGCAGGTTGATGCCAACGCCCAGCGGGCGCAGCGTTTCGCTGGCTTCCCAGACCTCGGCCTCGATGCCGTGGCGGTGGCATAGCAGCGCCAGTGTCAGGCCGCCGATGCCGCCCCCGGCGATTGCGATTTTCATGGTGTCTCCCCGCGTGCAGGTCGCGCCGGGGCCGCGCACGCGGCGCCGCTCCCGGCGAATCGAATTTGTTATGGAGTATAACAATTCGGGCGAATCCCCTGCAGATAAGGAAAAACCCGCAGGAGCGGGTTTGATAGGAAGTACAGGTAGCGTGCCGATCACTACCGTCATTCCCGCGAAGGCGGGAATCCAGCGTCTTTCAAGTCCCCTTCGGGGATGAAGTCACTGGGTTCCCGCCTTCGCGGGAACGACGTGTCAGGGTAGTGAAAAACCCGCGCTCAGCCCAGCGCGGCGTTTTCCGGATTGGCCGGGGCCGCGGCCTGGGCCTTGAGCGCCGGCACCGGGAACACGATGTCGTACAGCCAGTTGTACACCAGCGCGTAGAGCATATAGAAGCCGGCCACGGCGATGTCCATGATGAGCGCGTCGAGCAGGCTGATGTCGAGGTACCACGCCAGCGACGGCAGGAACACCACCAGCAGGCCCAGTTCGAACAGCACCGCGTGCAGCACGCGCACCGGCACCGACTTGCGCAGCTGGCCGGTGAAACGCAGCATGCCCTTGTCGAACAGCACGTTGTAGAGGTAGTTCCAGCCTGTGGCGACCAGCGAGGCGACCGCGCCGATCAGCCCCATCTGGTGCAGTTCATAGCCGAAGGCCCAGCTCGCCAGCGGGGCGAAGATCAGCAGGCCGACCACCTCGAAGCCCACGGCATGGCGGATCCGGTCCCTGGTATTGCGCATGATTTCTCCTTGCGGGCAAATACGATGGTGCCTAGTCTATCTGCTGGGCAGGGATTGCCAAGTTGGATACTATCGCCAGAACAGATAGATGAAAGGGTTGGGTTACGTATGAGTCTCTCTCTGGAGCAATTGCAAGCCTTTGTCGCGGCGGCCGACACGGGCTCGTTCTCGGCCGCCGCGCGCCGGCTCGGCAAGGCCCAGTCGGTGGTCAGCGCGGCCGTGTCCAACCTCGAGATCGATGCCGGCAACGCGCTGTTCGACCGTACCGGCCGCTACCCGGTGCTGACCCCGGCAGGCGAACGGCTGCTGGCCGAGGCGCGCGTGATCCTGGAACGCTGCGAGCACTTCCGCGGCGTAGCCAAGAGCCTGGGCGAGGGTGTCGAGACGCGGCTGGTGCTGGCGGTCGACGAACTCTATCCGGAAGAAACGCTGGGCGCGCTGCTGGTGGAGTTTTCCGGGCGCTTCCCGGCGGTGGAGCTGGAACTGCTGTTCCCGCTGATGGAGGACGTCAGCCGGCTGGTGCTGGAGGGCGGCGCCGACCTCGGCATCATGTGGCGCCAGGAAGTGCTGCCGCCGGAGCTGGGCTTCCATGCGCTCGGCTGGATGCCGATGCAGATACTGTGCGCGCCCGACCACCCGCTGGCGTCGCAGCGGGTCGACTGGGAAGAGCTCAAGCGCTACCGCCAGCTGATGGTCGCGACCCGCACCGACAGCGAGGAAAAGATGCGCCTGCGCGTGGCCGCCGACGTGTGGTGGGTGGAAAGCCAGTGGGTGATCGTCGAGCTGGTCAAGCGCGGGCTGGGCTGGGCCTTCGTGCCGTGGCACGTGGTGGCCAATTCGCCGGCCGCGGCGCAGCTGGTGTCGCCGCCGCTGGCGTTCCAGCAGCAGGACTGGCCGGTGGCGATGGAGCTGGTGTGGCACAAGCAGCGGCCGCTGGGCAAGGCCGCCACCTGGCTGCGCGAGCGCATCTGCGCGCAGCCGCTGCCGAATGCCCCGCAGCGCGGAGCCTAGCGCTGGCCGACGGTGGCGGGAGCGGCGGCTGGCACGCTGGGACTCGCGCTGCCGCTACCACCCACCGGTTGCGCGTGCCAGCCGCCGCCCAGCGCCTTGATCAGCACCACCGCCGCGGTGTACTGGCGGCCGGCGATCGACAGCGCGGTGCGCTCGGCGGTGTAGGCGCTGGTCTGCGCCGTCAGCACATCCAGCAGGCCGGCGGTGCCGGCACGGTAGCGGTTGTTCACCAGGGCCAGCGCCTCGCGCGCCGAGCGCAGCGCGTCGTTCTGCACCACCGCCTCCTGTTCCAGCAGCCGCTGCGCGGCGAGGTTGTCCTCGACTTCCTGGAACGCCCCCAGCACGGTCTGGCGGTAGTTGGCCACGGTCTGGTCGTAGGCGGCCACCGCCTGTGCCTTGGCGGCGCGGCGCGCGCCGCCGTCGAACAGGGTGCCGGCCAGGCCGCCGCCGATCGACCAGATCCGGTCCGGCAGCGACATCCAGCGCGCCAGCGTGCTGGCGGTCAGCCCGCCGCTGGCCGACAGCGACAGGGTCGGGTAGTAGGCCGCCTGCGCCACGCCGATCTGCGCATTGGCCGACGCCATGCGCCGCTCGGCCGCGCCGATGTCGGGGCGGCGCTCCAGCAGCTGCGACGGCACCGCGGCCGGCACGCGCGGCGGCGCGGCGCGGAACTCGCCGGCGGCCAATGACAGCGCCGCAGGCGGCTTGCCCACCAGCACGGCGATGGCATGCTCCAGCTGCGCGCGCGTGATCTGGATGTCGATCTGCTGCGCCTGCGCGCTCTTGAGCTGGGTCTCGGACTGCAGCACGTCGGAGCGCTGCGCGGTGCCCGCCGCGTACTGGTTCTGCACCAGCTGCAGCGACTTCTGGTAGTCGGCCACGGTGCGGTCCAGCAGCGCCTTCTGCGCATCCGCCACGCGCAGCAGGAAGTAGCTCTGCGCCAGCGTGGCCTGCGTCGACAGCAGCGTCGACGCCAGGTCGGCCTCGCTCGCCTGCGCGCTGGCCTCGCTGCTTTCGACCTGGCGCCGCACGCGGCCCCAGACGTCGAGCTCCCAGGTCGCGCCCAGCGTGGCGCTCTGGCCGTTGAGCGTGTTGCCGGTGGCATTGCGCGCGCGTGAGGCGCCGGCCTGCGCATCGACCAGCGGGAAGAAGCCGGCGCGGGCCGCCTGCAGCGACGCCACCGCCTGGCGGTACTGGGCCTCGGCCGCCTTGATGTTCTGGTTCGAGATCTGCACCTCGGCCATCAGCGCATCGAGCTGCGCATCGCCGAATACGGTCCACCAGTCGGGGCGCGCCAGCGCATCCTGCGGCTCGGCGGGCTTCCAGGATGGCTTCCAATCGCCGGTCCACGCCGGGGTGGCAGTATCGGCCGCGGCTTCCTTGAACTCGGCCGACATCGGCGCATCGGGGCGCTGGTAGTCGGGGCCGACGGCGCAGCCGGCCAGCAGCAGCGCGCATGCCAGTGGTACCGGCAGGGCCTGGGACAGGAAACGGGTAAAAGCATTCATGTCGAGTCTTCGCAAATCTAGACGGCGGCCGGCTGGTCCGGCGTGCCGGCGCTGCGGCGGCGCTGGCGCCAGGCCTTCACCTTGAGGCGCCAGCGGTCCAGCGTCAGGTAGACCACCGGCGTGGTGTACAGCGTCAGCAGCTGGCTCACCACCAGCCCGCCGACAATGGAAATGCCCAGCGGCGCGCGCAGCTCGGCGCCGTCGCCGCGGCCCAGCGCCAGCGGCACCGCGCCCAGCAGCGCGGCCATGGTGGTCATCAGGATCGGGCGGAAGCGCAGCAGGCAGGCGCGGTAGATGGCGTCGCGCGGCGACAGCCCCTCGCGCCGCTCGGCGTCGATGGCGAAGTCGATCATCATGATCGCGTTCTTCTTGACGATGCCGATCAGCAGGATCACGCCGATCAGCGCGATGATGCTGAAGTCGGTCTTCGAGGCCAGCAGCGCCAGCAGCGCGCCCACGCCGGCCGACGGCAGCGTCGACAGGATCGTCAGCGGGTGGACATAGCTTTCATACAGCACGCCCAGCACGATGTAGATGGTGATCAACGCCGCCAGGATCAAAATGGGCTGGCTCTTGAGCGAGTCCTGGAACGCCTTGGCGCCGCCCTGGAAGTTGGCGCGCAGGGTCTCCGGAGCGCCGATGCGCGCCATCTCGCGGTTGATGGCGTCGGTCGCCTGCGACAGCGAAGTCCCTTCGGCCAGGTTGAACGAGATCGTCGAGGCCGCGAACTGGCCCTGGTGGTTCACGCCCAGCGGCGTGCTGCTCGGCGTCACGCGCGCGAATGCGGCCAGCGGCACGCGATTGCCGTTGCCGGTGACCACGTAGATATCCTTGAGCGCCTCGGGTCCCTGCAGGTATTCCTGGCTCAGCTCCATCACCACGCGGTACTGGTTCAGCGGATGGTAGATGGTCGACACCAGCCGCTGGCCGAAGGCATCGTTGAGCACCGCATCGACCTGCTGAGCGGTCACGCCCAGGCGCGAGGCCGCATCGCGGTCGATGATCACCGAGGTCTGCAGGCCCTTGTCGTTGGTGTCGGTGTCGATATCCTCCAGCCCCTTCAGGTTGGACAGCGCCGCGCGCACCTTGGGCTCCCACGCGCGCAGCACCTCCAGGTCGTCGGACTGCAGCGTGAACTGGTACTGCGAGCTGCTCTGGCGTCCGCCGACGCGGATGTCCTGCACCGATTGCAGGAAGAGCCTCGCGCCCGGCTCCTTGGCCAGCTTGTCGCGCAGCCGCGCAATGATGGTGTCGGCCGATTCGCGCTGCGCCAGTGGCTTGAGCGTGACAAACATCTGCCCGGTATTGCGCTGCGAGCCGCCGGTAAAGCCGGTCACGTTCTCCACCGCCGGGTCCGACTGCACGATCTTGATAAAGCTGTCGAGCTTGCCGCGCATGGCCTGGAACGAGGTGGCCTGGTCGGCGCGGATAAAGCCGATCAGCCGCCCGGTATCCTGCTGCGGGAAAAAGCCCTTGGGCACGATCACATACAGGTACACGTTGAGCGCGATGGTGGCGATCAGCACCAGCCACACCAGCGGGCTGAAGCGCAGCGCGGTGGACAGCGAGCGCGCATAGCCGTCATGCAGCCACTGGAACATGCGCTCGGTGGCGCGGAAGAAGCGTCCCTGTTTTTCCGGTTCCACCGGCCGCAGCATGCGCGCGCACATCATCGGCGTGGTGGTCAGCGATACCACCAGCGATACCAGGATCGCCACCGACAGCGTGATCGCGAATTCCTGGAACAGCCGGCCGACGATGCCGCCCATCATCAGCAGCGGGATGAACACCGCGATCAGCGACAGGCTCATCGACAGCACCGTGAAGCCGACTTCGCGCGCGCCGCGCAGCGCCGCTGCCAGCGGCTTCATGCCTTCCTCGATATGGCGCGAGATGTTCTCCAGCACCACGATGGCATCGTCGACGACGAAGCCGGTGGCGATGGTCAGCGCCATCAGCGACAGGTTGTTCAGCGAGAACCCGGCCAGGTACATCACCGAGAACGTGCCGATCAGCGACACCGGCACCGCCACGCTGGGAATCAGGGTGGCGCGCACGTTGCGCAGGAACACGAACACCACCATGATCACCAGCGCCACCGAGATCATCAGCGTGTGCTCGACCTCGCGCAGCGAGGCGCGGATGGTTGGCGTGCGGTCCATCATCACGTCCATCGAGATCGCCGCGGGGATCATCTTCTGCAGCTGCGGCAGCATCTCGTTGACGCGGTCGACGGTCTCGATGATGTTGGCGCCGGGCGAGCGGTTCAGCACCAGCAGCACCGACGGCTTGCCGTTGGCCGAGCCGGCGTTGCGGGTGTCCTGCACCGAATCGACCACGTTGGCGACGTCGCGCAGCCGCACCGGCACCGCGAACGAGTTGGGGCCGCTGGTGGCGCTGGTGCCGCCGGTGGCGCCGCTGGTGATGGTGGTGGTGCCGCTGCTGGTGGTCAGGGTGGTCACGGTGACGCCGTTGACCACCTTGGTGCTGACGCCGCCGCTGGCCGTCGCATTGGCGGTGCTGGCGATCAGCGCGCCAGCCGACGCCGAAGAGTACGTGCCCGGGGTGGCGTAGCGGATGATCAGCGGCAGGTAGTCTTCCGCCTTCATCGCCTGGTCGTTGGCGTAGACCTGCCAGTTGCTGGCGGCGTTCTCCAGCGTGCCCAGCGGCCGGTTGGCGTTGGTCGCGCTGATGGTGTTGCGCACATCCTCCAGCGAGATGCCGTAGTTGTTCAGCGCGGTCGGGTTCAGTTCGACCCGCACCGCCGGCAGCGAGGCGCCGCCGATGGTGACCTGGCCCACGCCCTCGACCTGCGACAGCTTCTGCGCCAGGATCGTCGAGGCCGCGTCGTAGAGCTGCCCGCGCGTCATGGTCGGCGAGGTCAGCGCGATGATCATGATCGGCGCGTCGGCGGGGTTGACCTTGCGGTAGGTCGGGTTGTTGGGCAGGCTGGTCGGCAGCGTCGCGCGCGAGGCGTTGATGGCGGCCTGCACGTCGCGCGCGGCGCCGTCGATATCGCGCGACAGGTCGAACTGCAGCGTCACGCGGGTCGAGCCGAGCGAGCTGCTGGAGGTGATTTCGGTCACGCCGGCGATGGTGCCGAGCGCGCGCTCCAGCGGCGTCGCCACGGTGGCGGCCATGGTTTCGGGGCTGGCGCCGGGCAGCGACGCCGACACCGAGATGGTCGGGAAGTCCACCTGCGGCAGCGGCGACACCGGCAGCAGCCGCAGCGCCGCGAGCCCCGCCAGCAAAATGCCGAGCGTGAGCAGCGCGGTCGCGACCGGGCGATGGATAAAGGCAGCCGAGAGATTCATGCTCAGACCGGCTCCTCGCCCGTGCCGCCTTCCTCCGGATCGCCGAAGCGGCGCTTGCGCCAGCCCTTCACGCGCGTCGCCACGCGGTCGAAGGCCAGGTAGATCACCGGCGTAGTGAACAGCGTCAGCACCTGGCTGAGCAGCAGGCCGCCGACCATGGTCACGCCCAGCGGGCGGCGCAGCTCGCTGCCGATGCCGGAGCCCAGCATCAGCGGCAGCGCCGCCAGCAGCGCCGCCATGGTGGTCATCAGGATCGGGCGGAAGCGCAGCAGGCAGGCCTGGAAGATCGCGTCGCGCGGCGACATGCCCTGCTCGCGCTCGGCCTCGAGCGCGAAGTCGATCATCATGATCGCGTTCTTCTTGACGATACCGATCAGCAGGATGATGCCGATGATGGCGATGATGCCCAGGTCCATCCCCGCCACCAGCAGCGCCAGCAGCGCGCCGACGCCGGCCGACGGCAGCGTCGACAGGATCGTGACCGGGTGGATGGTGCTTTCATACAGCACCCCCAGCACGATATACATCGTCACCACCGCGGCCAGGATCAGCCACAGCGTGTTCGACAGCGACGCGCGGAACGCCAGCGCCGCGCCCTGGAAGCTGGTCTGCATCGAGATCGGCAGCCCCAGCTCCTGCTCGACCCGGGTGATCTTGTCGACCGCCGCGCCCAGCGATGCGCCCGGCGCCAGGTTGAACGAGATCGTCGCCGCCGGGAACTGGCCCTGGTGGTTGATCACCAGCGGCCCGGTGCGCTCGGTGATGCGCGCGAACGCGCCCAGCGGCACCTGTCCGCCGGACGAGGAGGGCAGGCGCAGCTCGGCCAGCGATTGCGGGCTGGTGCGGAACTCCGGCATGGTCTCCAGCACCACGCGGTACTGGCTCGACTGCGTGAAGATGGTCGACACCAGCCGCTGGCCGAAGGCGCTGTACAGCGCGCTGTCGATCACCGCGGTGGTGATGCCGAAGCGCGCCGCGGCGTCGCGGTCGATATCGACATAGGCGCGCAGGCCGTTGTTCTGCTGGTCGCTGGTCACATCGCGCAGCTCCGGCTCCTGGCGCAGGCGCTCCACCAGCTTCGGCACCCACGTGGCCAGCGTCTGGGGATCGGGATCTTCGACCGTGAACTGGTACTGCGTGCGCGAGACCTTGTCCTCGATGGTCAGGTCCTGCACCGGCTGCGTGAACAGCGACACGCCGCCAAGGTCGTGCACCGCCTGCTGCAGCCGCTGCGTCACCACGCCGATCGGATCGCGCTCGTCCTTGGGCTTGAGGTTGATCAGCATGCGCCCGGCATTGAGCGTGGCGTTGGTGCCGTCCACGCCGATGAACGACGACAGGCTGGCCACCGCCGGATCCTGCATCACCACCTTGGCCACGGCTTCCTGCTTGCGCGCCATGGCGCCGAACGAGGTGGTCTGCGCGGCTTCGGTGATGCCCTGGATCACGCCGGTGTCCTGCACCGGGAAGAAGCCCTTGGGCACCAGCAGGTACAGCAGCACCGTCAGCGCCAGCGTGGCCACCGCGACCACCAGCGTTGCTTTCTGGCGATCGAGCACCCATTCCAGGCCGCGCCCGTAGCGCTCGATCACGTTGTCGAAGAAGCGGCCGGTGGCGCGGTGGAAGCGCGACAGCTTCTCTTCCGGCACATGATGCAGCAGCCGCGCGCACATCATCGGCGTGAGCGTCAGCGACACCACCGCCGAGATCAGGATCGACACCGCCAGCGTGATCGCGAACTCGCGGAACAGGCGCCCCACCACGTCGCCCATGAACAGCAGCGGGATCAGCACGGCCACCAGCGAGAAGGTCAGCGAGATGATGGTGAAGCCAATCTGCCTTGAGCCCTTCAGCGCCGCCTGCATCGGCGAATCGCCTTTCTCGATGTAGCGCATGATGTTCTCGATCATCACGATCGCATCGTCGACCACGAAGCCGGTGGCAATGGTCAGCGCCATCAGCGTCAGGTTGTTGATCGAGAACCCGGCCAGGTACATGACCCCGAACGTGCCCACCAGCGACAGCGGCACCGCCACGCCGGGGATGATGGTGGCGGGGATATTGCGCAGGAACAGGAAGATCACCAGCACCACCAGCGCGATCGCCAGCAGCAGCTCGAACTGCACGTCCTCGACCGAGGCGCGGATGGTGGTGGTGCGGTCGGTCAGCAGCTGCACGTGCACCGACGCCGGCAGCGCGTTCTGCAGCTGCGGCAGCAGCGCCTTGATGCGGTCGACCACCTCGATCACGTTGGCGCCGGGCTGGCGCTGGATATTCAGCACGATCGCGGGCTTGTCGTTGGCCCACGCGGCCAGGCGGCTGTTCTCGGGGCCGTCGACGATCTCGGCCACGTCGGTGATGCGGATCGGCGCGCCGTTCTTGTAGCCCAGGATGATCTGGCGGTATTCGTCGGCCGAGCGCAGCTGGTCGTTGGCGTCGATGGTCGAGGCGCGTTGCGGGCCGTCGAAGCTGCCCTTGGCGCCGTTGACGTTGGACGCGCCAATCGCGGTGCGCAGGTCGTCGATCGACATGCCCAGCGACGCCAGCGCGGCCGGGTTGGCCTGGATCCGCACCGCCGGACGCTGGCCGCCGCTGATGGTGACCAGGCCCACGCCCTGGATCTGCGAGATCTTCTGCGCCACGCGCGTATCGACCATGTCCTGAAGCTTGGGCAGCGGCATGGTGTCGGAGGTCATGGCGATGGTCATGATCGGCGCATCCGCCGGGTTGACCTTGCTGTAGACCGGCGGCATCGGCAGGTCCGACGGCAGCAGGTTGCTGCCGGCATTGATGGCGGCCTGCACCTCCTGCTCGGCCACGTCCAGCGGCAGCGTCAGCTCGAACTGCAGCGTGATCACCGACGCCCCCCCTGACGAGGACGACGACATCTGCTTCAGGCCCGGCATCTGGCCGAACTGGCGCTCCAGCGGCGCGGTGACCGACGAGGTCATCACGTCCGGACTGGCGCCGGGGTAGAGCGTGGTGACCTGGATGGTGGGATAGTCGACCTCGGGCAGCGCCGACAGCGGCAGCAGCCGGTAGGCCACCAGCCCGGACAGCAGGATGGCCAGCATCAGCAGCGCCGTGGCGACCGGGCGCTCGATGAAGAGGCGGGACGGGTTCATGCGGCGTCCTTACGGCTGCGGCGCGCGTGCGGTTGGTGCGCTGGCGCCGGCTTCGCGGTGGCGGCGGCGTTCGCCTTGCGGTGCCGAAGCGCCTGCCGCGCCGGCATCGGCCTGCGCGCCGCTGGCACCGCCCGCACCGCCCGCACCATCGCGATGGCGCCGTCCGCGCGCGCGCGGCTGGCTGGCCGGCACCACCGCGGCGGCGCGCGCGGCCGGGTCGACGGTCTCGACCGTCATGCCTTCCTTGAGCCGGTCGGCACCATCGACCACCACGCGCTGGCCGGGCTCGAGCCCCTTGAGCACCGCGCTACGGGTGCCGTCGCCGGGGCCCAGCTCGATCACCTGCACCTTGACCTGGCTGGCTTCGTCCACGGTATAGACGAAGGTGCCCTGCTGGCCGCGCTGGATCGCCGCCACCGGGATCACGGTGGCGTCCCTGAGCGTATCGACGCGCGTGCGCACGTTGACGAACTGGTTGGGGAACAGCATGCCGTCGGCATTGGGAAACACCGCCTTGAGCTTGACCGTGCCGGTGGTGGTGTCGATCTGGTTGTCGGTGGTCAGCAGCTCGCCTTCGCCCAGCTGGTTGCGCACCTGGCGGTCCCAGGCCTGCACCGGCAGCTTCTCGCCGGCGTTGAGCTTCTTCAGCACCGAAGGCAGGTTGTCCTCGGGGATGGTGTACATCACCGCGATCGGCTGGATCTGCGTGATCAGCGCGATGCCGTTGGTGTCGCTGGTATTGACGATATTGCCGGGATCGACCTGGCGCAGGCCGATGCGGCCCGACACCGGCGCCACGATCTTGGTGTAGCCCAGTTGCAGGCGCGCGTTGGCAACGTTGCCCTGGTCGGTCTTGACCACGCCCTCGTACTGGCGCACCAGCGCGTCCTGGGTATCGACCTGCTGCTTGGAAATCGAGTCCTGGCCCAGCAGCGTGCGGTAGCGCTGCTGGTCCAGCTTTGCGTTCTGCAGCAGCGCCTGATCGCGCGCCAGCTGGCCCACGGCCTGGTCGAGCGCGGCCTGGAACGGGCGCGGGTCGATCTCGGCCAGCACGTCGCCGGCCCTGACCATCTGGCCTTCCTTGAACAGCACCTTGAGCAGCGGCCCGGACACCTGCGCGCGCACGGTCACGTTGGAGACCGGGGTCACGTTGCCGAGCCCGTTCAGGACCACGTCCATGTCGCGCTGGGCCACGGTGGCGACCACCACCGGCGAGCGCGGCATGCCGGCCGGACCTCCTGGACCTCCCCGGCCTCCCGCCGCGGGTGCGCTGGCACCGCCGGGGCGCGCCGCGCTGCCCTGGGGGGCGTCGCCGCGGTGCGCATGCCAGTACCAGCCGGCCCCGGCCAGCAACAGCACCAGCAGCCCGGCATACAGCGGGCGCCGGTTCCGGCGCGGCGGTTTGCCGGACGGGCCGGGAGGGCGGGACGACGGGGAGGGGGAGGGGTGGGTTTGGCCTGGTTCGGGGTTGGACATGTCCGCAATCCTGGGAACGGCGCGCGCGGCGCACCGTCATGTGTTCTGCTGGCAAGTGACGATGCCGCAGTATGCCGCATCGCCATGGGTGCCGGCCGGCCTCGGGGGCAGCGGGCCCGCAAGCGCCGGCGTGCCGGCGAGTGCCGCGCGGCGCGCATGGGGCGGCACCGGCGGCAAGTCATGCGGCAAGGATAATGTGCGGGCACGGACGCCCGTATTTCGGCATCCGGCCGATTTATTACAGAGGATTACCAGGACCCCGCGTGTAACCTGCGGAAACAAAACCGTCCGGCCCCGCCGGCATATGTGGCGCCGGGGCTGACTATCATGTGCCTATGCGAACGAACCAGCCTACCCAGATCCTCGTCGTCGACGATGATCCCGAACTGCGCGACCTGCTGCGCGAGTACCTGACCCAGCAGGGCTTCGCCGTCTCGGTGATGCATGACGGCGACGGCCTGCAGGCGCGCCTGGAGCGCGAGCGGCCGGCGCTGATCGTGCTGGACCTGATGATGCCCAAGGTCGACGGCCTGACCGCGCTGCGCAACCTGCGCGCCCGCAACGACGATATCCCGGTGATTCTGCTGACCGCCCGCAGCGACGAGATCGACCGCATCGTCGGCCTCGAGATCGGCGCCGACGACTATCTCGGCAAGCCGTTCTCGCCGCGCGAGCTGCTGGCGCGCATCAACGCGGTGCTGCGCCGCAAGCTGGCGCGCCCGGCGGCGGCGCCCGAGGACCGCGAGTCGGTTGCGTTCGGGCCGTTCCGCGTCAACTTCCGCCAGCGCTCGCTGACGCGTGCCGGCCAGGCGCTGTCGATCAGCGATACCGAGTTCGCGCTGCTCAAGCTGCTGCTGATGCATCCGCTCGAAGTGCTGTCGCGCGAGCGCATCGTCGAGCTGATGTACGGCAGCGCCAGCGGCATCAGCGACCGCGGCATCGACGTGCAGATCTGGCGCCTGCGCCGGCTGCTGGATGAGGACGCGCAGCGCCCGCGCTACATCCAGACCGTGCGCGGCCGCGGCTACACCTTCGTGCCCGACGAAGCGGAAGAGATTCCCGCGGGCCTCCCCGAATAACCCGGCGCCGGCGCCACCAGGATCTGCTTGCCGATGAAGTTGCGACGTATCGATACCCTGTTCGGCCGCATTGCGCTGCTGATCGCCGCGGTGCTGGTGATCAGCCATTTCTCGTGGCTGGCCATCCTGCGCATGGACCGGCGCCAGCAGCAGGTCGACTATTCGGTGGAGCAGATGCTGTTCCAGCTCGACAGCATCGAGCGCGCGCTCGATGCGCGGCCCCCGGCGAAGCTGCCCAGCCTGGTGGAAACCGCCAACACCGCCGATGCCGACGAGCACGCCACCGCCCCCAAGGGCGGGCGCTCGCGCCGGCTGGTGGAGCAATTCATCAGCCGCCTGCCTCAAGGCACGGAGATCCGCCTGGAGGACGAGACCACGCCGCGCATCTGGATCAAGCTGCCGAGCCGCGCCGACTGGATCGCGATGCCGATCCTGTGGGTCCACAACCCGCCGCCGGACAACCGGCTGGTGCCGGGGGTGATGCTGGTGGTCGGCGTCGCCATCGTGTTCGCCGTGCTGATCGCATGGCAGATCCAGCGCCCGGTGCGCGACATGGCCAACGCGGCCGCGCTGCTGTCGCGCCAGCACGCCGTGCCGCCGCTGCGCGAGCGCGGCCCGCACGAGCTGCGCCAGCTGATCGAGCGCTTCAACCGCATGGTGGCCGACCTCGCGCGCATCGACCAGGAGCGCAACACCATGCTGGCCGGCATCGCCCACGACCTGAAGACGCCGCTGGCGCGGCTGCGCCTGCGCGCCGAGATGCTGGCCGATCCCAAGGCCGCGGCCGGGGTCACGCGCGATGTCGATTCGATGGCGGCCATCGTCGAGCAGTTCCTGAGCTTCGCGCAGACCAGTGAGTCGACCGCGCGGCCGGTGCCGGTGGACCGGCGCGTCAACGAGCTGGCCGCCTCGCTGGCCGAGCAGGAGCGCCAGGTGGTGCTGTCGCTGGGCGCGGGCGAGGGCTTCCGCATGATCGCCACGCAGCTGGACCGCATCGTCGGCAACCTGGTCGACAACGCCTACGCCTATGGCAAGCCGCCGGTCTGCATCGCGACCTCGCGCACGCCGGACGGCTACATGCTGGTGGTGGAAGACCGGGGCGTCGGCATTCCCGACGACGACAAGGAACGCGCCACGCTGCCGTTCGTGCGGCTGGATCCGGCGCGCGGCGGCAATGCGCATTCCGGGCTGGGGCTGGCGATCGTCGACCGGCTGGTGCGGCAGGCGGGGGGCAAGCTCAACCTGGTGAATGCCGACGGGGGCGGGCTGCGGGTGGAGATGCTGTTTGGGGCGGCTGGCGTGTGATGACCGCTGGTGTACTCCCTCTCCCGCTTGCGGGAGAGGGTTGGGGAGAGGACGGGAGCTTCAACGAAGTACGAGCCGTCGCAATTGCCAGCGCCTGCCCTCTCCCCCGGCCCCTCTCCCGCAAGCGGGAGAGGGGAGCAAACCGGCCGCCTGCTGACGCCCGCAGCCGTTTGCGGCAAAGCCATTCAAACCTTCAAACCTTCTTCTTCTCCCCGATCCGGCTTTCCTTCCCCGCCAGCAGCTTGGCAATGTTCTGCCGGTGCCGCGCAATCAGCAGCACGCTGATGACGAAGATCGCGCCGGCCATCACATCCACGCCGTTCATCAGCACATGGAAGAACGGCGCGAAGATCGCGGCCACCAGCGCGGCCAGCGACGAGTAGCGGAAAAAGAAGGCGATGATCAGCCAGGTGGCCAGCGTGCCGAGGCCCAGGATGGGGTTGATCGCCAGCAGGATGCCGGCCGCGGTGGCAACGCCCTTGCCGCCGGCGAAGCGGTGGAATACGGGGAACAGGTGGCCCAGGAACACGGCCAGCGCCACCATGGCCAGGCCGGTGTCGTTGAGGCCGTACGCCGGGCCGAAGCGCGCCGCCAGCCAGACCGCCAGCCAGCCCTTCAGGGCATCGCCGATCAGGGTCAGGATCGCCGCCTTCTTGTTGCCGGTGCGCAGCACGTTGGTGGCGCCGGGGTTGCCCGAGCCATAGGAGTGCGGATCCGGCAGCCCCATCAGCTTGCTGACGACCACAGCGAAGGAAATGGAGCCGATCAGGTAAGCGGCAAGGGCAAAAAGCAGATTGGCCATGTGGAGTGGGATGTTTTCAGGCTGGCGCGATTGTAGCGCGGCAGGGGCCTGGCCACGACCGTGACTACCCGGATTGGCGTGGAGGCTTGCTTCGGTCTGGAGCGGCGCCACGCGGCCGGCAAGTTCAGTCCGGCAGCGCGCACTGCACCGGCTGGGCCTCGAGCAGCGCGGGCAGCAGCTTCGGGTCCAGGCTGACCAGGTAGCCGCGGCGCCCGCCGTTGATATAGATGCGCGCCAGTTCCAGCACGGTCGCTTCCACATACACCGGCATGCGCTTCTTCGTGCCGAACGGCGAGGTGCCGCCCACCAGGTAGCCGCTGTGCCGCTGCGCCACCTCGGGCTTGCACGGCTGCACGCTCTTGCGCCCGGTCTGGCGCGCCAGGTTCTTGGTCGAGACCGAGCAGTCGCCGTGCATCAGCACCACCAGCGGCTGCGCGCGCTCGTCCTCCATGATCAGGGTCTTGACCACGTCATGCTCGGGTACGCCCAGCTGGCGCGCCGATTCGCCGGTGCCGCCGTGCTCGACATAGTCATAGGGGTGTTCGCCGAAGGCCACGCCGTGCTTGCGCAGGAACTGGGTGGCAGGGGTTTCGGAGACGTGCTTGGTCTTGCTCATGGCGATCGCTGTGTGCCGCTCAGCCGCGCGGATGGTGCTGCTGGTGCAGCTCGCGCAGGCGTTCGCGGGCGACGTGGGTATAGATCTGGGTGGTGGAAATATCAGCGTGGCCCAGCAGCAACTGCACCACGCGCAGGTCGGCGCCGTGGTTGAGCAGGTGCGTGGCAAAGGCATGGCGCAGCGTGTGCGGCGACAGCGGGGCATGCACGCCGGCATCGCGCGCATGGCGCTTGATCAGGTGCCAGAACGCCTGCCGCGTCATGCCTTCGCCGCGCTGCGTGACGAACAGCGCGTCGCAGGCGCGCCCGGCCAGCAGCGCCGGTCGCGCGCTCGCCAGGTAGCGCCGCAGCCAGTCGCCGGCCTGCTGGCCGAACGGCACCAGCCGCTCCTTGTCGCCCTTGCCGCCGACCACGCGCGCCACGCCCTCGTTCAGGCCGATCTCGACGGTCTTCATCTGGGTCAGCTCCGACACGCGCAGCCCGCTCGCGTACATCAGCTCGAGCATGGTGCGGTCGCGCAGGCCCAGCGGGGTGTCGGTGTCGGGCGCCTCCAGCAGCGCGTCGACCTGGGCCTCGGTCAGGGTCTTGGGGTAGCGCGGCGGCTGCTTGGCGGGGCGCAGCAGCAGGCAGGGATCGGCCTGCACCAGGTGCTCGCGCAGCGCCCACTGGTAGAAGCGGCGGAACACCGCCAGGCGCCGGTTGGCCGACGACGCGCGGGTCTGGGTATGGCGCGCGCTGAAGTACGCCGACAGCGCGCCGTCGTCGGCGCCGAGCAGCTCGCCGCGCTGCTCCTGCTGCAGCCAGCGCGCCAGCAGTGTCAGGTCGCGCCGGTAGGCGTCGATGGTGTTGCGCGAGAGCCCGTCCTCCAGCCACAGCGCATCGCAGAAGCGGCCGACCAGCGCCTCGTCGGCAGCGCTGGCGACGGCGCTGGGCTCGGCTGCCGCCGGGGCGCCGCTCATATCAGCATGGCGCCCTCATGGCGCAGCAGCCAGCGTTTGACGTCGAGGTAGAAGCCGTCTTCGGCATGGTGCGAGAAGCCGCCGATGCCGCGCGCCGAGACTACGCGATGGCAGGGGACGAGGATCGGGAACGGGTTCTGCCCGCAGGCCTGGCCGACCGCGCGCGGCATCGCGCCGATGGCTTCGGCGATGGTGCCGTAGGTGGTGGTGGCGCCGCGCGGCACCGCGCAGATGGCCTGCCACACGCGCTGCTGGAAGGCGCTGCCGGCGGCGGCCAGCGGCACGTCGAAGGCGCTGTCGGGATCGTCGTAATAGGCCGCGAGCTGCGCCGCGAGCCGCTGCGTCAGCGCATCGGCCGGGGCAAGGCCCTCGACGTGCCCGGGAAGGTACACGATGGCCCGGATGCGCGCGCCGTCCGTGCGCACGCCGATCTTGCCGAACGGGGCGGTAAGGATGGCGTCGTAGGGTGCGGGCATGGCGGTCAGGCTGGGGCGAATGCTGGATTCTAGTGCTTTTTGGCGCGGCCAAGAAAAAAGGGCCGCCTCGCGGCGGCCCCTTGCGGGTGGCGTCACACCGGCCGGATCATTGCTCCAGCTTGATGTTCTGCACCTTCACGAGATTCTTCATCTTGTCGAATTCCTTCTTGATCTCGGCCGCGTGCTGCGCCGGCGTGTTGCCCGACGGCTCGGCGCCGGCGGTGCGCAGGCGCTGCTGGAAGTCCTTGTCCTGCAGGGCCTTGACGGCGGCTTCGTTGAGCTTCTTGATGACCTCGTCAGGCGTGCCGGCCGGCGCCACCAGGCCGTACCAGGCCGGATCGTTCGGCTCTTTCAGGCCCATTTCGCCGAAGGTCGGCACATTGGGCAGCGACTCGAGGCGCTTGTTCCAGGCCACCACGATCGGACGCAGCTTGTTGGCCTTGATGTAGGGCATCGACGACGGCAGGTTGTCGACCATGATCGGCACCTGGCCGGCCAGCACGTCGTTCAGTGCCGGGCCCGCGCCGCGGTACGGGATATGGACCATGAAGGTCTTGGTCGAGACCTTGAACTGCTCGCCCAGCATGTGGCCGAAGCCGCAGGTGCCCGACGACGCGTACGAATACTTGCCAGGGTTGGCCTTCAGCACGGCCAGGAACTCCTTGTAGTCCTTGGCCGGGAAGTTGGGGTTCACCGCGATCACGTTGGCGACGTTGGCCAGGTTGGTGATGGGCTTGAAGTCCTTGATCGGGTCGTACGACAGCTTGGGGTTGCAGGCCGGGTTCACGGCCATGGTCGAGACCGTCGAGATGCCGATGGTATAGCCGTCCGGCGCGGCCTTGGCGATGGCGTCGGCGCCGATCGAACCGCCCCCGCCGGCGCGGTTTTCCACCACCACCGGCTGGCCCAGGATGCGGCTCATCTGGTCCGCCGCGCCGCGGCCGACGATGTCGGTGGTGCCGCCGGGTGCGAACGGAATGATCAGGCGGATCGGCTTGGTGGGGTAGCTCTGGGCTTGCGCCGCGGTGGCGGCGGCCGCCAGGGCCAGGGTCAGTGCGAGTTTGCCAGCTTGCATGAGATCATGTCTCCCGTCAGAAATCCGGGCAGGATGCCGCCCGGAAGCAAAAAAACCGTCGCAGTGCCACAGGTCGGGCGGTGCGCCGGCAGCGTAATCTGGGTCAGCCGCCCAGCAGGCCGCGCTTGACCCCGGCGTCGACCGGGTGTTCGCCCAGGAACACCCGCAGCAGGGCCTGGTAAAAGTCTTCGCCGGGAATCGGCCGGCCGCGCGGCGTGCCGTTGATGGCGACGACCGTCCCCGTTTGCGGGGAAAAATCCACGTTGATGACGTCGCCCTTGTGCGCGGTGCCGATCTCGCCCAGGGCGCGCTCGAACTGTACCAGCCGCGCCGCCAGCGCCTGCATCTGCGCCTCGCTGTGGTTGTCGCGCATGCCCTGGCGAATCGCGCGCACCACCGCCGGCGGCTCGGTCTCGCGCAGGATGCGTAACTGTAGCCGCTTGGCGCCGGACGTGCCCAGTACCACGGCCGCGTTGCGGGCCTTTTCCTCCAGGTACAGCGCGGCCACGTAACCCTTGGTCAGGAAGCCGGTGCGCAGCGCCGCGCCATTGAGCTGCAGCTCCTTGCCGCCCACGCGCGCCGCGTCGTCGAAACGCACGCCGGCGATCTCGAGCGCGCGCGCCGGCCCCGGTACGGCATGCACCACGGCCGCGGCGCCGAGCGCTGCCAGCACGACGGCCAGGCGCAGGCGGCGGCCCGGCCGGAAAGCAGGGCTGAGTCGGGAGCGGAGGAAGGTGTCCACGCGCAGGCGCGCGGAACGGATGCGGGACAACATGGCGGCAGGCGTACAACTTGGCATGTCATGCTGCCCGAAATCTGGAAAAATACCTATCCGTATCTGCCCTAGTCTGCACATTCCGGCGGTTTTGCCGTTATCTCTCCCCGCCGCGGTTTCTGTGCGACGGCTGCCCGGCAGTGCCGCGCCACTGCAATCACAACAACAACAACCCTGGATGTCTTCCGCCCTCCTGCTGGTCCCGGACTTCAGCCTGATCCTGATCGGCTGGCTGCTGGTGCGCTATTCCCCCTTCGACCGCGCCTTCTGGGGCGGGGTGGAGCGGCTGGTCTACTTCGTCCTGTTCCCGGCGCTGCTGCTGCAGTCGACCAATACCGCGGTGCTGGACTTCTCGTCGACCTCGGCCATGCTGGGGCTGGCGCTGCTGGTGCTGGCCACCGGCCTGGCCGGCGGCTATGCCGTCAAATGGGTGCTGCGGCCGGATCCGGTCAGCTTTGCCTCGGGAGTGCAGACCGCGTTCCGCTTCAATTCCTATATCGGGCTGGCGCTGGCCGCGCGGCTGGGCGGCTCTGAAGGGCTGGCGCTGATGGCGTTGATCGTCGGCTGCACCGTGCCGCTGTGCAACGTGCTGGCGGTGTGGGCGCTGGCCCGGCATGGGCAGGCCGCGCTGTGGAAGGAACTGGCGCGCAACCCGCTGATCCTGGCCACCGCCGGCGGGCTGGCGACCAACCTGATGGGGCTGCACGCGCCCGAGGTGCTGGGCATGACGCTGAACCGGCTGGGTTCGGCGTCGACCGCGCTGGGCCTGATGACGGTGGGCGCGGGGCTGCAGATCAGCGGCGCCACCGGCACCGCCGGGCCGGTGGCGTGGTGGACCGGGGTCAAGCTGCTGGCGATGCCGTGCGTGGCCTGGCTGGTGGGGCGGCACCTGCCGCTGACCGCGCTGCAATACCAGATCGTGGTGCTGTACGCCTCGCTGCCGACCGCCTCCAGCGCCTACATCCTGGCCGTGCGCATGGGCGGCAACGGGCCGATGGTGGCGGCGACGATCTCGCTGATGACGGTGGCGGCGATCGTCACCACGCCGCTGTGGCTGGCGCTGGTGAGCTGACCTGGCCGGGGAGATGGAAGGTCAGCCTGCCCGTTGCGCCGGCGGGCCGCCTTGCGCCAGGGCCCAGTCGATATGTTCCCGCACCATGGGGGTGGCGGTCTCGCGCCGCGCCAGCAGTGCGGCCCGAATGCGCGCGGCCAGGGCCGCGTCCTCGGCGCGCGAGCCCGACAGTGCCGTGCGCAGGCTGTTGCCCAGTCCCACCGCCAGGTTGCGCAGCCAGCGCTCGTGGCCGATGCGGCGGATCGGGCTGCCCTCGAGGCGCTGGTTGAATTCCGCTTCGGTCCATGCGAACAGCTCGACCATGTCGGGCGCGTCCAGGCCGTTGCGCACGTCGAAGTCCGGCACCGTGGCCACGTGCGCGAACTTGTTCCACGGGCACGCCAGCTGGCAGTCGTCGCACCCGTAGACGCGGTTGCCCATCGGTGCGCGGAATTCCACCGGGATCGCGCCCTTGTGCTCGATGGTGAGGTAGGAAATGCAGCGGCGCGCATCGAGCCGGTAGGGCGCGACGATGGCGCGCGTGGGGCAGATGTCCAGGCAGCGGTGGCAGCTGCCGCAATGGCCGGGTTCGGGCGGATCGGCCGGCAGCGGGATGTCGACCAGGATCTCGCCGAGGAAGAACATCGAGCCGCCGTCACGGTCCAGCAGCAGCGTATGCTTGCCGCGCCAGCCGAGTCCGCCCTGGCTGGCCAGCGCCACTTCCATCACCGGGGCCGAATCGGTAAAGACCCGATAGCCGAACTTGCCGATCTCGGCCTCGATCCGGCTGGCCAGCTGCTGCAGCCGGCTGCGCAGCACCTTGTGGTAGTCGCGCCCGCGTGCGTACAGCGACACCACCGCGGTGGCCGGGTCGTCCAGCCGCGCCAGTTCGTGGCGGCGCCAGTCGGCGGCCTGCGCATGCGCACCGGCGACCGGGACATAGGGCATGCGCGCCACGATCGCGCGCACCGTGCCGGGCACCAGTTCGGCCGGACGGGCGCGCCGCAGGCCGTGGTTGGCCATATAATCCATGTCGCCGTGGTAGCCCTGCGCCAGCCAGGCCAGCAGTCCGGGCTCGGCGTGCGCGAGGTCGACATCGGCGATGCGCACCGAGGCAAAGCCCAGCGCCGCGCCCCATGCGCGGATCGACGCGGCCAGCGCCGCAAGCTCCCCCGGGCCCGCGGCCGCATGGCCGCTGGTGTCTGGTGCTGGTGTGGGCGGCGCATCCGCCTGCCCGGGGGCGACTCGGTCGATCATTCCTGAATTGTACGCAATGCCCTTGCTCGAAGAACGCACCCTGACGCTGCCCGACGAAGCCGCCACCGCGCGCCTGGGCGCCGCGCTGGCCGCCGCCGTGCAGGCGATGCCGCCGCGCACGGTGCACGTGCAGCTTTCCGGTGACCTGGGCGCCGGCAAGACTACGCTGTCGCGTACCGTGCTGCGCGCCCTGGGCCACGCGGGCAAGGTCCGCAGCCCGACCTATACGCTGTGCGAGCCTTATGAAGTGGCTCGCGCCGACGGCTCGCCGCTGACGGTCTACCACTTCGACCTGTACCGCTTTGCCGATCCCGAAGAGTGGCTCGACGCGGGTTTTCGCGACTGCTTCGCCGAACCGGCCTTCAACCTGGTCGAGTGGCCGGAAAAGGCCGGACGGCTGCTGGGGGAACCCGACCTGCACGTGTTGCTCCAATCGGACATGGCCGGCGCCGATGACACCGGCGAGCGGCGGATCGCGAGGCTGCGCGCCTATACTCCCACTGGACTTACCTTGCTGAACGCATGCTGATCAAGCGACTTGCCACCGACCGCCCCGATGGACCCGACGGCCTGCTGCAGGCGCGCCGGAAATGGATGGCGCAGGCGCTGAAGCTGGGCGCCGGCACCGCCGTGCTGACGCTGGCCGGTCCGCAGATCGCGTTCGGCGCCGGCATCGTCGCGGTGCGCGTGTGGCCGGCGGAGGACTACACCCGGGTCACCATCGAATCCGATACGCCGCTGGCCGCGGTGCACCAGATGATCCGCGAGCCCGACCGGCTGGTGGTGGACATCGACGGCCTCGACCTGTCGCCCACGCTGCGCGAGCTGGTGGCCAAGATCACCCCGAACGACCCGTATATCCAGACCGTGCGCGTGGGGCAGAACCGTCCGCGCGTGGTCCGCATGGTGTTCGACCTGAAGGAAAACGTGGCGCCGCAGGTGTTCACGCTGGCGCCCATCGGCAGCTACCGCAACCGGCTGGTGTTCGACCTGTACCCGGTCAACCCGCCCGACCCGCTGTGGAAGCTGGTGCGCGACACCGAGGAAAAGCAGCGCCGCTTTGCCACCTCCGAGCCGGCGCCGGGCGCGGAAGGCATCGCCGGCGCCCCGGCCGGCGCCGAGGAAGACGCCATCGGCGCGCTGGTGCGCCGCTTCGACGAGAAGGGCGAGGTGCCGCCCACCACCGCGCCGCTGCCGCCGCCGGTGGCCGCCGCAAGGCCGCGGCCCTCGACGCCGTCCTCGGCGCCGGTGCCGCCGGTGCCGGCCCCGAACGCACCCGTGGTGCCGCCGGTCGCGCGCGACAATCCCACCGCCGAGCGTCCGTTCAAGATGCGCCGCCTGCTGACCGTGGCGATCGACCCCGGCCATGGCGGCGAAGACCCGGGCGCGATCGGCGCGGCCGGCTCGCGCGAAAAAGACGTGGTGCTGCAGATCGCGCACCGGCTGCGCGCCAAGATCGACGCCCAGCCCAATATGCGCGCGATGATGACGCGCGACGCCGATTTCTTCGTGCCGCTGAACGTGCGCGTGCAGAAGGCGCGCCGGGTGCAGGCGGACCTGTTCGTGTCGATCCACGCCGACGCCTTCCTGTCGCCCGAGGCGCGCGGCGCGTCGGTGTTCGCGCTGTCCGAGCGCGGCGCGTCCAGCACCGCCGCGCGCTGGCTGGCCAACAAGGAAAACGCCTCGGACCTGATCGGCGGCGCCAACATGGGCAACAAGGATGCGCAGGTGGCACGCGTGCTGCTGGACCTGTCGACCACCGCGCAGATCAACGACAGCCTGCTGGTGGGCAAGGCCGTGCTGGGCGAGATCGGCGGCATCAACAAGCTGCACAAGGCCCACGTCGAACAGGCGGGGTTTGCCGTGCTGAAGGCCCCGGACATCCCGTCGATCCTGATCGAGACCGCGTTTATCAGCAATCCGGAAGAGGAGCGCAAGCTCAACGACAACGCGCACCAGGAGCAGCTGGCCAATGCCATCCTGAAAGGCATCCGTTCGTACTTCGCGCGCAATCCGCCGCTGTCGAAGAATCCCTCGGTCTGAGCTGTCGCGCCGGCGGCGGGCACAGAAAAAACCGGACATGCCCCAGGGCATGTCCGGTTTTTTTTATGGTCGCGTGCTTCAGGCGCGCGCGGTGGCCTGGTCCTCCAGCAACGCATCGCGGTTGGCATAGCGCGACGCGATCACCGAGCAGACGATCAGCTGCAGCTGGTGATAGACCATCAGCGGCAGTACCAGCAGCCCCAGCGCCGGATGGCCGGCAAACAGGATCTTGGCCATCGGGATGCCGTTGGCCAGGCTCTTCTTCGAGCCGCAGAACACCGCGGTGATCTCGTCCTCGACGGCGAAGCCCAGGCGGCGCGCGGTCAGCGTGGTAAAGCCCAGCACCACGAACAGCAGCACCGCTGCGATGCCCATCACCGCGCCGATGGTCTGCCACTGGTACTGGTGCCACAGGCCTTCGGCGGTGGCGTCGCAGAAGGACGAATAGACGATCAGCACGATCACGCCGCGGTCGATCTTGTTGGTGATGTGCTTCTTCCTGGCGAGCCAGCTGCCGATCAGCGGGCGCAGCAGCTGCCCCAGCGCGAACGGCAGCAGCAGCTGCAGCGCCACGCCGGTCAGCGCCTTGCCCAGCGGCATCGACGCGCCGCTGGCGCTGATCACCAGCCCCATCAGCAGCGGCGTCACCAGCATGCCGATCAGGCCCGAAATGGTGGCGTTGAAGATCGCGCCCGAGACATTGCCGCGCGCCATCGAGGTCATGGCCACCGACGACGACACCGTCGACGGCAGCGCGCACAGGAAGAACACGCCCAGCAGCAGGTCGGCCGGCAGCGTATTGCGCAGCGACAGCATCAGCAGCGCGCCGACCACCGGGAACACCACATAGGTGAAGACCTGCACGAACACATGCAGGCGCCAGTGCTTGGCCCCCGCCACCAGCTTGTCGCGCGACAGCGCCGCGCCGTGCAGGAAGAACACCAGCGCCACGCCCAGGCTGGTCACCACGCCGAGGTGCAGCGGGCCGTCGCCGGTGCCGAGTTCGGGCGCGGCCAGCGCGATGGCGATGGCGGTCAGCATGACGAGCACAAAGCCGTCGATCAGGTCATAGAGCTTCTTGAGGTTGCGGACAATACGGGACATGACTGCGGGTGAATCCTGCGATGTTAGGGTTTTGCCTAGTATTGGACGCCAGCCGGGTCTAGAATGCAAATTCATTTATAGAATCTATTTATCCACTTGTTGCATGAATTACACATTGCGCCAGCTGCGTGTGTTCCTGGCGGTGGCCAGCAGCGGCGGCTTCAGCCGGGCCGCGGACGCGGTCGGACTGACCCAGCCGGCGGTCAGCCGCGGCGTTGCCGAGCTGGAAGAGGCGCTTGGCGTGCGCCTGCTGGACCGCACCACGCGCGAAGTGGTGCTGACCGAAGCCGGCCATGCGCTGGCACCGGCGCTGGAGCGCCTGCTCGGGCAACTGGACGACACCCTCGAAGAAACGCGGCAGCTGGGTGAGCGCTATCGCGGCCGCGTAGTGATAGCCGGCGCCCCGACCATCTCCGCCCGGCTGATGCCGCTCTACGTGGCCGCCTGCGCCGCGCAATATCCGGAAATCCGCCTGACCGTGCGCGACAACGTCCAGGCCGACGGGCTGGAGCAGGTGCGCGCGGGCGCGGTGGACTTCGGCGTGCTGATCGACCCGCTGGTGCGCGACGGGCTGCTGGTGGAGCCGGTCGCGACCGACCCGTTCTGCTTCGTTTGCCGGCGCGACCATCCGCTGGCGCAGGCGGAATCGGTGCCGTGGTCGGCGCTGCATGGGATGCGGCTGGTGCTGCTGGACTTTGCCTCGGGCAGCCGGCCGCTGATCGACCGCGTGTTCGGCCGCCATGGCGTGGTGCCGCAGGTGGTGCAGGAGCTGGGCCATTCGGCCAGTGTGTTCGGCATGGTCGAGGCCGGCATCGGCGCCTCGGTGCTGCCGTCGTTCTCGCTGCCGCTGCCGGCGGCGTCGCCGCTGGTGTGGCGCCCGCTGGTGCCGCGCGAGGAGCGCAGCATCGTCATGGTGCGGCGCGAGGACCGCTCGCTGTCGCCGGCCGCGGCGGCGGTGTGGGAACTGGTGCGGCGCCTGACCGTGCGGGCCGAGGCGCCGACCGTCAGCGCCGCGGCCTGAGCCGGCCGCGTCCCGTCAGCGCGCGGTGACCATCACCGCTTCCAGTGCAAAGCTGCCGTCGTCCTGCACGCGATAGTGCTCGCGCACCTCCGCGGGGGCCACGCGCCACAGGTGCCGGATCGCGTCCACCGCCACCGCCGGCGTGCGCATGCGCTGCACCCAGCTGTCGAACTCGATGCCGATGCGCCAGGTTTCTGATACGGCAATCGCATCCGCGGCAAAGCCCGCGGCTTCGAACATTGCGCGCCAGCCCGCCGGCGTGTAGTCGCGCACGTGCGAGGGGTCGCGCAGCAACTCGACCGATTGCAGCCAGGTATCGCGCAACGGGTCCGGCGCGCCGGCGATGTCGATCATCACCACCTTGCCGCCGGGCTTGAGCACGCGGCGAATTTCCGCCAGCGCGGCCGGCACGTCGCGCCAGTGGTGCGCGCTCATGCGCGACACCACCGCGCAGAAGCTGGCATCGCCGAACGGCAGTTGCTCGGCCGCGCCCTGGCGGGTGCGAACGTTGGCCAGCCCGCGTTCGCGCGCGGCGGCCTCGACCACGGCCAGCATGTCGGCCGACAGGTCGTATGCGGTTACCTCGCCCGCCACCGCCGCGGCGGCAAAGCTGGCATGGCCGGCGCCGCAGCCCAGGTCGAGTACGCGGCTGCGCGGGCGGTTGGCCGCGGGGATCAGCGCAGCCAGTTCGTCCTTCAGTTGCTGCAGGTCCGCGCCGCTGGCGTGGACCGCGCTGGTGAGATAGGCGCTGGCGGTGGCGCCGAACTGGGCGGCGACGAGTTCCTGTTGCTGCATGGTGCTGGGCTCCTGGGCCGCGGGCGAGCCAGGGGCCGGCGGCGCTGTTGTTGTTCGGGGAGGGGACTTGCCCGCGAGGCGGGTCCGGCATACTGTAGGCCGGTCGTTTTCCCGGTACAAGTCACCGCTTTATCCTGGTATAAGTGCCACCAGCCTGCCATGCCGCCACACGCCCAACCTTCCGCTTCCCCCGCCCCGCCAGCCTCGCGCGAAGCCGTGCTCGGCGCTTTCCTGCGCGCGCACCGGGAGCGCCTGGCGCCGGCGGACGTGGGCCTGGCGCCCGGCCAGCGCCGCCGCACGCCGGGCCTGCGCCGCGAGGAAGTGGCGCAGCTGGCGGGACTGAGCACGACCTGGGTGACGTGGCTGGAGCAGGGCCGGCCGGTGTCGCTGTCGGCGCGCGCGCTGGCCAGCCTGGCCGCGGCTCTGCGGCTGTCGCGCGCCGAGCGCGCCTACCTGTTCGAGCTGGCCGGGCGGCGCGACCCGCAACACGCCGGGGGCGAGCCGGTGCCGCCCGCGGTGCTGGCGAGCGTGCATGCCATCGACGGGCCGGCCTACCTGCTCGACCGGCAATGGACCGCGCTGGCCTGGAACGCCGCGGCCGCGGACCTGTTCACCGGCTGGCTCGACGCCGCCGGCACCGAGCGCAACCTGCTGCGCGCGATGTTCCTGTCGCCGGCGCTGCAGGCACTGGTGCAGGACTGGCCGCATCGCGCCGCCCGGCTGGTGGCGGAGTTCCGCGCGCACAGCATCCGCCATGCCGACGCGGCGCCGACGCGTGCATTGATCGAGGGACTGATGGCAGAGAGCGCGGACTTCCGCGCCGCCTGGCTGTCGCAGGACGTGGAAGACCGGGAAGGCGGGCGCCGCGGCTTTCGCCATCCGCGCCAGGGTGCGCTGCAGTTCGAGCAGCTGACGCTGGTGCCCGCGGCGGCGCCGGGGCTGATGCTGGTGATGCTGCTGCCCGGCTGAGCGGGCAGCGCGCGGCGCTTACTTGGGCTGCATCCGGATCGCGCCGTCCAGGCGGATCACCTCGCCGTTGAGCATGGGGTTCTCGATGATCGAGCGCGCCAGCTTCGCGAATTCGGCGGGCCGGCCCAGCCGCGACGGGAACGGCACCATTTTGCCCAGCGCGTCCTGCACCTCCTGCGGCATGCCCAGCAGCATCGGGGTCTCGAACAGGCCCGGGGCGATGGTCATGCAGCGCACGCCGTCGCGCGCGAGGTCGCGCGCGATCGCCAGCGTCATGCCGACCACGCCGCCCTTGGACGCGGCATAGGCGGCCTGCCCGATCTGCCCGTCGAAGGCCGCCACCGAGGCGGTATTGATGATCACGCCGCGCTCGCCCTCGCTGTCCGGCGCGTTCTGCACCATCGCCGCGGCGGCCAGGCGGATCATGTTGAAGGTGCCGATCAGGTTGATGCGGATGGTCTTGTCGAAGGCATCGAGCGGATGCGGACCATTCTTGCCGACCGTCTTGTTGGCGGTGGCAATGCCGGCGCAGTTGACCAGGCCGGCAAGGCGGCCAAGCGACTGCGCCGCCGCGACCACGGCCTGGCCATCGGCTTCCGAGGTGACGTCGCAGCGCACGAACCGGCCTCCGGTCTCGGCCGCCAGCGCCTGGCCGGCAGCCTCGTTCAGGTCGGCAATGACAACCCTGGCGCCGGCTTCGGCGAGCAGCCGGGCGGTGCCGGCGCCAAGGCCGGAGGCGCCGCCGGTGATGATGAAGACGTTGTCCTTGATTTCCACGATGGTGTCTCCTCGGTATGGTTTCCGTTTACGTAAACGTTAAGCATTGTACGGAGGCGGAACTGATGTGCAAGGGGGGGCGATTAATTTCCGGTCAGGATGATGCTTAGCGGGAATCGCCTGCAGATCGGGTGCCGATCACTCCGATATTCAATAAAAAAAGCGGCCCGAAAGCCGCTTTCATCTTCCTGCAGTGTCCAGCGAGACAATTACTTCAGCGCCTCGAACACCCGCGCCGTGATCTCGTCGACGCTGCCGACGCCCAGGATCTTGCGGTACTTCGGCGGCGCCACCTTGGCCGCGGCGTCGCCGTTGGCCGCCCAGGCCGAGTAGTAGTCGACCAGCGGGCGGGTCTGCTGCGAGTAGACGTCGAGGCGCTTCTTGACGGTTTCTTCCTTGTCGTCGTCGCGCTGGATCAGCGGCTCGCCGGTCTCGTCGTCCACGCCTTCCGCCTTGGGCGGGTTGTACTTGAGGTGGTAGGTGCGCCCCGATGCCACGTGCACGCGGCGCCCGCTCATGCGTTCGATGATGGCGTCGAACGGCACGTCGATCTCGAGCACGTAGTCGATCGCCACGCCCGCGTCCTTCATCGCCTCGGCTTGCGGAATGGTGCGCGGGAAGCCGTCGAACAGGTAGCCGCTCTTGCAGTCGTCCTGCTTCAGGCGGTCCTTCACCAGGCCGATGATGATGTCGTCCGACACCAGTCCGCCCGCGTCCATGACCTTCTTGGCTTCCACGCCCAGCGGCGTGCCGGCCTTCACCGCGGCGCGCAGCATGTCGCCGGTGGAGATTTGCGGAATGCCGAACTTCTCGCAGATGAACTTGGCTTGCGTGCCTTTGCCGGCGCCAGGCGCGCCCAACAGGATCAAACGCATTTACGGGTCCTCAGAGTTTTTAATCCGGTATGGCGGGAGATCAGAAGGAGGGTAACGCCGTAACTTGACGCGAGACTGACTGCGGTCCCGGGGCGCGCTGACTGCGTTCAGCGCGGGCACGGCTCAGGCGTACCCACGCGTACGGCCGGCGGCGGCTGCCAGGGGGATGGCGGCGCGGCGCACCGGACGGGCTCTATCTTTATCTCCCCACCGAGCCTTGGCCGGCGGCGCGACTGCTCGCGCCGGCGGGGCGGCTCTGTATCGGCAAGCATTATGCCATGAGGCAGCCGGGATTCGGCCCGAAATCGGCCCCCCGGTTCGGTTGCAGCAGAATCGACCTGAGCGGGCAGGCGCCGCAAGCGCTGGCGGCGATGCCCTGGGGGATGCCGGTCAGGGCCCTTCCTGGGCCATCGACTGCGCCCACAGCGCGCGCACCCGCTCGAGGTCGGCCTGGGTGTCGACGCCGGGCGCGGGCGCGCCGGCGGTCTGCATCACGGCGATGCGCTCGCCGTGCCACATCGCGCGCAGCTGCTCCAGCGCCTCGGCCTGCTCGAGCGGCGCTGCCGCCAGCGTCGGGAAGCGGCGCAGGAAGCCGGCGCGATAGGCGTACAGGCCGATATGGCGCAGCACCGGCATGTCGGGCAGCGGCACCCGGGCCGATTCGGCGGGCATGGCCGGCACGCCGGACCATGCGTCGCGCGCCCACGGAATCGGCGCGCGCGAGAAATACAGCGCGCGCCCGGCGGCGTCGCACACCACCTTGACCACGTTGGGGTTGAACACCTCGGCGCTGTCGTGCAGCGGATGGGCCGCGGTGGCGATGGCGCAATCGGCGTGGTGCGCCAGGTGCAGCGCGACTTCGTCGATCAGCGCCGGCTCGATCAGCGGCTCGTCGCCCTGCACGTTGACGACGATGGCGTCATCGGCCAGGCCCAGTTGCGCGGCGACCTCGGACAGGCGGTCGGTGCCGGAAGGGTGGTCGGCGCGGGTCAGCACCGCTTCGATGCCGTGCGCGGCGCAGGCCTGCGCCACCGCGGGCGCGTCGGTGGCGACCACGGTGCGCTGCGCCGACGACGCATGCGCGCGCTCGGCCACGCGCACCACCATCGGGCGCCCGCCGATATCGGCCAGGGGCTTGTCGGGCAGGCGGGTCGAAGCCAGCCGTGCGGGAATGACGACGGTAAACGCGGGCAGGGTCATGGCCGCGCTGCTCAGTTGCCCGCCGGCGCGTCCGGCTCGATCACGCGGCCCGGCACCGACTGGCGGGCCTCGTCGGCCAGCATCACGGGAATGCCATCGCGGATCGGGTAGGCCAGCTTGTCGGCGTGGCAGATCAGCTCCTGCGCGGCGCGGTCGTATTCCAGCTTGCCCTTGCATAGCGGGCAGACCAGGATTTCAAGCAGCCGGTTGTCCATCTCGGTGTTCCTCGTTGCGCCCGGCGGCGCCGCTTGCGGCGGCCGGCGCGGTCGGCGCGGGTTGGATTTGCGCCTGCACGGCGCGGCGGATTTTATCGATCAGGCCCGCGTCGATCACGGGCCGGGTGGGCACGACCCAGATGCGCGGGTCGTCGAAGCGCTCGCATTTTACGGCATCCTTCTCGGTGATCAGGATCACGTCGGCATCGAGCGCATCGGGATGGTCGACGAACGGGTCGACCACGAAGTCATAGTGGTCCGGCAGCGGCAGTGTCTTCGGCGCCAGGCCGGCGCCGCGCAGGCTGGCGAAGAAGCGCTCGGGATTGCCGATGCCGGCCGCGGCCAGCACGCGCCGCCCGGCAAAGGCGCTGAGCGGCCGCGCCATGGTGGGGTCGGCGAGCTGCCAGGCGTCATCCAGTTCCAGCCGCATGCCGTACACGCCGGGGCGGTCGGGCGTGGCGCGGAAGTGGGGGTCGTTGATCAGGGTGGCGTCGCGCGGGCGCGAGAGCGGCTCGCGCAGCGGGCCCGCCGGCAGCATCAGGCCGTTGCCGCCCATGCGCGCGTCGAACATCACGATCTCGAAGTCGCGCTGCAGCTTGTAGTGCTGCAGGCCGTCGTCGAGCAGCAGGACGTTGATGCCGGGGTGCGACACCAGCATGGCCTGCGCGCACAGCGCGCGGTCGGGGTAGACCCAGACCGGCACGTCGGTGGCGCGCGCGATCAGCAGCGGTTCGTCGCCGACGTCGCCGGCCTGCGAGGTCGGCTTGACCCGGCGCGGGTGCTTGAGTTGCACGCCGTAGCCGCGCGAGACCACGCCCGGCCGCAGCCCGGCCTCGGTCAGTGCATGCGCCAGCGCGATCACCGCCGGGGTCTTGCCGGTGCCGCCGACGGTGACGTTGCCCACCACCACCACCGGCATCGGCAGCCGCGTCGACCTGAACCAGCCGCGCTGGTAGCCATGGCGACGCACCCGCGCGACCAGGCCGAACAGCAGCGAGAACGGCAGCATCAGCCACGCGAACCAGCCGCGGCGTTGCCACTGGGCGGTCACGAAGTCGGCAAGGGCATGGCGGGGAACGGGCATGGACGCGGCGGGCGAGAGTCGATGGTCGGGATGCGATTGTAGTGCGCTCGCGGCTTCGCCCCTGGGGGCGGCCCAACCATTATGGGCATTGCCGTGCGCATGGGGCAAGCCCGCGGACCGCGCGCGGCAGGCGCGGCCCGGCCCCGGGGTCAGCGCGGCTGCGCGCTCTGCGTGGCGAAGGTCAGGCGCGACAGCCCGGCCAGCCGCGCGGCCTCCATCACGTTGACCACGGCCTGGTGCGTGGCCTGGGCGTCGGCGTTGACGATCACCACCGGCGGCTGGCCGCCGGTGCCCGCGGCGGTGCGCAGCTGGTCGGCCAGGCTGGTGACGTCCTTCTGCTCCATCACCTGCTTGTTGACCGAGTAAACCCCGCGCGAGGACACCGACACCACGATCTCCTGCGGCTGCTGCCGGGCGCGCTCGGCGTCGGCGGTGGGCAGCTGGATCTGCAGCTCGGTAAAGCGCGAGTACGTGGTCGTGATCATCAGGAAGATCAGGATCACGAGCAGCACGTCGATCAGCGGGATCAGGTTGATCTCCGGCTCTTCGCGCCGCTGGCGGGAACGGAAGTGCATGGCGTTCGGGTGGGCGTGCCGCGCTCAGGCGCGGCGCTGCGGCAGGATGGCGTCGAGGAACGAGGTGGCGCGGAATTCCAGCTCGGCCACGTAGTCGTCCACGCGGCGGCGGAAGTAGCGCCAGAAGATCAGCGCCGGGATCGCCACGATCAGGCCGAAGGCGGTGTTGTACAGCGCCACCGAGATGCCGTGCGCCAGCTGCTCCGGGCTGGTGCCGGTGCCGCCCTGGCTGCCGAAGATCTCGATCATGCCGATCACCGTGCCCAGCAGCCCCATCAGCGGAGCCACCGAGGCGATCGTGCCGAGTGCGTTCAGGTAGCGCTCGAGCTCGTGCGCGACCACGCGGCCGGCTTCCTCGACCACGTCCTTGGCGGCGTCGCGCGAGGTATGCGGCTGCAGCACCACGTGGCGCAGCCCGGCGGCCAGCACGCGGCCCAGCGGTGAATTCTGCTCCAGCGTGTTGACCACTTCCGGCGTGGCACGGCGCTGCTGCGCGGCCGCCAGCGCCTCTTCATAGAGCTTCGCCGGCAGCACCTTGCTGCGCTTGAGCGACAGGAAGCGTTCGACGATCAGCGCCAGCGCGATGACCGAGGCGAGCAACAGCGGCCAGATCGGCCAGCCGGCCGCTTGAATGATGGAAAACAATTGGACCCCCGGGATCGACAACCGAATTACGAAACCCCAAACCACCAACCGGCATGCCTTGAGGCGCGTGGGCATGATGCCTTGCTGCGCGCTCCGGCATTGCTCTGAAAAAACAGGCGCCACTCTAACCCGCGGCCTGGCGCGCGGCAAGGGACGATGGGCGCCTGTCTCCGCCGCGCATCGTGTCCTTGCCGCGCTGGCGGCCGCTTTCCACAGCCGGCAGGGACAGTGTTGTGGATCGATTGTGGAAAGCCGCCGGACAAGATGGCTAACTCCTTGATCGGAAAGGGCGAAACAGATGTTGCTTAAATTTTGTGCAACGGCGCTCCGCAGCGTCTGCGGCGCATCCGGCACGTGCCGCGGCGACCGCTGCCACGGTTTCAGGCCCGGCTTCTGTGCGCAAGCGCACGACTTTCCACAAAGCAGCGGGACAGTACTGTGGAGGGCTTGTGGAAAGGTGCCTGAGAGTTTCCATAAACCGTTGATTCCAAAGGGACTCCAACTCCCTGCTTAAAAAACGGGCAGACAGGCTTATTCGCCTTGGGCCGGCGCTGCAGCGGGCGGGCGTGGTCAAAAGCAGGGCTTGTCCACAGCGAGGAGGGAGAGCGCTGTGGATGGCTTGTGGACAAATCCGGGAGAAGATACGCAAGCATTTGAATATCAAAGGTTTTTTTAGTACTGCCGAGAAAATGTGCAAATGCAGCAGAAGCGTTCCATGACGGGGCGGCCTTCAGGCACCTGTTGGCCGGGCGCAGGGCGAGGCGCTTGGCGCATCCACTAAGCGGGCTACCCGCCACGCAAGCTCAAAAGTGTTCTATGCACCGCATTTTATCCAGAAAAGCTGTGGATAACTTTGTGAACAAGCCCTTGGCCCGGCATGTAAGTGGTTGATGCAAAAGAGAAATGGTTATATTGCCTAATTTTTGTTGCGCTCATAAACCGCATAAGAATCAAAGGCTTGCACGAATTCATGCGGCTTTCAGGGTAGCGCGCGCGCATCAGCGCTACCCCCTTGACATTGCAGTTATGCTGTGGACATGTCTGATCCCCGCCGCATGTCCGCGGCTTCGCCATGTCTGACCTGCCGAATTTTTCGCGTGACCCTTCCGCCACCACGCCGCGCAGCGGCCGCGAGGTGATCCCCGTCGGCGAACTCAACCACGCCATCGCGCGCGTGCTCGAACGCAGTTTCCCGCTCGCCTGGGTACGGGGCGAAATCTCAAACTTCACGCGTGCCGCCAGTGGCCACTGGTATTTCTCGCTGAAGGACGCGCGCGCGCAGATCCGCTGCGTGATGTTCCGCGGGCGCAACCAGCATGTCGACTTCCAGCCGCGCGAGGGGGAGGCGGTCGAGGTGCGCGCCGTGGTCTCGATGTACGAGGCGCGCGGCGAGCTGCAGCTGGGGGTCGAGGCCATGCGCCGCGCCGGCCTCGGCAACCTCTATGAAGCCTTCCTGCGGCTCAAGGAAAAGCTGTCGCAGGCCGGGCTGTTCGCGCCGGAGCGCAAGCGCCCGCTGCCGGCACAGCCGCGCACCATCGGCGTGGTCACGTCATTGCAGGCCGCGGCGCTGCGCGATGTGCTCACCACGCTGCGGCGGCGCGCGCCGCATGTGCCGGTGGTGGTCTATCCGGTACCGGTGCAGGGCGCGGGCGCGGCGCAGAAGATCGCGGACATGCTCGACGCCGCGGCCGCGCGCGCCGAGTGCGACGTGCTGATCCTGTGCCGCGGCGGCGGCAGCATCGAAGACCTGTGGTCGTTCAATGAAGAGGTGGTGGCGCAGGCGATCGCGCGCTGCACGCTGCCGGTGGTCTCCGGCGTCGGCCACGAGACCGATTTCACCATTGCCGATTTTGTCGCCGACGTGCGCGCGCCGACCCCCACCGGCGCGGCCGAGCTGGTCAGCCCGGATCGCGCGCACCTGCTCGCGCAGACCCTGCGCGCGCGCGATGCGCTGAGGCAATGCCTGCGCCGCGGGCTGGACCTGCGCGCGCAGCACCTGGACTGGCTGGCGCGGCGCGTGCGCAGCCCGCAGGCGCAACTGCAGGAGCGCCGCGCGCAGGTCGACAATCTGGCGCGACATTTGCGGTCGGCATTGCGTGACACCGTAGTGTCGCAGCGCCATCGCCACCAGTTGCTGGCGATGCGCTGGCGCGCATGCCGACCCGACGCCGCCGCGGCCCACGCCGACGTGGCGCGCCTGTGGCAGCGGCTGCAGGCTGCCGCGCTGCGCCAGCACGAGCGCGCCGGCCAGCGCCTGGCGCGCAGCGCCGGCGCGCTCGAGCTGCTGGCGCCGCAGCGCACGCTCGAACGCGGCTATGCGGTGCTGCTCGACCAGCGCGGACGCGCGCTGCGCGCCCCCGCCGAGATCCGCGCGGGCAGCGTGGTCGAAGCGCACCTGGCCGAGGGCGTGGCCGACCTGGCGATCGCCGGCGTGCAGGCCAAGCTGCCGGAATTCTGAGCCGCCGCGCGGCGCCGGGAACGCCTCCCATTCGCGTGCGGCACAGGCCCGAAAGGCTGCGCCGAAATCTCCCGGAAAGCCGCGCGCGGACAAACTAACATCGGAGCAGGGGGCTTTGCGCCGCGGTTTGCGTGGGTCTTGCAAGTCCCCTACAATCGGCAATTCCGGACCCAACAACCCCAACCCACAGAGACAGAACAATGGAACACAAGCTCCCCCCGCTTCCGTACGCGCATGATGCCCTGGCTCCGCACATCTCCAAGGAGACGCTGGAGTTTCATCATGACAAGCACCACCAGACCTACGTCACCAACCTGAACAACCTCATCAAGGGCACCGAGTTCGAGAACGCGACCCTGGAAGAGATCGTCAAGAAGTCGTCGGGCGGCATCTTCAACAACGCCGCACAGGTGTGGAACCACACCTTCTACTGGGATTCGCTGAAGCCCAACGGCGGCGGCCAGCCGAGCGGCGCACTGGCCGATGCCATCAACGCCAAGTGGGGCTCGTTCGACAAGTTCAAGGAAGAGTTCACCAAGGTTGCCGTCGGCACCTTCGGTTCGGGCTGGGCCTGGCTGGTCAAGAAGGCCGACGGCTCGCTGGACCTGGTGTCCACCTCCAACGCCGCCACGCCGCTGACCACCGATGCCAAGCCGCTGCTGACCTGCGACGTGTGGGAGCACGCCTACTACATCGACTACCGCAATGCCCGCCCCAAGTATGTCGAGGCATTCTGGAATGTCGTGAACTGGGACTTCGCCGGCAAGAACTTCGCTGGCTGATCCACCGATCGTCCGCACCGCAGAAAACAGAAAAGGGCCGCCAGGCCCTTTTTTGTTGCCCCGCGATTCCATCGTTCCGCACCCTCCGCACTTCCTGTGTTCACGCCGTCCCATGGCTGGAACACAGCGACACACTACCGCCCACTACCGGGTCCCGCACCCGCGCCCTATGCTGCGGATGTCCGTGCCAGCGTGGTCCGCCATCACGATAACAAATCGATATGGTGACCAAAAGAAAATGCGAATGGACGCTGCGATACCCGATTTCTAGAATCCCCTCACGCTGCATCGCCGCGTACATCCGCCGCATGAGATAGCGCAATCAAGAATCCACAAATTGCTGATGCCGTAGTCCGGGCAGGGGTTGCTGCTGCCCGCGATTTCGTGCACGGGGCGGGGCAGGCATCCCCGTATCGATTCGGACAGGCGCAAGACCGACACTGGAGACAACATGAACAACCCCCTTGCGGGCGCCACCTTTGCTGCGCTCGCGGCCTGCTGCACCGTCGCTTCGGCGCAGAACCACGTCACGCTGTACGGCAGGCTGAATACGTCGATGGAATACTCGGATGCGTCGACGGCATCCGATGGCACCAGGCTCGGCGGCACCGGCCGGCTGACCAACAACCGCTCGGTGTTCGGCATGCGTGGCGAAGAGGCGCTGTATGGCAGTCTGAAGGCGATCTGGCAGATCGAAAGCAATATCTCCTTGGATACGGGCAGCGGGCAACTGGCCAGCCGCAATACCCGTGTCGGGCTGGCCGGGTCGGCCGGCAGCTTTTTCATGGGGAACTGGACCACGCCCTACCTGGAAGCCACTTCCGCCTACGATCCGTTCTATCCGACCACGGCCGGCTATATGGCGCTGATCGGCAATGGCTCGACCCCGACTTCCGACAACATCCAGGACACCACCTCCTTCGACCGCCGCCAGAAGAACAGCGTGCACTACCGCAGCCCCAAATGGAACGGCTTCAGCGGCGGCGTAACGTGGGGCGTCAATGAAGAGCGCGCCACGGTGCCGCGCAACCCGAGCCTGTGGTCGTTTGCCGGGGCCTATGACAACGGCCCGCTGAACGTGGTGCTGGCCTACGAGCGCCACAACAACTACCAGACCGCGGGCCGCGACGACGAAGGCATGAAGATCGGCCTGTCGTACCAGTTCCCCACCACCAGGGTATCCGCGATCTACGAGCGGCTGCACTACCGCACTGCCACCGGCGACCTGAAGCGCGATGCGTACTACGCCTCGGTGGTGCAGAAGCTGTGGACCGGCAGCCTGCGTGCCGGCGTCGGCTACGCCGGCAACGGCCGCGGCAACGCCACCGAGACCGTCGGCTTCTTCCGCAGCGGCCCGGACACCGGCGCCATGCAGGCCACCGTCGGCTACGAATACCCGCTGTCCAAGCGCACCTCGGTGTTCGGCTTCTACAGCCGCATCTTCAACAAGAAGAACGCCATCTACGACTTTGCCATCAACGAGCTCGGCATCTCCGCCGGCGCCGATCCGCAGACCTTTGCGCTGGGCATGCGCCACGTGTTCTGAAGGCGCTTCGCCGCAGGCCATTACCAAGACACCAACGATCCGGGAGACCCCACATGAGATTCCGCCACATGCTGCGCGCCACGCTGGCCGCCGCCTTGTGCCTGCCGCTGCTGCATGGCGCCGCGCGCGCCGACAGCTATCCCGACAAGCCGATCCGCATGGTGGTGCCGTTTGCCGCCGGCAGCGCCACCGACCTGCTCGCGCGCATCGTCAGCGCCGAGATGAGCGCCTCGTCGAACATGCAGATCGTCGTCGACAACCGGCTCGGCGCCGGCGGCACCATCGGCACCGCGGTGGTGGCCAAGGCTCCCGCTGACGGCTACACCCTGCTACTGACCTCCGCCGGCCATGCGGTCAATCCCACGCTCTATCCGAAGCTGCCGTATGACACCACGCGCGACCTGAAGGGCATCTCCACGGTGGCGACCATGCCCTACCTGCTGGTGGTCAGCGCCTCCAGCCCGTACCGCACGCTCAAGGACCTGCTGGCCGCCGCGCGCGCCAGGCCGGACTCGGTCACCTACAGCTCGGCGGGCAGCGGCAGCTCTTCGCACCTGAGCGGCGAGCTGCTCAACGTGAGCGCCGGCGTGCAGACCCGGCATATCCCGTACAAGGGCGCGCCGGCGGCCATCACCGATGTGATGAGCGGACGCGTCGACATGTTCTTCGCCCCGTCGATCACCGCGCTGCAGTTCGTCAAGGACGGCAAGCTGCGCATCCTGGGCGTGGCCACGGCGGCGCGGGTGCCGTCGCTGCCGGACGTGCCCACCATCGCCGAGGCGGGCGTGCCGGGCTATGTGTTCGATGCCTGGTTCGGCGTGCTGGCGCCGGCGGGCACGCCCAGGGAGATCGTGGCGCGCCTGAACACGGCGATGCAGCAGGCGCTGGGCGCGCCGGCAACGCGCGACAAGCTGATGGCGCAAGGCGCCGAAGCCAAGCCGTCGACGCCGGCCGCGTTCGACAAGCTGATCGCCGCCGACATCGCCAAGCTCGAGCCCATCGTCAAGCGCTCGGGTGCGCAGCCGGGCCAGTAACGCCGCGGCACTGGCGCCCGGCGCATCATCCGGGCGCCGCCTCTTTCAAACCTAGGGAACATCGATATGCGTTGGATTGCACGGGGCCTGGCGCATGCCATGGCGGCGGCTTGCGTGATGATCGCGGCCGGAGGAGCACAGGCGCAGGCCGCCGCCGCGCCCGCGGACCGGATCCTGGTCAACGGCACGGTGCTTACCATGGACGGCGCGGATACGGTGGCGCAGGCCATTGCCATCCGTGGCGAGCGCATCGTTGCAGTGGGCACCAACCCGAACATCCGCCGCCTGGCCGGACCGGCCACCGAGGTGATCGACCTGGGCGGGCGCACGGTGATCCCCGGGCTGATCGACACCCATATCCACGCCATTCGCGGCGGCCAGAGCTATGCCTTCGAAACCTACTGGTACGAGGGCGAAACCACCAGCCTGGCTGCGGGCCTGGAACAGCTGCGCAAGACCGCGCTGGCGCGCGGCCCCGGCAAATGGGTGGCCGTGACCGGTTCCTGGCACCCCGACCAGTTCACCGAGAAGCGCGCGCCGACCCCGGCCGAGCTGACCGCGCTGCTCCCCGGCAATCCGGCCTACGTGCAGTACCTGTACGACTACGCGCTGGTCAACGCCAAGGCGATCGAAGTGCTCGAACTCGATCAGCCCGATGCGCTGCCGCCCGGCATCCGCATGGAGCGCGACCGCGACGGCCGTCTCACCGGGCGGGTCTTCGGCGCGATCCGGCCGCTGTCGGCGCTGTTCGGGCGCATCCTGGCGCAGAGCCAGGTCGACCCCAAGGCCAGCCTGCAAGCCTTCTTCGGCCGCCTCAACAGCCTGGGCGTGACCGCGCTGATCGACCCCACCGCCGGACCGGGCCCCGCGTACGATCCGCTGTTCGCTCTGTGGCGCGAAGACAGCCTGTCGCTGCGGGTCGGCTACCGCATCCCGACCATGGTCGCGGGCAACGAGGCCGAGTGGTTCCGCAACACGCTGGCCTACCTGCCGCCGCGCCTGGGCGACGGCAAGCTGCGCTTCCTGGGACCGGGCGAAATGCTGGTGTTCGGCATGGACGACGGCGTGAAGATGGGGCCCGGATTCCAGCCGTCGGCGAAGGACCGCGAGGAACTGCTGAAGGTTGCCACCTTCGCCGCCAGCCGCGGCTATCCGGTCGAGATCCACGCCTATACCGACGATGCCGCCAACGCCATCCTCGACGTGTTCGAGGAAGTGTCAAAACACCATGACCTGGGCAAGCTGCGCTGGGCCATGGCCCACCTGAACACCGGCAAGCCCGAGACCTTCCGCCGCATGAAGGCGCTAGGGCTGGCCTACACGGTGCAGATGGGGCCGTACTTCGAGGCCGGCGCCATCGGCCACGCCAATGGCCATCATGTGGCCGAGGCCGCGCCGCCGGTGCGGCTGGCCCTGCAGCACGGGCTGAAAGTGGCAGGGGGCACGGATGCCACGCGCATCGGTATCCCGGGCGTCTGGCGTGCGCTGGAGTTCCATGTCGGGGGCTATTCGATCGGCCGGGAAGTCCGGCGCAAGGATGAGTTCCGGCTGTCGAGGCTGGAGGCGTTGCGGCTCTATACCGCCAACGCGGCGTGGATTTCGTTCGACGAGGCTTCGCGCGGCACGCTGGAGGCGGGCAAGCTCGCCGATCTGGCGGTGCTCGACAAGCCCTACCTGACCGTTCCGGTTGAAGACATCCATCGCATCCGTTCGGTGCTGACGATGGTGGGTGGCAGGGTGGTGCATGGCGATGGGGGCTTCGCTGCGCGCAAGGAGCGATAGGAGCAGCGGAAGGGAAGACGTGCTTAACCGCGCCAACGCCCACTAAGAACCACCCCCGATCTCCCCCAACACCCTGCAATTCGGCCAGCTCCCAGCCATCGCCAACTCCGTCGCCACCCGCCTCAGCGTTTCCATCACAGCCAGCGTCGCCCGCGACGGCGGCCGTGCCGCGGCATAGCCGATCAGCCGATGCAGTTCGAGCCCTTGCACCGGCACGGCCTGCAGGTGTCCGGCCTCCAGTTCGTCCCGTATCGCCGCGGCAAAATGCACGGTCCACCCGAACCCGCGCGCTACCAGTCGCCGGGCTACCTCGATCGATTCCACCTCCATCGTCACCTGCAGCTCCAGGCCCTGGCGCGCCGCCAGCGCTTCCAGCGCCAGCCGCACGCCTGACTTGGGCACGCCGGTCAGGATCAATGGGAGGCCCTGCAGCTGTTCGATCGCCACCGGCGCATCGCCCAGCGCGGCATCGCCCCGCGGGCCGATCGCGCACAGGCTCTCCGCCACCAGCGGCACCGCCGAGACCCCGGGGCTCGACACCGGCCCGCTCAGCAGCGCGACGTCGAGCGTGCCTTGCAGCAGCGCATCCTGCAGCGCGGGAGCGAAATTCTCCACCAGGCGCAGGCGGATCTCCGGATACTGCTCGCGCAGTGTTTCGGCCAGCGGGATGAACAGCAGCGGCGCCAGCGCAGGCGTCAGCCCCACCGCAACCAGCCCGCGCGGCGACGCGGCGAGGTCGGCGATGTCCACCTTGACCTGGTCGGCGTAGCGCAGCAGGAAGGAGGCGCGGTCCAGCAGCACCAGGCCCTCCGGCGTGGGCGTGGCGCCGCGCACGTGGCGCTCCAGCAGGCGGACGCCCAGTTCTTCCTCGAGCAGCCGGATCTGGCGGCTGAGCGCAGGCTGCGCGATATGCAGCGCTGCCGAGGCGCGGCCGAAGTGCTGCAGCGTGGCCAGCACCTTGAAGTAGCGAAGCTGTCGGAGATCCATGTCGTAGCTCTACTGCCCAGATTTGTGCAATCGATTGCGCAAATCGTCGAAAAAAACGGCGCCCTTGCGAGCGCCAGCGTTACAGCGGCCGGGTCGAGCCCCGCACCACCAGTTCCGGTGCCAGCAGGGTCCGCGCCGTGGTGGTGATGCTGCCGTCCAGCGCGCCCAGCATCAACGCGGCGGCGCGCGTGCCCATCTCGTAGAACGGCACGCGGATGGTGGTCAGCGCCGGGGCCACCGCATGCATCAGCAGCATGTCGTTGTGCCCGACCACCGAGAGGTCCGACGGGCAGCTGCCGCCCGCGGCGTTGACGGCCGCATAGCAGCCCAGCGCCAGGAAATCATTGGCGGCCACCACCGCGGTGACGCGACGGCGCTGCGCCAGCAGTTGCGCGCACGCGGCCTGGCCGGCCGCTTCCGTGTAGGCCGGCGCGCGCACCACCGGGCAGTGGGAGACCGCCATACCCAGCTCCGCCACCGCCTGCAGGAAGCCCGCTTCGCGTTCGTGGCCGGTCGAGAGATTGCCCGGTCCGGCCACATGGCCGATGCGCCGGTGGCCCAGCGCGTGCAGGTGACCGACGGCGAGCGCCATCGCCTGCCGGTGGTCGCCGACAATGCTGGACACGCGCCCGGCATCGTCGCTGCGGTTGACCATCACCAGTGGCACGCCCTGCGCCAGGCAATGGTCCACCACCGGGTCGTTGCGCTCGGCGGTGGCCAGGATCAGGCCGTCGACCTGCCGCGCCAGCAGCTGGTCGACGATAAAGGTCTGGCGCGCCTTGTCGCCGCCGGCATTGGCGACGATAGGGATATAGCGGTGGCGGGACAAGGCGTTCTCGATGCCGAGCACGATCGGCGGAAACACCGGGCTGCCGATGTCCGGCACCACCACGCCGATGGTGCCGGAGCGCCGCGTGCGCAGCGCCGCGGCGATGCGGTTGGGCGAGTAGTGCAGGTCCTGCGCCGCCTTCAGCACGCGCGCCACCAGTTCGTCGCCAATGCGGTGCCGGGTCTGCGGGTTGAGCACGCGCGACACGGTCGACGGATGCACGTCGAGTGCTTCGGCAATCTGCTTGATGGTGGGCTTGCTCATCGCTATGTGCTACGTGCGGCAAATGGCGCGCCATACCGCCTGGTTATCGGGATACCGGCAAAAAGTGGATTGGACGCAAGATACCGGCGCTTCCTAGAATCGGCCCGGATGCGTGCAAGCTCGCGCTTGTTCGTGCAATCGATTGCATTGTAATCTGCCCGGCGCGGTCATGCCAGGCCATGGCCGGCCGGGCGTAGCAAAAGGAGACGGACATGAAGGCAGCGGTTTCGCTCGCCGGCCAGGCGCCGGTGTACCAGGAGTTCGACGAGCCGGCCGCAGGGCCGGGCAAGGTCGTGGTCGAGGTTGCGGCGGCGGCGCTGACGCGGCTCGACATGGCGATTGCCGAAGGCCGCCATTACCTCAAGCCAGGCGCGGGCCGCTTCGTGGTGGGGCGCGAGGGCGTGGGGCGCCTCGCCGATGGGCGGCGCGTCTACTTCAACGTCAATGCGCCGCGCGCGCCGTACGGGTCGATGGCGCAGCGCGCGCTGGTGGACCCGGCGCTCACCTTCCCGGTGCCGGACGGCATCGACGATGCGCGCGCGGCCGCGCTCGGCAACGCCGGCCTGGCGGCATGGCTGCCGCTGTCGTGGCGCGCCCGCATGCAGCCCGGCGAAACCGTGCTGGTGCTTGGGGCAACCGGCGTTTCAGGGCTGCTGGCCGTGGCCGCGGCAAGGCTGCTCGGCGCCGGCCGCGTCATCGCCGCCGGGCGCGATGTGCACGCGCTGCAGCGTGCGCGCCGGCTGGGCGCCGATGCGGTTGTGCCGCTCGACCAGCCCGGCGACCTGCTCGACGCCTACCGCAATGCGGCCGACGGCAGCGTCGATATCGTGCTGGACTACCTGTGCGGCGCGCCCGCCGAAGCCGCGTTGCTGGCGCTGGGCCACGGCGGCCGGCTGGTCCATATCGGCACCACGGTCGCGCCGACCATCACCTTTGCCGGCGCCGCCGCGCGCCAGGCGTGCTTCGACATCATGGGCTTTGCCTACTACCACTCGCCGATCGCGGCGCAGGCGCAGGCCTATGCCGAACTGTGCCGGCATACCGCCGCGGGGCGCATGGAGATAGATATCGTCGCCGAGCCGCTGGAAGCGATCGGGCGCGTGTGGGCGGCGCAGGCCCGCGGCGCGCGCCAGCGCTGCGTGCTGATGCCCTGAATAAAATCAGCGCGCCTTGGAGTCCGGCACGCGGGTCTGGTCGATCGAGGCCCCGCCGGTGCCCGTGCGCGGCTTGCCGTGCAGGCCGTCGCGGTCGACCTTGCCAGCGCTTTCCGAGGCCGGCTTGGGCTTGTCGCGGCCGGGCAGGCCGCCCGCGGTGTGCGGCTCCTTGGGCACGTCGCCGAGATCCCTGGCCAGCCCGCCCGGGTTGGTGGGCGTGGCGCCCGGCGTGCTGCCCGGCGCCACGCTGGCACCGGGCGGCGGTATGGTCTGGCTGCCCTTGGGACCCTTGTCGGTGCGCACGCCGGTTTCGGGCGGCTGCGCCAGGGTGCCGCCGGCGAGCGCGCACAGCAGCGCGACGGCCGCGGCGCGGGGGATGGTGGATCGCATCTGGATTCTCCTGTTGAACGCTGGCGTGCTGTCAAGCGGGGCATGCTGGTACTGCAAAAGCATTTGCCGGGCCATCTCGCATACCGCCGAGCGGGGCCGGGCGGAGCACCGGCGCAACGCACTTTCTACAAGCGCCGGCGGTTGTTACAAGGACGCGGCGACGACGTGCGCTGCGGTGCCGGCAGGCGCCGGCAGCGGCCGGGGCCAGAGCCGCGGGAACGGAAGTTGCGCGCACTTCAGCGTTGGCCCGCGATTGCGGCCCACCCTAAGCGGAGGCGTCATGAAACACAGCAAGCACGACACGTCGAACGATCCGGCGCTGGACCGGCGCCAGGGCCTGGATGACCGTGAACTGAAGGAAAACGCCGCGGACAACCAGCGCGCGCGCGAGCGCGCCCGTGCCGATTGGGAGCATGCGGCATCACACCGCAAGGATGACCAGCCGGCGCGCAAGCCGGACAAGGGCGGCAAGGGCGAGATGCCGCCGGGGGTCGGCGCGCGTGACCTGCACGATCCCGGCAGCCGCGATCCCGACGCGCCGCCGACAGTGAACCGGTCCTGACCCGGTCATTGCCTGGCCCCGCGCGCCAGCCGCGCGGCAGCCTGCAGACTGCGCACGATGCGGTCGAAGGCCGCGGCACGCGCCTCGTCGCTGCGCTGGCGCAGGGCAAACGAGGGGTGGTAGGTGGCGATCACCAGCCGCCCCTCGTGCTCGACCGGCGTCTCCATCATGCCCGCCAGCGTCACGCTCTTGCGGCCCAGCACCGCGCGCGCCGCGGTGGCGCCGAGCGCCACCACCACCGCTGGGTGCACTTTCTCCAACTCCCGTTCCAGCCACAGGTTGCAGGCCTCGATCTCCTGCTGCGCCGGCGATTTGTGCAGGCGGCGCTTGCCGCGCCACTCGAACTTGAAATGCTTGACCGCGTTGGTCATAAAAAGCTTGTCGCGGTCCAGGCCGGCGGCCTGCAGCGCTTCATCCAGCAGGTGCCCGGCCGGCCCGACAAAAGGCGAGCCTTGCAGGTCTTCCTGCGAACCCGGCTGTTCGCCCACCAGCATGATCCGCGCGTGCGCCGCGCCGGCGCCGGGCACGCCCTGGGTGGCGTTGCGCCACAACGGGCAGCGCCGGCATTGGTTCAGTTCGCCGCGGCTGACAGGGGGCTTGTTGCGCTCGGGCATGGCGGATGGCGGTGACGCAGCGCGCGAGCGCTGCTGCCGATGCGCTGCAGGTTTCGCGCCATGGTGCCGCGTTGCGATCGGTATGGAACTTGCCTTCTCCGAGGATCGCGCGCCGGCCACGCCATGCGTGCCTTGCCATGCCGCACCGAACGCCTGACGCCTGAACCGCGCATGCCCCAGACCAACCGTCCCGCCTCCCGCCGCCGCATCGCCGCCGAACTGTTCCGCGCGATCTGGCGCTTCCGCGCGCGCGTGCTGGTCGCGGTGACGCTGCTGCTGCTGGCCAAGGCCTGTGCCGTGGCGGTGCCGCTGATGCTGAAGCTGGTGGTCGACGAGGTCACGCCCGCCGCGGCCGGCACCGATGCAGCGCGCCTGGGGTTGGTGGCGATGCCGGTGTTCCTGGTGCTGGCCTATGCCATCCTGCGGCTGCTGGGCAACGCCTTCAGCGAACTGCGCGACGTGGTCTTTGCCTACGTCACGCAGAGCACGGTGGCGGGCTTCATGGAACGCGCCTTCGCGCACCTGCATGCGCTGGGCGCGCGCTTCCACGCGCAGCGCGCCACCGGCAGCGTGATCCGCGACCTGGAGAAGGGCACCGCGGCGATCGGCTTCCTGCTGGGCGTGGCGGTCTTCACCATCGTGCCGACGCTGATGGAGATCGTGTCGGTACTGGCCATCATGATCGGCGCCTATGGCGCGGCCTTCGCCGCCATCATCCTGGGCGTGTTCGTGCTGTACGCCGGCTTTACCTATGTCTTCACGCAGCGGCGCATGCGCGTGCAGCGCCAGGTCAACGCGGTCGAGGCCACCACCAACAGCAAGGTGGTGGACAGCCTGCTCAACTACGACACCGTCAAGTTCTTCGCACGCGAGTCGTTCGAGACCCGGCGCCTGTCCGAGATGCTGCAGCGCTGGATCGGCATCAGCGTGGAAAACCAGTATGCGCTGTCGGCCCTGCATATCGGGCAGAGCGTTTGCATTGCGGTGGGGGTAGGCGCGGTGATGCTGCTGGCCACGCAGCGGGTGATCCAGGGCTCGCTGTCGGTGGGCGACCTGGTGCTGATCAATGCCTACATCATCCAGGTGGTGCTGCCGCTCAACACGCTCGGCTTCATCTTCCGCGAGTCGAACGACGCCATGACCAACGTCGAGCGGCTGTTCGCGCTGCTCGACGCGCACGGCAAGCCCGGCGAGGACAGCGACGCCCCGGCCGCGCGCCCGCTGCGCGTGAGCCGCGGCGAGATCGTGTTCGACCGCGTCAACTTCAGCTATGACCCCAGCCACCAGACCCTGTGGGACGTCAGCTTCCGTGCCGGCGCCGGCCAGACCGTGGCGGTGGTCGGCGGCAGCGGCTCGGGCAAGTCGACCCTGGCGCGGCTGCTGTTCCGGCTGTACCAGCCCGACAGCGGCAGCATCAGCATCGATGGCCAGGACCTGCGTCTGGTGACCCAGCGCAGCCTGCGCGAACTGATCGGCATCGTGCCGCAGGACACCATCCTGTTCAACGACACCATCGCCTACAACATCGGCTATGGCCGCGAAGGCGCCACCCGCGCCGACATCGTCGCCGCGGCGCGCGCGGCGCAGCTCGACGCGTTTATCGACCGCCTGCCCGACGGCTACGAAACCCAGGTGGGCGAGCGCGGCGTGCGCCTGTCCGGCGGCGAGCGCCAGCGCGTGGCGATTGCGCGCGCGATGCTCAAGCGCCCGCCCATCGTGGTCTTCGACGAGGCCACCTCGGCGCTGGACACGCGCTCCGAACGCGCGATCCAGCAGGAGCTTTCCGCAGTCGCGCGCGGACGCACCGCGCTGATCATCGCGCACCGGCTCTCGACCATCGTCGATGCCGACCGCATCCTGGTGATGGAGCACGGCCGCATCGTCGAAGACGGCAATCACGCCACGCTGCTCGAGCGTGGCGGCATCTACACCCAGATGTGGCAGTTGCAGCAGCAGCAGCGCGAGCTGGAACGCGCCGAACGGCGCCTGGCGCTGCAGCCGGTGCGCCTCGAGATCCTGCTGGCCAGCGTGGTCGACGGGCTGCGCGAGCTGATCGCCGAGCGCCATGTCAACCTGTTCACGGTGCAGAGCGAGTCGGAGCTGCGCGTCACCGGCGATCCGGGCGTGCTGCAGAAGGCGATCTGGGAGCTGTGCCAGCACATGATCGCCACCATCGAGCCGGGCGGGCGGCTGGAACTGCGGCTCGAGCGGCTGGACGGCCAGGCCGGCCTGCGGCTGTCCGCCACGCCGGGCGATTTGCCGCTGCCGGACGTGCAGGGCCTGCACGAATGGCTGGCCGAGCACGGCGTCACGCTGACTGCCGACGGGCCCGCGCACGCCTACCAGCTGCTGATGCCGATGCGCGCCGTGCAGGAGGCCGAGCCGCGCCGCGCGCTGGACGCCACGCCGCACGCCGAGCCCGCACCCGAGGCGCCCGATGCACAGGCGCTCAAGGGCCTGCGCGTGCTGCTGCTGGACGACGACGAGCCCACGCGCGAGGTGCTGAGCGCCTCGCTGGAAGACTACGGTGCCCATGCGATTGCGCAGCAGCGTGGCGATGACGTGGTCGCGCTGCTGGCGGGCACGCATCCCGGCCAATGGCCACAGGTGCTGCTGTGCGACCTCGCGCTCGACGAGGAAGACGGCTACACCGTGCTGCGCCGGGTGCGACGGCTCGAGGCGCAGATGCAGGTGCCGCTGGGCAAGCGCATGACCGCGATCGCGCTGTCCGGGCACGCCGAGCCGCAGGACCGCATGCGCGCGCTGATGGCAGGGTTCCAGCTGCACCTGTCCAAGCCGGTGCGGGTGGGCGAGCTGGTGGCGGCGATCCGTTCGCTGGCGATGCGCTCCGCGCAGGACGCGCAGCAAGCGTAGCGCGGCCACATTGACCGCAGCGGCCGCGCCTCAGGCGGGCGGCTCGCGCAAGCGGCTGCGCAGCTTCAGCACTTCCGCCGGGATCACGCGGCGCTCCTGCCATACCCACGGCATGCCGCCGAGCACCTCGGCCAGGCCGCGCCATCCCTGGCAGCGCCACAGCTGCGGCAATGCCGCCGCGGTCTCGCCCAGCGCCACCTGCCAGGGCAGCCGCAGCCACGCGGACCAGATCGCATTGCGCGCCAGCAGCGAGCGGCGCTGCGCGGGGTTGCGCAGCGGGCTGGGATGGTGGTGCACCACCAGCTGCGGCGCATACACCAGCTGCCAGCCATGCGCGGCCAGGTCCAGCGCCAGCAGCGTTTCCTCGCCGCCCAGGAAGAAGCGCGGGTGATAGCCGCCGGCCTGGCGGAAGGCATCGGTGCGGAACGCGGTGGCGCCCGCCATCAGGCCCAGGATCGCGCGGCCCGGCAGCATCGCCGAGGGCAGCGGGCTGGCCGCCATGCGCGCGCAGGTCGGGTCTTCGCCGCGGTGTTCGCCCACCAGGATGCGCGCCGTCAGCGCGGCCACGCGCGGATGGCGCTCGAACATGGCGCAGGCCGCCGACAGCGATCCGGGCGCCCACCAGCAGTCGTCGTCGCAGAAGGCGACATAGCGGGTGCGGGCCCAGTCCGCGCCCAGGTTGCGGCCCGCGGCGCCGAGGTTGCGCGCGCTGCGCAGCAGCGCGGCGTGCGGGAATTCGTTGCGCACCATGGCGGCGGTGCCGTCGTCCGAGGCGTTGTCGACCACGGCGATGGGCGGGCGTTCCGGCAGCGCGCTCAGGCGCGCCAGCGCGGTGCGCACCGAATCGCGCCGGTTGTGCGTCAGCACCACCACGCTGATATCGCAAGCGCGGGTGCGCGGAGAAGCGCGGGAAGCGGAAGCGGTGGCTGGTATCGGCATGGCTGTTGGCAGAACTCAGGCAGAACTCAGGCAAGCCTCAGGCGGGGGCGGCGCCGGCCGGCTGCAGCATCCAGTAGCGCTCGGGTGCGCACAGGTCGCACAGCCGGTCTTCGCTGAACAGCTGCAGCTGGCTCTGGTAGGCGTTGAGCGCGTAGCTCTTCTGCGTCAGGTACTGCGCCACCGGCAGGTTGACGGGCGTGGCGCACAGGCCGCTGTCCCGGCATTGCACCAGCCGCTGCTGCAGCAGGCCCGGCATGCGGCGGTAGATCGCGTCCTCGTAATAGAGCCACTGCACGGGCGGCGGCGCGGCGGCGGGTGCGGCGGCCGGCCCGTTCCATGCCGGGCCGCGCGCGTGCGCGGCCAGCATCAGCAGCCGGCAGGCGTCATGCACCAGGGCATGGTCGGAATGGAACAGCCCGAGCGGAGCCACCACCACGCCCTCGGTCTGCGTCAGCAGCACGGTGTGCAGCGCGTCGGCAAGCTGTTGCGCGGTATAGCGGCGCCCGTACTGGCTGTCCCAGAACTCCAGCCACACCGCGTGCGCGCCCAGCATGGTCAGCGCGTGGTTGTCTTCGCGGCGGCGCGACAGCACCGCCTGCTCGGCGCTGGCGAAGCCGGCGGCCTGGTCCCAGTCGGGCGACGCCATGTCCGCCGGCGGCACGCCCGCGAACACCGTCACCACGCGCGCCGCGCGCGCGGCCGCGATCAGCCCGCCACAACTGAACACGGCATCGTCCAGATGCGGCGAGATCACGGTCACCGCAGCGGCGAGATCGACCACCATCGCCGTGCCCATGCCGCCCCCTCGCGCGCCCCGGTACGCCGTCAACTGAGCGCGGCACGCGCTTCGCGCGCGGTGGCGGACACCGGCACCACGTTGCCGGGCGCACCCTCGGCATGCGCCTGCGCGGCCAGCCGCGCGGCAAAGTAATCGACGGTGCGGCGCAGGCCGTCTTCCAGCGCGGTGTGCGGCTCCCAGCCCAACAGCTGGCGCGCCAGCGTGATGTCGGGGCAGCGCTGGTGCGGGTCGTCGGCCGGCAGCGGCCGCATCTCGATGCGCGACGGCGAGCCGGTGGCGCGCAGCACCGCCTGCGCAATCTCCAGCATGGTGCTTTCGCGCGGGTTGCCCAGGTTGACCGGCGTGCCGCTGGCGGGGGCTTCCATCAGCCGGACCAGCGCGTCAACCATGTCGTCGACATAGCAGAAGGCACGCGTCTGCGCGCCGTCGCCGTAAACCGTCAGCGGCTGCCCCGCCAGCGCCTGGGTGATGAAGTTCGAGACCACGCGGCCGTCGGCCGGATGCATGCGCGGCCCGTAAGTATTGAAGATGCGCGCGATGCGCACGTCCAGCCCGTGCTGGCGGTGGTAGTCCATGAACAGGGTCTCGGCGCAGCGCTTGCCTTCGTCGTAGCAGGAGCGGATGCCCACCGGATTGACGTGGCCCCAGTACCCTTCCTGCTGCGGATGATGCTCGGGGTCGCCATAGACTTCGCTGGTGGAGGCCTGCAGGATGCGCGCCCTGAGCCGCTTGGCCAGTCCCAGCATGTTGATGGCGCCGTTGACGCTGGTCTTGGTGGTCTGCACCGGGTCGTGCTGGTAGTGCACCGGCGAGGCCGGGCACGCGAGGTTGTAGATCTCGTCGACCTCCACATACAGCGGGAAGGTGACGTCGTGCCGCAGCAGCTCGAAATTGGTCCGGCCCAGCAAATGCGCGATGTTCTCCTTGGTGCCGGTGTAGAAGTTGTCCACGCACAGCACGTCCTGCCCGGCACGCACCAGCCGCTCGCACAAGTGCGAGCCGAGAAATCCCGCGCCGCCGGTAACCAGGATGCGCTTGCGATCGCTTTCCTTCATTTCCGTTCTCCTTGCATTGCTTGCTCGTGCCGGCCGGTCGAGTCCGCATCAGGCCGCGACACGGCGGGCCCCGGCCTGCAGTGCCGGCTCCCCGGCGCAGACGTGCGCATAGACCGCCTCCATCTGCCTGGCCACGCCGGCCCAGGTGAAATGCGCCTGCGCGCGGCGCCGGCCCGCTTCGCCCAGCTTGCGCGCCAGCGCAGGGTTGGCGGCCAGCTGCGCCAGCCGCGCCGCCAGCGCCGCCGGCGCCTTGGGCGGCACCAGGAAGCCGGTGTGCCCATCCACCACGGTGGAGCGGATGCCACCGACGTCGGCGCCGATCACCGGCGCGCCGCACGCCATCGCCTCCACCGGCGTGATGCCGAAGGGCTCGTACCACGGCGTGGTCACGAAGACATCGGCGGCGCTGTAGAACAGGCGCAGGGTGTCGCGCCCGCGCCGGCCGGTAAACACCACGCGTTCGGCCACGCCCTCGGCGCTGGCCACGTCCTGCAGCCGGCCGATTTCCGGCGTGGCCTGCACGCTCGGCTGCTCGGCGTTGCCGCCGACCACGTACAGGGTGGCGTCGAGGCCGGTGTCGCGGCGCAGGCAGCCCAGCGCGCGGATCACGTTGTCGATGCCCTTGCGCGGCACCAGCCGCCCCAGCTGCAGCACGCGGAAGCCATGCAGCGGCCAGCCCAGTGCGCGCCGCGCCGCGTCGCGCGGCACCGGCGCGAACTCGGCCGCATCGAAGCCGCACGGCACGGTCTGCACGCGCGCGGGATCGGCGCTGTAAAGATTGACGAGGTCGTCGCGGTCCTGCGGACATTCCGCCACCACGCAGTCGGCCTCGCGCACCAGCGTGTCCTCGATGCCGAAGCGGTCGTCGGGAAAGCCGTCGGTGCTGCCCTGGTGCAGCCTGCGCACCTTGCCCAGCGCATGGAAGGTCATCACCAGCGGGATGCCGAGCGTGTGGCGCGCGCGCAGCGCGGCCAGCCCGGACATGAAGAAGTTGGCATGGAGCACGTCGTAGCCGGTGGCATCGCCGCGCACGAAGTCGGCCAGGAACGCGCCGAAGTCTTCCATATAGGGCAGCAGCTGTTCTTTCGGGATCTGCACCGGCGGCCCCGCCGTGACGTGGATCACGCGCACGTTGGGCGCGAACGCCACCACCTCTGGCAACAGCGCCTTGTCGCGCCGCGTGAAGACATCGACCTGGTAGCCGCGGCTGCCAAGCTGTCTTGCAAGATGCGCCACATAGATGTTCTGACCGCCGCAGTCGGTGCTGCCAACGCTGGCGAGTGGCGAGGCATGTTCGCTGATAAGCGCGATCTTGCGCATGGTTGGCTCCGGTGGTTTGCCGCCGTGACCGCGAACGCGGGCGGTATGGAGGTGGTGGCCCTTGCAGCTAGCGTGCCATCGCCCCTGTGCAAATATTCCGGCGATAAACACCTCGGGCGGGGAACCGAAGCAGAAGCGATATAGCGGTTCTCGAGGGGCCAGGCTCACCGCATTGCGAAGAAGACGCACGACAGCCTGTGCACGCGCGCTTTAGTCATTCTTACGCCGCCGCTTTGTAATTTGCGCTTACCGATCCTGGCGGTTGGACGCTAGCCAGAGCAGGGTTGCAACCGGCCCGATGTTTGCTGTGTCGATGACTCCGATGCAAGCCGCGCTGCACGCGATGCCGGCGCGGCGTGCCTTCCCAAACCATCGATGGAGCTGCCCATGGCACCCAACCCGGATGCGGGCCAGGCGCCCCGCGCCTCCCATGCCGGCGCCAGCCGGTTCAGCGATCCCGCCGCGGCGCGGCGTGCGGTCGAGCTGGCGCTGCCAATGCTGCAGGCCTCGCTGCGCGACAAGGCCGTCGGCGAAAGCGGCTGCATGCATGTGGTCGTGATGGATCCGACGCTGCAGCCCGGCGATTGTGCCTTCGAGGAAGCGATCCTCTATGAGCATTCGCTGCCGTCGCGCGAGTCCTGGGATGCCGACTACAGCCGCTACGCGCGTGCCAAGGCCAGCCTGAGCTGGCGCACCGGCATGGCTAGCGGGCAGGTGGTCCACTGCAGCCCGCACCGGCTGCGCAGCGACGACACCCTGCTCGGCGGCGCCGCCGTGGTGGATGGCATCGTGGTCGCCGTCAGCGGGGCCAACGCGTGGTACGACGAGGCCTTTGCCGGCTGCGTGGCGATGCTGCTGCGGGCGGTGGCGCAAGGGGCCTGCATGCACGCGCAGCCGGCTGGCTGATCCGGCAGCCGCGTATCGCCCGACTGTTGGCACACATTTCGCACTGGCAGCAAGCCTGCGCACCTGGCCATGCCTGTCCTGATCGCGGCATGGGGCAGCCGACAAGGTGCCAGGACCGATGTCCGATTCGTTGTCCGATTCGGTCCGATTCGTGGTCCGAATCACAGTCCACCACATACCCATCGCCAGGGAACCACCATGCCAACTTCGCAATCGCCACGACCCGCCGCGCACACCGAGGCCGCCATGCCGCTGCAGGACCGCACCTATCTCGTCAGCGGCGCGGGCCGCGGCCTGGGCGCCGCCATCTGCCGCACGCTGAGCGCGGCCGGCGCTGCCGTGATCGTGGCCGATATCGACGACAAGCTCGCGCGCGACAGCGCCGGCGGGCTGGCCGAGGCCGGCGCGCAGGCGTGGCCGCTGCACCTGGATGTCTCCGACCCCGCGTCCGTGCGCGCCGCCTTCGAAGCCGTGCGCGCGCGCGGCGGGCGCCTCGACGGCATCGTCAACAACGCCGCCATCGACATCACCCTGCCGGTGGATGAGGTCGATGCCGAGACCTGGCGCAAAGTGCTGATGGTCAACCTGTACGGCCCCTACCTGATGGCGCATGCCGCCGTGCCGGTACTGAAGGCGCAGGGCGGGGGGCATATCGTCAACATTGCCTCGACCGCGTCCAAGCGCGCGTGGCCCAATGCCTCGGCCTACCACGCGACCAAATGGGGGTTGCTGGGCTTCTCGCACGCGCTGCATGCGGAGCTGCGGCCGCACGGGATCAAGGTCTCGGCGATCGTCGCGGGCGGCATGCGCACGCCGTTCCTGCTGGACCGCTTTCCCGACATCGACCAGGGCAACCTGCAGGACCCGGCCAATGTCGCCAACGCGGTGCGCTTCGTGCTGACGCAGCCGGAAGAAACCGTGATCCCCGAGGTGATGGTGCTGCCCATGAAGGAGACCTCGTGGCCATGAGCCTCGCCGCCCCGCTACGCGCGGCCGTGCTGCTGGACAAGGACGGCACGGTACTGGACGACGTCCCTTACAACGTCGATCCGGCGCGCATGCGGTTTGCGCCAGGCGCCGCCGCCGCGCTGCGGCTGCTGGGCGGCCTGGGTCTGCCGCTGGTGGTGGTGACGAACCAGCCCGGCGTGGCCCATGGCCTGCATACCGAGGCCGAGCTGGTGCCAGTGCGTGAACGGCTGGCGGCCATGTTTGCCGAGCATGGCGCGGCGCTGAGCGGCTTCCTGTATTGCCCGCATCATCCCGAAGGGCAGGTGGCGCCCTACGCGCGCGCGTGCCTGTGTCGCAAGCCCATGCCCGGGCTGCTGCTGCAGGCGGCCGCGGCATGGCGGCTCGACCTGGCGCGGTCCTGGATGATCGGCGACATCCTCAATGACGTCGAGGCCGGCAACCGTGCCGGCTGCGCCACCGTGCTGGTCGACTGCGGCAACGAGACCGAATGGCAGCTTTCGCCCGCGCGCCAGGCCGACTACGTGGTGCCGACGCTCGACGCCGCCGCGCGCCTGGTGGTTGCGCGCACCCGGGCAGCGGATTCTGCCGGCGCTGCCGCATCGAGGGCCGCGTCACCATGCCGTGCGGAGGCGCCATGAAGTGGCAATCCGCGCGCAGCGTGCTGTGCGTGCGCCTCGACAATATGGGCGACGTGCTGATGAGCACGCCGGCGATGCAGGCCCTGGCCGATGCGCTGCCGGCCCGCCGGCTGACGCTGCTGACCTCGCACAGCGCGGCGGCCCTGGCGCCGCACCTGCCGATGGTCGGCCGCGTGCTGGCCTGGGACGCGCCCTGGGCCAGGCATGCCGAGGCCCGGGCGGCACCGGCGCCGGGGCCGGAGATTGCCGCCTGCGCGCGCTGGCTGGCGCGCTTTCGCTTCGACGCGGCCGTGATCTTTACCGTCTACAGCCAGAGCCCCTTGCCCGCCGCGGTACTGTGCGCGCTGGCGGGCATTCCGCTGCGGCTGGCCTGCTGCCGCGAAAACCCCTACACGCTGCTGAGCGACTGGGTCCCCGACACCGAGCCGGGCACGCAGCCGGGCCAGCGTCCGCGCCACGAGGCGCAGCGGCAGCTCGACCTGGTGGCGCAGGTAGGGGCCGTCGCACGCGAGACGCGCCTGCGCTTTCGCGTGCTGGCGGCGGACCGCACCGCGCTCGCCGGGCGCCTCGCCGCGATCCGCGGCGGCCGCAGCGGGCCGGTGGTGGTGGTGCATCCCGGCGCCAGCGCGCCGTCGCGGCGCTGGCCGCCGGCGCGCTTTGCCCAGGTGGCGCACGCGCTGGCGGTGAAGGCCGGCGCGCACGTGCTGGTGACGGGCGATGCCGCCGAGCACGACATCGTGCGCGCGGTCTGCGCCGCCGCCGGCCACGCGCGCGTGGTGCCGCTCGCCGGCGCCTTGCGCCTGGGCGAAATGGGCGCGTTGCTGGAAGCCGCCGACCTGCTGGTGTCGAACAACACCGGGCCGGTCCACCTGGCCGCCGCGCTGGGCACGCCGGTGGTGGACCTGTACGCGCTGACCAATCCGCAGCACACGCCGTGGCAGGTGCCGCACCGCACGCTGTTTGCCGATGTGCCGTGCCGCTATTGCTACAAGAGCATGTGCCCGCAGGGACACCATCGCTGCCTGGAAGACGTGCCGGCCGCGCACGCGGTGCAGGCCGCGCTGGCGCTGCTGGGCGGCAATCCCGACAGCATGCCCGCGGTCGAACTGCCGTGGCCGGGCGTGGGCGCGGCCGCAGCGGCGCCTGCCGAGTTCGATGCCGCGCCCGCGATGCCGGACGACAGTGCATCCCGCCACCTTCCACATGACGAGGCCGACCATGTACACCCTTGGCATTAACGCCGCCTACCATGACTCCGCCGCCTGCCTGGTGCGCGATGGCGAGGTCGTCGCCGCGGCGGAAGACGAGCGCTTCACCCATGTCAAGCACGGCAAGCGCCCGGTGCCGTTCACGGCGTGGGAGCTGCCGTTCCACGCCATCGACTATTGCCTGGGCGAGGCCGGCATCGCGCTGCGCGAGGTCGACCACGTCGCGTACGCGTTCGACCCCGCGCTGATGCTGGGCGCGCGCCGGCATGACGCCACCGTGACGCTGCCGCTGGAGCCGTCGGCGCACGGTGCTGCCAGCGGGCACGAGTCGCCGTGGGATCCGCTGTTCCTGTCGTACGTGGTCAACGCACCGCGGCAACTGGCGGGCGGCGCACCGCACCACCTCGCCGCGCGCTTTCGCGGCGTGCGCCACGATGGGCCGTTCCGCTGGCATTTCGTCGAGCACCACATGGGGCATGAAGCCAGCGCCTTCCTGGCGGCGCCGTTCGCGCGCTGCGCGGTGCTGACCATGGACGGCCGCGGCGAACGCGCCACCACCAGCTACGGCGTGTTCGACGGCAAGGAGTACCGGCGCATCAAGCAGATCGACCTGCCGGACTCGCTCGGCCTGCTGTACGAACGCGTCACGCGCCACCTGGGCTTCCTGCATTCGTCGGACGAGTACAAGGTGATGGCGCTGGCCTCCTACGGCAAGCCTGCGCACCTTGGGGTGTTCCGCGACATGGTCCGGCGCGATGCCGAAGGCGGTTACCGCGTGGCGCAGCCCGACCTGGAAGCGTTGCTGGGGCCGCCGCGCCAGCGCGGCGAGGACTTCGGCGCCGCGCATTTCGATATCGCGCGCTCGCTGCAGGAGGTGCTGGAGGAAACCGTGGTCGGCATGACCACCTGGCTGGCCGAGGCCACCGGCGAACGGCAGCTGGCCATGGCCGGCGGGGTGGCGCTGAACTGCGTGATGAATGCGCGCGTGCGCGACCGGAGCCCGTTCGACGAGGTCTGGGTGCAGCCCGCCGCCGGCGATGCCGGCACCGCGCTGGGCGCGGCGCTGTGGATCGACTTCCTGCAACGCGGACGCCCGGCGCGGCAATGGTCCATGGAACACGCCTACCTGGGCCCGGCGTATGGCGAGGACGAGATCGCGGCCTTCCTCGACTGGGCCAGGCTGCCTTACCGCCGGCTCGATGACCTGGCCGGGCAGACCGCCGAGTTGCTGGCGCAGAACAAGATCATCGGCTGGTTCCAGGGCCGCATGGAGTTCGGCCCGCGCGCGCTGGGCGCGCGCTCGATCCTGGCCTCGCCGATCGATCCGGGCATGCAGCAGCGGCTGAACCAGATCAAGGACCGCGAAGACTTCCGCCCGGTGGCGCCGGTGGTGATGCAGGAGCGCGCGCCCGAGTGGTTCAGCGCGGCCAAGCCCGGCCGCGGCGAAGCGCCGTTCATGCTGTTCATCTACGACGTGCGTCCCGAGCAGGCGGCGCGCATCCCGGCGGTCTGCCACGTCGACGGCACCGCGCGCGTGCAGACCGTGCGCCGCGAGCAGAACCCGGCCTATTACGATTTGCTGGCCGCGTTCGAGCGCCGCACCGGCGTGCCGATCCTGGTCAACACCTCGTTCAACACGCGCGGCGAGCCCATCGTGTGCACCCCCCGCGATGCGGTCGAGTGCTTCTGGACTTCGCCGCTGGACGCCCTGGTGATCGGCCCGTTCCTGCTGGAAAAGCCCGCTGGAGGCGCCCATGGACAGGCCTGAGCCAAGGGTCGCGGTGGTGGTGCCCACCTGGCGCCGGCCGGCGCTGCTGGCGCGCTGCCTGCAGGCGCTGTGCGCGCAGCGCCTGCCCGCGCACGCGTACGAGATCATCGTTGCCGACGATGGCTGCGAGGCCCGTATCGAACGGCTGGTGGCGCTGATGGCGGCGCAACATCCGCACCATGCGCTGCGCTATGTGCCGGTGCCGGGCACGCAGGGGCCGTCGGGTGCGCGCAATGCCGGCTGGCGCCGCGCGCGCGCGTCCGTGATTGCGTTTACCGACGACGACACCGTGCCGGACCCGGGCTGGCTCGAAGCGGGCTGCGCGGCGCTGGCGAAGCAGCCGGAGTGCTGCGCCGTGGCAGGCACCGTGCACGTGCCGCTGCCGGCGCGGCCGACCGACCACGAGCGCGATACCGGCGGCCTTGCGCACGCCGAGTTCGTCACCGCCAATTGCTTCGTCCGGCGCGACGCGCTGTTGCGCATCGGCGGCTTCGACGAGCGCTTCACGCGCGCGTGGCGCGAGGATTCGGACCTGCAGTTCCGGCTGATCGAGCAGGTCTGCCCGGTGGGGCGAGCGCCCGCGGCCGTGGTGGCGCATCCGGTGCGTCCGGCCGCATGGGGCAGCAGCGTGGCGGCGCAGGCCAAGGTGTATTTCGACGCGCTGCTGTACAAGAAGCATCCGCGCCTGTACCGGCAGCGCATTCGCCGCGTGCCGCCCTGGCATTACTACGTGACGGTGCTGGCGCTGCTGGCCGCGCCGAGCGCATGGCTGGCGGGCGCGCCGGCCGTGGCCGCGGCGGCGGGCCTGCTGTGGCTCGGATTTACCGCGGCATTCTGCGCGCGGCGCCTGCGCGGCGCGGCGCTGACGCCGGCCCATGTGGCCGAGATGGCGTTCACCTCCATGCTGATACCGCCGCTGTCGCTTTACTGGCGGCTGCGCGGCGCGCTGGCCTTCCGGGTGGTGTTCCTATGAACGCACGCGTGGAGCCGGTCACGGCCTTGCCCCTCGCACGGCATCCGCAGCAGGCGGCGCGGCGCGGCGCGGCGCCGGCGCGCGCGCGGCGCATCGCGGTGTTCCGCGCGCTCCAGCTGGGCGACATGCTGTGCGCGGTGCCGGCGCTGCGGGCGCTGCGCGCGGGCGAGCCCGAGGCCCGCATCACGCTGATCGGCCTGCCGTGGGCACAGGAGTTCGTGTCGCGCTTCAGTGCGCTGGTGGATGACCTGATGGTGTTTCCCGGCGCACCGGGGATGCCGGAACAGCCTTGCGCCGAGGCCGCCGCCGGCCCGTTCTACGCGGCCGCGCACGCCGCGCGCTTCGACTTGGCGATCCAGCTGCACGGCAGCGGCGCGCTCACCAACGCCGTGGTGCAGCGCCTGGGCGCCCGGCGCATGGCCGGCTTCTGTCCGGACCCCGCCGCGGCGCGCTGCAGCCGCGCCGGCGTGCTGGTGCCGTGGCCGCAGGGCAACGAGGTCGAGCGGCTGCTGGCGCTGATGCAGGCGCTGGGCTATCCGTGCGCGGACCGCAGCCTGGCGTTTCCGCTGCGTCCGCTCGACCGCGCCAGCTGGCGGCTGCTGGCCGCCGAGCATGGGCTGGTTGCCGGCGAATACGTCTGCCTGCACGCGGGCGCGCGCATGCTGTCGCGGCGCTGGCCGGTGGAGCGCTTTGCCGAGGCCGGGCGCGCGCTGCGGCGCCACTGGAAGGTGGTGCTGACCGGCAGCCGCGACGAGGCCGCGCTGGTGGCGCAGCTGGCGCGGCGCCTGGGCAAGCCGGTGGTCAACCTGTGCGGGCAGACCGCGCTGGGCACGCTGGCCGCGCTGATCCGCGATGCACGCCTGCTGCTGTGCAATGACACCGGCGCTTCGCATATCGCCGCGGCAGTGGGCACGCCCAGCGTGGTGGTGTCCTGCGGCAGCGACAGCGCGCGCTGGGCGCCGCTCGACACCACGCTGCACCGCGTGCTGGCGGACCAGCCCGCATGCCGCCCATGCATGCACCAGCGCTGCCCGCTCGCGGGGCACCCGTGTGCGTCGAACATCAGCGTGGCCAGCGTGGTGGAAGCCGCGCTGGCGCTGGCGTCCCGGGAGCGCGGCCATGGCTAGGCGGCTGCGCATCCTGACCTGGCACGTGCACGGTAACTACCTGTATTACCTGTCGCAGATCCCGCACGAGCTGTACCTGGTCACGCGCGATGACGGCACGCCCGGCTATGCCGGCGCCGGCGGCGCGCTGCCGTGGGGGGCCAACGTGCACGAGGTGCCTTACGATGCGGTCCCGGCCGGCCGCTTCGACTGCGTGCTGTACCAGCACCGCCACCATTACGAGCATGACCGCGCGGACCTGCTCAGCGCCGCGCAGCGCGCGCTGCCGGCGATCTACCTGGAACACGATCCGCCGCAGGAACACCCGACCAACACGCGCCATCCGGTGCAGGACCCGTCGATGCTGCTGGTGCACGTGACGCCGTTCAACGCGCTGATGTGGAACAGCGGCGTCACGCCGTGCCGCGTGATCGAGCACGGCGTGCTGGTCGACGAGGCGGTGCGCTACAGCGGCGAACTGGCGCGCGGCATCAGCGTGGTCAACCACCTGTCGCGGCGCGGCCGCCGCCTCGGCGCCGACCTGTTCGCGCGCGTGCGCGAGCAGGTGCCGCTGGACCTGGTCGGGATGGCGGCGCAGGAGGCGGGGGGACTGGGCGAGATACCGAACCCGGAACTGGCGGCGTTTGTCGCGCGCTACCGCTTCTTCTTCAACCCGATCCGCTACACCAGCCTGGGGCTGGCGGTGGTGGAGGCGATGATGCTTGGGGTGCCGGTGGTGGGCCTGGCCACCACCGAGCTGGCCACGGTGATCCAGAGCGGCAACAACGGCTATGTCGATACCCGCGTCGAGGTGCTGGTCAGAGTGATGCGCGAACTGCTGGACGATCCGGAACTGGCGCGCGCCTGGGGCGAGCGCGGCTGCCGGCTGGCGCGCGAGCGCTTCGGCATCGGCCGCTTCGTGGCGGAGTGGGACGAGACGCTGCGCGCGGTCTGCGCGTGACCTCGCCCCGTGCCGTCAGGCCGGACCGCCGTGGCCGTGGAGCCTCGCGCGGCTGCCCGACGACGCCGTGCAGCACACCAGGTAGTAGGCGCGCTTGAACTGCAGCGCGGCTTCCAGCCGGCGTCCGGCGGCCGCTTCGGCGAACGCCGCCTGCAGGCAGCGTTCGATGCTGTCGGCGGTGCCATCCTGCTCGAACAGTCCCGGTGCGCGCTGCTCCCATAGCCGCATCAGCACGGCGCGGCGCTGCGCCAGGGTGTGCGGCGGCCAGCCGTGGTCGCGGCTGAGCAGTTCTACCCGCGTCGCCAGCAGCGTTTCCAGCAGCAGGGTAGGCCTTGCCAGGCGCGCGCGCAGGGGCGTGGCCGCGGCCGGCACGGTGGCATCGACCAGTGCCGCGGGCAGGTCCATGGCGTTGGGGGGGAGGTCGGTCATGGCAGCCAGCCAAATGAAGCCGGGCAAGCGGCCGGGCATGCAGCGGAGCGCGACACCAGCGTGCCGCGCGTTGTGGCGGCGGGTTTCATTCCGTCGCCGTTTCGGTGGCGGATTCTTCGGCGTCGGCCAGTGCGATGGCCGCCGCGCGCTGCGCCAGCGGCTCGGCCGCCCGGATGCGCAGCACGGTCTGGCGCGAGGTGCTGAAGCGCCGCGCGGTCTCGCTGACCGAATAGCCTGCCGACAGCGCGCTCAGGATCGCGTGGCGCTGCTCGGGCGTGTGCTTGGGCGGACGGCCCACCTGGCGCCCCATGGCCTTGGCCGCGGCCAGGCTTTCGCGCACGCGCACGCTGCGGGTCGCGCCTTCGAGCGCCGCGACCGCACGCAAGACCTCGACCGCGTCGGGCGGCGTCGCGCTGGCGAGGTCATCGCGCGACAGCTGCACGCAGTACAGCGCCACGCCCAGCAGGCGGAAGCGCCGGACCGTGGCCAGCACTTCGGGCACGCTCCAGCCCAGGCTGCACAGGCGCAGCGCAACCACCGCGTCGCCCGGCTGCACCTGGTGCTGCAGCGCGCGCAGGCGCGAGCGCTGCAGTGCCGGCACCGAGGCGGGCGCGGCCTCCCAGAACACGTGTTGCGGGTCGACGCCATAGCCGGCGGCGCTAGCGGCCTGCAGTTCATCCTGGATCGCCGACGCTGCATCGGCGCAATTGGAGTAGAGGAAGGTGGTCGGCATGATGGTGTCGGACGGCGCGCGCGCCGCACGCTGGTGAGAGCGGTCCGGGCAGAGGATTCTGTTCCGGCTGGTTGCGGGATAACGCAACGGTTGCCATAGCTGCCGCAACTTTCATGCCGCGCGTCACGCCTCTCCTCAAAGCGGTGCAACGCCATACCCGTGGGCAAAGACGATGCGGACATGCCATGCGCGGCCCCACGCGCCGTCGCGGGCACAATTACAAGGCTTCGCGCAGGAATTGCAATGACACGCAGGCCGGCCCGCCATGCGCGCGCCGCGGCGCCTGATGCGGCGCGGGCACGGAATCTGCCTTCCTTGCGGGGCGAAGCCGGAGTGCCGGCTCCCCACCAGGAGAGAACCGTGGACAAGTCGAAGATCCCCGCAGACCAGGCCGAGGCACTCGGTGCCTTGATGGACGACCACCGTGCGGTCAAGAAGCAGTTCAAGGCGTTCAAGGACACCGACGACCGCGACGAGAAGGAATCGATCGCGCTCGACGTGTGCCACCAGCTCACGGTGCACGCCACCATCGAGGAAGAAATTTTCTACCCGGCGTTGCGGGGCGTCAGCGAAGAAATCGATGACATGCTGGACGAGGCCCAGGTCGAGCACCAGGTCGCCAAGGACCTGATCGCCGCGATCGAGGAGGACCCCGCCGGCGACATGCTCGAGGCCAGCTTCACGGTGCTGTCGGAATATGTTTCCCACCACGTCGAGGAAGAGGAAGGCGAGCTGTTCAAGAACGTGATCAAGGAAAAGGTCGACCTGCGCGAGGTGGCGCAGACCATGGCCGCGCGCAAGGAAGAGCTGATGCGCGAGACCGCCTGACGCGGCGGTGCCGGGCGGGCGCGGCGCCCGGCCGCTTCAGCGGATTTGAAGAAGTCGCACAAGCCGGGGTGCTCCACGCGCCCCGGCCGGCCGTTACCATCACGCACTGTTTCCATGCCGTGCCGTAACTGCCCAATGACCTTTGTCGTGACGGATGCCTGCATCCAGTGCCGCCATACCGACTGCGTCGAAGTCTGCCCGATGTCGTGCTTCCACGAAGGGCCGAACTTCCTTGCCATCGATCCCGACCAATGCATTGACTGCTCGATGTGCGTGCCGTTGTGCCCCGTCGGCGCGATCTATTCCGAGCATGACCTGCCGGAAGCCCAGCGCCATTTCCTGGCGCTCAACGCCGAGCTGTCGCGACGGCCCGACTGGCTGCCGCTGATGAAGGCGAAGGGACCGCTGCCCGACCACGAGCAATGGGCCGGCCATCCTGACCGCCTGTCGTTGCTGCGGCGCTAGCGCTGCGGCGTGTCGCGGTAGTCCGGGAAGGCTTCCGGCAAGGTCTGCACGGTGCCGGTCAGGGTGCCGTCATAGCCGGGCAGCGCGTTGACGCGCTGGCGGAAGGCCTCGCTGGTCAGCGCCCCGACCGCGCCGGCCAGCGCCGCGCTGCGCAGCTTGGCGCGCTCGATCGCAAAGAAGTAGCGCTCCTTGATCACCGGCACGAAGGCCATCCCGAAGCGCCGCGCCGCGGTCTCCACGCCGAAGCCCACGTCGGCCATGCCACTGCCGATGTACGCCGCCACCGCGGCGTGGGTGAATTCGCCATTGCTGTAGCCCTCGATGCGCGCGCCGTCGATGCCGCGCGCCGCCAGCATCAGGTCCAGCAGCAGCCGCGTGCCGGAGCCGACCTGCCGGTTGACGAAGCGCACCTCGCGCCGGGTCAGGTCCTCGAGCGTGTGGATGCCGAGCGGGTTGCCCGGCCGCACGAACAGTCCCTGGCTGCGCACCGCCAGGTGCACCAGGCAGTGGGTTTCGGGCTTGAGCCAGGTGGTGAAGTGGCGCCACATGCCGTGCTCGAACTCGCCCACCGGCACATGGAAGCCGGCGATGTCGCAGGCGCCCTCGGCCAGCGCGGCCACGGCCTCGACGCTGCCGCAGTACTTCAGGTCGTGCCGCACCTGCTGCTCGTCGAGGAAGTCGCGCAGCGCCGCCACCGCGAAGCCGTGGCTGGCATGCAGCCGTGCCGTCGCCTCCGGCTGCGCCATCAGCTTCTTCAGCTCGATCTCCAGTTCGGACGCCAGGCTGTCCAGCGTCGGCGACAGCCGCGCCCCGATCCGCTTGCTGGCCCACACCAGCTGCTGCGCCAGCGGCGTCAGCGCGCTGCCGCGCCCGCGCGTCTTGTCGATCAGCGGGCCGCCGAACAGCGCCTCGGCATCGCGCAGGATGCCCCAGGCATAGCGGTACGACAGCGACACCGCCTGGGCCGACTGGCTGATGCTGCCGGATTCGCCGATATGGCCGAGCAGGGCCACCAGCCGGGACACGTCCAGCGGCTCGGCGCCCGGCCGGGCGTCGTCCCGGATCTGCAGGTGGGGTTGGATCGAGATGCGGATCATATGTAGAAAATAGCTTATTGAAGGGCCGCTGTCACTCTCATATAGTCCGCCTAACGGGCGAAACGGCGATCCGGTAGCCCGGAAATAGGAAAAAAATAGCATATAAGCGGGATCCGGCAGGCACTTTGGCCGGTCCTGGCGAGCCCTCACAGGAGACGCCATGCCAGACATCGCCCCCCACGCACCCCGTGCCCCCGGTGCCCCGGCATCCGCCGATGCCGCGCACATTGCCGCCATCGTCGCGGCACGCCAGCACATGCCGGGCGCCCTGCTGCCGATCCTGCACGAGATCCAGGACACCCAGGGCTTTATTCCCGACACCGCCGTGCCCGTGATCGCGCGCGCGCTGAACCTGTCGCGCGCCGAGGTGCACGGTGTGATCACCTTCTACCATCACTTCCGCCAGCAGCCCGCCGGTCGCCACGTGGTGCAGGTGTGCCGGGCCGAGGCGTGCCAGGCCGTGGGCGCCGAGGCGCTGGCCGAGCACGCGCAGCGCGCGCTGGGCTGCGGCTTCCACGAAACCAGCGCGGACGGGCAGGTGACGCTGGAGCCGGTCTATTGCCTGGGCCAGTGCGCCTGCGGCCCGGCAGTGATGGTGGGCGAACAGTTGCACGGCTATGTCGATGCGGCGCGCTTCGACGCGCTGGTGCGCGCGCTGCGCGCGCCGTCGACTCCGGCAGAAACGGAGGCGCAGGCATGAGCAAGGTCACCACTCTCTTCGTGCCGCGCGACTCGACCGCGCTGGCGCTGGGCGCCGACGAGGTCGCGCGCGCCATCGCCAGCGAAGCCGCCGCGCGCGGCGAGGCCGTGCGCATCGTGCGCAACGGCTCGCGCGGCATGTTCTGGCTCGAGCCGCTGGTCGAGGTGCAGACCGATGCCGGCCGCGTGGCCTACGGCCCGGTCGGCGTGGCCGACGTGCCGGGGCTGTTCGATGCCGGCCTGCTGCAGGGCGGCGCGCACGCGCTGGCACACGGCCCGACCGAGCAGATCCCGTTCCTGCAACGGCAGGAGCGCCTGACCTTCGCCCGCGTCGGCATCACCGATCCGCTGTCGCTGGACGACTACCGTGCGCACGAGGGCTACGCCGGCCTGGAACGCGCGCTGGCGATGCAGCCCGCCGAGATCGTGCAGGAAGTCACCGACTCCGGCCTGCGCGGCCGTGGCGGCGCCGCGTTCCCGACCGGCATCAAGTGGAAGACGGTGCTCGGCGCCCAGTCCGCCATCAAGTACATCGTCTGCAATGCCGACGAAGGCGATTCAGGCACCTTCTCCGACCGCATGGTGATGGAAGACGACCCCTTCATGCTGATCGAAGGCATGACCATCGCCGGCCTGGCGGTGGGCGCGGAGCAGGGCTACATCTACTGCCGTTCCGAATACCCGCACGCGATCGCCGTGCTGGAAAGCGCGATCGGCATCGCCCTCGCCGCGGGCTGGCTCGGCGACGACATCCGCGGCAGCGGCAGGCGCTTCCATCTCGAAGTGCGCAAGGGCGCCGGCGCCTATGTCTGCGGCGAGGAAACCGCGCTGCTGGAAAGCCTGGAAGGCCGGCGCGGCGTGGTGCGCGCCAAGCCCCCGCTGCCGGCGCTGAAGGGGCTGTTCGGCCAGCCCACGGTGATCAACAACGTGATTTCGCTGGCCACGGTGCCGGTGATCCTGGCGCGCGGCGCGCAGTTCTACCGCGACTTCGGCATGGGGCGCTCGCGCGGCACGCTGCCGTTCCAGCTGGCCGGCAACATCCGGCACGGCGGGCTGGTGGAGAAGGCGTTCGGCGTCACGCTGCGCGAGCTGCTGGTCGATTACGGCGGCGGCACCCGCAGCGGCCGCGCGATCCGCGCGGTGCAGGTGGGCGGGCCGCTGGGCGCCTACCTGCCCGAGTCGCGCTTCGACGTGCCGCTGGACTATGAAGCCTATGCCGCGTTCGGCGGGGTGGTCGGCCACGGCGGCATCGTGGTGTTCGACGAGACCGTCGACATGGCCAGGCAGGCGCGCTACGCGATGGAGTTCTGCGCGATCGAATCGTGCGGCAAATGCACGCCGTGCCGGATCGGCTCGACCCGCGGCGTCGAAGTGATGGACCGCATCATTGCCGGCGAGCAGCCGGTGCGGCATGTGCAGCTGGTGCGCGACCTGTGCGACACCATGCTCAACGGCTCGCTGTGCGCGATGGGCGGCATGACGCCGTACCCGGTGCTGTCCGCGCTGAACGAATTCCCCGAGGACTTCGGCCTCGCATCCAATCCGGCCAGGGCCGCCTGAGCCAGGTCCGGCAGAGACACGGGAGACCAACCGCCATGAACGCCCGCAACGAGATTGATTTCGGCACACCCGCCAGCCCCTCGACCGACATGGTCACCCTGGAGGTCGACGGCGTCAGCGTCACCGTGCCGGCCGGCACGTCGGTGATGCGCGCCGCAATGGAGGCGCAGATCGCCGTGCCCAAGCTGTGCGCCACCGACAGCCTCGAAGCCTTCGGCTCGTGCCGGCTGTGCCTGGTCGAGATCGAGGGGCGGCGCGGCTATCCGGCCTCGTGCACCACGCCGGTGGAAGCCGGCATGAAGGTGAAGACCCAGAGCGACAAGCTTGCCGACCTGCGCCGCGGGGTGATGGAACTGTATATCTCCGACCACCCGCTCGATTGCCTGACCTGCCCCACCAACGGCAACTGCGAGCTGCAGGACATGGCCGGCGTGGTCGGCCTGCGCGAGGTGCGCTACAACGACGGCGGGCCGGAATCGGCCCCGATCGCCACGCACACGCAGATGAAGAAGGACGAGTCCAATCCCTACTTCACCTACGACCCGTCCAAGTGCATCGTCTGCAACCGCTGCGTGCGTGCCTGCGAAGAAACCCAGGGCACGTTCGCGCTGACCATCAGCGGCCGCGGCTTCGATTCCCGCGTCTCGCCCGGCACCAGCCAGCCGTTCATGGAGTCGGACTGCGTCTCGTGCGGCGCCTGCGTGCAGGCGTGCCCGACCGCGACGCTGACCGAGACTTCCATCATCAAGCTGGGCCAGCCTTCGCACAGCACCGTGACCACCTGCGCCTATTGCGGCGTGGGCTGTTCGTTCAAGGCCGAGATGAAAGGCAATGAAGTGGTGCGCATGGTGCCGTACAAGGACGGCAAGGCCAACGAGGGCCACGCCTGCGTCAAGGGCCGCTTTGCCTGGGGCTACGCCACCCACAAGGACCGCATCCTCAAGCCAATGATCCGGGCGAAAATTACCGACCCGTGGCGCGAGGTGTCGTGGGAAGAGGCGATCGACTATGCCGCGTCCGAGTTCAAGCGGATCCAGGCAAAGCACGGCAAGGACTCGATCGGCGGCATCGTGTCGTCGCGCTGCACCAACGAAGAGGGCTACCTGGTGCAGAAGCTGGTGCGCGCCGCGTTCGGCAACAACAACGTCGACACCTGCGCGCGCGTATGCCATTCGCCGACCGGCTACGGCCTGAAGCAGACCCTGGGCGAATCGGCGGGCACGCAGACCTTCAAGTCGGTCGAGAAGGCCGACGTGATCATGGTGATCGGCGCCAACCCGACCGATGGCCACCCCGTGTTCGCCTCGCGCATGAAGAAGCGCCTGCGCGCCGGCGCGAAGCTGATCGTGGTCGATCCGCGCCGCATCGACCTGGTCGATTCGCCGCATATCCGCGCCGACTTCCACCTGCAGCTGCGCCCGGGCACCAACGTCGCGCTGGTGACCTCGCTGGCGCACGTGATCGTCACCGAAGGCCTGCTCAACGAAGCCTTTATCGCCGAGCGCTGCGAGGATCGCGCGTTCGGGCAGTGGCGCGACTTTGTCGCGCTGCCGGAGAACTCGCCCGAAGCCATGGAAAGCGTCACCGGCATCCCCGCGGACCAGCTGCGCGGCGCGGCGCGCCTGTACGCCACCGGCGGCAACGCCGCGATCTACTACGGCCTGGGCGTGACCGAGCATGCGCAAGGCTCCACCACCGTGATGGGCATCGCCAACCTCGCCATGGCCACCGGCAATATCGGCCGCGAAGGCGTGGGCGTGAACCCGCTGCGCGGGCAGAACAACGTGCAGGGTTCGTGCGATATCGGCTCGTTCCCGCATGAACTGCCGGGCTATCGCCACGTGTCGGACTCGACCGTGCGCGGCCTGTTCGAAGACGCCTGGAACGTCGAGATCAGCCCCGAGCCAGGCCTGCGCATCCCCAATATGTTCGAGGCCGCGCTGGCGGGCAGCTTCAAGGGCCTGTACTGCCAGGGCGAGGACATCGTGCAGTCCGACCCGAACACGCAGCACGTGTCCGAGGCGCTGTCGTCGATGGAATGCATCGTGGTGCAGGACATATTCCTCAACGAGACCGCCAAGTACGCGCACGTGTTCCTGCCGGGCTCGTCGTTCCTGGAAAAGGACGGCACCTTCACCAATGCCGAGCGCCGCATCTCGCGCGTGCGCAAGGTGATGCCGCCCAAGGCGCGCTATGCCGACTGGGAGGCCACCATGCTGCTGGCCAATGCGCTCGGCTATCCAATGGACTACCAGCATCCGTCCGAGATCATGGACGAGATCGCGCGGCTGACGCCGACCTTCGCCGGCGTCAGCTACCAGCGGCTGGAACAGCTGGGCAGCATCCAGTGGCCGTGCAATGCCGACGCGCCGGAAGGCACGCCGACCATGCATATCGATGCCTTCGTGCGCGGCAAGGGCAAGTTCATCATCACCAAGTACGTGCCCACCACCGAGAAGATCACGCGCGCCTTCCCGCTGATCCTGACCACCGGGCGCATCCTGTCGCAATACAACGTCGGCGCGCAGACGCGGCGCACCGACAACGTCTACTGGCATGCCGAGGACCGGCTGGAGATCCATCCGCACGATGCCGAGGAGCGCGGCATCAAGGACGGCGACTGGGTCGGCGTGCAGAGCCGTGCCGGCGATACGGTGTTGCGCGCCATCGTCAGCGAGCGCATGCAGCCGGGCGTGGTCTACACCACCTTCCACTTCCCGGAATCCGGCGCCAACGTGATCACTACCGACAACTCCGACTGGGCCACCAACTGCCCGGAGTACAAGGTGACCGCGGTGCAGGTGCTGCCGGTGGCGCAGCCGTCGGCGTGGCAGCGGGAGTATCAGCAGTTCAACACCCAGCAGCTGCAACTGCTGGAAGCCGCCAGCGCCGACCCGGCGCAGGCCGCGGGCTGAGCGGAGGGCCGCGCCATGATGCGCTGCATGCAGTCGCCGGAAGTTGATCCGGCCGCGGCGGAAGACGCCGTGCCCGCCACTCACAGCACCTTTGCGGTCAGCCGCTGGCGCCGCGGCGAGCTGATGCTGAGCCCCGATGAAGTGGCCGAGGAAGTGCCGGTCGCGCTGGTGTACAACGGCATCTCGCACGCGGTGATGCTGGCGACGCCGGCCGACCTTGAGGACTTTGCGCTCGGGTTCAGCCTTGGCGAAGGCATCGTTACCCGTGCCGCCGATGTCTATGACATCGAAATCGACACGCGCGAGGAAGGCATCGCGGTGCAGCTGGAGATCGCATCGGAAGCCTTCATGCGGCTCAAGGACCGGCGCCGCACGCTGGCCGGACGCACCGGCTGCGGGCTATGCGGCACCGAATCGCTGGAACAGGTGATGCGCCTGCCGGCACCGGTGCGCAGCGATGCCAGCTTCCATACCGACGTGATCCAGGCCGCCTTCGTGCAACTGCAACTGCGGCAGGAGCTGCAGCAACACACGGGTGCGACCCACGCTGCCGCATGGCTGCGTGCCGATGGCCATGTATCACTGGTGCGCGAAGACGTGGGCCGCCACAACGCGCTGGACAAGCTCGCGGGCGCGCTCGCCCGCAGCGGCGAGGACATCTCCAGCGGCGCCGTGCTGGTGACCAGCCGCGCAAGCTATGAAATGGTACTGAAGACCGCCGCCATCGGCGCCGGCGTGCTGGCAGCAGTGTCCGCACCGACGGCGCTGGCCGTGCGGCTTGCCGAACAAGCCGAGATCACCCTGGCCGGCTTCGTGCGCGCCGGCGCGCACGTGGTGTACGCCCATCCCCAACGCCTGCAGCACGAAGTGAGTCTGGCATGAAGATCGATAACCTTGTCACCATGGCCAACCAGATCGGCAGCTTCTTCGAAGCCATGCCCGATCGCGAGGAGGCGGTCGCGGATATTGCCGGGCACATCAAGCGCTTCTGGGAACCGCGCATGCGCCGGGCCTTGCTCGGGCATGTCGATGCCGATGCCGGCCGCGGGCTGCTGGAGATCGTGCAAGAAGCACTGGGCCGGCACCGGGCCATGCTGGAGTAGCGGGCGCCGGTCCCCGCTATATGTCCTGCGTCCAGCGCGCCACCAGATCGGCGGGAATCGCCTGGAACACCTCATCGAAGCGCTTGCCGGCCAGCCGTTCCGCCTGCCTGAGCAGCAGTGCCACGGGACTGCTGGGCTCGTGGAGCTCGAACCATTGGCGCGCGGAGCGGATGCCGGCCAGTGCGGCATCGCGTTCGCGCGGTTTGCAGGGGCCTGCGTGCACAGCGTCTGCCGCAGGGAAAGCGCCACCGGCAGTCTCATCACAGGAAGGCAAAGCGGCTGCCAAGTCGGGCCGTGGCGCGGCCGTTGGTGCCGCGACGGAAGGTGCAGGGGCGGGCGCGGCGGTGGTGGTCATCATGCCAAGCAGCTTGAGCAGCGGGCTCAAGTCGGGGGCGTCCTCCCGCAGGTTGGCTTTTGCCCAACCGTCAATGGCCGTTGCCTCGCCCACGGCCTGGTCCAGTGCCGCGAGGGCGGGACTGTTGTGCCGGCGCAGATCCTGCATTTGCAGCCGAACCGATTCCGGTGCCAGCGCGTCCGCGGGGCGCGGTACGCCGAGCGAGCGCTCGACATCCCGGATCTGCAGCCGCAGCGCCGCGTTGCCCGTGATCGTCAGTTCCCGCACTTCCCGCATCAGCCCTTCCGGGTCGGTCAACGCGGCCAGTGCATTGGCGCGCATCGCGGGATCGGCCTCGCCATCAACGAACAACTGCGGATGGATCTCATCCGGCCATTTCGCCAGCAGGCGCGCCATGGTCGCGAGTCCGTCGCGCAGGCCGCTTGCCATGCCTAGCCGGGTACGGCAGCGCAGCCACAGCACCAGGATGCGGAGGTCGCGCGTGCGCAGCAGCAGGCGCCGGCAGTCGCGCTCCAGATCCGCCCAGTTGACGGCTTCGGGCTCGCTGACGAAGTTGCCGTACTGCGCCTCCGCCTTCGGTGCCGCCCTGGCCATCAGCAGCACGAACTCAGGGTCGTACTCCAGGTCGTCGCCGCATGGCCGCTCGCGTGCGACCGGCTCCAGCAGTTCGGGGAAGGGCAGGTCGGGGCCTGGCACCGAGGCGGCCTTGGTCTTAGTGTTCCTGGTCATCATGTTGCGTAGTGTTCGGGCTCGAATACCATCCCGGTGATGGCGCGGCTGCGATCCGGTTCGCCCAGCCAGGTAGACCAGCCCAGGCGTTCCGGCGCGCCGAGAACCGCGGCAGGGGCCGAATCCGGGATCACCTGCAACTCGGCTTCCCACACGAACTCGAAGCCGACGAAGGCGCGCACCCATTCGATGAGCGTCGGAAGATCCCTGCCGTCGGGCGTAAAGTTCAGGTACTGTTGCAGCCCGAGTGGACCGATCACCAGGCGGAACTTGTGTTGGCGGTCCGGCACCATTTCGCCCAGCATGGCGCCCAGCCCCATGACGCCTGCGGTGCCCGCGTGCCCCAGGCGGCAGTGCTCGGCCGGATCGATGGCTATCCAGTGCAATACGTACTCTTCAAGCCTGACCGGCACCCCAAAAAAGTCTGAGAGCGTGGCCGCAATGCCGTCGGGGTTGCGCGCTTCGCGCACCTGGTGTGCGCTCGCAGCGAGCCGGGCGTGAGGCGGCAGCGCGCTGTGCGCAATTTCTTCGGTCTCGTTCCCCGCCAGCCAGCCGATATAGCGGGAGAACACCTCATCGTCGCGCCGGTCGAGGCCAGCGGCGGCTTGCGCGCCTGCCCACGCGTGATAGAACTGAATGAAGGCGCGATGGTGAAACAGGTCCAGAAAGTCCGCGGTGGCGCTGTCCCGGTGGGCCTCGCTGCGCTCGCGTACGATTTCCGTCAGGTGGATCGGCAGCGGCCCGTTGGGCCCCAGCATGCCCAAGCCAAACAACTGCACCTTGAACCGGCCGGACAGCAGCTGTACCCGTGCGATCTCACGAGGCGCGAAGGTGAGCGCGGCCTGCTGGCCGGCCCGGAAGGGCTCGTCGCATGGCAGGCTGGCCCGCCCGATCGGGGGCAATGCAGGGTGGGTGGCGGACAAATGCCGCAGGAGGCCCAGAAAACTCAGCTTCCATGGTGCCTGGCCGGCATAGTGTTCCGGTGCGGCCGCCATCAGGGGCGCGGGCGGCGCATTGTCGCGGTTGTCCTTGAACATGGTTACACGGCGCCGCGGCCGCCCATGCGCACGGGCCAACGATGCACCAGGCCACGTTGCATGGAGTGCAGTTCGGTTTGGGTGAAGACATTGACCGAGACGTGGCGCGCCAGAAAATGCTCCAGCACTACGCCGAACAGGTATGGGCTGATGCCGGAGAAGCCGCCTTCGTCCACGGTGAGCTGGCACTGGATACCGCGGCCGTAGATCAAGGGGCCATCGCCGGGGAGCCGGCGCATGACCGGCTTCACGTTCGCGCCGATCAGGCTCTGAATCTGCCCCTGGTGCGCGAGGTCGTCGTTCGCCACGAACAGCCGCAGCATGTCGCGCAGGCCCTGGCCGCCTGAGCGATGCTCCAGATCGGTCAGGGACAAGTAGTTGAAGCCCAGCAACCGTATCAACCGCCAGGCCATTTCGCCGTCGGCGTACGGTGGCCGGGGCGCCGACGGCGGCCGAATCAGACCGATGCCATCCACGGGGATGGAAGCGGCAGGGGTCAGGTCGTGCCGGCCATTGCGCGGTACCAGATTGGGCAAGTCGCGATTGGTGACCAGTGACTCCACCGACAGGTAGCGCAAGGCATCCGGGTAAGGAGCCTCATTCTGGTCCACCAGCGATACGAACAGCTCGGTGCCGACGTATGCCGTGCGCGTGCCGTACTTGCGTGCCTGCTCGGAGATCAGCCGACGCTCACGCCGCAGGGAAAAGTACCGGCCGTGATTGCCCTCGTCACTGTTCAGCGTGGCAAAGAGCGGCTGGAAATCGAGTCCTGCACTGTGCTGGGACTTCTGTCCGGAAAGCTGCCTGACGGCATAGATCTCGTAGTCCAGTGGATGCTGGCGATCGGCAACCAGATGAAACTCGGCGCGCCCAGGCGTGACCTCGATGCGATCGGTGCGCTTTGGAAACAGATTGACCACCGGTGTGCAATACAGCGCGAATTGTCCGCGGTCGACCTTGCCGGTCAGATCCCGGGGCGGCTTTGACAGCAGAACCACGATCTCGGCTTCCTTGCCGCGGATCCGGCTCAGGCCCTGGGCGAGCTTGTTGAGGCCGAAGAAATAGAAGCGTTGCGGGCAAGCGAAGTACTCATGCAACAGGTTGTGCCCGTGGAAGCTGTTCCACTGCAAAGGCAGCGCGCCTTCGCCCGGTCCCATTCCCACGTAACTGACCGCATCCTGCGCCACTGCGCAGGGGCGTTCGCTCATGGTCCCGGGCTCTCCGATCAGCGTCGCCACGCCGGCGCTGTGCAACAGTTCGAACAGTTGTGAGGCGATCAGGTCGTCGCCGCGCAGATAGACCGGCAGGTGGTCCAGGCCGGGCAGCTGGTCGAAGCTGGCGTCTCGCGTACAGCGCAGGCGCAAGCGCAGGGCCCCCTGGACCGTCACATGGGCGGGCACATAGCGCTCCGGACCCCTGACATCGGGCGGAATGCCGGTGAGCCGCGCTTCGGTGATCTCAACCGGCCACAGTATCAACGGCTGCGTGGTCCTGAACTGGCAGGCCGTTTTCTCTCCAGGCGCCGCCGCCGCGTTGACCTCCGTGCCGCGCGGAACCTCCACGCCATGCGCAAAATCGCCCTCGCTCTGGCTGGGACGGAACTGCGCGACCGCTATCGATGGCGTCGGCGCCACATAGTTGGGGTAGATCACCTCCAGCAGACGCTGCGTGAAGCGCGGAAACTCTGCGTCCAGCTTGATCTCGGTACGCGCTGACAGGAAGCAGAACGCCTCGATCAGGCGCTCCACGTAGGGGTCGGCCACCTCGATGCCCTGCATGCCCAGCCGTCTTGCAACCTTCGGGTGCTGTTTGGCGAATTCACCGGCCAGCTCGCGCATGTAGACGAGCTCGCGATTGTAGTAATCGAGCAGTTGCGGATCCATGGCGTCAGCTGGCGTGGATTGATTGGACACTCATCCGGCTAGTCTCCAGGTCGAGCGAGCTTTGGGCGGTGAACGCCATCGGATACGGATTCATATGGATCAGGCCTTTGATCTCGAACACCAGGGTGTTGTAGCGTCGTGGCGCATCTTCTTTCAGCAGCGGCTTCACTTCCAGCGAGCCGGGGATGAGCCGGGGTTCGAAGTCCAGGATCGCACGCCTGACGATGGTGACGATATCGCTCCACTTGTGTTCGGCCAGATAACTGCCGGCGACCGGGGACACGCCGTAGTTGATGGTCGATGCGGCAGCAGCGGGATAGCGCTTGCGATCGAATTCATCCTCGCGATTGGTGGTGTTGAGCAGATAGGTGAGGTCGCGCTGGATGATCTCGCGCACCTGGGCACGCGTGACGGTGTATTCGTCCGCGCTTTCCTTCTGTCGCTGGGGCGCGTCGTCGCGCAGCCGGTCCAGCAACGTCGGCAGCAGCTGCGAATGCGGGCGGCGCGGCGGGCGGTGTTCAGCCATGCTCCGTGTCCAGGGTGAGCGTTGTCACATCCAGCATGGCGACATCCCCTGTGTCTGTCATCCAGAAAGCCTGACGAGGGGAGTGCGATTCAAGCGTCATGGTCAGGATCAGGCTTCAGCGCCGGCGCGGGACGGAAAGCGCTGTCGATCGAGACCAGATGGTGTTCGCGACGGGTAAGCTGGGCCGTGACATCGCGGCGCCGCGTGGGCGCGATGTCGCCAGCGAACTGCCACAGCACGTCCGGCGCAGCCGGCGTTGCAAAGAGTTCGTGCTCGTCCAGGGACTCCCGGGAGCCGATCAGCGAATCAATATGATCAGCCGTGTCCAGCATGTCCATCAAGCTATCGGCATGGTTCGCTTCCTGCGCGAGCGTTTGCAGCGGCTTCGGGTTGCCCTCCGCCGGGATCCGAGCGGTCGACGTTGCGTTGGCGTTGGCATAGGCACTGACGTAGTTCGGGTCCCGTAGCGCCACCTCGGCCTCGCGTTTGAGCTGATCGAGCACGTCGGCCGGGTCAGGGGCAGCCGCCGCCGCCGTCGTTTTCCCCGCACCCCCGGCTGGCTTCACCAGCGAGAAGGGATCGGCACCGTCTGGCTGCGACCCGCCAAGCGCGTCCCAAGGCCAGGGTGTATTGCCGCCGCCACCGAGTCCTACGTTGACGCCGTGGATTACTGCAGTGCGGATCTGCCAGTCGCTCATTGGCCCAGCCACCTGAGGTTATTGGTTTTCGAAAGTGTCCGATGATAATCGCAAATCCGGGCGTAACGAATTCTAAATCGAATGGAATTTTCCTATTAAATATCATGAAAATCACAACTAAAAATTGGTTCCAGAAATTTAAGGGTGATCCTATGTACATCGGATAAATATGATGCATGTCGCGTGAATGAATTATCATAAATTGTAATATTCCATGCGGACAGGGGTTTGGGTCATTGTCGGCGCGAAGAAATTGTGATAACCGCGCGACGATGTGAATAATTCATTAAAAATCAATGGGTTGAATAACTTTATGGTGCCGCCGAGCCGGAGGGTTTATCGCGGATGAGGAGTTTGCCGGCGTATTGTTTTGGCCATATCCTGAAAAAAGCCGATAAAAAACCTCTGTGCAATGGCAGCCCTCTCATTCAAGGGTGGCGAACGGTAAAGGCATCGAATGGATATTTCGCGTCAGGCGTTATTTGGCCGACTCAATCTCACGCTATTCAAGGCAATCGAAAGTGCGACGGCCTTTTGCAAGCTCCGCGGCAACCCATACGTGGAGCTTGTGCATTGGCTCCACCAACTGCTGCAAGCCCCGGATGGCGACCTGCAGCGGCTGCTGCGCCATGCCGGTGCCGACCTGTCCGTGCTGGACGCCGACCTGACCCGCGCGCTGGCCGCGTTGCCGGCCGGCGCCACCTCGATCAGCGACTTCTCGTTCCAGCTCGAGTCGGCGATCGAGCGGGCCTGGGTTTATGCGACGCTTGCTTTTTCCGATGACCGCGTCCGCGGCGCCTACCTGCTCGCTGCGCTGCTCAAGACGCCGGAGTTGCGCCGTACGGTGCTGGGCATCTCAAACCAGTTCGCGAAACTGCGGCCCGATGACCTGGTGGACACGGCACCGGCGCTCATCGCCCAATCGCCCGAGAGCCGTGAAGCGGCCTATGACGGCAGTGGTCTGGTATCCGCCACACCGGGTGAGACCAGTGGCGCGATGGCATCTGCCAGCGAGGGCAAGTCCGCCCTGGGCAGGTACTGTCGCGACCTGACCGAGGAGGCTCGCGCGGGCCGGCTGGATCCGGTGATCGGCCGCGAGCATGAGATCCGTACCATGACGGACATCCTGCTGCGCCGCCGTCAGAACAATCCGCTTCTGACCGGTGAAGCCGGTGTCGGCAAGACCGCCGTCATCGAGGGGCTGGCACAGGCAGTTGCCGCGGGTGAGGTGCCGCCCAGCCTGAAGGACATCAGGCTGCTGAGCCTCGACGTGGGTGCGCTGCTGGCGGGCGCCAGCATGAAGGGCGAGTTCGAGGCGCGGCTGAAGGGCGTGCTCGAGGAAGCCGCCAAATCCGCGGCGCCCGTGATCCTGTTCGTCGACGAAGTCCACACGCTGGTTGGCGCCGGTGGCCAGGCGGGCACCGGCGATGCCGCGAACCTGCTCAAACCGGCGCTGGCGCGTGGGGTACTGCGCACGATCGGCGCCACCACCTGGAGCGAATACAAGCGCCACATCGAGAAGGACCCGGCGCTTGCCCGCCGCTTCCAGGTCCTGCAGGTCATGGAACCGGACGAAGCCACGGCCGTCGCCATGGTGCGGGGCGTGGTCCGGACGTTCGAGGCGCATCACCGGGTACTGATCCGCGACGAGGCGGTGCGCGCCGCCGTCAGGCTATCGCATCGCTTTATCCCGTCGCGGCAGTTGCCCGACAAGGCGATCAGCCTGCTCGACACCGCCTGTGCACGCGTAGCGCTGTCATTGCATGCACCGCCGGCAGAAGTCGAACATCTCCGCCATGAACTCGCCGCGGCCGACGCCGAGTGCATGCTATTGGCCCGGGAAGCCGGCCTTGGCCGGCCGGACGCTGCGCGGATCGAGCCCGCCCGAGCTCGGCGCGAGCAGCGCGAAGCCGACCTGGCTTTGGCCACGGCGCGCTGGGACCGGGTGCGCGGTCTGGCAGCCGACCTGGTCACCCGCCGACACGCACTGGTGCAGTCCGCGACGGATGAATCGACGCTCGCGGCCCCGGCGCAACGCATCCTGGCTGAGCTCGAGGACCAACTTCATGCCGCGCAGGCTGATGCGCCGCTGGTGTACACGGAAGTGGATGAACGCGTGGTCGCTGCAATCGTCGCCGACTGGACCGGTATCCCGGTTGGGCGCATGGTCGCGGACGAGGTGGCGACCGTGATGCAGTTGCCGCAGATACTTGGCGAACGCGTGATCGGGCAAGGCCATGCGCTGCTCCAGCTCGGGGAGCGCGTCACGACCGCTCGCGCACAACTGGCTGACCCCGACAAACCAGTTGGGGTCTTCCTGCTGGCAGGGCCGTCGGGCGTCGGCAAGACCGAGACTGCGCTGGCACTCGCCGACACCCTGTACGGCGGCGAGCAGAACCTGATCACCATCAACCTCTCTGAATTCCAGGAGCCGCATACCGTCTCGACGCTCAAGGGCGCGCCGCCGGGCTATGTCGGCTACGGCGAAGGGGGCGTACTGACCGAAGCGGTACGCCGCCGGCCTTACAGCGTGGTGTTGCTCGACGAGGTCGAGAAGGCCCATGCAGATATCCACGAAGTCTTCTACCAGGTCTTCGACAAGGGCTACATGGAGGATGGCGAGGGGCGCCATATCGACTTCAGAAACACCATCCTGCTGCTCACCAGCAATGCCGGTTCCGAACTGCTGGCGAATCTCTGTGAGGATCCGGCGCTGATGCCGGAGCCCGCCGCACTGCGCGACGCACTGATGCCAGAGCTGCGCAAGGTGTTTCCGGCGGCGTTCCTTGGGCGGCTGGTAGTCGTGCCATATCTGCCGCTGGCGGCCGACAACCTTGGCCGCATCGTGCGCCTGCATCTCGATCGCGTGGTGGCGCGCATGCAGCATCAGCACGGCATTGTGCTGACTTACGACGACCCGGTGGTCGAGTTCATCGTGGCGCGCTGTCCGGTCGGCGAGACCGGCGCCCGGCAGCTGATCGGCTTCATTGAGCAGGTCATCCAGCCGCAATTGGCGCGCCTGTGGCTGGCGGCCCTGTCCGAGAAGCGCCAGCTCGCGACGATCGCGATCCGCGTTGCCGACAGCGCTCCTGCCGGGCTCGCCTACCTCACCGAATCCCGCGCTGGCCACGATGCCGTTGTGCCGGAGTGTCCCGAGGCCGGATCGGCTTGACGCCGACCGGCATGTCCATGTAACCCGCAGGGGAGATCTATGTCTGTTGTGAACAGTTCGCAGAAATTCATCGCGCGCAACCGCGCGCCGCGCGTGCAGATCGAGTACGACGTCGAAGTTTATGGCTCGGAGAAACGTATCGAGCTGCCCTTCGTGATGGGCGTGCTGGCCGACCTGTCGGGCAAGCCGGCCGAGCCGCTGCCGGGGGTTGCCGATCGCAAGTTCCTTGAGATCGATATCGACAACTTCGACGAGCGCATGAAGGCCATGAAGCCGCGCGTGGCGTTTGCGGTGCCCAATACGCTCTCCGGCGAGGGCCAACTCATGGTCGACATGACATTCGAGAGCATCGAAGATTTTTCGCCCGCGGCGGTAGCCGGAAAGGTCGATGCCCTCAGGCAATTGCTCGAAGCGCGCACCCAGCTCGCCAACCTGCAGACCTACATGGATGGAAAGTCGGGCGCCGAGTCGCTGATCAACCAGTTGCTGCAGGATCCCGCGCTGCTGCAGTCGCTCGCCAAGGCGCCCAAGCCCAAGGCCGGCGACGACGAACCTCAGTCGCCGCAGTCCTGAATGGATCGGCTGCTTGCCTACCTGAACCACCTCATCGAGCAAGGATTCCATGGCCTCCGCCCAACAAGCACAACAGCAAGCGCTCGCGAGCGCTGACCATTCCGACTTCGCCGCGCTGATCAGCCGCGAATTTTCGCCCAAGACCGACCAGGCCCGCGAGGCTGTGGATCTCGCCGTCAAGACCCTGGCCGAGCAGGCGCTCGCCAGCTCGTTCACCATCAGCGATGATGCATACAAGAGCATCGAAGCCATCATCGGCGCCATCGACAAGAAGCTCTCCGAGCAGATCAACCTGATCCTGCACCATGAGGACTTCCAGAAGCTGGAGTCCGCCTGGCGCGGCCTGCACCACCTGGTCTCAAACACCGAAACCGACGACAAGCTGCGCATCCGCATGATGGACGTGTCCAAGGAAGAGCTGCGCCGGACCCTGCGCCGCTACAAGGGCATCGGCTGGGACCAAAGCCCGTTCTTCAAGCGCGTCTATGAAGAAGAGTACGGACAGCTTGGCGGCGAGCCATACGGCTGCCTGGTGGCCGACTACTACTTCGACCACACGCCGCCCGACGTCGAACTCCTGGGCTCGCTCGCCAAGATCTCGGCAGCGGCTCACGCCCCGTTCATTGCCGGCGCCTCGCCATCTGTGCTGCAGATGGATTCGTGGCAAGAACTGGCCAATCCGCGCGATCTGTCCAAGATATTCCAGAACCTGGAATACGCGCCGTGGAACAGCCTGCGCAACTCGGAAGATGCCCGCTATGTCGGCCTCGCCATGCCGCGTTTCCTGTCGCGCCTTCCCTACGGCATCAAGACCAATCCGGTCGATGAATTCGACTTCGAGGAAGACACCGACGGTGCGGATCACCGCAAGTACGTGTGGAGCAATGCCGCCTACGCCATGGCGGTCAACATCAACCGCTCGTTCAAGCTCTATGGCTGGTGCACGCTGATCCGAGGCGTCGAAAGCGGCGGCGTGGTGGAGAACCTGCCGTGCCACACCTTCCCGACCGACGATGGTGGCATCGACATAAAGTGCCCGACCGAAATCGCCATCTCGGACCGCCGTGAAGCCGAACTGTCGAAGAACGGATTTATCTCGCTGGTGCACCGCAAGAACACCGACTACGCAGCTTTTATCGGTGCCCAGTCGATGCAGAAGCCGGCCGAGTACTACGACGCCGATGCGACCGCCAACGCCAACCTGTCGGCACGCCTGCCGTATCTGTTCGCCTGCTCTCGCTTTGCCCATTACCTGAAGTGCATCGTGCGCGACAAGATCGGCGCCTTCAAGGAGCGCGAGGACATGCAGCGCTGGCTCAACGAATGGATCATGAACTACGTTGATGCCGACCCGGCCAACTCGTCGCAAGAGACCAAGGCACGCCGGCCGCTGGCGGCAGCCGAGGTGGTCGTCGAGGAAATGGAAGGCAACCCCGGCTACTACAGCGCCAAGTTCTTCCTGCGTCCGCACTTCCAGCTCGAGGGGCTGACGGTCTCGCTGCGGCTGGTGGCGCGCCTGCCGTCGGTCAAGGACGCCGCCTGAGCGTCGCTCACGCGTTCAAACGTACCGGTAGTTCCACGCCGAGGTGTCGCGCCCCAGACCTGATTGGGGCGTGGCACTGGCGGTGGCTCTTGTCTGCAGTTCCGTCTTAACGTCAAGGAGTTTGCAATGGCACAGGACATTTTCCTGAAGATCAACGGCATCGATGGCGAGTCGCAGGATTCGTCGCACAAGAACGAGGTCGAAGTACTGGCCTGGGACTGGAGCATCGAGCAACAGTCCACCATGCACGCGGGCAGCGGCGGCGGCGCCGGCAAGGCGACCGTGTCGGACGTGTCCTTCGAGCACTTCATCGATCGCGCTTCGCCCAACCTGATGAAGTACTGCCTGACCGGCAAGCACATCAACGAGGCGGTGCTGGTGGTGCGCAAGGCTGGCGGCAACCCGCTCGAATACCTGAAGCTCACCATGACCGACGTGATCGTCACCAGGGTGAGCCCGAAGGGCTCGGTGGATGACGAAGTGCGCATGCGCGAGACGGTGGCGCTGTCGTTTTCCAGGGTGAAGCAGGAGTATGTGGTGCAGAACGCCCAGGGCGGCAGCGGTGGCGCGGTGACCGCGGGGTACGACATCAAGGGCAACAAGGAAGCCTGATCGTCATGACCAGCCTCGCTCGCTACAGGTGCTGGAGCTGGCGAGGCCGAGGAGCCTGGCGCCGACCGAGTGCGGAAGCCATGCGGATGACAACGGCCCGACTCCGATCGGCCGTTAAAGAGATGACCTCATGAGTGCGCTAAACCATCTGAAGAACCTGGCCGTTGGGCGGAATCGCACCGTCAGCGTCTCCAGCGCGGCGATTCCCGACCTGTTGGGGCAGCCCCAACTGGAATTCGTGCGGCTCTCAGGCCATGAGGGATTGAGCGAACTCTTCACCTACACGGTAGACCTGCGTGCGGTCTCGCCTGCCGCGGAACAATATCTTGCCGAGGCAGATCCCGATGCGATGATCGGCCGCGAGATGACCGTCACCATCCAGCTCGATGGCATGGGCACCTGCCTGCTGGGTGGGGTGGGGACTGGGCATCGCGAGATCACCGGCGTCATTTCCGACATCGAGCATGTCGGCGGCGTTGCGGAGAATCGCATATACCGGTTCACGCTACGCCCCTGGCTGTGGCTCGCGACGCAGACGTCGGACTTCAAGCCCTTCCAGAAGAAGACGGTGATTGAGATTCTTGACGAGGTGCTTGCGGACTACCCGTTCTCGGTGGAGAAGCGCCTCGACACCTCGGTGTACCCGAAGCTCGCCTGGGAGGTGCAGCATGGCGAGACCGATGCGCGTTTCATCCAGCGCCTGACCGAGGAGTATGGCATTACATACTTCTTCGAGCATGACGGCGGACACCATCGGCTGATCCTGGCCGCCGAATCGGGGGCGTATCGCCCGTTCCCGAGCGAGGCCTATCGCACGCTGCCGCTCTATCCGCGTGGCTTCAGGATCGACCAGGAGCATCTGGTCCGCTTCGATCCGGTCAACCGGCTGCGCACGGGCAAGGTGACGCTGAACGACTACGATCCGCGCAAGCCGCGCGCGGACCTGACCACCGACAACAGCCAGCCGCGCGACACCAGCTTTGCCGATTTTGAACGCTACGAATACCCGGGCGACTACATCGACCCGGCGGTGGGCGAGATGCGCGCGCGGATTCGTATGGAAGAGCGCCGCTCACGCGGCCGGCGCGCACGTGGCGCGGGTGCGCTGCGCGGGGTGGCGGCGGGCTGCACCTACCTGGTGAGCAATCACGGCAACCCGGCGATGAACCGCGAGTATCTGGTGACCGGTGCGACGCTGGACCTGGAGGATGTCGGCGGCGAATCCGGCAGCGGGCAACAGTTCTCGTTCCGCGTTGCCTTTGAAGCGCACCCCACTGATGAAGTCTTTCGCCCCCCGCGCACGGTCGGCAAGCCATACGTGGCCGGCGTGCAGCGGGCGGTGGTGACCGGTCCGAAGAACCAGGAGATCTGGTGCAACGATCACGGCAACGTGGTCATCCAATTCGAATGGGACCGCTACGGGAAGTACGACGAGAACTCGTCGCCATGGATTCGGGTGGTCAACGGCTGGTCGGGCGACCAGTTCGGCGCGATGCATATTCCGCGGATCGGGCAGGAGGTCATCGTTGCGTTCATCAACGGCGATCCGGACTGTCCGGTGATTGTCGGGCGGGCGCCGAACCAGCTCAATCTGCCGCCGTGGGCGCTGCCGGGGCAGCATGCCTTGTCGGGGATCCGCAGCAAGGAGCTGTTTGGCGGGCGCCACAACCACCTGTTGATGGACGACACGCAGGACCAGATCCAGGCGCAGCTGTCCTCGGACCACCAGGCATCGCAACTGAACCTGGGCTATCTGACCGGGGTGCCGGACCACGTCGGCCGCAAGGACCGGCGCGGCGAGGGCTTTGATTTGCGTACCGATGGGCAGGGTGCGATACGCGGTGCGAAGGGGTTGTTCGTCACGGCCGAAGGGCAGGTCGGCGCCATGGGCGGGCACCTGTCGCGCGACGAGTTTATCCGCTGCATGGAGGCGGCGCTGGAGGCGGCGAAGTCGTTGGGCGACTATGGCCATGCCCATGAAGGGCTGGCTGCTGATACGGACCCGCAGGCCGAACTCGTGCGGGCAGTGAGGGAGTGGGACGCTGGCGCCAACAACCATCCGGACGCGCCGGGCCAGGGCGGCCAGCCGTTGCTCGGCGCGTATGCGCCGGCGGGCATGGCGCTGGCGACGCCCAAGATATTGACGACGTATGCCGGCAAGCATATCGACACCGTCTCACGGTTGAACCAGCAGATGACCGCAGGGCAGCAGTTCGTTGTCAATGCGGGGCAGGGAATCGGGTTCTTTGCACACAGCGGTGAGCTGCGCGGCATCGCGCATCAGGGCAATCTGGTTCTGCAGGCGCAGAAATCCAGCATCGAAGCGAATGCCAGGCAGAACGTCGTGGTGACCGCAACCGACGGCAACATCGTTCTCAATGCGGGCAAGAGCCTGAGCCTGATGGCAGCGGACGGCGCCGGCATCCGCATCGGCGGAGGCAAGGTGGAAACCTATGGTCCTGGCGGGATCCTGCTGCATACGTCGGATTTCGACATCGTGGGGCCGTCCAGCCTGAGCGGACCGTTGCCGCAGTTTAGCCAGGGTGACGCGGGCCGGAAATTCCTGCTGAAGGTCGGCGAGCTTGACCGACCGGTCGCCAACGCCCCCTACCAGATCGTCAAGGCAGACGGCAGTGTGGTGGAAGGTGTAACCAATGCTGCTGGCGAAACCGCGCAGTCGGCTTCGAATCTGATCGAGGCGGTGAGCGTAAAGATATTTGCGCCCAAGCTGTACTGAGCCTGCTTCGCATTGATTGTCACGGAATCAGAAATGAATGCACCCGTAGAAACCAGACAAGGCGCCAATTCGATTGCCAGCGCCGACGACATTCACGTCCCAAGCAAGGCGCCCCGGAAGCTCGACCTGAAGACGCTACCCGGCATCATCATCTTCGTGCACGGTGTGAACACGAACGGCGAATGGTTCGCCAGCGCTGAAGAGGGGCTGTGCAAAGGCTTGAATCAGCGCCAGCAGCGCGGCGAGGCGGGCGACGCGTACCAGGGCGGGGTGCTACGTCCAGCGCGGTATCTGCCGGAGCTGACACCAAAGGGCTATTTGTCCCGGGAGGTCAAGGCGACGAACTTCGTTGCCGATGGCGACCAAAGCCCCATTATCCGATTCCGTTGGGGCTATAAAGCTGCCAAGGAAGACGTGGCGCGAGTTGGGCCAAACATCTTGCTTGACGAAGAGGATGCCTGGGGCGGCGGTCCCTTCGCGAACGGATGCTCTGCCCTGCCGGATCTGTGGACCACCGGCACGGTCACCGACCTGTTTGCGGGGTTGCAGGCGCAGGACCTGAATACGGAGACAAGCCGGCTGATCTACGCCTGCCCCCCACGCCACTATGGCGCGCATGCCGCGCGGCGCCTGGCCGCGCTGGTGGCGCAAGTCCGAGTCAAGCATATTGACGCCTATGGCAAGGTGTGTCCGGTCACGGTGGTCTGTCACAGCCAGGGCAATATGGTCGGCATGGCCTCGGCATTCATTGGCAAGCATGATTTCGATGGGGATGGCGTCGCGGACACCTATGTACTCGCCAATCCGCCATACAGCGTGCTGCCAAACTTCTTCGATAACTACGGGCAGTACAACGCTGACACGGACCTGGGACGGGTCACGGTTATCGCGCGGCGCAAGACGCTGGATCGCTTCTTTGAGATTGTTGGTAGCTCTACCTTTGATCATGCCTGCGACGACTGCGTCAACGCTCTGACGCCAACGCGGCGTCCCAGGCAAGGGGAAATTTCCTGGACGGCCGGGGAGGACAGCAAGGAACGTCAGACGCGCAAGCATGTTTTTCTCTATAGCAATCCCCACGATCAAGTAATTTCAGTGAGCACCGTGCAGGGCATGGGGTGGCTGGGCCTGTCGAAGGAGGTGCTCGCCGGCACCGATCACGACATGCTGGAGTCGGCCAAGGCGCGCGGCGATGGCCCCTATGCGTTTGCCCATCATGCCGATGTCTTGTTCCAGCGTGTGTGGGCCCAGGGCAATCCGGGCAAGTATGGCCAGATGCCATTCGAAGTGGGCGCCAAGCCAAGCCACTTCGTCTATTACGACAAGAGTAACCCGTCGAGGGTTGATCCAATCCAGGGCGATGGGAATGCATTCTGGTACCGCAAGCCATTGCCACTGCGCTTTCATCTGACGCGGGTATGGCAGGACGACCAGCGCGGTTTCGGAGAAAAGCTCGGTGCGACCGTGCTCGGTGGCATCTATGAATTGGCCTTCGGCCTGCTACGGGTGACGACCTTCGGGCATGTCAGCTATGTACCCGTGAACGCCGATCCGCCGAGCGGCTGGACCGTGCCGATCAATGCCCCGGCGGTGAAAGAGCCCATCGCCCCGCGGGCGATCCACCTGTATCACGCAGACAAGCGGGCGCCTGACGATGGCGGGCAAAGCGCGCAAGCCGGCAAAGTGGAAGGGATTTTCAACCAGGGACCGGAGTCGCACACGGATGCACTCAATCCGGCGGGCAGGAGCGACGACGTCTACGACAAGTACCGGGGCGCGGGGCAAGGCGCGGCGGACTACAGCGATGAAGCGGCGCTGCGCTATGAACACAATGCCAGCGCGCGTCAGCTGGCCCGGCGCAAGGCCGGGAACCCCTATGAGGCGGCCATCGAGCAGATGAAGGATGGTGGGGATCTTACGGGGGACAAGTATGCGGAATTCCGCGAGTTCGATACCGAAAAGCGGGAGTACTTCCTGAAGTACGCGGTGGACCTGAATGCCACGAACCACTCGACCATTCTGAACAATCCGGTGCACTGCGAGAAGGTGCTCGCCTATGACGTGGATGTAGGCATCTGCATGATGCCGGAGGCTGAGATGAAGTGGCTTCGGCAGTTAGCGGACTGGCGCTATTCCAAACAGAAGGGCATGGAGGACTGGGGTGCCTACTACGGCTCCGGTCGCATTGAAGATGAAACCTTGGAAAGTCGCAGTGAGTACGATTCCGGTGTGCCCAGCATTCTTGGCATGGATGACGAGCGATCGGACAGCCGTATTTCCCAAGCGCCTTCTGCGGCAAAGCATCGGCGACCCACCGAGCATGACCCCGCCTTCGGGGGGCAGATCTTGCAGGGAGGGCACGGTGAACACTACTGATCGACTCTCGCTACCCATCAATCGTCTTGCCATCGTCGTGGCCGGAGTCGCCATCGCCGTGCTCCTGTCGGCCTGCTCATCGGGAAAGCCTATGTCCAACTATCACCGAGATCCGTCGCCGTATCCACTGTCTGCGCGCACACCCGCGAGTGGTCCCAACGCGCCGGCCGCGTATGTACTGGGCGTGCAGTGGATGAATCCGCTGATGTGGAAGGACTACCCCACCCATTGGAACCTGTTGTGGGCGCAGGGACTGGCCGATCGCAATCCGTCCGATACGGACAGTCCGCATCTGAAGCTCGGCGACGCGCCGGGGCTGCTCGTGCAAGGTGTCAACCCGGTCTGGAAGGATGACAATCCCAATCCGGTCTACTGGGAGGCGCTGGAAGACCTGATCAAGGAGCCGCTTTATTCACTGGGCTACCACACCGCGGCCAACGCGAATTACTTCTATTCCATCCGGAATGGCACGCGACGGCCGGACTTTGCCGACATCCGGGTGTTCGCCGGCATGCCGCAGGCGTGGATCAATACACCGACCTATATCAAAGAGTCCAATCGATACAGGAATGGTCTCGACAGATTGGCGAAGCATGCTCGACTTGGTATGCCAGCCCCTTCAATATTGGCGGAAAACGAGGAACACGCCGAAGTGCGCATGAATGACTTATTTGTGAAGGTCTATAGCGATCGCGGAAGTACGCAACGAGGCCTGGCTCACGGTCCAGACATAGTGATTGGCCTGCCCACCTTCACCCTCAATGCCGCACGCCGGCTGTTCTTCATGGAGATCTATAGCGCCGCCGAGGCGATGAGCCTGAAGATCTTCCCCGAACCAAAGCTGGCCAATGTCACGGTGATGGCTGGTGTGGAAACGGTGGGCTTCTATGACCTTCAGGCGGCGATTGCCTACCTGAACGCCAACCCGAAGAAGACGGTGTGGGTGTACACCATGGACGCCCCCAACTACCCGAAGGGCGAGCAGACCAATGAAAACTCGGTGCTGCTGATCCTGGGCCATCCCAGCGCGGATTGGGGCTATGCGCCGCTGGCGGCGTTGTACACCCCGCGGCAGCACGAGGGCGGCATCGGAGCGAAGGCAGCTGTCCCTGGCGGCGCGTGGCAAGGCCTATTGCAAGCCGTGCAAGCGCAAGCACCGCAGGACCATCCGGTTGACCGGGTGTACCACGACATGGACCGGCGTGCGCCCAATGTGACTACGGCACTCGCGCCGCTGCGCGCGGCGGTGCATCAGCAGTGGCCGGACCTAGACCAGTTGAAAAACTTCCGCAGCGTCTCGGAACATATGGTGGGCCCGGCTCGCGCGGCCAGCGCGGGGCTGAACATTGCCTATGCGGTCGCGTACGCGGACCAGACCGGGCATAGCGCAGTCGTCACCAGCGTGGCGGATCCCAGCGATGCATGGACGGTGCTGGTGGCGCCGCCGCCAGGCTGGACCAAGCACGAACCGCCCAAGGAATGGCCGCGGGCGCGGGGCAGGACCACTGCCTATTACCCGTGGTTCGGCAAGCAGACGGCCGCGCGTTAAGCAGATGAAAGTCGTGGTCAATCAAATGAACACTCGTGCCAAAGGCCACCAACAAGGAGAAGCGCCTGCCATGATGAATCCCATTCGGCTCACTACGGTCGTTGTTGCTGCGACTACCTGCCTGCTGTCTGCTCTTGCCAGGGCAGATATCACGCCTGGTCAACTGACTGAACTGCAAAGCCAGGCAGCGATGCAACAAGCGATGGCGATGGCCACCATGATTGCCATTATCGAAGGCTGCGCCCAGACCTATCCAGCGCTGCGTGCGGCGGTCCACGGAGCATATGTCGAGCTCGGAGTGGACCGTGGGGAGGATAGGTTTTCCAAGGCGATCGGCGCGTGCGTGGATAAGGACAGCGCACCGAAAGAGAGTGAGTGCGATGGTCTTGTTCGGCTGGCCGGGCCACCACAAAACCATCGGGGCCTGCAATCCTTCTTTGATGCGGCAAGCCAGACCTCCGCCGGGAAGATGATTGCGTCATGCAAGTGATTACGGCGCAGGCGAAGTTCGCGCCTGCCATTGCGGTCATTACGTCCATTACCTGGGAGCAAAGAAATCAATGGCAGATTCCATTGTTGTGATTGGCGATGGCCACACGCATGGTGGCTTCGTTCTGGCTGGCTCGCCCAGCCACAAGATCAATGGCCGCCCCATCGCACGCATGGGGGATGCCGTCAGTTGTCCCTTGCACGGGATAAACCGAATTTCGCAGGTAAGGGGCCTGTACAAGGTTGATGGCGTGCCGGGTGCGGCCAGCGGTGATATGACGGAATGCGGTGCGGTGTTGACTGGCTCGGTGTCGGCGCGGGTGGGCTCATGAATCGCAAGGCGTTTTCGACAGGGCACAGGACGGCGAGAACCGTGTTGCTGCTTGGCCTGGTCGCGGCATCGGCCCTCGGCTCGGCATGTTCCAGCGCGCCCGCGCAGCGAGAGCAGATGAAGCTGGACCTGGCCGTAACCGCCAAAGACACCGTCAACCCCGACGACAAGGGCAGGCCATCTCCAGTCCTGGTTCGCGTCTATGAACTCAAGACCGCCAGCGCCTTTGAAAATGCGGACTACCACTCGCTGGAAACCGCGGACAAGACACTGCTGATGCAGGATCTGTTGGCACGCGACGAGTTCATCCTTCGTCCCGGCGAGTCGCGTGAGATCGAGCGCAAGCTGAATGCGGATACGCAGGCCATCGGCTTCCTGGTCGGGTACCGGGAGCTGGGCAAAGCCACCTGGAGATCCGTCTACAAACTGCCGCCAGCCCCTGAAGCTGCGTGGTATCGCATGGCAATGCCGGCACGCAAGGTCAAGCTGCAAGTCTCGTTGGACCAGCAGACCACTACCATTTCCAAACCTGATTGAATCCATGAGCTGGTACAACAAGGTCGTCTGGAGCGAGGGCCTGTTCCTGCGCCCGCAACTCTTTCAGCAACAGGAGCGCTATCTGGAACACTACGCACACAAGCGTAGCGCCGCGCTCAGCCCGTTCTTCTGGGGCTTTCACCAATTCTCGATCGATGCCGAAGCGCTCTCGCTCGGCAAGCTGGTGGTAGCAAGCGCCGCCGGGATCTTCCAGGACGGCACGCCCTTTGATGCCCCTGCTCATACGGCAGTGCCGGCACCACTTGCGCTGCTGCCCGAGCACCTGAATCAGACCATCTATCTTGCGGTGCCGATTCGCACGCCAAACGCGGAAGAGATGAACTTCGGCGATGCCACGGACTCCCTGGCGCGTTACCGTGCCTTTGAGCACGAGTTGCTGGATGCCAATTCGATCGCGCAGGGACCGAAGCTGGTGCAGTTGGCAGACTTGCGTCTTCGGCTATTGCCAGAGAAAGAACTTTCTGAATCCTGGCTCGGCCTACCGTTGACAAGCGTGGCGGAAATTCGCGCCGATGGCAGTGCGCGACTGGACGCAGCACTGATTCCGCCGGTCAATGTCTACACCGCCAGCGCATTGCTTCAGACGTGGCTTACGGAGATCCACGGTCTCGTGCATCTCAGGGCCGATGCGATGGCGGAGCGTCTGTCTGCTGCCTCAATGCGGGGCGGGGATGCCGCCGAGGTATCGGAATACCTGATTCTCCAATTGCTGAACCGGTATGAGCCGATTCTGACCCACCTGCTGCATGCCAAGGCCGCGTCGCCAGAGGTGTTGTACATGCACCTGGCGGCGTTGTCCGGGGAACTGTCGACGTTCGTGCGCACCCAGACCCGTCGTCCGGCGGGGCATGCGGCCTATCGGCACGATGCGCCGCATCTTTGCCTGAAGCCATTGGTAGACGATCTGCGCTTGCTGCTCAATGTGGTGCTGGAGCGCGCCGCGCAGCGGATTGACATCACGGAGCAGTCTCACGGGATTCGGCTGGCAGTGCTGGATCCGAGCGAGATCGGCCGCTTCCCGACCTTTGTGCTGGCAGTCACTGCGCAGATTCCCGCGGATCTGTTGCAGCAGCAGTTCCCGGCCCAGACCAAGGTGGGGCCATCCGGGCGGCTGGCGGAACTGGTTCGCTCCCATCTTCCTGGCATTCCGTTGCAGCCCTTGCCGGTGCCGCCCCGTCAGATCCCGTTCAATGCTGGCCATGTCTATTTTGAGCTGTCGCAGCAGCATCCCCTCTGGGATCAGGTGGCACAGTTCGGCGGGCTGGCGTTGCACGTCGCGGGGACCTTCCCTGAATTGCGCATGGAACTGTGGGGAGTGCGGCAATGAGCCAGCCACTTGTGTCGAGTGAGCTGCCGCTGGAACAGCAGGCAGCCCCGCATGCCAGAACGCGAGATCGTGCAAGCCCGCGCGCCGCGGCGGGGGTGGTCAATCCGGACGGCGCCCGAAGGGCTGTTGAGCAGCGGGTTGATGAGATCCGCAGCAAGGCAAATCCGTTGCTCGCCGCGGCACGGCCGCTATTGCGGGCTCTGGCCGATATGCCGGCGTCGCTGCGACAAGACGAGGTGGCTGCGTTGAAGCGCATCCTGGTGCGGGAAGCGAAGGATTTCCAGTCGGTCTGCGATCGCGCCAATATTCGGCGCGAGCACGTTCTGGCTGCGCAGTACTGCCTGTGCACAGCACTGGATGAAGCTGCCAACGGCATGTCCTGGGGACGCCATACCTGGGCGAACAATAGCTTGCTGATCCAGCTGCACGGCGAGAACGACGGCGGCGAGAAGGTGTTCCAGTTGCTGGGACGGCTGCTGAACACCCAGTCGGAAAACATCGATGTCATCGAGTTGATCTATCACATCCTTTCACTCGGCTTTCTTGGCCGGTATGCCGGCCACGCTGATGGTCACCGTCAACTCGACGCGATCCGGCAACGCTTGCTGCACTTGATCAGCGGAACGCGTGAAAGCGTGCCGCGGGACCTGTCGCCGCACTGGCGGGGCGCGGACGCGGGGCGGCTGAGGCTGCTGCGTACGGTTCCGGTGTGGGTCACGGTGTCGGTGCTGGCACTGGCAGTCTTTGGCCTGCTCGCCTGGTACAAGTACCAGCTGTTGTTCCGCACCCACGACCTCGAACAGCAGATCCTCGCCATTGGCAAGGCAACGCCACCGGAACCGCCCAAGGCGCTGCGCCTTGCCGGGTTGCTCAAGGACGAGATCGCGCGTGGGGTCGTCAGCGTGCAGGAGGATGCGACGCGCAGCGCCATCACGTTCCGCGGGGATGACATGTTCGGCGGCGGCCGCGCGGACGTCAGCGACAAGATCCTGCCGGTGCTGGACAAGGTTGCGGCAGAGATCAGCAAGGTAAGCGGCAAGGTGACGGTGATCGGGCACAGCGACAACGTTCCCATCAAGACGGCGAAGTACCCCTCGAACCAGGCGCTGTCGGAAGAGCGCGCGGCAACCGTGGCAGAGTACCTGGCGAGCAAGGGCGTCGCAAAGAACCGGCTCGAAGCGATTGGCAAGGGCGATTCGCAGCCGCTTGCCGATAACAAGGCGCCAGTCGGCCGGGCAAGGAATCGCCGGGTCGAGATCGTAGTCACGCAGTAACCGGGGTCAGGCATGGAATTTCTGAAACGCATTGGCGCAGTGCTGTTCTCCCGGCAGACACTGGCCCTCATTACCGTGCTCGTGGTCGCGGCAGCCATCTGGTTTATCGGTCCGCTGCTCGGCTTCAATGGCATGCATCCGCTGGCGGGCACCGGAGCGCGCGCAGCGCTCATCGTGCTGTTGCTAGCGCTGGCGCTGTTCTGGCTGCTTGGCTGGCCTATCTCCACCATCGGGGCTGCTGCCCTGTGCCTCCTGATCTGGCATGCAGGTTCGTTACTGGCCATTGGCGCCATGCATCCGCTGGAACCGGTTTCCGTCCGTATTCTGCTGATCGCGGCCATTGTCTTTGTATTTGCCGCATACCTGTTGTTCCTGCTTTGGCAGCGTGCGCGCACGGACAAGACCTTTGTCGAGAGTTTGTTGAACTTTGGCAGCAAGCGCCAGGAAGTCGTGGCCAAGGAGGAAATTGCCCGGCTGAACGCGGCGGTCCAGACTGCGCTGCGGCAACTCAAGAGCATGCGCACCGGCGGCAGGGTTGCTCGCCTCTTCGAGGGCCGACGCTATCTCTACGAGCTGCCCTGGTACATGATGGTCGGCGTGCCGGGAGCCGGCAAGACGACAGCGTTGCTGAACGCCGGGCTGCAGTTCCCCATCGCCGAGCAGATGAGTGCGGCGGCGCGCGCGCGGCATGGTACCGAGCAGACGGACTGGTGGTTCACCAATGAGGCGGTGCTGATCGACACGGCCGGCCGCTATACCGCGCAGGAGTCGGGTTCGGCGACCGACCCGGCTGAATGGAGGGGCTTCCTTGGCCTGCTTCGCAAGTACCGCGCCAGGGCCCCGATCAATGGCGCGCTGGTGACGATCAGCGTGCAGGACCTGCTTCGACACTCCAACGAGCAGCGGGTGGTCGAAGCGGCAAGCATCCGCGCACGCCTGGCCGAACTGCGCGACGAGTTGGGCATCCAGTTTCCCATCTACGTGCTGGTGACCAAGCTCGACCAGCTTGCGGGCTTCGCCGATTACTTCCAGTACCTGACCAGCGAGGGACGGGCCCAGCCTTGGGGCTTCACCTTGCCAGCCATGGCGAAGCGGCGGCGGGGACAGCCCGCCGTTGATGCTTGCGCGCTGTGCCGTGAGGAGATGCGATCTCTGGTGACGCGGTTGGAGGCGGGGCTGGACGGCCGGCTGTATGAGGAGTTTGATCTGAGCCGGCGCAAGGCACTCTACGCCCTGAGTGATGAGCTTGCGAGCGTAACGGAGCCGCTGGTCGCGATGCTGGAGCAGATATTCCTGGACTCGCGGTACGACGACACCGAGCGCAGCGCCATGCTGCGGGGCGTGTACTTCACCAGCGCTGCGCAGACCGGCGCGGCAGCGGTAGCGGATGCCGGCACCGTCATCAGGCAGGTGCGTGGCATCGGGCCGTCCGACACCGACGCTGCCGGCGCGGCCACGGACCAGGCCACCGGCAACCGCAGCTACTTCCTGCAGGACGTCTTCAAGCGCATCATCGTGCCCGAAGCCCACCTGGTGAAGCCAAACCTGCGCTGGGAATTCCGCTTCCGCCTGTTGCGGCTGCTCGGGCATGTGCTGGCGCTGGTGGTCTTCCTGTGGCTGGCCGGGGCGCTGTATGCCAGCTTTGGCCATAACCGCAGCTATCTGGACCTGGTGCAGGAGAAAGCCAAGGCACTGGCAGCGACCGTGACGTCCTTCTACAAGAAGCCGGCACCGGATGCGATGCCCGAAGTGCTGGCGGCCGCGCGCGACCTGCCTGGCTATGCCGGCCTGAACCTGGCTGATCCGTCGGCCGACTGGCGTTATGGCCTATACAGCGTGCCGCCGGTGCTGGGCGCCGCCACCATGACCCATGCCAGGCTGCAGGACAATCTGCTGGTGCCGTACCTGGTGCGCCGGGTCGAGTCGGTGCTGTCGGCTGCGGTCAGCCAGCGCGACGCCAAGGCGACCTACGATACCCTGCGGGTCTACCTGATGCTGCACGACGCGGACAAGTTCAATGCGTCCGACGTGCGTAGCTGGGTGCAGAGCGATTGGGCCACGGGAAGCGGGGCGGACGCCTTTGGTGGCAGGGTGGCCGTACTGGAGCACCTGGACAGCCTGCTGGACGGCGAGCGTCCGGTGCAGTCACCGTACGCCAGGAACGAGGCGCTGATCCGTTCGGCGCGCGACTTCCTGGATGGCAACACCTCGACGGAGCGTGTGTACGACCGTGCCAAGGCGGCCATGACCGAGGAGGCGCCACAGGATTTCACGCTGGTGCGCGCGGTCGGTCCCCAGGCCGGCACGGTCTTCACCCGCGCCAGCGGTGAGCCGCTGGAGCGCGGCATCCCGGGCCTTTTCACCTACGCCGGCTACCATGACGTGTTTAATGCCCGCCTGCCAGAGTTCGTCGCCAGGGCCCAGGCCATGGATGCATGGGTGATGGGGCGTGCAGAGGGGCGCGGGGCTCAAAAAAAAACGGTTGACAGTGCCGTGGGCGGGCTTGCCGGCAACGATCCGCTCACGCGCGAGATCCGCCGTCTCTACCTGAATGAATATGCTCGACATTGGGAAAAGTTCCTCGGTGACATCCGGACGGTAACGGGCAATAACCTGGCGTTTGATCTGGAAATCCTGCGCAATTTTGCCGCGCCGGATTCCCCGCTTGCACGGCTCGGCAGGGCGGCGGTTCAGGAGATCACGCTCAGCCGCCAGGTTGACCCCGAAGACAAGTCGCTTGCGGAGAAGGCGCTGTCCGCGTTGGACAAGAAGACCGGCAAGGTCAGTGCATTGAGCGTGCGCGCCGAGGCTCGCCAGGAACGTGAACTGGTCGACAACCGCTTCGCCGTGCTGCGCGAAGTGGTGACCGGCCAGGCTGACCTGTCGGCGCAGGACGCGCGCGCTACCGCCGGCAAGCCGCAACTGGATGGAATTGCCGGCATGGTCAACGCTTACTACACCAGCCTGGTCGTCGCCAACAATGCGCTCAACACCCGGAACCTGCCGCCGCCGGCGGACGCGGGGGAGCAGCTGCGCATGGAGGCGGCCAAGCTGCCCGCACCCTTCAACGCGGTGCTGGCCGACCTGGTGGTGCAGGGGGCCAGGGATGTCAACAAGGGCGTGGGCGATATCCTGATCGCGCAGATGGACGCCGTTATCGGCGAGAGCTGCCGCAGTGCCATCGATGGCAAGTATCCGTTCACGCCGACATCGATGCAGGACGTGGACCCGGAGGACTTTGCCCGGGTCTTCGGCGCAGGCGGTGTGCTGGACGATTTCTTCCAGAAGGTATTGGCGCCGCACGTCGATACCACCATCTCGCCGTGGCGCTACAAACTGGCCGCGCCCGACGTGCCACCCGTGGCCGGCCCCAGCCTGGTGCCTTTCCAGCGTGCCAGGGAGATCCGGGAAGTCTTCTTTCGGGATCCCGGGGCGAAGAAGATGGCTTGGCGGGTCGACCTGAAGGTCGTGGAGCTCGATCCCGAAATCGTCGAGCTGAACCTGGATTTTGACGGGCAGAACCAGCGTTACGTGCACGGGCCGGTTGTCCCGCTCAAGGTGACATGGCCGGGCCCCCGAGGCGGGCAAGGCGCCGAAATCACTGCCAGCCCCCGCATTCGCCCTGATACTTCAACGCTGACCGCCAATGGCCCGTGGGCGCTGATGCGGGTGATTGCCAGGGGCAGACTCGCCGGTTCGGCTACCGCCAGCCACTTCATGGCCGAGTATGACTTCGACGGCCGCAAGGCGAAGCTCGACATCAATACCGGCAGCCTCGCCAACCCCTGGACCACCGGGCTGCTGCAGGGCTTCCAGTGTCCCGGGAGATCCGGGTGATCACGGCGCCGTCGATTTTCGGCAAGTTGCCCGGGCTGGGGGATTTTGTCCGGCACAATGCCCCGCTGGACCAGGTCCAGGTATGGCGCAGCTGGTTCGATTGCCGGAATGACGATTTCCCGGCGAGGGCCGCGCCGCAGGCCCCGGGCGGCCAGGTCCGGCACTGGCTGCACCTGACCCCGCCCAGCCTGTCAGGCCATTGCCGGTTGCGCCCGTCTGAACCCTGCCTTTTCATTCTGCGGCCGGGCGGCCTGCAGTTCCCGTGCGAGAGCAGTTACCTGCTCGGTGTCGTTGCCGCATCGCACGACCGGGTTGGTCGCCGCTATCCGCTGGTGGTCTGGCAGACCGCCAGTGCCCAATGGGCCGGCCATATCCTGGCCGCGCCCGCACAATGGCTTACCGAGCTGGCGCAGCTCGTGCACGACCACACGCGCCAGGCGGACCGAACCAGCCTGGCCGCGGCAGTCGACGCGCTCTGGGATCGCCACCGGCCCGGCTGGCGCGATCGTATCCAGCTTTCGCTCAAGCGCCTGTCGGCTGCGTCCCGCCTTGCCGGCGCGCGTGAAGCGCCGGACTGCAGCGTCGTTGGGCCCAGGTCAATGCGCGACGACTGGCCCGCTGGCCTGTTGTGTCGTGGCAGCCTCGGCAGCGTTTGGCAGTCCGCTGCCCGCTGCGCTTTCGAGATTGACGGCGTGCCTTCCATTCGACGGATGGTGGCGGGGCTCTGATACTTTTCCAAAAGCGGCATACTCTCTGCCAGCGTTATCACACGCCATCATTTCAACCGCAACGGCTCCAGCAACGCCCCGTCATACTCTCCCCGCGAAATCCGCCCCAGCTCCAGCATCCGCTGCAGGATATAAACCTGCCGCTGCCGCGCCCGCCGCGGATTCGCCACCGGGTTGTTCGCCGAAGGCGCCTTCGGCAGGCCCGCCAGCATCGCGCACTCAGCCAGCGTCAGCTGGTCCAGCCGCTTGCCGAAGTAGGTCCGCGCGGCATCGGCAAAGCCATACGCGCCCTGTCCAAGGTAGATCTTGTTCAGGTACAGCTCGAGGATCTCATCCTTGCTGAGGGCCTTTTCGATCCGGTACGACAGCAGCACCTCATACAGCTTGCGCGTGTAGGTCTTTTCCCGCGACAGGTAGAAATTGCGCGCGACCTGCATGGTGATGGTCGACGCCCCCTGCGACAGCTCGTCCGACAGGTTGGCGACGCCCGCGCGGATCACGCCGACGTAGTCGATGCCGTCATGCAGGTAGAAGCGTTCGTCCTCGATCGCCACCACCGCCTCGGTCAGCGCGCGCGGCATCTTGCCGATGGGCACGTAGTCCGGCGTCTCGCGGAAGGCGGTGAGCGCGTCGAGCGAGGGCAGCTGCCGGTTGGCGGCGAGGAGGGCGATGGCGGCCAGCAGCGCGCCGCCGATCGCGGCGAGCAATAGCAGCTTGAGCAGGGCGGAGCAGAGGCTTTTCATGGCGCGTATTGTGCCAGCCGCCGCGCGCCCCGCGCGAGCCCGCGGGTTTGCGGATTTACTTATACCCAGCCCAGCCAGCGCCAGTAGGTCGCGGCGAACAGCAGCATCATGGCGTAGCCGATGATCGTGACCGGGATGCCGATGCGCGCGAACTGGCGGCCGTTGAAGGTCTCGGTGCCCAGGCACACCATGTTCTGCGGCGCGTTGATCGGCAGGATAAAGCCGAAGCTGACGGTAAAGCCCAGCAGCATGGTGATGCCGACGCGGTTGATGTCGCCGGGCAGGGTCTGCAGCACCGAGATCAGGATCGGCAGCAGCGCCGCGGTCAGCGCGGTGGCGCTGGCAAAGCCCAGGTGGATCAGGATCAGGAAGGCCGACAGGATCGCAAACACCAGCAGCGCGCCATGCGCCGCCAGCCCCGAATGCGTGACCACGAACTGGCCCAGCCACTGCCCGGCCTGGGTCGACAGCAGCGCGGTGCCCAGGCTGATGCCGACCCCGAACACGATCAGCGTGCCCCAAGGCGTGCGCTGCTGCATGGTCTTCCAGTCCATCACGCCGATGCGCGGCAGCATCAGGATCACCAGCCCGACGAAGGTCACGGTGGCGGTGTCGAAGCTGTGCAGCTTGCCCTCGGTGGCCCAGAACAGCAGCAGGCCCAGCGACACCGCGGCCAGCCGCTTCTGCGCGCCGCTCATCGGGCCGAGCGCGGACAGTTCGCGCTGCACCGCCTCCTTGCCGCCGGGAATGGCCTCGGTCTCGGCCGGCAGCAACCAGCGCACCAGCACATAGAGCACCACCGACATCGCCACTGCCCACGGCGCGCCCGCGATCAGCCATTGCAGCCAGGTGACGCGCTCGCCCAGCAGCTTGTCCATGAAGCCGACCGTCAGCAGGTTCTGCGCGGCGGCGGTCTGGATGCCGACGTTCCAGATGCTGGTGGCCTGCGCCACCGTAATCATGATGCCGGCGGCGATATTGGATTTCTTGTCGACCCCGAACGCGGCGATCACGCCCATCATGATCGGCACCACGCAGGCGCTGCGCGCGGTGGCGCTGGGCACCACCAGGCTCAGCGCGATGGTGACGGCGATGGTGCCGATCAGGATGCGGCGCGTGCTGGTGCCGATTGCCGACAGCGTCACCAGTGCGATGCGCCGGTCGAGCCCGGTCACCGTCATCGCCGCGGAAATGAACAGCGCCGCCGCGACCAGCGCCAGCGCGGTATTGGAGAACCCGGCCAGCGCCATGCCGAGCGCCTTCGAGGTCCCGTATTGCACCGAGGGGTCGTTCACGGTCGGCGCAAAGCCGATCAGCCCGGCCATCAGCGAGGTGATCATGATGGCGCTGGCCTCGTACGACACCGCCTCGGTGATCCATACCACGATGGCGAACGCCAGGATCGCCAGCATGCGCTGGCCGGCAATGGTGAGCCCGTCGGGCTGCGGGATCGCCAGCACCGCGAGCAGCGCGGCGGCGGCTGCGAACAGGCCCCAGTGCAGGGTCGGCCTGGGTGTGGCTGCGGGTGCTGGGGTGGCTGCTGGCGCGGCCACGGCGGGGGTATCAGGGGCAGGCGGCTGGGAGGCGGGAAGTTCTGGCATTGCCGACATTCCTTGTAGTTCGACCTGATTGAAATTTTCCGGCGCGCAGCGGGCGATGTCGAGGACCGAGGCGGGATAGTTAGGCCCGTCATGCGCAAGATCAAGGCGATGGCAGATCGCCGGATTCCCCGGCCGCCGCGCGCGTCATACCAGTGAGAGGCTCGCCACACAAGGCCTGCGCGGCAGTCCGCATGATCCGATACCGGCGCCGTGCCGGGTTCCGCGAGACACGAGCCGGAGTGATCTGAAATAATTGGAGCCGACCATGAAGGTTTTAGTACGCGGTCTCAAGGCCGGGCTGGACCCGGCGGCGCTGCGCAAGGCGCTGGCGCGGTATGCGAAGATCCGTTCGGTGGAACTGGTGCAGGAAGGCGACCCCAGGCATCCCTGGGCCTGGGTCGATATCGACGCCGGCGCGCTGACGGTCTGGAAGCTGGTGGCGCGGCTGGACCGGCGCTATATCGCCGGCTGCCACCTGCGCTGGCACGTGCCGGCGTACCGCGAGCGCTGAAGCGACGCACCGGCACCGGCGCGCCCCGGCAACGACAAACTGGAAAGAACAATGCTCAAGTGGCTTCAACGCGCGGCATGCCCGCATGCCTTCGCGGCCATGCCGCCAACACCGGCGGCGAGCGGCGCCGTGCCGCACATGCCGGAGGTGCCGGACCTGGTATTCGAGCGCATCAGCAACGCGCGCGACCTGGGCGGACTGGTGGGCGCGCAAGGACGCCGCGTGCGCCACGGCCGGCTCTTCCGCAGCGGCAACCCGGCGCTGGCGAGCGATGCCGACCTGGAGCGGCTGCAGGCGCTCGGGCTCGACATGGTGGTGGACTTCCGCTCGCCCGGCGAGAAGTCGCCGGGCGAAGCGGCCTTCGGCCAGCGCTTCCGCTGGCAGGCGGTGCCGGTGCTGGAAGGCAGCATGGCGATGGATGTGCTGATGCCGCGGCTGCGCGCCAGCACGCCGGCGCAGATGGATGCCTTCATGCTCGAGGTGTACCGCGATTTCCCGGTGCGCTACCGCGCTGCCTTCGCCGGCTTCATGCAGACCGTGCAGGGCGGCCAGACGCTGCTGTTCCACTGCACCGCGGGCAAGGACCGCACCGGCTTCGCCGCGCTGCTGTTGCTGGCCGCGCTGGGTGTCGGCCAGGACGACATCCTGGCCAACTACCTGGAATCGAACCAGCGCAACGCGCAGTTCAATGCGGCCGCGCTGGCGCAGATGGGCGGGCTCGGCATCGATGCCGCGGTGATGATGCCGCTGCTGGAAGTCCGGGCCAGCTATCTCGAGGCGTCGATGCAGGCCATCGACGCGGGCTGGGGCAGCGTCGGCAACTACCTGCGCGACGCGCTGCAGGTCGACGTCGCGCAGCTGCGCGCGCACTACCTGGCCGGCTGAATCACCGGCTCGCTGGCGGGGCGGATCCCGAAATCGGATTACCATAACCGCGTTACCGACTTCATTGCGGTGCCGGCCAGCGGCGCCCGACCCCCAATGCTTGAACTCCAGGGAGCCATCTGGTTCCGCTCCGGCTCGCAGGACTGGGGCGGCAAGGACCGCATCGCGCTGCTCGCCGCCATCGGCGCGCACGGCTCGATCACGGCCGCCGCGCGCGCCGTCGGCATCAGCTACAAGGCGGCGTGGGACGCCATCGACGCGATGAACAACAGCGCCGGCGAGCCGCTGGTGGTGCGCGCCGCGGGCGGCAAGGGCGGCGGCGGCACGCGCCTGACCGCGCGCGGCGAACAGCTGATCCGCACCTATCGCGCGCTCGAGGACGAGCACCGGCGCTTTGTCGCGCAGCTGTCGCGGCTGGGCGAGGGCGCGGCCGACGATATCCACCTGATGAGGCGAATGATGATCAAGACCAGTGCGCGCAACAAGCTGTTCGGGCGCGTGGCCAGCGTCAAGGGCGGCGCGGTCAACGACGAGGTGGTGCTGGAGCTGCCCGGCGGGCAGCGCATCGTCGCCACCATCACGCACGAGAGCGTCGAGACCCTGGAACTTGCCGAAGGCGTCGAGGCGTTTGCGCTGATCAAGGCATCGTCGGTGCTGGTGGGGCTGCCCGACCCGGGGCTGCGGCTGTCGGCGCGCAACCAGCTGGCGGGCGTGGTGGCGCGGGTGATGCCCGGCGCTGTGAACGCCGAGGTGGTGATCGAACTCGACGGCGGCGGCACGGTGGCCGCGATCGTCACCAACGGCAGCGTCGAGGCGCTGGGGCTGCAGGCCGGCGTGGCCGCGGTGGCGATCTTCAAGGCCTCGAGCGTGATCCTCGGCGTAATGGGATGAGTTCCGGGGCGTGCAATAATAGCCGCCCCCAAAGCATGTCGTTTCCCTCGCAATGCACGCCGCGCTGGCTGGCTTTTCCCTCGGTCTTTCCCTGATTCTTGCCATCGGTTCCCAGAATGCCTTCGTGCTGCGGCAGGGCCTGCGGCGCGAGCACGTGTTCTGGGTCTGCCTGGTGTGCGCGCTGTCGGATGCGCTGCTGATCCTGCTGGGCGTGTCCGGCTTTGCCGTGATGATCCGCGCGTTGCCCTGGCTGGGCGAGGCCATGCGCTATGGCGGCGCGGCCTTCCTCGCCTGGTATGGCGCGCGCAGCTTCATCGCGGCGTGGCGCTCGAACGCGGTGCTGGATCCCAGCGATGCCGCGCCGCGGCCGCTGGCGCCGACGCTGGCCGTGTGCCTGGCCTTCACCTGGCTCAATCCGCATGTGTATCTCGACACGGTGACGCTGATCGGTTCGGTGTCGACCCAGTTCGCGGGCCACGCGCGCGAATTCGCCGCAGGCGCCATGACTGCCTCGTTCCTGTTCTTCTTCGCGCTGGGCTATGGCGCGGCGCTGCTGCGGCCGGTGTTTGCGCGGCCGCGGGCATGGCAGGTGCTGGAGGTGGTGATCGGCATCACCATGTGGGTGATTGCCGCGCGTTTGCTGATCGGTTGAACGGAAGGAGCACGGATGCCAAGAAACGTCGAGATCAAGGCGCGCATAGACAGCGTCGAGGCGCTGTTGCCGCGCGCCGCCGCACTGGCCGACCACGGACCCGAATACATCTGCCAGGACGATACCTTCTTCCGCTGCGCCAACGGGCGGCTCAAGCTGCGCGAGTTCGCGCCGGACCGCGGCGAACTGATCTTCTACGCGCGCGCCGACGAGGCTGGGCCGAAGGAGAGCTTCTACATCCTGTCGCCGACGCCATCGCCCGGCACGCTGCGCGCCGCCTTGGCCGCCGCGCACGGTGAGGGCGGGCGCGTGCGCAAGCTGCGCACGCTGTACCTGGCGGGACGCACGCGCGTGCACCTGGACCGGGTCGAGGCGCTCGGCGATTTCCTGGAGCTCGAAGTGGTGCTGGCCGATGCGGAAAGCGTGGCTGACGGCGTGGCCGAGGCCCACGCCCTGCTGGCCCGCCTGGGCGTTCCCGCGTCCGCCTTGATCGAAGGCGCGTACGTGGACCTGCTGCGCGCGGCTCAGGCCACGCGCGCCGGCACCGGCGCGTAGACCGGCGGGTGGTGGCGGCTGGTGCCGCTGCCGAAGATGCGGCCTTCGCGGATTTCGAGCACGTGGTCGCCCAGCGCCTCGACATCGGCCGGGTCGTGCGAGATCACCAGCATCGGCACGTCCAGGCTGGCCTGCAGCGTGCGCAGCTCCGCCCGCATGCGCGCGCGCAGCGCGGGATCCAGCGCCGAGAACGGTTCATCGAGCAGGACGATGTCGGGCTGCGCCACCAGCGCGCGCGCCAGCGCCACGCGCTGCTTCTGGCCGCCGGAGATCTCCGCCGGGTAGTTGCCGGCGATGTCGGCCAGGCCGAAGGCATCGATCCAGCGCTGCGCCTGCGGATGCGCGGCGCCGCGGCGCGGATTGCGCCAGCCGCGCGCCAGGCCGAAGCCGATGTTCTGGCCCACGGTCAGGTGCGGGAACAGCGCATATTCCTGGAACAGGTAGGCCACGCGGCGCTCCTGCGGACGCACGTCGATGCCGGCGTCGGCGTCGAACAGGGTGCGGCCGTTGAGCACGATGCGGCCGCTGTCCGGCGTCAGCAGCCCGGCGATGGCGCGCAGCGTCAGGCTCTTGCCGGCGCCCGAAGGGCCGAACAGCGCAATGCGCCGGCTGGCCGAATCGAATTCGATATCGAGCCCGAAGTGGCGGTCGGCCGAGACCATCTGCTTGCGGATGCTGACGTGCATGCTCATGGCGATATGCGTGGCCCTAACGTTAGCGGACGCGCGGGCGCAGGCGCCGGCGTTCGTAGAGTTCAGCGGGATGGCGCGCGGCCGCTGGCACCAGGCGTCCGGCAATCACCAGCAGCAGCACGCAGGTGACGGAGGTGACCAGCACCAGCAGGTTGGCGGTGTTGTCGTCGCCGGCCTGGACCGCCTCATAGATGGCCACCGACAGGGTCTGGGTGCGCCCGGGCAGGTTGCCCGCGATCATCAGCGTGGCGCCGAATTCGCCCAGCGCGCGCGCAAACGCCAGCAGCACGCCGGCGATGATGCCGCGCGCCGCCAGCGGCAGCGTGACGCGAAAGAAGATGCCGGCTTCGGGCACGCCCAGCACGCGCGCGGCGTTCTCCAGCTGGTGGTCGACGCCTTCGAAGGCGGCGCGCGCGGACTTCAGCACCAGCGGGAAGGCGACGATGGTCGACGCCAGCACCGCGCCCTGCCAGGTGAAGACCAGCTCGATGCCGAGCCGCGCCAGCCACTCGCCGAACACGCCACGGCGCCCCACCAGCACCAGCAGGTAATAGCCCAGCACCGTCGGCGGCAGCACCAGCGGCAGCGTCAGCACCGCGTCGACCACGTCGCGCAGCGGCGAGCGCCAGCGCGCCAGCGCCCAGGCCGCGCCGACGCCGAGCACGGCGTTCAGCGCGGTGGCCCAGCCCGCCACCTTCAGCGACAGCAGCAGCGGTACCCAGACGGCATCCATGGCGTGCGCGCCGCGGCGTCAGGGCTTGTGGAAGCCGAAGCGCGACAGGATGGCCTGGCCTTCCGGCGAGGCGACATAGTCGACGAACTGCCCGGCTTCCTTCGGCTGGCGTGCCTGGCTGGTGACGGCGATCGGGTAGGTGACCGGCGTGCGGCTGGGCACGCGCACCGCCACTTTGACCTTGTCGGGCATCACGGTGGCGTCGGTGGCAAAGACGAAGCCGGCCTCGACCTCGCCGCGCGCCACGTAGTCCAGGCTCTGGCGCACGTTCTGCGCGGGCACGCCCTTGGCGGCGACCGCGTCCCACAGCCCGGCTGCTTCCAGCGCGCCGCGGGTGTAGCGGCCCACCGGCACCGAGGCCGGGTTGCCGTAGGCGATGCGCCGGACTTCCGGGCGCGTCAGGTCCTGCAGCGAGGCGATTGCCAGCTTGCTGTCGGCCGGCACGATCAGCACCACCTGATTGGCGGCGAAGTTGCGGCGCGAGGCCGGCGCGATCACCTTTTCGGCCTCGGCCTTGTTCATCGCCTCCTGGTCGGCCGAGGCGAACACATCGGCCGGCGCGCCCCTGACGATCTGCTGCATCAGCACGTCGGAGGCGCCGAAGTTCAGCACCACGTGCGTGCCGGGGTGGGCGCGCTCGTAGGACTCGGCCAGCGCTTTGAAGGCGTTGGTCAGGCTGGCTGCGGCGGACACCACCAGGTCGGCGGCGAAGGCAGGCGGGGCGGCCAGCGCCAGCATCGCGGCGGCGGCCAGCAGCAGCCCGCGGCGGCGGGAACGGAAGGCAGGCATCGGAATCCTCGGGAAGCGGCCACCGGCATGCATGGGCATGCGCGGCAAGGCCGGAGCGGGGTGGACTGTCAGGCGCAATATACGTCTGTATATAGCGAGGCGTCAATGATGCGCCATGACGGGTGTCAGGGGTATTCAAAGCGGCATAAGTGCGGTATCAGGGGCTGCGAATGAACCCCGGGCGAGGGAACGGCTGGCGCCTGCCCGGCGCCAGCCCTGCCGGCTTCAGGCCGGCGGCGTGCCTTCCTTGAACATGGATCTCAGCTGGCTGCGCAGCTCAGGCGTGTCCTGATGCTGGTGCACCGCCACCGCATGCTGGACCGCGGCTTCGAGCAGTTCGTCCTCGCTGTCGGCGCTCAGCGCGACCGTGCAGTGGGTGTCGCTCGGATACTCGCGGCAATCGATAAACTTGCGTGCCATGATGCCTCCTGACGCCGGCCCGCAGGGTGGGCTGAGCCGGTGCCTCCAGTATAGGCACGCGGTCCTTGCCGGTTGGTGCCCTAGAGCACCGGCGTCAGCACCTTGCCGCCGGCCAGGAAGGCGTCGAGGTTCTGCAGCGTCAGCGCGGTCATGGCGGCGCGCGTCTCGTGCGTGCCGCTGGCCATGTGCGGCGCCAGCACGACATGGTCCATCGCCAGCAGCGCCGGTGGCACGTTGGGCTCGTCCTGGAACACATCGAGCCCCGCGCCGCCGAGCCGGCCTTCGGCCAGCGCCGCGACCAGCGCCGCCTCGTCGACCACGCTGCCGCGCGAGACGTTGACCAGGATGCCGCGCGGGCCGAGCGCATCGAGGATCTCGCGCGAGACCAGCCCCGCGGTCGAAGGCCCGCCGACGGTGGCGACCACCAGGAAGTCGGCCCACGTTGCCAGCGCCTTCAGGTCCGCTTCGAAGCGCCACGGCGCGCCTGGGCGCGGGCGGCGGTTGTGGTAGGCGATCTCCATGTCGAAGCCCTGCGCGCGTCGCGCGACGATCTCGCCGATGCGGCCCAGGCCCAGGATGCCCAGCTTCTTGCCGGAGACGCGCGTGGTCAGCGGGAAGCCGCCCTGCGGCCAGCGCCCGGCGCGCACGAAGCGGTCGCCATGGGCGATGCCGCGCGCCGCGTCGAGCAGCAGCCCGAAGGCGAGGTCGGCGACGCAGTCGTTGAGCACGTCGGGCGTGTTGCTGACCTGGATGCCGCGCGCACGCGCTGCGTCGAGCGCGATCGCGTCATAGCCGACGCCGAAGCTGATGATGGCTTCCAGCCTCGGCAGCGCATCGATCAGCGCGGCACTGCAGCCGTGGCGCGCCGAGGTCACCACCACGCGCACCTGCTGCCCCTCGCTGCGCGCCCAGGCCAGCGGATCGGCCTGCTGCCACAGCGCCGCGGCGCCGTACTGTTGTTGCAGGGTGGCATTGGCCGGCGGCGCGAGCGGGCCGACCTGGAGGATCTGGGGAGCGGGCATGGGGAGGAGGAGGTCGAGGCGTGACCGGCAATGTTAGCGCAAGGGCCGGCCCCGCGCCGGCGCCCGGCCGGGCGTGGGCGCGCAAGCTGTGCGATGTCCGGGCGGCGGGTTATGCTGCAAGCCTCGCGGCCAAGCGCCGCGCCACGCTGCTTCCACGTGCCATGACCACCATCTACCTCGCCGGCTTTGACGTGTTCCGCAAGGACGCGCGCGCCTGGGGCGAGCATCTCAAGGCGCTGTGCGCGACGCACGGCTTCACCGGCCTGTATCCGCTCGACCAGTCCGCGCCCGAAGGACTGTCCGGGCCCGACACCGCACGCTGGATCTATGACGCCAATATCGCGCTGCTGCGGCGCGCCGACCTGGTGATGGCCAACCTGGATGACTTCCGCGGCCCGGGCGAGGCGGATTCCGGCACGGCGTTCGAAGTCGGCTTCGCGGTGGCGCTGGGCAAGCCCGTGTGGGCCTACAGCGCCGATGCCGGCACGCTGCGCGAGCGCGTCACGGTGGCCACCGATGCCGACGGCACGCCGCTGGATGCGCGCGGCTTTACCGTCGAGGACTTCGGGCTGGGCAAGAACCTGATGCTGGCTTGTCCGGTCCGGCTGGTGCAGGGCGGAGCGGCCGAGTGCCTGGCGGCCATGGCCGCGGCCCGGCACGACCTCGACGCGGCCCTCCGCAGCGGCGGCTAGCGCCGCAGCGCCTGCACGCCGGCCGCGATATCGTTGGCGGTGCTCGCGACGATCTCGCGATACGCCGCCACCACGCCGTCGACCGCGCCCGGCGCGGGCAGCTCGGCCTGGGTCCTGCCGCTGACCACCTTGCCATCGGGCAGCCGGCGCACGGTCCAGTTGATGGTGGCGCCGGCACGCTGGCCCACGTCGGCGTCCAGGCGCAGCACTTCGGTGGTGATGCGGTACAGCGGCTGCACGTCGGACAGCCCCTGCTGGTAGGTGTCGACCGCGCCCAGCGTGGCCTGCAGGCGCTGCGACAGCGCATCGCGCAGCTCGTCCGGCAGCGGCGCGGACCAGCGCGACAGGTCCAGCAGCCGCACGCCGGCATCGCCGCTACCGTTCTGGCCATCGCGCACCACCAGTTGCGGCCGGTTGAGGCGCTCCGGCACGCGCACCGGCGCCACTTCCAGCCACAGCGTGTCCGTCGACGGTGCGGCTGCCGGTGCTGGCGCCGCCACCGCGGCGGGGCCTTGCGACAACGTGTAGTAGCGCGGCTCGGGCGAGGCGCAGCCTGCCAGTACCGCCGCGGCGAAGCTGGCGCAGGCCAGCGTGAGCGGAAGGCGCTTCATCATTCTTTCTCCGGCTTGCCGCGCAGCAGCGCTTCAGGGTGGCGTTCCAGGTAATCGGTCAGGGTGCGCAGCGACGTGGCGGTGCGCGTCAGCTCCTGCAGCATGCGGCGCGTATCCTGCTGCAGCGGCGCATCCGACGCCAGCGTGCCGTTGGCCGCGGTCAGGGTCTTGCGCGCGTCCTGCAGCGCGGCCAGCACCTGCGGCGCGACATCGCCGTTGAGCTGCTGCACCAGCTTGTCGGCGGTGGCCAGGGTCTTGTTCAGGCTCGTCACCGTGGTGCGCAGGTCCTGGCCGATCTGGTCGAACGGCACCTTGTCGATGCGGTTGACGATGTCGCCCACCTGCGCCTGCAGCTGGTCGAAGGCGCCGGGGGTGGTGGGGAACTCCGGGATCGGCGCGTCCAGGTCGACCTTGACCGGCGCCGCCTTCGGGAAGAAGTCGAGCGCCACGTACAGCTGGCCGGTGAGCAGGTTGCCGGTGCGCAGCTGCGCGCGCATGCCGCGCTGCATCAGCCCCTGGATGATCTTGCGCGCGCGCTCGCGGTCTTCCACGTCGCGTTCGCGGAAGCCCATGCGCGACGGGTACAGCTCGACCACCACCGGCATGCGGAAGGCACGCTTCTCGCGCTGGAATTCGATGCCGATCGAGCGTACCTGGCCCACTATCACGCCGCGGAAGTCCACCGGCGCACCCGGCGACAAGCCGCGCACGGACTGGTCGAAATTGAGCACCGCCAGCGTCGGCGCCAGTTCTTCCGGCTCCTTCATCGCCTCGGCCTGGTCGCCGGCCAGCAGGAACTGGGTGTTCTCGGCGGCGGCGTCGGTGGCGGTGGTGTGGTCAGGGGCCTGGAAGGCGACGCCGCCCAGCAGCACCGTTACCAGCGATTGCGTCGACAGCTTGAGCCCGCCGGCATCGAGCTTCAGGTCGACCCCGCTGGCATGCCAGAAGCGCGTGTCGGCGGTGACCAGCTTGTCATAGGGCTTGTTGACGAACACGCGCAGCGTGATGTCGCGACCATTGGGGTCGAGCTGGTAGGCCACCACCTGCCCGACCAGCACGCGCCGGTAGTAGACCGGCGAGCCGATGTCGAGCGAGCCCAGCTCGGACGCGCGCAGCACGAACTGCTTGCCGGAAGCGTCGGTGGTCACCACCGGCGGCACTTCCAGGCCCTTGAAGTCGCGCGCGGATTCGTTCGACTTGCCCGCGTCGACGCCGATATAGGCACCGGACAGCAGCGTCTCCAGCCCCGACACGCCACTGGCGGCGAAGCGCGGGCGCACCACCCAGAAGCGGGTGTCGGCGACGGCGAAGTTCTCGGCGTCCTTGGTCAGGTCGATCGACGCCACCACGTGCGAGCGGTCGCGCGCCAGGCGCACCGACTTGACCAGGCCGATGTCGACGTCCTTGTAGCGCACCGCGGTCTTGCCCGGGATCAGGCCTTCGGCGGTGCGGAAGCTGACGGTGATTTCGGGCCCGCGCGAAGCCAGCGTGTGTATCAGCAGCGAGACTCCGACCACCGCGGCGACGATCGGGATCAGCCACACCAGCGAGGGCAGCCAGCGCGCGCGGCGCCGCCGTTCGGGCCGGGGCAGGCCGGACGGGGGTGGCGAAGGCGGAGAGGGCGGAGAGGGCGGCATGGCACCCGCCGGGGCTTGGTTGTCAGTGTCGGGCATTGTCAGGTTCCAGCGAATCCCACAGCAGGCGCGGATCGAAGCTGAGCGAGGCCAGCATGGTCAGTACCACGACCGCGCCAAAGGCGAGCGCGCCGCCGCCGGGGATGATGGTGGCCAGCGCCCCGGCCCGCACCAGCGAGGCCAGCAGCGCCACCACGAAAATATCGAGCATCGACCAGCGGCCGATCACCTCCACCAGGCCGTACAGCCGGGTCTGCTGCCGGATCCGCCAGCTCGAGCGGAAATGCACCGACAGCAGCAGGAAGGTCAGGATCACCATCTTCAGCAGCGGCACCACGATGCTGGCGATCAGCACCAGCACGGCCAGCATGTGCGAGCCGGACAGCCACAGGTAGATCACGCCCGACAGGATGGTGTCCTGCTGCGTGCCGAGGATGGACTGGGTCACCATCACCGGCAGCATGTTGGCAGGAATATAGAGGATGTACGCGGCCAGCAGGAGGGCCCAGGTGCGCGCCAGGCTGTCGGGCTTGCGATGGTGCAGGGTGGCGCCGCAGCGCGGGCAGGGCGAGCCTTCCAGCGCGCGCGGGCTGACCAGGTCGCATGCATGGCACGACACCAGCCCGAGCCGGCTGGCGGTGGGCACCTGCGGCAGCGGAGTGTTCTCGTCGTCGTCGGTCAGTTCCGCCACCACCTCGCGCGCGAGCTGGCGCGGACGGGCCAGGCGGCCGGCGCGCGGCGGCGGTCGCTGCGGCTGCGTCATCGGCGCTCCCGGTCGGCCGCCGCGGCCTTGTCGTCGGGCGTTTCCAGGTGGCGCCACAGGTCGCGCGGATCGAACGACAGCATCGCCGCCAGCACGATCACCAGCGCGGCGAACGACCACAGCGCAATGCCGGGCAGCACGCGCGCCATGGTCGAGAGCTTCACCAGCGTCACCAGCACGCCGATCATGAAGACCTCGATCATGCCCCACGGCCGGGTCTGGCGGATGCCGCGCACGATGCGGTCGAAGCCGGCCGGCATGCGGTGCTGTGCCATCGGCACCAGCAGGTAAGTCATCATCAGCAGCTCGGACAGCGGAAACAGGATGGTGGTGGCGAACACCAGTGCCGCCACCAGCGCCATCTGGTCCGCATACAGCGCCTGCACCGCGCCCAGCAGCGTGGTCTGGGTGCGCACCCCTTTCAGGTCCATCTCGACGATGGGGTAGGCGTTGGAGATCAGGAACAGGATCAGCGCGGTGATCACCAGCGGCAGCAGGCGGTGGTAGTGGCGCCGGCTCTCGCGGTAGAGCTGGCCGCCGCAGCGCAGGCACAGCGCGCGCTCGCCCGGGGCGATCGGCGTGCGCTCGTAGACGGCGTCGCAGTATTCGCACGCCACCAGCCGGTGCAGCGCGGCCGGCGAGGTGTCAGGCAGTGCGGTCTCGGGCGGGGCCGGGGGTACGTCGTGTGCCGCCATCAGCCGGACCGCTTGCCGGTGGTGGCCGGCGGCACATCGGGGTTGTCGACCACGGCCGGGGCCGATGCCGGGGCGGACGCAGCGGCCGGTGCCGGCGCGGATGCCAGCGCCGCGCCCTGCTGCAGGTCGCGCTGCAGCTCGCCCTGCGAGCCGATGGTCCAGTCGCGCAGCAGGGCATAGGCCACCGCCAGCAGGGTCGGGCCGATGAACACGCCCAGGAAGCCGAACGCCAGCGCGCCGCCGAGCACGCCCAGCATGATCCAGATCAGCGGCATGCCGGTGCCCTTGCTGATCAGCAGCGGCTTGACGATGTTGTCGGCCATGCTGACCACGCCCACGCCCCACACCACCAGGAAGATGGCCCAGCCGGTGGCGCCGGTGTGGTACAGCCACAGCGCGGCCGGCAGCCACACCAGCGGCGGCCCGACCGGCACCACCGACAGGAAGAAGGTCACGAAGCCAAGGATGGCGGCGCCCGGCACGCCCGCGATCCACAGGCCGATGCCGGCCAGCACGGCCTGGATGAAGGCGGTGCCCAGCACGCCATAGACCACGCCCTTGACAGTGCTGCCCGCCAGTTCCAGCAGGTGGTCGGCGCGCTCGCCGGCGATGCGGCGCATGCCGGCGCGCAGCCAGGCAATGGCGAACTCGCCGCCGGTGTAGAAGAAGAATGCCAGGATGATCGACAGCGCCAGCTGCCCCAGCCCGGCCCCGATCGACAGGCCCGCGCCCAGCAGCACGTGCCCGACCGGCGCGATCAGCTTGCGCAGGTTGGCGACCATCTCGGAATCGGCATTGATCAGGCTGTCCCAGGAGTTTTGCAGGTAGCTGCCGACATAGGGCAGGCTGCTCAGCCACAGCGGCAGCTGCGGCAGCCCCTGCTCCATATAGCGGTCGACCAGCGCGGCGAGGTCGTCCAGGTGCGCGGAGAAGCTGGCGCCGGCATAGACGAACGGGCCCAGCACGATCACCGTGGCCAGCAGCACGCAGATCAGCGCGGCCAGGCCGCGGCGGTTGCCGAGCCAGCGCGACAGCACGGTGTAGGGGTGCCAGGAGCTGAACGCCAGGATCGCGCCCCACAGCAGCGCGGTGGTAAACGGCGCCAGGACCAGCAGCGAGCCGCCGATCAGCACGATCAGCGCGAAGACGGCGGCGATTTTTTCGATTAACTGGCCGGAACTCATGGTTGGGGTCTCTGTTTGTCCCTGGGGGTTGGGTGTGACGGGGACGGCGTAAATATAGCTTATGGGGGGTGGGGGGATGGGAAAGGGGGTGGTGCTGGTGGTGACATGCTGTCGGCTTTTGGACCGCCTGGTTCCGCCCCGCTGGGCGGGTCACTTTTTGGCCGAGCGCCAAAACGTAACCAAAAAGCGCGTTTACTGCCCTGCGGGCGGCATGTCTTATCGTAGTGTGCGCAGGGTTTTCGTACGGGGCTTGGCTTCCTCATATAGCGGGACTGCCTGCCGCGGTGGTGCGCGACGGTGGGAGGGGCCTTGGAATGATGGTTGAACGAGCCCAGAGCGCGGAGTGGTCCCTGCTGCCGGCCTTACCTTAGGAACGCCTACGGCTGCGCTGCGCGCCGGCCCTATCGCGCGGCGTGTGCCCTGGCACGGGACGCATCGCTGCGCTCGCTTGGCGCTGCCGGTGCGACTCGGGCCGGCGGATCGCACAACGCATTTGGCTGCATTCGCGCAAACACCCAATGCCCGCCAGCGCAATCGAGCCTGCGCAGCAGCCGCAGGCGTCCCCGCGATACGGCCGGCAGCAGGCTGCCTACACCCTCATTGGGATCGTCCAATAGTGGGTGATCGAAGGCACCGCCCCTGACTCACATAGCGTAGCAGGGCCGAACGGGCAACCACGCCCAAGCGGAAAGCACCACCGCCCGAGCCACCAACACCGTGAAATTGATTGCCAGCCGCACAGGCGACGCGTTTTTTGGTCCCTTTTTGGCGCTCGGCCAAAAAGGGACTCGCCGGCTACGCCGGCGAAACAGCAGCGCCCGCCAAGCACGACGCCCAACCGCAAGCCAAAAGGCCGCCCCACCCCTCAATCCGGTACCGCCATCACCCCACTCTTCAACAACGCCGCCACCAGGTCCGACTGCGTCACCATCCCCACCACGCGCCGCTGATCATCGATCACCGGCGCATGATGCAGCCCGCCGTCGGAGAACGCCTGCGCCAGTTCCACCATCGGCTGCTCCGGCCGCGCCGTGACCACGGCATGCGTCATCAGGTTGCGCACGGTGCCGGCCAGACGCCTCGCGCCGGTATCGCGCTGCGCCGCAAAGAAATCGCTCTGCGTGATGATCCCCACCAGCTTGCGCGTCGCATCCACCACCGGCAGGGCCTTGATGCGATGCCGCGACAGGAGATGCCCGGCTTCATGCGCGGGCTGGTCCGGCGTCACCGTGATCACGTCGCGCGACATGATTTCGCCGCACAGCACGTTGCCGAAATGACGGCGGTAGGCGCGCAGCTGCGCCGCCACCAGGATCTGCTCGAGGTCGTCTTCCTCGATATCCAGGAATTCGCCGCGCACCTTCAGCGCCGCATCCAGGTCCGCGCGGGTCACGCCGACGCGCTGGGTGGGCGGTAAGTCCCGGGTGCCATGTTGAACCGCGGGTTCGGGCGGACGATGCGGGTAGCGCCGGCGCGACAGGTTGTTGAAGGCCAGCGCCATCATCAGCATCAGCATCGAATTGAACAGCACCGGCACGGCCACGAAGCCGAAGCCCAGCGCACTGACCGCCGGTCCGCCGAAGACGGCGGTGATGGCCACCGCGCCGCTTGGCGGATGCACGCAATGGAACTGGAACATCAGGGCAATGGCGACGGCGACCGCGACGGCGGCGGCCAGGCCGGGATCGGGGATCCAGCGCGCGCAGGCCACGCCGACCACCCCCGCGATCAGGTTGCCGCCGATGATCGACCACGGCTGCGCCAGCGGTGAGGCCGGCACCGCGAACAGCAGCACCGCCGAGGCGCCCATCGGCGCGACAAACCAGGAGTTGAAGCCGCCCAGGGTCTGGTGGCTGATCCATTCGGTGCAGAGCAGGCCCAGCAGCGCGCCGAAGCAACTTTTGAGGCGCTCCTTGCGGCTCGCAGCGACCGGCAAGGGAACGAATGTGCGCAGCCAGGCACGGGCAGTATGCGCAAGGGCGGAGACGGGGGCGGTTGGCATTCTTGTAACGGGGGGCGCTTTGGAATGGTGCACGTAATATATCACGGGGTGATATATCGGGTTGCCCTTGGTGCAGTGCATCCCGCTGATGGGGCATGCCGCACCGCACAAGGGCACGGCGGGGGCGAGCCGCCCTCGAGAGGCAGCGCCGCGGCGGCCCTATTTATAGGTCGACAGCAGGATGCTGGTCTCGGTGGCGCTGATGCCGTCGATCAGCCGGATCCGGTCGAGCGCGCGGTCGAAGGCCTCGAGCGTGTCGGCGCGCAGCTCGGCGATGATGTCCCAGCGGCCGTTGGTGGTGTGGAGCGCCTGCACGTTGGGCTCGCCGCGCAGCGCCTGCAGCACCGCGCGGGTCTTGTTCCCCTCGACGGCGACTGTCATCCAGGCACGGATCCGGTGCGACTCGGCCTCCGGCCGCAGGCGCACGGTGTAGCCCACGATCAGCCCTTCCTGCTCCAGCTTGTCCAGGCGGTTCTGCACGGTCGCGCGCGACACGCGCAGCGCCTGCGCCAGTGCCGTCACCGGCGTGCGTGCGTTGTCGCGCAGGAGGGAAATCAGCTGCTGGTCGGTGGCATCCATGGGGCGGGGCGGGGGCGATTGGCAAAGCGCCAGTGACACCTGGCATTTCGCTTAATGGTAGGCGCAAACTGGGCAGTTTGCTGGCTTTTGGCTAACGCGGGCTTGCACCAGAATTCAATCGGGCGATGGATTTCCCTACGCAACCCACCGCCCCGCCACGCCAACCAGGAGCCGCCGTGATCCAGACCCCGACCATCTTGCTAGTCGAGCCCACCTTCTACGACGTGTCTTACAGCATCAACCCGTGGATGGACCCGGCCGCGTGGGCGCGCGATCCGCACGGCATGCACCGCAATGCGATGCAGTCGTTCCACGCGCTGCGCGACGCGCTCGGGCGCGCGGGCTTCGCGGTGGAGGTGGCGCCCGGCGCGCCGGGGCTGCCCGACATGGTGTTCCCGGCCAACGCCGCCGTGGTGCTGGACGGGCGCGCGTTGCTGGCGCGCTTCCGCTATACGCAGCGCCGCGGCGAGGAAGCGCCGTTTGCCGACATCTTCGGCAAGCTGCGCGAGCGCGGCCTGCTCGACGAAGTCACGCTGCTGCCGGAAGGGTGCTACCAGGAAGGGGCCGGCGATTGCATCTGGGACGCGGGGCGCGGCCATTTCTGGGCCGGCTTCGGGCCGCGTTCGTCGCACGAGGCGGCGCAGGTGGTGTCGCGCTATTTCGGCAAGGACGTGGTGGCGCTGGAGCTGGCCACCGAGCAGAGCTATCACCTCGACGTGTGCTTCTGCCCGCTGTCGGGCGGCGAGGTGCTGTACTACCCGCCGGCGTTCAGCGCAGCGGCGCTGCGCGAATTGCGCGCGCGCGTGCCGGCGCGGCTGCGCATCGAGGCCAGCGCCGACGACCTGCGCCATTTCAGCGTCAATGCGGTCAACCTGGACGACCAGGTGGTGATGACCCGTACCACGCCGCACCTGCGCACCGAGCTGGGACGGCGCGGCTACCAGTTGCACGAGGTCGACCTGTCGCCGTTCATGCTGTCGGGCGGCGGCGCCTATTGCATGACCTTGCGGCTGGACCGCAGCAGCGGTCGCGGCGTCGCCGCGGCGGCCGCCTGAGCGCAGGGAGAGGGTCATGAAGAACACCGTCCGATCATTGTTTCTCGACGCCACCGACGTCGCCCGGCTGGTGGCCGCGATCGGCCCGCAGGCCGCCATCGTCGACCTGGCCGTACAGGTGCGCCAGGCGTTCGCGCGCTGGGCCGATTTCGACAAGTCCGCGCGGCTGGCCAGCCATTCGGCGCGCGGCGTGATCGAGCTGATGCCGGTCAGCGACGGCAGCCAGTATGCGTTCAAGTACGTCAACGGCCATCCGCGCAATGCCCAGCACGGCATGCCCACGGTGATGGCGTGCGGCCTGCTGGCCGAGGTGGAAACCGGCTTCCCGCTGATGCTGGCGGACCTGACGCTGGCCACTGCGCTTCGTACCGCGGCCACCTCGGCGCTGGCGGCGCGCGCCATGGCGCGGCCGGGCGCTGCCACCATGGCGCTGATCGGCAATGGCGCGCAGGCGGAGTTCCAGGTGCTGGCCTTCCATGCGATGCTGGGCGTGCGCGAGATCGCCGCCTATGACATCGACCCCGCTGCCAGCGTGCGGCTGATGCGCAATCTTGCCGCCGTGCCCGGCCTGGCGATCCGGCGTGCCGATTCGATCGAGGCCGCGCTGGCCGGGGCCGACATCGTCTCCACCGTCACCGCCGACAAGACCCGCGCCACCATCCTGACGCCGGACCTGGTGCGGCCCGGCATGCACCTGAACGCGGTCGGCGGCGATTGCCCTGGCAAGACCGAGCTGCATGCCGATATCCTGCGCCGCGCCCGCATCGTGGTGGAGTACGAACCGCAGACCCGCATCGAGGGCGAGATCCAGCAACTGCCCGCCGACGCGCCCGTGACGGAGCTGTGGCAGGTGCTGGCGGGCCAGGCCCCGGGCCGCGCGGCGGCGGACGAGGTGACCGTATTCGATTCGGTGGGGTTTGCGCTGGAAGACTATGCCGCGCTGCGCTGGCTCTACGCCGCGGCGCAGGCGCATCGCGCCGGCACCGCGGTGGAACTTGTGGCGATGCCGCCCGATCCGCGCAACCTGTACGGCTGGATGCTGGCGCAGGCGGAAGGCAGCGGCGCCGGCCGGCCAGTGCCACGGCCGGCGGCCGTGGCCTGAAGCGTGGCCTGAAGCGTGATCCGAGGCGTGCCCCGGGGCTTCAGGCGGCGCGGCCCATCATCAGCTGCGCGCGCAGGAAGCCCTTGACCTCTTCGAGCGAGGGCGTCTTCAGGAACACCATGATGCCCCAGTGCTGCAGGGCATCGGCCACGCCGTCATAGGCCTGGCGGTTGGTGATGACGGCAAAGATGACGTGCTGGCTGGCAAAGAAGTTCTGCAGCTTCTCGACGGTGGCCGACTCGGCATCGTTGAGCTCGTCGACGTAGTAGAGCACCACGCGTGGATGCTCGCTGACCGAGGTGATGACGGTGTCGAGCACATCGTCCACCACCACGCTCTTGAGCGGAAGGCCCCATTTGGCGAGCTGGCCGTGGATGCGCTGCGCCTCCTGGTGGTTGGGGTGGAACACCACCAGGTCGAGCCCGTGCGGCGACGCCGACTCGGGCCCGATGCGCGTCGCCAGCAGGCGATGCACGGTTTCCTTGTGGATGCGCCGATGGCCGCCGTTGGTCTTCCAGGCCCCCAGTTCGCCGCGCTCGACCATCTTCTGGACGGTGCCCAGTGAGACGTTGAGCAGTTTTGCCGCTGTCCGCGTGCTGTAGTAAGGCTTTTCAGCCAGTGCCGGATCAAGTTTCATCCCATCACCCGTAGTCCATAGGCAGTCGCGCCCTCATGGCGCACGCGGCCCCTGGCACTGGCGCCGCGCGTTTGTCACTGCCAACAGTTGACTGACCCTGTGTGCCCGGCCCGCTCCCCCGCCGGCCAGGCTGCTTTTTGTGGTTGTTTTGATCTTTTGTGCATTTCCAGCAAGCGCAGCGCGATCCCAATGTATTGGATGTGTCGATGCTGGATTTGCTGGAAGCTAATAATATGCCGCAAACGACAAAGTATCTGTAGGAAAAAACATAAATCTGCGGGGCTTTTGTTTTTTAACGCACATTGAGTGCGTTGTGATGACAACAGGTTGTCAGTGCAGACCTGCCAGCATCGTCATGGTTCCCATGACTGCAATGTCTGCAGCGCTTGCTGAATTCAGCGGGTGCTTCACAGCTTCACAATCCGTGCTTGCGCACCTTGTCGAACAGCGTGGTCTTGGCCACGCCCAGCGCTTCGCTGGCGCGGCTAAGGTTGCCGTCGTGGCGGCGCATGGCGTCGGCAATCAGCGCGCGCTCGAACTGCTCGACGGCCTGCGCGAGCGGCATGGCCTCGGGTGCGGTGGCGCCCTGGCCGGGGTTGCAGCCGAGGCCCAGCACATGGCGCTCGGCGAGGTTGCGCAGCTCGCGCACATTGCCCGGCCACGGGTAGGCCACCAGCGCCGACAGTTCCGCGGGCGTGGCCGGCACCGCATCGCGCTCGAAGCGCAGCGCGGCCTGCGCGACGAAATGTTCAAACAATGCCGGCACGTCCTCGCGCCGCTCGCGCAGCGGCGGCAGTTCCAGCGTGATCACGTTCAGTCGGTAGTACAGGTCGGCGCGGAACTGGCCGGCATCGGACAGCGCGCGCAGGTCGGCCTTGGTGGCGGCCACCACGCGGGTGTTGACCGGCACCGGCTGGTTCGAGCCCAGCCGTTCCACCACGCGTTCCTGCAGCACCCGCAGCAGCTTGATCTGCAGCGGCATCGGCATGCTCTCGATCTCGTCGAGAAACAGCGTGCCGCCTTCGGCATGCTCGACCTTGCCGATGCGGCGGCGCGCGGCGCCGGTGAAGGAGCCGGCCTCGTGGCCGAAGATCTCGCTTTCGAACAGCTGCTCGGGCAGGCCGCCGCAGTTGATCGCGACAAAGTTGCGCGCATGGCGCTGGCTGGCCTCGTGCAGGCAGCGCGCGACCAGCTCCTTGCCGGTGCCGGTCTCGCCGTGGATCAGCACGTTGGCGTCGGTGCCGGCCAGGTCGGCGATCAGGCGCCGCAGCCGCTCGACCGCGGGCGAATGGCCGATCAGGCGGGTTTCGAGCTTCTCGCGGCCGGCGAGCCGTTCTCGCAGTTCTGATACTTCCAGCGCGAGCCGGCGCTGCTCGAGCGCGCGGCGGGTGGCATCCACCAGTTGCTCGGGCGAGAACGGCTTTTCCAGGAAGTCGTAGGCGCCTTGCTTCATCGCCTGCACCGCCAGCCCGACGTCGCCGTGGCCGGTGATCATGATCACCGGCAGTGCGGGGTCGCGTGCGCGCAGTTGCGCCAGCAGCGCCATGCCGTCCTGCCCGGGCAGGCGGATGTCGCTGACCACCACGCCGGCGTAGCCGGGACCGGCCTCGCGCAGCGCGGCCTCGGCGCTGCCGACGCCGCGCGTGGCGATGCCTTCCAGGCGCAGTGCCTGCTCGCAGCCCAGGCGCACGTCGGCATCGTCCTCGACGACCAGTACGGTCAAATCAGCCGGCATGTTCGGCATCCTGTGAATGGGATTCCAGCGCCAGCGGCAGCACCAGCGTGAAGCAGGCGCCGCCGTCCGGATGGTTGGTGGCGGACAGGCTGCCGCCGTTCTCGTTGAGGATGCCGGCCGACAGCGTCAGCCCCAGCCCCAGCCCCTGGCCCGCGGGCTTGGTGGTGAAGAACGGTTCGAACAGCCGCGCGAAGGCTTCCTCGGACAGGCCGGCGCCGTTGTCGCGCACGGTCAGGTGGACCATGCCCCCGGCCACGTGCGCATGCAGCGCGATGCGCGGGCCGGGCCTGCCGGCGACCGCGTCGAGCGCGTTGCCGAGCAGGTTGACCAGCACCTGTTCCAGCCGGTTGGGGTCGCAGACTACCGTTAGCGCCGGGTCGACATCGCGCTGCAGCGCCGGCTGCACCGCCTCGACGCGGGTCTGCAGCAGGAACAGCGCGTTGTCCACCGCCTCGGCCAGTTGCGCCTGGCGCCTGCCGTGGCCGGGTTTGCGCGCGAACGACTTGAGCGCGCCGGTGATGCGGCCCATGCGCTCGACCAGGCCGATGATGGTGTCGAGGTTGGCACGCACCGTGGCGTAGTCGCCGCGCTCGAGGAACTTGCCGGTATTGCCGGAGATGGTGCGCAGCGCCGCCAGCGGCTGGTTCAGCTCGTGCGCGATGCCGGTCGACATCTGCCCGACCGCGGCCAGCTTGCCGGCCTGCAGCAGCCCGTCCTGGGCCTGGCGCAGCACGGTCTCGGCGCGGATGCGCTCGGTGACTTCGGCCTGCAGGCGCTGGTTGGTGGTGGACAGGTCGGCGGTGCGCTCGGCCACCTTGCGTTCGAGTTCGCTGTTGGCCGCCTCCAGCGCCGCGCGCGCCGCCAGGCGTTCGTTGATGATGCGCCGGCGCACGTTCCAGGCCGCGCCCAGCAGCAACACGAATGCGGTCAGCACGCCGGCCAGCGCCGCGGTGTTGAGCGCGGCCACGCGCGCCTGCGAGGTATTGGTCAGCAGCGTCAACTGCCAGTCGGTGCCGGGCAGCGCGGCATGCTGGGCCAGCATCGGCGGGCCGCGGCGCAGGCGCACCAGCTCGTCGCTGCTGCTGCCGTTGCCGTTGTCGAGCTTGCGCACCAGGGCCAGCGGCAGCTGCGGCAGCGGGGCCCGGTTGTACTGCAGGCTGCGCGCCAGGCGCTCGCGCGCCTCGGCCGACAGCGGGCGCAGCGCGGCCAGCTTCCACGACGGGTCCGAGGCCAGGATCACCACGCCGTTCTCGTCGGTCAGCAGCATCTGGCTGTCGGCGCCCTGCCAGCGGTTTTCCAGCGGCTCCAGGCCGATCTTGACCACCGCCACGCCCACCGGGTTGTCGCGCTCGCCCAGCGGCGCCGACAGGTAGTAGCCGGACTCGCTGCGCGTGGTGCCGACGCCGTAGAAGCGGCCCAGCTGGCCCTCCATGGCCGAGCGGAAATACGGGCGGAAGCCCAGGTCTTCGCCGAGGTAGCTGTCCGGGCGCTGCCAGTTGCTGGTGGCCAGCACCTTGCCGTGCGCATCCAGCACATAGATCACGCGCGTGCCGGCGCGGGCGTTGAGGGCGGCCAGGTATTCATTGGCGCGCGCGGTGCGCGCGGCGTCGTCGGGGCGCAGCAGCAGCGCGGCGATGCGCTCGTCCAGCGACAGCAGGCCGGGCACGTAGTCGTAGTGGGCCAGCTCGCTTTCCAGTGCCTGCGTGTACAGGCGCAGCTGCACCTGGCCGCGTTCGGCCTGGCGCGCCAGCGCGCCGTCATAGGTGTAGCGGTAGCCGAGCGCGCCCGCCAGTCCGACCAGCACGGCCAGCGCCAGCAGCGCCAGCAGCGGCGCGGCGCCGCGCAGGCCGTGCGGCAGGCGCGCGCCGTTGGCCGCGCCAGGGGCAGCGCAGGCCGCCGAGGCAGCGGGGCTGGCGGCGGGGGCGCGGGAGGTATCGCCGGGAGGGTGTAACGGGCCAGTCATCAGGTGTTGGGCGAGGCAGGTGGCATAGCCGCCGCGCCGGCAATGGCTGGAGCCGGGCGCGGGAGCCTACTTTTACCACACCAATGGGGGGTGCCGGCCGCCGCAATGCAAAAAGGCCCGGTTGCCTGATCGGCAACCGGGCCCCTGGCACGCCAGGCGGACGGTGTTACTTGGCCGCCAGGGCCTGGGCAGGTGCCAGGCCGGTGGTGGTATCCGCGGCGGGTTCATCCTCCTCGGACGTTACCGGCGCGCCGATGGCGCCTTCGCTTTTGGCGACGACGGCGGTGGCAATCGCATTGCCGAGCACATTGGTCACGGTGCGACCCATGTCGAGTACGTGGTCGATGCCCAGCACCAGCAGGATGCCGGCCTCGGGCAGGCCGAACATCGGCAGCACGGCGGCGACCACCACCAGCGAGGCGCGCGGCACGCCGGCGATGCCCTTGCTGGTGACAAGCAGGACCAGCAGCATGGTGATCTGCTGGCTCAGCGACAGCTCGATGCCATACACCTGCGCCACGAACAGCGCGGCAAACGAGGTGTACATGATCGAGCCGTCCAGGTTGAACGAGTAGCCCAGCGGCAGCACGAAGTTGGTGATGCGCTCCTTGACGCCGAAACGGGTCAGCTGGTCGATCACCTTCGGGTAGGCCGATTCGCTGCTGGCGGTGGCGAAGCCGATCATCAGCGGCGCGCGCATCTGCTTGAGCAGGCGGAACACGTCACGGCCCAGGAAGAAGTAGCCGCCGGCGATCAGCGCCACCCACAGCAGCGCCAGCGCCAGGTACAGGCTGCCCAGCAGCTTGGCGTACACCACCAGCACGCCCAGGCCCTGCGCGGTGATCACCGCCGCGATCGCGCCGAACACGCCCACCGGGGCAAATGCCATCACGTAGTTGGTGACCTTCAGCATCACCGTGGCGAGGCCTTCGATGCCTTGCAGCACCGGCTTGCCGACGCCGTCCTTGACGGTGCCCAGCGCAAAGCCGAAGAACAGCGAGAACACCACGATCTGCAGGATCTCGTTGTTCGCCATCGCCTCGACGAAGCTCTTGGGGAACATGTGCGCGATGAAGTCGCGCAGGTTCAGCGCCCCGGTCTTCAGGTTCGAGCTGGCGTCCGCGGCCGGCAGCGCCAGGTTCATGCCGTGGCCGGGCTGCAGCAGGTTGGCCATGACCAGGCCGAGCAGCAGCGAGGTGACCGAGGCGCCGATGAACCACATCATCGCCTTCATGCCGATGCGGCCGACGGCGCGGCCATCGCCCATGCTGGCGATGCCGGCCACCAGCGTCGCGAACACCAGCGGGCCGATGATCATCTTGATCATCCGCAGGAAGATGTCGGTCAGGATGGACAGGTGGTTGGCAATCGATTTGGCGGTGGCAGCATCCGGCGCCAGGTTGTGCGCGGCGGTGCCGGCCAGCACGCCTAGCAGCATCGCAATGAAGATCAGGGTGGGCAGTCGATTCAGTTTCATCGTGGATCAGGCCTGTGCGACCGTTCCCGGGACCGGGACGGGCGACTGTGTATTGCAGGAAGGCTGGGCGACGTCGGGGCGCCGGGCCGGCCGTGTCAGGGTTCAGCGCGGCAACAGGTGCCGGGGGTGCGCCGGGATGGCGATGGGGGTGGGCAAGGCGGGGTCGGTCATGGGTGTGTCCTCCTTTGTTTTTTCGGCATCGGCCGGGACGCTGGGGGCGTGCCGGCGTACCTGTCTGGCGCTGTGAGCGGCGGCCTATATTGCACGCGCCGTGCCAGCACAAAGGTCTCGCAGGAGCACTGCAAGCCATTGAATGCAAAGGAGAAAATAAAGTGATTCCGGCGCACGGTTCGGGAAACCGGATCTTCTGGCGGAGGCGCCGTTCGGGAATCCGAACGGCGATCTAGGTGTAAACCCGGGGGTTTTGGGGGTGGAGGGGATGGTCTGCCGCAGGTTTGCTCCCCTCCCCCGCAGCGCGGGAGAGGGGCCGGGGGGAGGGGCCGGTGGGGAGGGAAGAGAGAGTAAGCCGTCGCGGGACGAGGACCGTGCCGCTTGTTCAGCCGCCCAGCAGCCGGTAGCACAGTCTTGCCGCTACCCGCGCGCCGCAGCCGTCGCGGTCGTACAGCGGGTTGAACTCGGCAAGGTCCGCCACGCGCAGCTTGCCGCTGTCGCGCAGCAGCGTGGCGATGGCCTCGACCACCGCCAGCGGCACGCCGTAGGCGGCCGGGGCCGAGACGCCGGGCATGGTCGCGGCGGGCAGCACGTCGAGGTCGATGCTCAGGTAGACGTGGTCGGCATCGGCGACCCAGCGCTCCAGTTCGGCCAGGCGCGCGTCGAGGTGGCGCTCCTGCAGGTCGGTGTCCTCGACCTGGCGCACCCCCAGCGCGTGCGCGCGCGCAAACAGCGCGGCGGTATTGGCCAGCCGGCTGACGCCCAGGCAGGCGTAGTCGAACGGCAGGCCGCGTTGCCGGCAGTCGTCGGCGATCTGGTCGAACGGCGTGCCCGAGCTGCCGGGGCGGCTGCCGCGCAGGTCGAAATGCGCGTCGAGGTTGACGATCAGCACGCGGCCGCGGTCGCCGCGCGCATCCAGGTGCAGGCGCAGGCCCTGCCACGTGCCCCAGGCCACTTCATGCCCGCCGCCCAGCACCAGCGGCCAGGCGCCGACCGCCAGTTCGGCGGCCACGGCGCGGCCCAGGCGTTGCTGCGCGGGCTCCAGCGCATCGCCTTCGCAGTGGATGTCGCCGCCGTCGATCAGGCGGCCGATGCCGTGCGCCGGCACGCCGGCCAGCGCGCGGCGGATCTCGCGCGGGCCGGCGGCGGCGCCGGGCCGGCCCTGGTTGCGCACCACGCCGGCGTCGCAGCAGAAGCCCAGCAGCACCGGCACGCCGGGCGTGCGCGGCGTGGCGGGGCCGGCGACGACCTCGAACAGGCGGCGGGTGTCGCCGGCCTCGCCGGTATCGCGGCGGCCGCGCCAGACCGTGTCGTGGCCGGTGGCAATCGTCGCCTCGGTTGCCGGCGCGAAGTCTGCCAGGTCGCTCATTTCAGCCGGCGCCCCAGGGTTTCGGGCACCATCAGGAGGCCAAGCAGCGACACCAGGCCGCAGCCGATCACGTACAGCGCCGGGGCGTTGGCGTCGCCGGTGGCCTGGATCAGCTGGGTCGAGAAGTACTGCGCGAAGCCGCCGAAGATGGCGATGGCGACGCAATAGGCGATCGACAGGCCGGTGGCGCGCAGGCGCTTGGGCAGCACCTCGCTGACCAGCACCATCGACGCCGGCGCGGTCATCGACATCGGCACCGACAGGCATGCCACCACCACCAGCAGCCGCGCCAGGGAGGGTTCGGCATTGATCAGCACGAAGGCCGGGTACACCATCGCCAGCAGCGCCACGCGCGACCACAGCACCACCGGCTTGCGGCCGACGCGGTCGGCCAGCCAGCCGGCGAACGGCGACAGCGCCACCTGCACCGCCGCGGCGACGCAGCCCGCCCAGATGCCCAGCGACAGCGGCATCTTCAGCACGCTCACGGCGTAGTTGCTGAGGTAGTAGACGACGATATAGGTGGAAGAGGCCAGGCCGATCATCAGCAGGATGCTGGCAAAGACCTCGCGCGCATGCTGGCGCAGCAGCGGCCATTGCGCGGCGTGCTCGCCGTGGTGCGCGGGCGTGGCGGTCTCTTCCAGGCGGCGGCGGATCAGCAGGCCGACCGGGATCACCAGGATGCCGATCAGGAAGGCCAGGCGCCAGCCCCAGGATTCCAGCTCGGCCGGCGCCAGCAGGTTGCTCAGCACCAGCCCGGTGACGGCGCCCAGCAGCGCCGCCAGGCCCTGGCTGAACGGCTGCCAGGCGGTATAGAAGCCGCGCGTGCGGTCGTCGGCGTATTCCAGCAGCAGCGCGGTCGACGCGCCCATCTCGCCGCCGATGGCGAAGCCCTGCACCAGCCGCGCGATCACCACCATGATCGGCGCCAGGATGCCGATCTGCGCGTACGGCGGCGTGACCACGAAGATCAGCGAGCTCAGGCCCATCAGCCACAGCGTCAGCGCCACCGCGGGCTTGCGCCCGGCGCGGTCGGCGTACATGCCGATCAGCAGGCCGCCGAGCGGACGCATCAGGAAGCCGACGCCGAAGGTGGCGAACGACATCAGCAGCTGGCCGGTAGGGTTGTCGACGGGAAAGTAGAGGCGGCCGATCAGCGTGGCGAAGAAGCTGTAGACCACGAAATCGTAGAACTCGAGGCCGTTGCCGATGGTGATGGCGGCAATGGCGCGGGTGCGCGACAGCTGCGGTTGCGGCGCCGCGACCGCCATGCCGGCGGTGGTGTCGATGGACATGGGTGTCTCCGTAGGAATATGGCCGCGTCCGGGCGCGCGTGGCGCGGCCCGGACGGGTTGGCAATTGCCAGGCTCTTGCCGGCCCGATCAGCCGCGCAGCATCGGCAGGTCCAGGCCCTGCTCGCGCGCGCAGTCGACGGCGATCTGGTAGCCGGCGTCGGCATGGCGCATCACGCCGGTGGCGGGGTCGTTGTGCAGCACGCGGGCGATGCGCGCGGCGGCTTCATCGGTGCCGTCGCAGACGATCACCACGCCGGAATGCTGCGAGAAGCCCATGCCCACGCCGCCGCCGTGGTGCAGCGAGACCCAGGTCGCGCCGCTGGCGGTGTTCAGCAGCGCGTTCAGCAGCGGCCAGTCGGAGACGGCATCCGAGCCGTCCTGCATGGCCTCGGTCTCGCGGTTGGGGCTGGCGACCGAGCCCGAGTCCAGGTGGTCGCGGCCGATCACGACCGGCGCCGACAGCTCGCCGCTGCGGACCATCTCGTTGAACGCCAGGCCCAGCTTGGCGCGCAGGCCCAGGCCGACCCAGCAGATGCGCGCCGGCAGGCCCTGGAAGCTGATGCGCTCGCGCGCCATGTCGAGCCAGCGGTGCAGGTGCTCGTCATCGGGGATCAGTTCCTTGACCTTGGCGTCGGTCTTGTAGATGTCCTGCGGATCGCCCGACAGCGCGGCCCAGCGGAACGGGCCGATGCCGCGGCAGAACAGCGGGCGGATATACGCGGGCACGAAGCCGGGGAAGTCGAAGGCATTGGCCACGCCTTCTTCCTTGGCCATCTGGCGGATGTTGTTGCCGTAGTCGAAGGTCGGCACGCCCAGCTTCTGGAAATCCAGCATGGCTTGCACATGCGCGGCCATCGAGGCCTTGGCGGCCTTCACCACCACGGCCGGCTCGCGCTGGGCGCGCTCGCGGTATTCGTCCCAGCTCCAGCCGGCGGGCAGGTAGCCGTTGAGCGGGTCGTGCGCGCTGGTCTGGTCGGTGACCATGTCGGGGCGCACGCCGCGGCGCACCAGTTCGGGCAGCACTTCGGCGGCGTTGGCGCACAGCGCGATCGAGATCGCCTTGCCTTGCGAGGTGTAGCGGTCGATGCGGGCCAGCGCGTCGTCCAGGTCAGTGGCCTGTTCGTCGACGTAGCGGGTCTTCAGGCGGAAATCGATGCGGCTCTGCTGGCATTCGATATTGAGCGAGCAGGCGCCGGCCAGCGTCGCGGCCAGCGGCTGCGCGCCGCCCATGCCGCCCAGGCCCGCGGTCAGCACCCAGCGGCCCTTCAGGTCGCCGTGGTAGTGCTGGCGGCCGGCTTCGACGAAAGTCTCATACGTGCCCTGCACGATGCCCTGGCTGCCGATGTAGATCCAGCTGCCGGCGGTCATCTGGCCGTACATGGCCAGGCCCTTGGCGTCGAGCTCGTTGAAGTGTTCCCAGTTGGCCCAGTGGGGAACCAGGTTGGAGTTGGCGATCAGCACGCGGGGGGCGTCGCGGTGGGTGCGGAACACGCCGACCGGCTTGCCCGATTGCACCAGCAGGGTCTGGTCGTCTTCCAGGCGGGTCAGGGCTTCGACGATGCGGTCATAGCATTCCCAGTTGCGCGCGGCGCGGCCGATGCCGCCGTAGACCACCAGTTCCTTCGGGTTCTCCGCGACCTCGGGATCGAGGTTGTTCATCAGCATGCGCAGCGGCGCTTCGGTCAGCCAGCTTTTCGCCGTCAGCGTGGTGCCGCGCGGGGCGCGGATTTCGGTGTCGCGGAAACGCGTGGATTGGGTGGGGGTCTGGGTCACGGGAAACTCCTTCGGTCTTGCGGGTCTGGAACGCGCGCTTCGGTCAACGCATAGGCATGTATATTCCTGTATATACAAGTTGGGTTGAATCGGGGTATTCCCGAGGGGCGTTCGTTGCAATTGTGCTGTTTGGGGCGCTTATGCGCGCCCGACCGGCCGCAGTCGGCGTACAACCGCCTGCTCGATTACCTGGAGCCGAGAGGCAGCGCGGCGACGGTAGTCGTGATCACGATCCGCGCAGCGTAAGGGCCAGCGCGCCGGCCGCTGCAAGGATCAGGACGTGAACCGGCCTTCCAGCCGATGCAGCGAACCGGGATGCACCAGCCGCACCGACGTCACCACCCGGCCGGCGGACCAGGTGCGGCGGCGGATCAGCAGGCACGGCTCGCCGCGTTCGATGGCGAGCAGTTCGCACTCTTCCGCCAGCGCCAGCACGGCCTCGACCACGTGCTCGCCCTCGGTCAGCGGGGCGATGCGCGACAGGTACTGGTAAGGGGTTTCGCTGGTGAAATCCTGCGCCAGGTAGTCCGGGGCGACCACGGCGTTGACATAGCGGTCTTCCAGCTGGATCGCCACGTCGTCCTCGTAGTGGACGATCACCGAATGGAACACCCGCGCCTCCAGTGCGACCTCCAGTGCCGCGGCCTGCGCCGGACCGGCGCGCTCGGCCGCCAGGCTGACCACGCGGGCGCGATGGCGGTGCCCGCGCGCGGCGATGTCGTCGGCGATATTGTTGACCGCATACAGCGCGGTGCGCCGCTTGGGTTCGGCAACGAAGGTGCCGACGCCCTGCAGCCGCACCAGCATGCCCTCGGCGGTCAGCTCGCGCAGCGCGCGGTGCACGGTCATGCGGCTGACGCCGAGCGCCTCGACCAGCTCGGTCTCGGACGGCACGCGGTGATGGGGCGGCCAGCTGCCGTCAGCAATCCGGCTGCTGATGTGCTGCTTGACGCGCGCATAAAGCGGCGCCGGCATCGGGTCGGACACGAGCGACAACGGGTTCCCCTTGGTTTCGGCCAGGCGGCCAGGTGGCCACGCGGACAGGCGCCGAATGTATCACGGCCGCTGCGTGGGCAGTCCGGCGGGCTATGAGGCCTGCGCGTTGCGCTGCGCGTATCCGGCCAGGAATACGTCCAGCGCCACCGGCCGCCCGATCGCATAGCCCTGCGCGTAATCCACGCCGATCGCGCGCAGCGCATCGAGGGTGCGTTCGTCCTCGACCCATTCCGCCACCGTGCGCACGCCCAGCCGGTGCCCGATGTCGTTGATCGAGCTGACGATCTCGCGGTCCACCGCGTTGTCGGCGAGCTGCCGGATAAAGCTGCCGTCGATCTTGAGGAAGTCCACCGGGAACTGCTTCAGGTAGGCGAACGACGACAGGCCCGAGCCGAAGTCGTCCAGCGACACCGTGCAGCCGGCGCGCCGCATCTCGGCCACCAGGCGGTTGGCCGCGGCCATGTTGTTGATCAGCGCGGTTTCGGTGATCTCCAGACGGATGCGATCGGCGGGCAGCGCGCTGGCTTCGAGCTCGGCATGCAGGAACGGCAGCAGGAAGGGCTCGCCCAGCGAGTTGGCCGACAGGTTGATCGATACCGACAGCCCCGGCACCGCGCGCAGCCGCTCGCCGTAGCCGCGCAGCACGTTGCGGATGACCCAGCGGTCGACATGGCCCATCAGGTCGTAGCGCTCGGCGGCGGGAATGAAGGCGCCGGGCAGGATCAGTTCGCCGTGCTCGTCGACCATGCGCACCAGGATCTCGATATGGCGATGGCCGCTGCCGTCTTCGCCCGGTTCCGGCTGCAGCGCGCGGATCTCCTGCGCGAACAGGCGGAAACGGTTGGCTTCCAGCGCCGAATGGATGCCGGCGGCGACTTCCAGCTCGCGGTGGTGGCGGCGCGCGTCGCTCTCGTCGCGGCGGTAGACCGAGACCCGGCTGCGGCCCGCCGCCTTGGCCGCATAACAGGCCACGTCGGCACGGCTCATCAGCTCGCTGACCGGCGGCACGTCGAGGTCGATGGCGGCAATGCCGATGCTGGCGCCGACGTCGTACACGCGCCCCTCCCACGGGAAGCGGCGCCCGCGGATGGCGTCGATCACGCCCTGGCAGACCTGCTCGGCCTGGTCGACGGTGCAGTCCTTGAGCAGCAGCGCGAACTCGTCGCCGCCCAGGCGCGCCAGCACGTCGTCCGGTCGCACATGGTTGCGGATCATGTAGCCCAGCTCGCGCAGCAGCACGTCGCCGGCGCCGTGGCCGGCGGTGTCGTTGACGATCTTGAAGCGGTCCAGGTCGATAAAGCACAGCGCCGCGCGATGGCCATGCAGCCGCGCCGCGTCGCACGACTCGCGCAGGCGCTTCTCGAACCAGGTGCGGTTGGGCAGGCCGGTCAGCGCATCGTGCATGGCCGAGCGCGCCAGCTCGCGCTGCAGCGCGCGCGCTGCGGTGATGTCCTGGAACACCAGCACCGCCCCCAGCACCTCGCCGCGCGCGGTCAGCACCGGCGCGGCCGAATCCTGCACGTCGTGGCGCTCGCCGGTCAGGCTCTGCAGCACCGCGCCTTCCTGCAGGTAGGCCGGCGTCAGCGTGCGCAGGCAGGCCTCGACCGGGCTCGGGATGGGCTCGCCGGTGCCTTCGTCGACGATGCGGAAGACCCGTTCCAGCGGCAGCCCGGTGGCGGCGGCCATGGTCCAGCCGGTCAGCTGTTCCGCGATCGGATTCATGAAGGTCACGTGCATGGTGGCGTCGGTGCAGATCACCGCATCGCCGATCGAGCGCAGCGTGATATGCAGGCGCTCCTTCTCCTCGAACAGCGCCTCGGTCAGCCGGCGCTGCTCGGTGATGTCCCAGTTGGTGCCGACCAGCGCCTGGGCGGTGCCGTCGGCGCCGCGGGTCGCCATCGCCATGGCGCGCACGTGGCGCACCTCGCCGCCCGGGCGCACGATGCGGTATTCGGTGTCGAAGGCGGCCTCGCCGCGGATGGCGCGGCGCATCTCGCCACGCACGCGGCTGGCATCGTCGGGGTGCAGCAGCGCGATCCATTGCTCCGACAGCGGCGCGCCGCCGGCCGGGTCGGTGCCGTGCAGCGCATGCATGCGCGCATCCCAGGTGATGCCGGCGCTGGCCAGGTCCCATTCCCAGATGCCCACGCCGCCGGCCTCGACCGCCAGCTGGATGCGCCGCGACAGCCGTTCCAGCTCGTGCTGTGCCAGCTTGCGCGCGTGGATGTCTTCCACCTGCGTGATGAAGTGCTGCGGCTCGCCGGTCTGCTCGTCGCGCACCAGCGAGACCGCCAGCAGCACCCAGCGGTAGTGGCCGTCCTTGTGGCGGTAGCGCTTCTCCAGGCGATAGGCCTCGACCTTGCCCGACAACAGGTTGGCCACCTGGCGCAGGTCGCCGGTCAGGTCGTCGGGGTGGGTCAGCTGCTGGTAGCTCAGCTCGCGCAGCTCGGCCGCGCTGTAGCCGAGCAGCTCCGTCATGGCGCGGTTGACGGTCTGCCAGCGGCCGTCCATGTCGACCAGCGCCATGCCGATGGCCGAATGCTCCATGGCCTGGCGAAAGCGCTTGTCGCTGCTGCGCAGGCTGGCGCGGCCGTGCCGGTTCTGCTCGGTCAGGTAGGCGATGCAGACCGGCAGCACCATGATCACCGCGGCGGACAGCGGCACCGCTTCATGGCGGTGCGACAGCAGCATCAGCGCCTGCAGGCACAGCGTGGCCACCAGCGCCAGCAGCGCGGTGGCAAAAGGGTTGCCGGCCAGCGCCAGCAGCACCAGCGGCAGCGACATCGCGGCGAACGGGTCGTGCCCCTGCCATTGCGCCAGGGAGCCGATGGCCAGGCTCAGCGCCAGCGCGCCCGCCTGCGGCGCCAGCATCGGCCGCGCCGCGGCGGCGCGCACGCGCACCGCGGTCATCGACAGCATCAGCGGCAGCAGCAGCGCCATACCCAGCGCGCTGGCCTGCCACCAGGTCCACCACACCGGCGCGAAGCGGCTGCCCGCGACCGCGGCGATGGCCGCCGCGCCGGCGGTGGCCCCCACCGTCGGCGCCAGGATACCGCCAACCGCCAGCATCACCGCGAACGCGGCCAGCGGGCCGTGGCGTCCGGTCACGCCATGCCGGTCCAGCAGGCGCAACAGCAGCAGCGCGGACAGTATCTCCGCCAGATTGGCGCCGGTCAGCAGCAGCGCCGTGCCGGCGCTGTCGCCGGCGCCGTGGTTGGCCAGCACGCTGGCCACCAGCATGCCGGCCAGCAGCCACGGCGCCTCCGCGCGCGGCCGCTGCAGCAGCAGGCCCAGCCCGAACGCGTTGGGCAGCCACACCGAGGCCACGGTACCGGGCAGCCGCGCCAGCCAAAGCGCCGCCGCCGCCAGCACGAAATAGCAGGCGCCGGCCAGCAGCAAGGGCAGCCATCGGCGCGGCGCGGCGGAAGGGGCTGGAGCGGCCGGGTGCTGGCTCGGCGGGGCCGTATCGGGCGTCATGGACGAGATCGAGGCAAAGGCGGTGCGATGCGGTGGGAGGGAGGCGGCATGCCCGGCGCGGCCCGGCGGCATGCCCCCGGGAACGCCCGGACAGACTGCCGCCCAGCGTAGGGGCAATGTAGCGAGGATAAGCGCGTGGCCATCGGCAGGACAGGGGGCAGGTTGGGGGTTACTTGCCTCTGGTGTTGGGGGCGATTTTTTGGTAGGGGATGCAATTCCGGCGCGAGCCGGCCGGTCCGGGCTGCCGCATGCCTCGCCGATCTGCCTTGCGATAACCTCCCCGGTAATCGCGCCGCCGCGCCCGCGCGCCGATCATGCAGCCATGGCCTGACGCCAGGCCCCGAGAGCCTGACCACCAACCCCCAAGGAGAATGCCATGTCCGCTGCCACCCAGTCCCACCAGGCTGAACACGCCGCCACCCAGTCCCACCAGGCTGAACACGCCGCCACCCTTGCCGACCGCTACCTCGCCGCCTGGAACGAGACCGATGCCGCGCGCCGGCGCGAGCTGATCGCGGCGGCGTGGACGGAAACGGCTTGCTATGTCGATCCGCTGATGCGGGGCGACGGCCATGCCGGCATCGACGCGATGATCGCCGCGGTGCAGGCCAAGTTTCCCGGTTTTCGCTTCACCCGCGTCAGCCCGGTCGATGCGCACGGGGAGCACCTGCGCTTTACCTGGGAACTGGGCCCCGCCGGCGAAGCGGCGCTGGTGGTCGGCACCGACTTTGCCACGGTGTCGGCCGACGGCCGGCTGGCGCGCATGACCGGATTTATCGACCGCGCCCCGGCCGGGCTGGCCTGAATGCCGCCGGCGCTGCGCTATGTTGCCTTTCCCACCGACAGCCCCCGGGGCACTGGCCGCAAGCTGCGGCATCCAGTGCGGCGGACAGGGGAAGGCAAATGGCGCGGGTTCTGCGGATGGCGGCATGGGGGCTTGCCGGCACGGCCGTCGTGGTGGCCGCGGCGGCGTACGGCGCGGCATGGGTCGGGGAGCGCAAGGCACAGCGCGTGGTGGAAGTCCCGGTCGCCCCCGTTGCCATCCGCGAGGATCCCGCCGCGATCGCCCACGGCAAGTACCTGTATGAATCGCGCGGCTGCATGGAATGCCATGGCGCCGGCGGGGGCGGCAAGCAGGTGATCGACGACCCCGGCGGCCTGCGTGTGCGCGCGCCGGACCTGACCCGCGCCAACCCGGCCATCGCCGCCTACCAGCCGGTGGACTGGGTGCGCAGCATCCGCCATGGCGTGGCGCCCTCGCTGCGCCCGCTGCAGGTCATGCCCAGCGAAGACTACAACCGCCTCAGCGACGAGGACCTCGGCGCGCTGATCGGCTACCTGCGCAGCCTGCCCGCGGCGATGGGCGCGCCCGCCGAGATCACCATGCCATGGCTGGTGCGCGCGCTGTATGGCGTGGGGGTGGTGCAGGACGCGGCTTCGAAGATCGACCACAGCCTGCCGGCGCAGGCGGCGATGGCGCCCGAGCCGACGCCGCGCTATGGCGCCTACGTGGCCAATGTCTGCCTGGGATGCCACGGGCCGGCGTTCCGGGGCGGCAAGATCCCTGGGGCGCCGCCCGACTGGCCCGCGGCCGCCGACCTGCGCCCGGTGCCCGGCGGCGCCATGGCGCGCTACCGCGAGCCTGCGGCGTTCATCGAGATGATGCGCAGCGGCAAGCGGCCCGACGGCACCGCGCTCAGCCGGGTGATGCCGTTCGATTCCTTCGGGCGCATGAACGATACCGAACTGACCGCCTTGTACCTGTTCCTGGCCGGTCTGCCGCAACGCTAGCCGCGTGCCAGCCGGCGCCCGGCCGCGATGCCGGGCAGCTCGACCCAGCGGTGCAGCAGCCAGGCCAGCGCCAGCGCCAGGCCGGCGTCGATGGCAAAGCGCAGCAACTGCATGGCGGTCTGGTCCGCGCCCAGCTCGGGCATCAGGCGCTTGACCGCTTCGATCACGGTGGGATGGGTCAGGTAGAGGGCGTAGGACAGCTCGCCCAGCCAGATAAGTGCGCGCGGCACGCGCAGCATGCCGGTGTGCTCGGCGGCGACCACCCCGGCCACCAGCAGCGCCGCCGGCAGGCCGCGTCCCGCCAGGCTGAAATCCGGTCCCACCAGAGGCAGCGACAGCGCGAACGCCGCGCTGCCGATTGCCAGCATTGCCAGCGCGGACGCCGGCGTCAGCAAGTGGCGCCAGCGCGCGTAGGTCCATGCCAGCCCGCAGCCCAGCAGGAATTCGAGCACCAGCGGATTGCTGACCATGGCCAGCCACGGTGAAGCGAACGCATAGCCCTGGGCGGGATCGGCCACCAGCGTGCCGAAGCGCCACCACGGCAGCACCAGCGTGAACAGCGCGAACACCCCCAGCACCACCAGCAGCGCGCGCCGCCCGGCCACCAGCAGCCCGAGCGCAAACACCGCGTAGAACGCCAGTTCGTAGTTGAGCGACCAGCCCACGTACAGCGCCGGATAGCCATAGTAGGGCGCATGGCTGGTGGATGTCGGCAGGAACGCCAGCGACGCGGCGAACAGGGCCGGCGTGACCGGGTTGAGCAGCAGCGCGTGGATGGCCGACATGGTCCAGTACGGCGGCGCCAGCCGGCACAGGCGCCGGACCATGAAGCTGAGCGGACGCTCCGGCCTGGGCCGCGCCAGCACCGCGACCCAGGCGATGATGAAGCCGCTGATGACGAAGAACACATCGACGCCCACATGGCCGCGCTTGATCACGTTGTGGGTCAGCCAGTTCAGCACCGGCGCGTTGGCGCCGCCCAGCGTGAGCCCGGAGTGGTAGAGCAGCACCATGGCGGCGGCCAGTCCGCGCAGGGCCTGGATGCTGTCGAGCCGCGCTATCGAAGGTGACGATGCGGTGCGAGTGCGGGCCGCTGGCAAGGCGGTCGTGCCGGGCGCGGCAGCGGTGTTCGGAGCCGAGGCCGTGCCGGCTGCGGGAAACGAATTTTCTGGAATAGTCGATGGCACTGTTTCAGCGGCGGGAATCCGATCACACCGGAATCCCGTCGGGATGGCAAGGCAATCCATGAGGGACAGCCGTTCGTTGCACAAAGTTCGTGCAACCGGCGATGACGGGCACGTTAGTGCGCAAAGCGCCCGGCAAGGTGCCGCAAATTGCACTATCCTCACTTGTCCGTTGCGCCAGGCTGCGGCGCACAGGCAATGACCAGCGGGCAACGTACCCAAGGAGTGTCCCCCAAATGACCACCCTCTCCATCAACGTCAACGGCAAGACCCGTGAAGTCGACGTGGACCCGTCCACGCCGCTGCTGTGGGCGCTGCGCGACAACCTCGAAATGACCGGCACCAAGTTCGGCTGCGGCATGGCCGCGTGCGGTGCCTGCACCGTGCACGTCAACGGCCAGGCCACGCGCAGCTGCGTGACGCCGGCCTCGGCGGTCGCCGGGGCACGCATCACCACCATCGAAGGCATCGGCGCCGACCGCGTCGGGCGCGCCGTGATCGACGCCTGGCTCAAGCACGATGTCGCGCAGTGCGGCTACTGCCAGAACGGCCAGGTAATGAGCGCCGTCGGCCTGCTGCGCAGCAAGCCGCGGCCCACCGACGCCGACATCGACCAGGCCATGGCCGGCAACCTGTGCCGCTGCGGCACGTACCAGCGCATTCGCGCGGCGATCAAAGACGCCGCCCGTGCACTGGCCTGAGCGGGAGGAACCGATATGCGTATCCGAGGCATCGAAGCCCTGGCTGGCGGCCAGGCAGGCAACAGCGGCGAAGCGCGTGCCGACGCCGGCGTGGCGACGCTGGACCGCCGCAGTTTCTTGAAGCTGACGGGCCTGGCCGGCGGCGGGCTGGCGCTGGGCGTGGCACCGCTGGCGCAGGCCCAGGAGGGCGCCAAGCCCAAGGCGCCGCCGGCAGCGCCGCAGGCGTTCCTGATCATCGCACCCGACAACACCGTGACCGTAGCGGTGAACCGGCTCGAATTCGGCCAGGGCGTGCATACCGCGCTGCCGATGGCGCTGGCCGAAGAGCTGGATGCCGACTGGCGCAACGTGCGCGCGGCACTGGCCCCGGCGGGCGATCCGTACAAGGACCCCGGCTTCGGCATGCAGATGACCGGCGGTTCCACCGCGCTGAACCACTCGTTCCAGCAGTACCGCGAACTCGGCGCGCGCGCCCGCGCGATGCTGGTTGCGGCCGCGGCGCAGCGCTGGAAGGTCGACCCGTCCAGCTGCAAGGTGGAGCAGGGCGTGATCACGTCCGGCAGCCAGCGCGCCACCTTTGGCGAATTGGCGCCGGCGGCGATGGCGCTGCCGGTGCCCCAGCAGGTCACGCTGAAGGATCCGGCGCAGTTCCGCATCGTCGGCAAGCCCACGCCGCGGCTGGATGCGCGCGGCAAGATGGAAGCGACCACGCCGTTCGGCATCGACACGCAGCTCAAGGGCATGGTGGTTGCGGTGGTGGCGCGGCCGCCGCGCTTCGGCGGCAAGGTCAAAAGCTTCAGCGCCGACAAGGCCCGTGCGGTGCCGGGCGTGCGCGGCGTGCTGCAGGTGCCGGTCGACCGCGGCGGCAGCGGCGTGGCCGTGATCGCCAGCGGCTACTGGCCCGCCAAGATGGGCCGCGATGCGCTCGAGGTCCAGTGGGAGGACGCCGGCTCCAAAGTATCGTCGCAGGCCTTGTTCGATGAATACGCGAAGCTGGCCGGCCAGCCTGGCACGGTCGCGCGCGCGGGTGAGGGCGATATTGCCGCGGCGATCCAGCGTGCGCCGCGCAAGATCGAGGCCGACTTCCGCTTCCCGTACCTGGCGCACGCGCCGATGGAGCCGCTGAACTGCACGCTGCAGCCGGAGGTGGCCGGCGGCAAGGTGCAGTCGGTCAAGGTCTGGGTGGGCTCGCAGTTCCAGACCGTCGACCAGGCCGCGGTGGCCCGCACGCTGGGGCTGGCGCCGGACAAGGTGGTGCTCAACACCATGATGGCCGGCGGCGGCTTCGGCCGGCGCGCGGTGCCGACCTCCGACTACATCGTCGAAGCGGCCAACGTGCTCAAGGCCTGGGTCGCCGCGGGGCACACCGAGCCGCTCAAGGTGGTGTGGAGCCGCGAGGACGATATCCGCGGCGGCTACTACCGCCCGCTGCACCTGCACCGCGCCCGCATCGGCCTGGACGCGCAGGGCAAGGTGATGGGCTGGCAGCACACCATCGTCGGCCAGTCGATCCTGAAGGGCACGCCGTTCGAGCCCTTCATGGTCAAGAACGGCGTCGATGCGACCATGACCGAGGGCATTGTCGAGAACGACTACGACCTGCCGCTGGAGATGTCGGTGCACCACCCGCAGGTGGACGTGCCGGTGCTGTGGTGGCGCTCGGTCGGCAATACGCATACCGCCTTCGTCAAGGAAACGCTGGCCGACGAGATGGCCGCCGCCGCCAAGCAAGACCCGGTGGCATTCCGCCTGGCGCGGCTCGACGAAAAGAAGCACGCGCGCCATCGCGCCGCGTTGCAACTGGCGGTGGACAAGTCCGGCTACGGCAAGCGCAAGCTGCCCAAGGGACATGCCTGGGGCGTGGCGGTGCATGAGTCGTTCAGCACCGTGGTGGCCTATGTGGTCGACGTCTCGCTGGTGAAGGGCGAGCCGCGCGTGCATCGCGTCACCGCCGGCGTGCATGCCAACCGCGTGGTCAATCCGTTGTCGGCGGAAGCCCAGATCCAGGGTGCCTGCGTGTTCGGGCTGGCCATGACCCGGCCCGGGTTTGCCATCGAGATCGAGAACGGTGCGGTGAAGAACAGCAACTTCCCCGACTATCCGCCGCCGCGCATCACCGACGCGCCGGTGGTGGACGTGTTCTTCGTGCCGTCGCAGGACAACCCCACCGGTCTGGGCGAACCCGGCGTGCCGCCGATCGCGCCGGCGGTGGCCAATGCGCTGTTCACGCTGACCGGCAAGCGCCAGCGGCAATTGCCGTTTGTGATGGCCTGAGCGCGGCCAGGCGGTGCACTGGCGCTGTTGTAATCGCGCCCGTGCCCGCCCGGCCGTGGCAGCACCCTATTGCCTTTGCGGGGCGAGCCGCGTAGAACGGGGAAAACCGCGCGCGCCAGGCTGCGCGGCAAGAGTGACCCCCGCATCGCCCCCGACGCCGCGTATCGCGCTGCCCGGGCGCCGTGCCCGGAGACCGAGGTGTGATCATGGAGACCCAGGAAAGTACGCTGACGCTGGCGCTGATGACCCAGCCCGCGCGCATCTGCCGCGCGCTGCTCGATGCAGGCGAGGCCGGCCTGCCGGCCGCCGATCTGGCGCAGGTGGCGCAACTGAGCCTGGGGCGCGCCGGCCATGTGTTCTCGGAGCTGGTGCAGGCCGACGTGCTGGCGCTGTCGATTCAGGAGCGGCGGGTCTGCTACGTGCTGAAGGCGCGGCGCGCCGTTACCGAAGCGCTGGGCTATATCGACGCCAGCGGACTGGCCGACTGATACGGTAAAACGGGCCCCGCAGGGCCCGTTTGCATTGGCGCGGCGGCGTTCGCCGCGACCGCTGCGTCACTGCTTCGGCGCAGCCATCTCCTGCTTGGCCGCTGCATCCGCTGCCTTGTTCTCGACCTTGCGTTCCTGCTTGGCCGCGCCGACTTCGTCCTTGTATTCGCCCTTGGCCGCCTTTTTCTTCGCCTTGTATTCGGCGGCAGCCTCGCGGCGTGCCTCGCGGCGCTCGACCAGCGGGTCCTTCGGCGGCTGGATCTGGGTCACGCCGGGGGCGGTGCCCTGGCCCGCGGGGCTGGCCGCGGTGGCCGGCGCGGCAGGCGTTGCCGGGGTTGCGGGGGTTGCCGGCAGGCCCTGCGCGGCTGGGGTTGCCGGCGTGGCCGGGGTGGCAGGCGTGGCGGTCTGCGCGATGGCCGCGGCGCAGCTGAGGCCTGCCAGGCCTGCCGCAATCACGCTGGCGATTCGGGTATGGCGAGCGGGTTGTTTCGGATCCATGGAATACCTCCAGGGTTAGGGTCGGAAGCGCCGGCCCGGTCGGGGCCCGGCGCGACGTATGCCGCACATGCTGGCCTGGGCGGGCTTGCGGCGACAAGGCCAGTCTAGGCAGCGGCCAGGCATGGCGCTGTCGGGCAGGCGCCGATGCGACGCCGGAATTGCTCCTACAAGCGCACCGTCGCGGCCGCGCACACCGGTTTCAGGCGTCTTCCATTTCCTTTAATTCCGCGGCAAGAAGATTCACTTCTGCAGACGCGGCACTTCCGCCACCATGGCCCCCAGAAAGCGTGACGCGCGGTCCGCCAGCCTGGACCCGCTGCCGATGACGCTGTTGTCACGATGCTGATGTGGCGTGTGATGTAGCGTGTGATGTAGCGTGCAATGGCCCAGGACCGGATGAGGGAATCGATGCGAGCGCAAGGCCCCCTGGTGTTGATGTTGCTGGCCGGCCTTGCGGCCGCGCCGGTGCCCGCGCTGGCGCAGACCGAGCCGGCGTTCCGCGTGGTCGGCACCAATGTGCAGAAGCACGCCAGTGCGGTGCTGACGCTGATGTCGTTTGCGGTCGTACCGGACCTGGCGTCCAGCTCGCTTTCCATCAGCAGTGCCAGCACCGACAACCCTGACCTGACCCTGTGGCAGCTCGGCGGGGGCTTTACGCTGAGCCAGTCGTTTCCGCTCTATCTGGAAGGGTCGATCGCCTACAACCGCTACGACCCCGCCTTTGTCGCCTCCAACGGGCTGGAATCCCGCAAGCTGCCGGCCAAGTGGAACACCTTCGCCGGCACCGTTGGCGTCGGCTGGGATTTTCCGCTGATCCCAAGCAAGGAGCTGGTGTTCCGCCCCATCTTCAACGCTTCGCTCGGCCGCGTCGCCAGCGACCTGTCCATCGCCCAGTTCGCGGTCGAGCACAAGACCGATCGCGACATCGCCTTCCTCGAAGACGGCGTCATGAATGCCTATGGCCTGGGCGGATCGGTGATGCTCGACTGGGAAAGCCACCGCGACAACCGCGATATCGACGTGGAACTGCGCTATACCAACATCTACCTGCGCAGCTTCGGCGACTCGTCCGGCCTGGAGGCCTCGTCCGTGGCGCAGACCGCCAGCCTGTACGCGCGCTGGCGCGCGCCAACCGGGTTGCGCGCGCTCGACCGGCCGGTGCGCTACGTGCTGGAACTGTCGCACTCGCATTACCTCGGCAACCAGGCGGGTGCGCTGGGGTTCAACTACCTCACCACGCTGGGCACCGGCCTGGAACTCGACACCAGCGCCCACGAAGTGTTCGTGACCCGGATCCGCGCGGTGGTGCGCTATGTCTTCGGGAACAACGTCTCGGGGGTGTCGTTCGGGCTTGCCGCGAGCTTCTAGCCCTGCGCGCCTGTCCCGGCAGCGCCGGGGCTGCCGCTTCCGGGCACAGCCGACGGCGCGCCGGCATCGGCGGCCGGCACGATCACCGCAATGGCGTCACGCACCAGCGCATCGATCTCTGCGTCGTCCGGACGGATGCCGGTGGCCAGCGTACGGTGCAGCACGCTGGCCAGCACCATGCCATGGAACAGCCTGGCGCTGACCTCCGGGCTGGCCGAGAGCCGCGTGCCTGTGGCCTGCTGGCTGCCAAGGAAGGCCGCCACATAGGCGCAGGTCGCCGCCGGGCCGCGCGTATACCAGGCGTTCCCCAACGCGGGAAAGCGCCGCGATTCCGCGAAGATCAGCCGCAGGAACGCCAGGTGGCGTTCCTCCAGCAATGACCGCAGGAAGCTGTGGGCGATCTTGTCGAGCCCCTGCGCCGCATCGCAGTGCGACACATCCACGCCTTTCTCGGTCTTTTCCAGGAAGCGGTCGCACAGCCGCTCCACCACCGCCACGAACAAGCCGTCCTTGCCGCCGAAAAAACTGTAGACGTTGGTCTTGGAGCCCCCGCACGCCTTGACGATGTCGTCCAGGCTGACGCCGTCGTAGCCGTGTTCGAGAAACATATCGGCGGCGGTGCTCAGGATCAGCGCGCGCTTCTCTTCGCCACGGCGCGTCATGCGCTGGGGCGGGCGATGCGCAGAGTTGTCGGTAACGCTTTCGGGTGATGCCATCGGGTAGCCGGGAGTGACAAGGGACGGGCGCTGGGGCCTCGCGCAGTCTACCAAATGCCTGTGCGATCCCAGGGGCCGCCAAGCCGTCGCTCCTTTCTTCAAAAACTTTGATTGATACCTTCTGATTAATTTAGTACCGTACGGTACGGTTTTACTATATTCAGGCCGTGGGAGGCGCGCGGCAAGTGTCCCGCCTGACACAAGTTCTTCCTCAAATGGAAAAGGAGTATGTGATGAAAAAAGCATCGATTGGCGCAGCCCTGATGGTAGTGATGGCGGCCGGGGCGCAAGCCGCCGTGCGTGCCCCCGAGGTCTACACGAACGGTGGGCATTTCGCCCAGGCATTGCAGCGTTCGCAGTCGGGCCGCCTGGCTGACGAGCAGTTTCGCCGGATTGCCGTACGCAAGGCGGATCCGTTCACGGATGGCGCGCGGCAAATGGATCCGTTCACCGACGGCGCAGTGCGCCAGGTGGATTTGTTCACCGACGGCGCCCTCGCAAGCATCGGCAACACAGACCCGTTCACGGATGGCGCCTGACTGGCGAGCCGGGCCTGCACGCCGAAGGGCAGTGCCGGCCGCAAGTGACGACGGTGGGTGCGGGTTTACCGTTCTTGCGGAGCCTCGCACCTCCACCTAAAATAATTCGCATATCGCATTAGATTGCGCGTAGCGCAAAAATGGAGACGACGTGGCGGAGACGAAACACCCCCGGGCAGCCGGGCAGACCAGCATCGCGCAGGTGGATATCCACGGCGTGTCGGTACATGGCAAAGACCTGAGCGAGGCCCTGATCGGCAAGACCGGCTTCACTGCCTACTTCCTGTTCCTGCTCACCGGCCGCGAGCCCGACGCAAAGCTGGTGGCGATCACCGATGCCTGCCTCGTCGCGATCGCCGAGCATGGCCTGGTCCCCTCGGTGCAGGCCGCGCGCATGACGCTGGCCGCGGCGCCGGATGCGTTGCAGGGCGCAGTGGCGGCCGGCGTGCTGGGTTGCGGCTCGGTGATCCTGGGCGCATCGGAAAGCGCGGGCCAGCTGCTCGCGGAAGTGATTGCCGGCCGGGAACACGGCACGCTGGCCGAAAGCGCCAACTCGGTGGTCCGGGCCGTGCGCCAGGCGCGCAAGCCGCTGCCCGGCTTTGGCCATCCGACGCACAAGCTAGGGGATCCGCGCGCGCACCGGCTGCTGGCCATCGCGCGTGAGCTGGGCATCGCGGGCGACCACGTGGCCGCGCTGGAAGCGGTAGCCGCCGCCGTGCCCGAGCACTACAGCAAGCCCCTCCCGCTCAATGTTTCGGGCGCGATCCCCGCGGTCCTGCTGGACGCCGGCTATCCCGCCACCGCGCTCAAGGGCGTGCCGCTGCTGGCGCGCGTGGCCAGCCTGATCGCCCACCTGCAGGAGGAGCGCCGCCAGCCCATCGGCTTTATCCTGGCCGAGGCCGCCGAACACGCCATTGCCTACAGCGCCGCGCCGGCGCAAGCATCATGAACGCGCCCGCCAGCCACATCGGCACGATGGCGCCGCTCGACGTGCTCCGGCAGTACCCGGCGCACGACTTCACGCTGACTGGTTTCCTCGCGGCTCGCGTGGCGGCGCATCCGGACAAGCCGGCGTTGCTGTTCGAGGGCCAGGCCTGGAGCTATCGCGAGCTCGATGCGCGGATCGCAGGGACCGCGCAATGGCTGGCGCACGCCATGCATGTGCGCCGCGGCGACCGCGTCGGCGTGCTGTCCGCCAACCATCCGTCCACGGTCGTGCTGATGTTCGCGCTGGCGCGCCTGGGCGCGACCATGGTGCCGGCCAACCCGGAATACCGCCTGGACGAGGCGCTGTACGTGTTCGGGCATGCGCAGGTGTGCGGGCTGGTGTGCGCGCCGGCCACGCTGGCAACCGGCGCGGCCATTGCCCGCGCGCTCGGCGGCGAAGTCTGGCTGTGCGCCAACGAGCCCGGCGACCATGGCGTGCCGACGCTGGCGCAGTCGATGGCGGCGAACGCCGGTGAGTTTGCCGACGAACTTGCCGACCACGGCAGCGAGCGGGACACCGCGCTGATCATCTATACCTCCGGCACCACGGGCTTTCCCAAGGGTGCGATGCACAGCCACCGCGGCTATGTGCTGACCGCCGAAGCCTTCGTCGGCCGGCTGCAGCTGCAGCCCGACGAGCGCGTGATGTGCGTGATGCCGCTGTTCCATATCAATGCGCTGATGTACTCGGTGGGCGGGGCGCTGGCATGCGGCGGCTGCCTGGTGCTGATGCGCAGGTTCTCGGCGTCGTCGTTCTGGCGCTTTGCCGCCGAGACCGGCGCGACGGAGGTGAACCTGGTGGCGGCGGCCGGCAGCATCCTGGCCCGGCGCCCGCGGACCGAGTTCGTGCCCGCTCACCGTATCACCAAGATGTTTATCGCGCCGCAGACCGAGGAAATGGTGCGCGTGATGAAGCAGGAGTTCCACGTGCCGCGCCTGATCGAATGCTATGGCATGACGGAAATCCCGGGGGTGATCGCCAATCCGTTCGACGGCCCGCACAAGCTCGGCACCATGGGCCTGATCTCGCCGCATCCGGATCCGGCGGTGCCGCTGCCGCAGGCCCGCATCGTCGACGACGAGGGCGGCGAGGTGGCTCCCGGCGCCGAGGGCGAACTGCTGATCCGCACGCCCACGCTGATGCAAGGCTACTACCGCGACCCGGCGCAGACCGAGGCGGCGTTCCGCGACGGCTGGTTCGCCACCGGCGACCTGGTGCGCCAGGACGAGGACGGCTACTACGTCTTTGTCGCGCGCAAGAAGGATGTGATCCGGCGCAAGGGCGAGAACGTGTCGGGCGCCGAGCTCGACCGCATCTTCGGCGAACACCCGGCGGTGGAAGAGGCGGCGGCCATCGGCGTGCCGGCGGAGCTTGGCGAGGAAGAGATCCTGCTGGCGGTGCAGTTCCGCCCGGGCCAGTCGGCCGATGCGGCTGAACTGCTCGACTGGGCGCGCGGCCGCCTGGCCGTGCACAAGCTGCCGCGTTATATCGCCAGCGTCGAGGCGATCCCCCACACGCCAACGCACAAGCCCGCCAAGCACAAGCTGAAGGCCGACCGGACACTGCTGGCGCGCGCGGTGGATCTGTCAGCCACGGGCCAATAGGCGCGAACCAAGGAGACAACCATGAGCACCCAGGACAACTACACCCTGCAGCGCGCGCTGGCCGCCATGTGCACCGGCGCGCCAGGCTCGGACCCTGCCCTGCAGGCGCAATTCGGCGTGGCGCTGCGGCATTTCCACGCCATGCTCGACGAGCTGCAGCTGACCGATGCACAGCTCTACCGCATTGCCGCCTGGCTGGGCCGGGTGGCCGCGCAGGATGAGCTGATCATGCTGTGCGACATGATGGGCCTGACCATGCGCGCGCTGGACCTGGCGCGCACCGGCGCGCAAGCCACGCCGCAGAACGTGACCGGCCCGTTCCCCAAGGACCAGGTCGCCGAAGGCAGTAACCCCTGCCACCTGGCGACGGCGGAGGAGCCCGGGCAGCGGCTCGAGGTGCGCGGCCGCGTGCTGGATGCGCGCACGGGCCAGCCGGTGCCGGGGGCGACGCTGATCGTGTGGCAGCCCAACCAGTTTGGGCGCTACGAAAACGAAGACGACTCGCAGTCCGAAGACAACCTGCGCGGCAAGCTGCGTTGCGATGCCGAAGGCGGCTTCCGGATCTTCACGGTGCGGCCGGGCGGCTACATCATCGGGCGCGAGGACACCGAGGTCGGCGTGCTGATGCGGCGCCTGGGCCGCAACCGCCAGCGCGCGCCGCATATCCACTACCGGGTGGTGCAGCCGGGATACCGCACGCTGACCTCGCAGATCTATTTCAAGGGCGACCCCGCCAACCCGGTGGACTGCATCTTTTCGACCATCGACGACCATATCGTCGAGGTCGGACCCCATCCGGAGCGAGACGGCTACCAGCTGTTGATGCTGGAGGTGTTGATCGAGCCCGAGATCGCGCCAGTGGCGGTCTGAGTCGTGCGCAGCTCAGGAGGCCGCCAGGATCGAATGCGCCAGCGTGGGCGCGCGGCGGATGGCGGCCTCGATCATCGCGGCCGCCTCGCGCAGTGCCGGCAGCCGTGTCGCGACCAGCTCGTCGGGGCTGGTGCGCTCGGTCTCGGTGGAGCAGTTGATGGCGGCGATCACGCGCTGCTGGGGGTCGCGCACGGGCACGGCGATCGACAGGACGTTGAGCTCGAGCTGGCCTTCCTGGACCGCATAGCCCTGTTCCAGCGTGCGTGCCAGCGCCGCGCGCAGCGCATCCGCATCGCTGAGCGTCTTCGGCGTGAATTTCTGGAACGGTGCCTGGTCCAGGACCTTGTTCTGCTGGGCCTTGGGCGCATGGGCCAGCAAGGCAAGGCCGAGCGAGGTGCAATGCACCGGCAGCCGGTAGCCGACCGAGGCGCGGAACGCGATGCGGCGCTGGCTGGGCACATGCGCCAAGTAGACCACGCTGTCGCCGTCGAGGATGGCGAGCGAGACCGAGTCGCGGAAGCGCTCGGCCACTTCCTGCAGGAAGGGCTGGACGATGTCGCGCAGGTTCATCGAGCTGAGGAAGGCGGCGCCCAGCGACAGCACCTTGGGCAGCAGCACGAAGCGCCGCCCGTTGGCGCCGATGTAGCCCAGTGCCTGCAGCGTCAGCAAGGCACGGCGCGCGCTGGCGGGCGTCATGCCGGTGGCCTGGGCGACTTCGCTCAGTGTCATTTCCGGCGTGGTGTCGGTAAATGCCTGGATCACCGCCAGGCCGCGCGCCAGCGCCGCGACGTAGTCGCGGTGGCCTTCTTCGAGCTTGCGCGGGGTGTCCTGGTCGGCGGGGGCGGTGGGTTTGGCGGCGGACGTCATGCACGCATTCTATCCGCAACGTCCAGGCCGGAACAAAAGGCGGGCCGGCGTGCCGCGGCACTGAATTGAGGACAAGCAAGGAGACATCATGACCGAACCCAACCGCCCCGCAAGCCTGCTCGACAAGCTCTGGGCCAGCCACGTGATCCACCAGGAAGCCGGCGGCCCCGCACTGGTCTATATCGACCGCCATCTCGTCAACGAGGTGACCAGCCCGCAGGCCTTCGAAGGGCTGCGCCTGAACGGGCGCAAGGTGTGGCGCGCCGCCTCGGTGCTGGCCACCGCCGACCACAACGTGCCCACCACCGCGCGCAGCCAGGGCATCGCCGATCCGGTGAGCCGCGCGCAGGTTGACGCGCTCGACCGCAACTGCGAGGAGAACGGCATCGTCAACTTCGGCATGGACGATCCGCGCCAGGGCATCCTGCACGTGGTGGGGCCGGAGCGGGGCGCGACCTTGCCCGGCATGACCATCGCCTGCGGCGATTCGCATACGTCCACGCACGGCGCGTTCGCGGCGTTCGCGTTCGGCATCGGCACCTCGGAAGTGGAGCAGGTGCTGGCGGCGCAATGCCTGTGGATGAAGCAGCCGAAGTCGATGCTGGTGCACGTCGAGGGCGAGCTGGGCAAGGGTGTTGCCGCCAAGGACATCGCGCTCGCGCTGATCGGTCGCATCGGCACGGCCGGCGCGACCGGCCATGTGATCGAATTCGCCGGCAGCACCATCCGCGGCCTGAGCATGGAAGCGCGCATGACGGTGTGCAACATGGCGATCGAGGCCGGCGCGCGCACCGGCATGGTAGCCGTGGACGAGACCACGCTGGAGTACCTGCGCGGACGGCCGCAGGCCCCGCAGGGCCGGATGTGGGACGCGGCCGTCGAATACTGGCGCACGCTGCGCAGCGACCCCGGTGCGACCTTCGATGCCGTGGTGGAGCTCGACGCCGCCACCATCCGCCCGCATGTGACCTGGGGGACGTCGCCGGAGATGGTGGTGCCCGTCGGCGAGCGTATTCCCGATCCGCGCGACGAGCGCGACCCGGTGCGGCGCAAGGGCATCGAGGCGGCGCTTCGCTACATGGGCCTGCTGCCGAATACGCCGATCGAAGCGGTCGCGGTGGACAAAGTCTTTATCGGGTCGTGCACCAACGCGCGTATCGAAGACCTGCGCGCCGCGGCGGAAGTCGTGCGCGGCCGGCATGTGTCGCCGCGCATCCGGCAGGCGCTGGTGGTGCCGGGCTCGGGGCTGGTCAAGTCCCAGGCCGAGGCCGAGGGGCTCGATCAGGTCTTTGTCGCGGCGGGCTTTGAATGGCGCGAGCCGGGCTGCTCGATGTGCCTGGGCATGAACGACGACCGCCTTGCCGCGGGCGAACGCTGCGCATCGACGTCGAACCGCAATTTCGAAGGCAGGCAGGGACCGGGCGGGCGCACCCACCTGGTGAGCCCGCAGATGGCGGCCGCGGCCGCCGTCGCGGGCCACTTCGTCGATGTCCGCGCGTTGTAACAGCAGAGGAAGCCGAGCAATGAAAGCCTTTACCACCCTCGATGGTCTGGTCGCGCCGCTGGACCGCGCCAATGTCGATACCGATGCCATCCTGCCCAAGCAGTTCCTGAAATCCGTCCGGCGCAGCGGCTTTGGGCCCTACCTGTTCGACGAATGGCGCTACCTCGACCACGGCGAGCCCGGGCAGGACTGCAGCACGCGGCCGCTGAACCCGGATTTCGTGCTGAACCAGCCGCGCTATCGCGGCGCGTCGATCCTGCTGGCGCGCGAGAACTTCGGCTGCGGCTCCTCGCGCGAGCATGCGCCGTGGGCGCTGGAAGACTTCGGCCTGCGCGCGCTGATCGCGCCCAGCTTTGCCGACATCTTCCACAACAACTGCCTGAAGAACGGCCTGCTGCCGATCGTGGCGGCGCCAGAGGTGGTCGACCGCCTGTTTGCCGAAGTGGCTGCCACGCCGGGCTACCGGCTGAAGGTAGACCTGGCCACGCAGCAAGTCATCACGCCGGCCGGTGACGTGGTCCCTTTCATGCTCGACCCGTTCAAGCAGCATTGCCTGCTCAACGGGCTGGACGATATCGCCCTCGCGCTGCGCCATGCCGCGCAGATCGACGCGTACGAACAAGCGCGGCGGCAGCGCGAACCCTGGTTGTTCAACTGAACGGAGATCCGGCCGCACGAGCCGGAGCGCCTCACAACGACAGATGGAGACATGATGGACCGGAACACCCACATCCCTCGCGCACTGTGCGCCGCCGTGCTCGGCCTGGCCTGCTGCGCCGGCGCAGGCACCGCCGTGGCACAGGCCTATCCCGCACAGCCGATCCGCATGGTGGTGCCCTACGCGCCCGGCGGCACGACCGACATCATCGCCAGGCAACTGGCCCAGCGCATGTCCGAAAAGCTGCGCCAGCCAGTGGTGGTGGAGAACAAGAGCGGCGCCAACACCGTGATCGGCGCCGACGCGGTCGCCAGGGCGCAGCCCGACGGCTACACGCTGCTGCTGACCAACGACGCCACCTTCGTGCTCAATCCGGTGGTGCTGCCATCGGTGTCCTACAACGTCGCGCGCGATTTCGCGCCGGTGGCGGCGATCGGCTACGTGCCGCTGGTGATGGCGGTATCGGGCAGCCTGCCGGTGGACAGCGTGAAGGAGCTGGCGGCTTATGCCAAGGCCCGCCCGCAGGCGCTCAGCTACGGCTCGTTCGGTGCCGGCAGCCAGCCGCACCTGATGGGCGCGCTGTTCAACAAGCTGGCCGGCACGGACCTCGTGCACGTGCCGTACAAGGGCTCGGCGCCCGCGGTCGCCGATGTCGTTGGCGGACAGATCCTGATGACGTTCCCGGCGCTGCCGACGATCCAGAGCTTCGTCGCGGCGAAGAAGCTCAAGGTGCTGGCGGTCAGCGGCGACAAGCGCACGCGCGCATTGCCGCAGGTCCCCACCTTCGAAGAGGCCGGCTACAAGGAGATGAATATCTCCGCGGTCTATGGCGTGCTGGCGCCGGCCAAGGTGCCGCGCGCGGTGGTCGACAAGCTCAATGCCACCATCGGCGAAATCCTCGACGAACAGGATTTCGTGGAGAAGCACTTCGCGGCGCAGGGGATGGTGCCGATGAAGCTGACCCCGGAACAGTTTGCGCGCTACATCGAAACGCAGACGCAGCAGACGCGCAAGGTGGTGGCGTTGTCGGGGATCAGGGTCGAGTAGGCGAGGCCGCGCCGCATGGCGCGCCACAGTCCATGCCGGTTCGCTCTTTCCCGCTCGCGGGGCGGCAATGGATGGCAACGCCAGTTGCGCAAGATTTTCACACGCGTGTCCGACCGAACCGGACGCGCATTCAAAGGAGCGAAAGATGAGCAAGACCTACAAGCGTCTGGACAAGAGCCAGGCAGCGGTACTGATGGTGGATCACCAGGCCGGCCTGCTGTCGCTGGTGCGCGACATCGAACCGGACAAGTTCAAGAACAACGTTCTCGCCATGGCGGATCTGGCCAGATATTTCAAGCTGCCGACGATCCTGACCACCAGCTTCGAGGACGGGCCCAACGGGCCGCTGGTGCCGGAACTGAAGGCGATGTTCCCCGATGCGCCGTTTATTCCGCGCCCCGGGCAGATCAACGCGTGGGACAACGAGGACTTCGTCAAGGCGGTGAAGGCAACCGGCAAGAAGCAGCTGCTGATCGCCGGGGTGGTGACCGAAGTCTGCGTGGCGTTTCCGGCATTGTCGGCGATCGAAGAAGGCTACGATGTGTTCGTCGTGACCGATGCATCCGGGACCTTCAATGAGGTGACGCGCGAATCGGCGTGGCGCCGCATGGCCGAGGCCGGCGCCCAACTGATGACGTGGTTCGGCGTTGCCTGCGAGCTTCATCGCGACTGGCGCAACGACATCGAGGGGCTGGGGACCTTGTTCTCCAACCATATTCCCGACTATCGGAACCTGATTACGGCGTACACCACCGTGAAGGGCGGCAAATAACATCACGCCAGCCATCGGCTAAAGCACGCGAAAGGTGGTGCCGGGCAGGCCAGCAAGCTGGCGCGCGCAGCCCCGGCGTGCGCTGGCCGATGGCAAGGCAGTAAGGCATTATTCTCTGGCGATGCGGCGCGATTCCGATTCGCGTCGCATCGTCTGATATAGCGCGATGATCGACAGCATCGCCCGGGGCGGCATCCTCCGCCCCAGATCTCCAAGTGCGCTGCTGTCGAGATTCATCCAATGCTGAACTGCCGTGCACGCGGATACGCCGTTTCCGGGCGATTGACTCATTGAGTCTCGTACCGTTCCTTCACACAACTTTGGATTTTACGGTGTGTGCTTCATTCAATCCTGAACTTTCCGGCCAAGAGGCAAGGAGTCGTGGTGGCCCTTCGCCAATGTACAAAGCAATGTACACTGGAGCAGCCATGATTGATCCAAATACGTTGGATGCTGCCTCGCCTGCCGAGGAGGAACAATTCTTTGCCGTCTTTGAGCATATGCTTGCCAACGACGATGGAGCAGAGGCCGCGCGCCACCTGAGGGAAGGTCGTGCCATCTTCATATCGGATCCGCGCTACCCTGGCCGCGCGGTACGCGAGCATCCAGACGGCAGGCGCGAGCTAATGCGACTTGAGATAGCCAGCGGCCACTTGGTGGTAGAGAGAGCCATCTGATATTGTCGCGGTTTGCTTTGCTAATTTATTGTAAGGGCAGTGTCGCGCACACTGGTAGGCCCGATGCCTGCCGGCCTCGCGTCTAGTTGACGCCGCCGCTGATCCTAATGGGAATGAAGTTGTCTTTGTGGCACTTACGGGTTGTGAAATCAGACCATGACTAAGTCCAATAAGAAGCGGCCCTCAGAGAAGCTTTCGCCATTTGCCCAAGCGCGCGCGCAGGCCGACTTCCTTTTGGGCATTGCCGCTTCGAAGGAAGAGCCCAGTCTCAAGATGGTCCGCATTGGGCGCCGCAAGAAGCGACTGGACGACGTAAAAGCCGAATTGAACGAGGCGCGTGCCCGCGTCGAGGCGCATTTTGCTCGGCTGAACACGGAGACAGACGCTATCCGCAAGCGCATTGACTCAGCCCCGCAGCAAGACGTGGAACTGCCATTCAGCGTAATGGCAGGGGAGCGTCGGTAAGTTCCAGCACTGTCTTCGGCAGCCCTCCAACTCGGCATTCCCTCCTCACCTCTACGTGAGCAGCGCCTCATCAGTCTCATAATCGGAGAGAAGTTTTTCGACTTCCTTCAACTGGCGTCTATAGTCGGCGTGGAGGTAAGCCGCTGTAGAGGCCAGACTGGCATGCCCAAGATTGGCCCCTATGAATTCGGCCGGCGTTTCCGCTTCGGCCGCGTGGCAGCCGTGTGTATGGCGCAACCAGTGCACGCTGGCCCGGCGCAGTTGCGGGCTACCGCTGGTGCCCTCTTTTGTGCGTGCATCAAACGCCCGCGTAAAGATGCTCTTATAGAGCGCAGCCACTGCGCCGTGGGTAAGCGGAGTCTCGCCTGAAAGCGACGCCAGTAGCGGCGCTTCGGCCGGCCATGACGCAGGCGCGGCGCTTAGCCCCCGACTGGCCAGATATACGACCAACGCGTCGAAGAGCGCCGGAGGGAACGGCTCATACCGTACTCTTTGTCGCCTGCCCACTACCTTAAGCATCCAGGCACCCTGCTGAGTATCATCAAATGCGCAGTGCTGTAGGTCGCCCAGGCGAGCGCACGTGAGCTCGGCGAGGCGTAGGCCGGTACCATAGGCGAGCCATAGCGCGAATCTCGCCCGTGGGCGAGCTTCCTCCGGAACTGCAGGCAGGCCGTGGTTCAGAAGATCGCTCCACTGCTGGCGGCTCAAACTACGCTGCCGCGGGTCCTTCACTGCGGCTTGAGGTTTCGGGGCCCCATCAAACGGGTTGGTGTAGAGGTAGCGCTGACGCGCGAGCCAGGTGCACATACTGCTGAGTATCGCAAATGACGTAGCTTGGCTGGCCGTTGAAAGCGGCCCATCAAAGGGACGCCAGTCAGCGTGCCAGCGCGGTATCCGTCGCGTGGCGACCCAGCGCTCGGACGGCTGCGGATCAGCGAGGAATTTGACATAGGCGGCCACATCGCCGGTCGTTAGTGATGACAGGGGCTTTCCTTGCTCGATGATTGCCCACTGCAGGAAGCGCTCCGCTTCTTTACGCCGCGCACGCTGGGTGTGGGCGCTGGTTCCTTCGAGGCCTGCCCAGAGCCGGATAGCGTCGTAGTCGTTGCTGGCGCCAATTCGGTTCAGTTCTGCTGGCGCGCGGTTGGAGCCGGCGGTGCCATCGAGCGCGGCCGGAGGCCGGTAGAATTCTAGTGGTGCCACCCCGGTGTTAGGGGTACGTTGTGCGGCTAATTCCGTGGGCCCAAGGCTACGCAGAGGCCGACGCCCGACGAGTGTGAGGGAGCGCTCAATGGTGTCAGCATGCCGGTCTAGCCAGCAGACGAGGCGCTGAGCGGTTTTCTCGCCTAACCGTGGCACCCGCTTGAACCAGAGATACCCGTGCATATTGATGTAGTCGACCAGCTCGCCCACCGTATTGAGGGAAGCTTTCGCAAGTCGCTCCGCCACGCGTGGACCAATCCATTCGACCCAGCCAGCCAGTTGATGCCGTGTCAACGGTGACTCGGCGAGAACCTTGGCCAATTCATTTAAAGCGGTAAACTGACGCCGTCGTATGTCCGATTGTCGGCGTGTGCGGCGTACAGCGTCGTCATCTTGTGAAATGGGGTCATACGCTTCGCGATAGCTGATAAGCAAATCCATTTCGCCCAGTGCCCCATCCGGATCAAAGCGCGCGCGGAATTCCTCCAACGTTGGTAGCCCTTTTGCCCCTGCCGGGACGGCATGCGAACTATGAAGCGACCCTCGCAGTAGCTTTACCGCCTTGTGTCGCCCCAAGCGCGCAGCCGCCATGGAAATTTCGTCACGAATGGCGCGCAGTGCCTCGCGGGGAGACACGACCTCCGCCGGCTCTAAGTATCGGTCGACAAGCTCTTCTATTGGCAAGCCTTCTAGGTACCCGCGATAGACTGCGAAATGCTGCTGACACAGCCTTCGCCGGACGCCATCCGATACGATGCTCGGTGGGGTCTCGTGGTCGCTCTGGCATTCGACCGGCTGTTGCCTGTTACCATCATCCGATTCCATTGGAGCGAGAAGCGTTTGAGGGGACATGTGGCCTCCATCTCAGACGTTGGGTAGTCGGTGTTAGATGAGCGAAGGAAGTCAAAGACGATCTTTGAACTTTCTTGCAGGGCTTTCTTGGCGAAGCGAACTGGCATTCCAGCATGCCTCCCGAAACTGCGAGCTGCTTCGCTTTCTCCCCTTTCTCCCCACCCTGCAAAGACTTGAGAATGTCACCTTCTTATTTCCTAGGAAATGGTAAGCGGATACCAGGCGTGACATGAAGTAACTAAATCGATTCTGCTCGACGTATTCGCTACAAGCGTCCACCGTTGCAGCGGAGTCGGCGAGATACGATTTATAAAAAGTGATATACGACTCGACCGTATAGTTACCGTTGAATCTATTTTTTCGTTCGAGGTCGTAAGCCTCTGTGACTCTTTTTTCCAATTCCGCAGCGGTATAAGAACGCTTTTGAGAAGTCCACATGGCGAGCCAGTGTGTTTTATATTCGTTGATCGATGAATTATTTTCTCGTAGCCATATAAGAAACTCCAGTGGCACCTGCACGTGAAGGCCGCTAAGAGTTAAGGATCCGCTGCGTACGGCAGATAATATCGCATACTGCAGGCTGATTTGATTCTTGTTGATTCCGATGGTGGAATTCACCTGCCTCGATTCAGCCACCATTGACGACTTACACTCGGGACACTGGCCGATCGCTGGAAGCCTCTTCCCCGCGCGGCCACGCGATGAAGTAGCGCAGCGAAGGGGTGCTCCGCAATGGGGGCATCCGTGGAGCAAAGGTGTCAGGTGAGCGGGGCAGACCATCCAGTCCCTGAGCCGCCAACCGTTCCGCAGGTATGGAATAGGATCGCTAGCAAGACACTCGGGACAGTATCGATATGACGGCGCCTTGGCATTGTCGAAAGTCAGCAGCTTCTTTAACGATGGTTGCAATTGAACGGCGTGAAATGCATCGGACAGTTCCCGTAGGCGCTTCGGAGAAACACACGTACCAGATCCGATTCGGCATATATGATCCCGATCCGACGTGATATCTGGGTCGCGAACTGGATTCATCCCGAGAGAGGTCGTGAGAGCTTTGTAGCTTATGTCGTGAAACTGGCAGACACGTGCAATCCAGGAGGAAGCGGACTCGTCGGGGAAGGGGTACGGGACACAAAGAATGCTACGGAATCGGGTCATGATCATCCTCGAATAAGGAAAACTGTCGATTCTTCTTGACCAATCTAGGTATGGACGGCGAAGCGGAGAGTACTTGTAGGCGGGAACCGAGAGAAGAGATCAGCGTTGCGTCGGCTGGTGTAGTGACGTCATCGTAAAGATTGCAAAGGGCCTTGCCGACAAGCCGCATTCGCCGCGCAGGGTACGAACTCGAGATTGCCGCCGACAGTCGCTCGTAAGCCAGGCACGCGACGACACTCGCGTCGACGGTCTGTAGTCTTCGATTAGTGCTTTTCGGGTGCTCATCAATTTGCATGTCGTCTACGATTCCGAAGATCCAGATCAATCGGACAAACGTGTCGATACTCACGTTGCAAAAGCCCTCCGGGAACGTGTTGATAGACGGCGCGGACACATCAACGTGACCAGATCCAAGCAAGTACTCGATTTGACCGCTCACCGACAACTCGCGAGTATCTGCTGGTCTCGCGCCTTGGTGTTCGTCAGTCAGTCGTAGTCCGCATTCGCAAAGATCGATGCTTGGTCGCCTCCATAGGATTGGTCGCGAGCACACGCACCGATCAATGAGGCGAACCCCATGAAAGACGCATGCGGTCAAGAGCGAAACGGACCACGCAGCGCGAGCTCGACCATGAAGTCGCACGCAAACTGGACAAAGTTGCGGGCGGGCCTGTCGCAGCAGATAGGTTTTCAAGAACAGGTGGCCAAGGAAGTACGCGGCTTGGCTCCCACCGCGGAAATGACGAACTACAAAGGCATTTCGCAGCGGTTCAGGTGGACAGCCAAACATGAAGGCGATGGCGTTGATTGAGCTCGCGGGAAGTGAAAGATGACCTGGCGATGCAAGATGTCGTGCCAGGTCATGAAACGTGAGCCCATTCATGGTCGCCATCCGCAAGGCGTATCCCATTCCATCTTCGCCGAGTGCAATTTCTTCTTGCTTAGGAAACGGACTCATATGCGTTCGGAGGCTCAGTCAAAGGGATTGTCCTTGGTAGAGCCGTTGCCGAATAAGCGTTGGAAGGCAAGTTGAAGATGTTGTCGTTCCACCGCGCTACGCTGAGCGTCAATGGCGATCATTGCACTTTCCATGATCAACGACTTCAACGTGCGCATAACACCCTGCGTGGCTTTGAAGACCAAGTTTGCGTGCGTCGTCAAGACGGTCAGATCCACCAGGTCTCTTGTGGCGGATGCAAAGCCACCTAACACACCTCGCCAGTTCTCATCGTTCTTGAGATCTGGCATGGTGAAAATGGACGCGATTCGAGTCGTCAGTTGCGGATCGGCCCGTTCTATGGAACGCAGCACCTCCGTCCCAGAAAGGAGTACGGGACGTTGAGTTACGGACATCAGTCGCTTGACCCAATCGACGATGGCGGCGCGCACCTCATCCTTTCGCGAGAGAAAGACGTGCTGAAATTCGTCAATGACAATGAGTAGGATGTCGTGCTGCTCGATCGCAGCCACCAGGACGTTGAAGAGCACTGCATTAGTCTTTCGTCCAGTACGAGGAGAAATGACATAGTCAAAGCTTGCCAGAAGATCCTCCTGGATTTGAGCCACCGTGGGAGCTTCCTTAAGCGAAACAACCAGCACGCTTTGCGGCCGTAGGTATGGCCAACCGCATTCATTTCTCTGAACAGATTCGATGAGCAGAGTTTTTCCGGCTCCAGAGGGCGCGATGATGCAGGCACCGAATGGATGACGTAGGTTGTTTCCCAGCTGAATGATCCGGCCAACACCCTCTAGAGCACCTTTGAACGCTGGATGATGGATGCGAATGTCGCTGATGCTGACACCGACCTGTATGGCTTTTGCGCTGTAGCTCATGGCTGAACTCCGGTGAAGACTTCAAAACTCGGGATTGCCGCTTCTGCTACCGCTGGGTCATCGTCGGTGACGACATGCATTGGCGCTTGATTTCCGGGATGGTGTGGCCACGAAACAGAACTTAGGCCCTGAAGGAGGCCTAAGTCGCGTGAGCTCTTCTTGAGCCTCTTTCCACCACGGATAGCGTTCGCCCAGTGGTCTTGGAGTTCCAGCCGCGCCTTTCTTAGGGCTGTCTCCGCGTTACGTAATGTGAGCTTATTGCCCGCAGCCCTTCGAATAAGCTTATGCTGTGTGAGCGTCAGGCCAGAGGCGTACTCTTCATCCCGCGCTCCCACGGTGATCCAGCTGCCGGTACGGGGATCTTGGAGATAGACGTGCCCCAGATTGTATGGGTCATACTTGACGTTGGCCTTGAAATTCACCCCGATTTCCCTTCGAAGGGATACCAGCTCGTCGTTTGTGTATCGCAGGTATTGGCGCACGATTCCACCATGATCCACCGTTGCGGTCGTGCCTACGCCGGCCATAACATCAAGACACGTCGTGTTGTCTAGCAATGTTGGCGGCGGGCAACTATCAAGACCCTCCAGGAAGAGGTCGATTGGCCGCGCCAACTTCCGTTCGTTTATTTCGAACGGATGTACGTCAACGATCCACTTGAGGATGCCGTAGCAGAGATCGCTGAATGTTATGCACGCATCCTCATTGGGATTGAACGGGTCCGGTCCCAATCCAGGCTTCCTTGGACGACCGTTTGCGGGTAATTGACGGGTCAGTTCTCCAAGGCACCGCTCAACACTAGGTTTGAACCAAGGCATACGGACTGGACAGTACTCAAGGTCCATTCCGAGGTCCATTGCTATGTGCTGAAAAGGCGAAGTATGACCTGCGAGGCTGTTGTCCAAGCAAAGGGTTTCCCACCCGCCCATAGCGTGCCATGCGTTAGACAGTGAATGTACTGCTGTAATCTTGTCTTTGGGTTGTATGGCGATCTTGATGCACTGGACCATTCGCCCGACAGTCTCGCCTTCAAAGGAAATGAAAAATCCAAGGATGTAGCCGCTATATGTACATACGATCAATGTAATAACTGGCCGGCCTAGCGGTAGAATGAATCTATCGTCAATGACGGTCGCGTCCATCAACGTGTGATCTATCTCGACCCGTTCAAGTGGGCGCGTTGAGGCCTGGCCGGGCTTTGAATACCGCCATTTGGCCCGAGCCCTTGCCGCTCCCAAGCGGATTCTGTCTCGGTCGAATGGGGATGTCTCGAGAATGATACGGCGGACAGTAGACAGGCTGACTTCGGGATCGGCAGGCGTTTGCGATTCGGCATTGGCCTGACTAAGCGCTTCGATGACTCGATCATGAGCTGTTCGCATGGAGCAACCATTCTTAACGAAGTAGTGCTTCGTAAGAATTTGCTCGACAACGAGTCTGATGTCGCGGCGAAGCCTTTTCGACGTGCGGCGTTTTACATTTTTTGAAACCAAACTAGCCGGATTTTCTCCGCTCATCTCGTAGTCGCGCATCCATTGCATAACCACTGAATCTTTTGGCGGATCGTCGTCATTAAGTAGGATGGAGCACGAGATAATGGCGTCCGAGATGCGAGAACGTTGCCCTTTTGTAAGGCCGATTTTTCGCATGTGTCTTACATAAGCGTATTTGCGCTCGAGATCTGCCTTATACCGCTCCGGTAGGGTCGAACTGCACATCAGTGCCCGGTCAGGCCGACGTTGCATGCTCATCATCGGCGTATCGGCGTCTCGAACGACCGTCAGCTTCCCCTCCAGGATATCCGCCGAAAGCTTGGAGATCTTCATTCGACGAATCGCTCGCGTGGCTTGGTTCTCGAGTTGAACGACTCCGCCATCAAGGAGTCGGTGAACCCGCCATTGCGCCTGCCCATTCTGGACGATCAGTCCGCAATCAAGTCTGTACACGGACATGGTCGTCTCCGAGTGGATATACAGGGTCGGACTCACCCATACCTAGCATCGCATTCAATCGAAGGCGCCGGCGGCCAACTAGGTGAAGGATTGCGTGCAGCGGCACGTCGGCTGTCTTTGCCAAATTGCCAATGCCAATGCCGTCAGGGTGGCCGGTCGCGACTTCCTCAATTCGAGCCAAGGTCGCGGCTGTAATCTGACCGCGCGCATGTCGTAAGAGGATGCTGGCACGTTGGTGACGGCCGTTCTTGTGAATGTGCTTGTCCGTTGCGAGGGCGAAGGAGTATCCACGATCAAGCAAGATTTCCTTGGCTCGTGCCAGCCGTGGCTTGTTCCTGGCACTGGCCGCATAGACTTCTGGCTTTACCTCAACGACAAGCTTCTGATGTGGACCGATGAGCAGGAAGTCGGGAACGTATTTGCCCAGATCTCCAAGGTCAACGAAGAACGGCTGATGGGAAATCGACGAGACTCGCAGATCCAAGAGGGCGAGTCGAACGAAATCGCGCTCCAAGAGGCTTTCGTACTCGATCGCTGTTGGCTGGAACCATGAACACGCAATACGCCCGACTCGCCGATGCGGCGAGCGCGTGACTACCTTTCTGGCAGGCATTTGTCCTCTCCGGGGAATAGGCTTCCCTCCTTCCAGGCGGGGAAGCAGGATGAGGACTTGACAGGTGGGAGAACGCGTTCGATACTGACTGTGCCACCAGAGGTATCGAAAGATATCTCCACGCCGCCTAGTCCTCCGGGGTTAGGTGGCGTTTTTATTTTCTACATTGGAGTCTCCTTGACAGCTTCCGGCGCCCGGTTGACGCAGGCGATTGTTTGTCTGTTGCGTTGGAACACTTCCAACATTGCCGACAGGGCTTTCGCGTCGGCCGGAGAGAGCGTGGGTAGTACCTCGGAGAATTGAGCGCACAAGCGATACGCTGCTGCAGGCGCACCGCGTGGTGGAAGGTTGAAGTGCCGCGACATTTCAAAGGCTTCGCGAAGGCTAGCTTCTTCCTCGGGGCCTAGATTCAAGACCTGGACGATTCTGTCTACTAGGTCCACTTCCTTCGGAAGCTTGGAGCCGCATTCGAGAGCCGAGACGTACGCCTGGCGGTAGCCCAATCGTGCTGCGAACTCGCCCTGCGCCAGTTCGAACCTCGCACGCAACGTTCGTAGAGCTATGGAGAATGGGCTCATTGGAAAGAAGCTGAATTGATCTCCGCTAAGACTAAGAAATCAACACGCCATTTTCAAGAATATTTTTCTTTGGCGGCTGGCTGGGGTGAGATCGATTGCGCGTATTTTTTTTGCATGCGTACATAAATCGTATGCAATGAAAAAATATATTGGCGATGATGAAATGTAAAGTAAAAACAAGGGGTTGGGCTTTAAATGGGTATAGTGTGTGCTATACATTTTTCCACGCCAGCCGTTGGTGAGGCATTTCGGTTAATTTTATATCATAAGTTCACGGAACTTCGCTGATTGATTGATTGTGCCGGAGTGGACGGAAAAATCTAGCTTTGCAGAGCTGGAATGGGCGCATGTAGTGCACTGACCTTGGTGGGGGACCCGCGTGGCTCAGTTTCCCGGAAAGTGCATGGTGCCGATAGCAGCACATTTTCTGGTCGAGGGACAAGAGCTGCGGCAAACCGGTAGTTCAGGCTAGTGTGGGCGAACTGTTGCGTCATAAGCGCGGGCCATACGCCTGTACGCTTCGTATGGCAGGTCGTTGAATCGCGCCGCGGCGAACTCTAGAGCGATATTGCAGCGGGTGCCGTCGCCTGCATGATCAAGGGCGGCTTGCGACCCGTGTGAGACCTCCAACTTCCGCGAGACGAACGGCGCCTTTGGCACTAGATTCGGCCGTCGGACAGGGACCGAGCAACTTAAGAATGGCCGACTTCAGGCGGCCAAGCGGTGAGCGCCGGAAGGCGCTACCAATCTCGACCATTCGGAAATGGATGTATTGGGTCGAGGCACGATCGCGCGTTGTCTCAATGGCACGCGACACGTGCTTTATGTGCGCGCGTGTGCAAGGGCGTGCTGCGGCTGCTTAGGTGAAGGACGGAAACTGTTGCCCACGCTCAATAGACAATTCAAGTTCCTGAACTCATTGCGATAGACCTCCACGCAGATTCTCTTCTTCACCCGAGGGGATTACATCCGGCGACCACGTCGTGATTCCTGCAAGCCTTCCATTTCAACGGAGTCGGTAGCGGAGTAGGAAAAAAAGAGGGGAAAGCTGCACTCTGGTCAATCGCCCACGGTGTAGTTCCTGCCGAGATGACGCAACTAGAGGTGTACTCGACGATGCTCTCGTTTCGATCCACGCGAATCGCGGTTTCGGAAAAGATCAGTTGGCGAGACAGCCTCACACCCCTACGATCCAAGCAGATGCAACACAGAACTATCAAAAGAAGGAACGTATCAGCAATGCATGATTTGCCTCTCGATGGTGTGGTCGTGGTTGAACTGAGCGACAGCGCCTCTGCGCCGTTTGCCGGCCAGATCCTTGCAGCCCTCGGTGCGGACGTCTGGAAGATCGAGCGGCCGACGGGCGATTCTGCGCGCGGCTGGGGGCCGAGCAAATGGAAGGGCAGCGGCGCGGCCTTCCATGCCATCAACCGCGGCAAGCGCTTCATCAGCCTTGACATCAAGGATCCCGGCGACCTGGCCAAGCTGCACCAACTGATCGCGGAGCGCGCCGACGTTTTCTTCCACAACCTGCGGCCGGGCTCGGCGGCGCAGTACGGGCTCGATGCCGACAGCCTGCGCGTGACCAAGCCAGAGCTGATCTGCTGCGAAGTCGGCGCCTTCGGCCACAAGGGCCCGCTGAACACCGCGCCGGGCTATGACCCCCTAATGCAGGCGTTCGCAGGAATCATGAGCATCACCGGCGAGGAGGGACAGTCGCCGGTGCGTGCTGGGGTGTCCATTGTCGACTTTGGCACAGGTATGTGGGCCGTGATCGGCATTCTTGCGGCACTGATGCGCCGGCAGAAGAAGCACGTCGGCGCGACCGTCAGCAGCTCTCTGCTGGAAACCGCGATTGCCTGGATGTCGATCGGCGTGGCCAACTACAACGCGAACGGCGAGCCGGGCTCGCGCCATGGGTCTGGCGTCGCGTTCATCGTGCCGCATCGCGCCTACCGGACCGCCGACGGCGACTTGATCGTCAGCTGTGCCAACGATGCGCTGTTCGTCCGGCTTTGCGAGACCCTGGAGCGGCCCGAATGGGCGCGTGACGAGCGCTTTGCCACCAATGCGGGGCGCCTGTGTAACCGCGCGCTGATTGACCGACTCATCGGCGAGCGCCTGGCCGAGCATCCGCGAGCCTACTGGCAGGAGCGGCTAGGCGCCGCCGGGCTACCGTGCGCCCCGATCCAGACGACGGAGGAACTAGTGCACCACGCGCAGACGGAAGCGCTGGGCATCATCGGGAAGCCGTCAGACGATGAGCTTGCTGTCGTCGGCTTGCCGCTGTCGTTCAACGGCAAGCGTCCGCCGCCATTGTCGGCAGCGCGGGAAATCGGCCACGACAACGCAGACCTTGAGGTCCTGATCAAGCGGCCCTCCCAGGCTTGATGACTACGACGACATATAACAACGGAGAGAGAAGCATGCCCAGTCCCGATCGAGGCAATCCGAGAGATGTCGGATGCTTCGAGCCGGGGGCTGATCTGCCGCCCCGGCCAGGTCAGCATACCGATAGCGTGCTGGGCGACGGGCTGCATATGAAGGCGCAGCAACTCGGCGCACTGTACTCGTCGGAGTTCACGTGACCAGCCACTGGCCATCTGCCTCGATGCAATCAACCGCTAGGGTAGACGTTCTCCGCATTGGCAAGTATTGAAGGGGAGGTCCCCCTTGCACGACCGCCCGCGTCGGTGCTCACTCGGCATCGGCTGGGCTGGTGCTTGCCGGAGCCTTGCCGGAGGCGCGGTAAAAATCCGGTGCCCACCGCCTGATCACTTCCCCGTCTAGGCGCCAACCGACGCACTTGTCCCAGTGCGGCTTGGGCGATGTCGCCACCGGAGGCCTGACGCGGGGTTCGGGCAGGGCGTCCCATTCCTGGCGCCGCGCTTCGCCGCCCACGGTCTGGTAGGCCACGGTACCGAGATTCATCAGCAGTTCGCGCAGATGCGTGCAGCCCTTGATGCCGCCCAACGTACTTTCGAGCGTCTTGCGCCAGCCGCGCGCAATGCTCGCGCCAACCAGGCCTTGCAGCGGCGGCATGCCCGCGGTGCATTCGGCAAAAGGGATGGAAGGCAGTGCTGCTGCGACGGCCCGGACGGTATAGGTGTCGTCCAGCGTGAGGCGGACCTGCATGTGGTGTATCGGCACGTCGGGCGGTTGCTCACCGCGTTCCCAACTGGGCCAGGGCGTGGTCTTGCAGTCCTTCATCTCGCCTTCGATGTCCCACAAGCCGTCGTCACGGCGAAAGCCTTGCATGATGACGTCGCGGGTATGCAGGTGGCGTCGTGATGCCGGTGGCGGCAATTCGCAGGCAGGCGTTGGCGCGGTGCGGGCGGCGTGCGTTTGGTCTTCGTGCATCGGGCCTTCTCGATGAAAGGGAGCGCCGGCTATTGGATAGGCGGTGCTTCCGGTGTCGGGGAAAAATGGTGCTGCAGAATCTGCCACACCCCCAGGCGCCTGACCAGCACCCACGTCGTCCGCAGTGCCAAGGCGGTCTCGCTCCCGTCGGCGAGCACAAAGCGGAAGTTTGCGTGCCCCTGCGCCAGCAGCGTATCCTTGCCAAGCTCAACCAAGGTCTGGTCGACCAGCGACATGGATGCCGAGCGCAGCGTCTCGGCATACGAGGCAAAGTACCCTAGGATCGCCGCCTGGCCCACGGCGTGGCCCGGGCGGCCCCCGAAAAACAGGGCTTCGGGCGCGTACAGCGCGGCAAGCGCGTCGGCGTCCCACGTCAGCGCGGCGGCGTTCCAGCGGCGCTCAAGGTCTTGCAGGGCGGCATGCACGCGCGAGGCGCTCGTGCTAGTGGCGTGGTGTTCGATCATGGTTGCCATGTCATTGCCTGGCGCGGCCCGGGCGATCCCGGTCATGCCTTTCTTGCGGCGTTGCGGGCAATGCTACGACGATGACGCCCGCCAGCTCAACCGAAAAGGAGAGGAAGTTCCGTACCTTGGAATGCCACGGCGCACCCCCTCGCAGCATGGGTCGGGGTGCGACCGGCTCCGGCGGTCGCCCCGCTGCGGCTGCAGCGCTAAGGGGCACGTGTTTGCCGAGATGTTTCAAAGTACGGGAGAGTTCGCGCAACACCATTGGTTATCCGCCGCCGCTGCAGCATAGTGAAGCCGTGCATGCCGGAAACGGTAGCTGTTGTCTCCATGCTCGCCTCCGAGCGAGCTTATGCCCCGACTGGCTTGCCGCGGGGCTCCTTTTTTTGTTCGCGCCGTTGGCGCCACCGTCGACCAAAGGCCTTCCTTCATGCTGAGGCAACCTGCCACCAAGTACCGTCTCTTTGCCCCGGTCCACTTTGCTCGACCGTACCTGGCCGGACGCAGTGCTGATCCGCCCGCCGGCCTGGTGCAGCTTGGATCTGCGCAATGACAACCAGGCGTTGATCGAACCGATGGACATCGAACGCAAGCTGCGCATGTTCAGGATGCTGGTGCAGACGGGCGTCAAGGAGATCGAAGTCGGCTTCCCGTCTTCGTCGCAGGTCGAGTTCGATTTCGTGCGCAAGCTGATCACCGGCGAGAGCATCCGCGTGTTGGACTTGGCGCCGGCGCAGGCGTACCTCAAGCTTCGCATTGGCGACTCTACACTGTGCGGCGTGGGCATCGACTCTGACATCCTGTCGGCGTCGTTGAAGGCGATTCTCTCGGGCCTGCAGCGCGCCATCGCTGGCGCCGCAGCCCGAACGCGCTAACCGCTGAAGGCCGCGCGGGCGCCATGCCTTGCACATGGCGCCCGCTGCAAAGCGAAGCCGGACCTTAGCGTTTCCCGGGCCGCACGTCAGCCAGAATCGACGCGATGTTCCGAACGTTCTCCAGGTCCAGCACCGCATCGATGACGCGAGCGATGTTGGTCTCGGGAATGACGTCTCGCGCGTTGTCGCGGAATTTCTGTATCAGTTCTTCCGTGCTCATATAGCTGGCCGGATCGGGGGAGGGGCTCCCCTTCGGATAGCGCCGCTCGCCGGCAAAGATTTGGCCGCGCGCCGACACCTCGATTTTCGCCGGCCGGCTGGCCGCGTGGCCGGTCAGCAGTGCCACATAGTCGGGGTGCACCGCGTGCTCGACCTTGTCCATCAGGCGTATCACGGATTCGCCGAAGACCAGTTCCGGATGCTGCCAGGCCTTGCCCGGCGGCACGCGATGCGCACCCAAGGCGATGCCGTGCGCGATGCTGAACTGTGCGTCGTGCACATGCTGGATATCTCGGTTAAGCCATACCGGCTGCTCGACGAAGCCCTCGACCCAGACCTTGATGCCGTCGATCTCGTCCGGCCGCAGTTCGTTCTGGTCGACAATCTCGTTGAGGCTGTCCAGCAGGGCATGCAGGATGCGGCAGTGCGGGTAGGGCTTGTAGGCCTGCTCGGTGGGGAACTGCCAGTCGGTGCCCAGTGCCGCGAGGATGCGGTCCGGCTCCCAGCGCGTGGTGCCGATAAAACGCGGGAAACCGTATTCCCGGTCATCGAGGATCTGCAGGTCCCCGCGGTGGCCAAACTCGGCCATGTGAGCGGCGGCCATGGCGGCCTGCGTCAGCGCGCCGGCAAGCAGGTACTTGATGGTGGAGCTGGGCGCATGCTGGAACCAGGCGACCTGCGAGTTCACCGGGCTGATGCTGCCGGCAATCCCCAGCGCGTGCCCTGTCGTCTCGGCGTCCAGTCCCTTCAGCTTGGCGATGGCGGCCGTCGCGCCAAACACGGTGCTGCTGTAGCCGTAGATCTTCGGCGGCGAAACCTTGCCGTCCTTGGTGTCGCGCAGGTAGTCCATCGCCTTGCCGAGCCGGTACGACATCTCGTGCGAGACGGCCAGCGCGGCAATCAGGTCCTGGCCGGACCGGCCCATGGCTTCGCCGATCGCCAGCGCGCCGGGCAGGACATAGGGCGTCACATGGCCCGGCGGCACTACCGCATCCATGTCGAGGGCGTTGATCAGTTCGCCGTTGGCAAAGGCTGCGCCGACGACCGACACCCGCTGGTCGGTGCCAATGATGGTGGCGTCGTCCGCGGCGCCGCCCATCAGTGCGCCGTAGTCGATCCCGATCCTGCCCTTGGGCTGGTCGACAGCGGCCAGCGCGCATCCCAGCGAATCGAGAACGATGCGCTTGCATTCGTCCACGACGGTCGGGGGCAGCGTGTCGTAGGCGCTTTGTTGTGTAAAGCCGGCAAGTTGCTCGACGATGGTTGTTGCCATGGCATTCTCTCCAGGTAATATGTCGCGCCCCTGGGGCAGGGGCTGGCAGGCGAGTTCGGCTTGTCGTTCGGCTTACTCTCGTTCGGCTTACTCTTTCGGAATGCCGAGGTCCGCCACGACCTTGATATTGCGCTGAAGATCCTGGCGCAAGAACTCGGTGAATTCCTCCGGGGACAGGTTGCCGGCTTCGGCGCTGTCCTTGCGGAACCGCTCGCGCACGGCCTCGTTCGCCTGCGCCGCCTTCAGTGCCTTCGTCAGCCGCATGACGACAGGTGTTGGCGTGCCGGCCGGCGCCGCCAGGCCCATGTAGACATAGAAGCTATAGTTGGGCAGGCCCTGTTCGGCCAGTGTCGGAATATCGGGAAACGCCGGCAGGCGCTTGGGTGACGAGACCGCGAACGCGCGCAGCTTGCCGTCCTGCACGTATGGGCCCGACGAGTTGGCGCCGTCAAAGATCATGTTGACGCGGCCGCCAAGCACGTCCGGCATGGCGCCGGCGTTGCCCTTGTAGGGCACGTGAAGCATTCTGATGCCGGCCTGGTGCACGAACAGCGCGGCGGCCATATGGGTACTGGTGCCGACGCCTGCGGTGGCATAGGACATCGTGCCCGGGCTGGCTTTCGCATGCGCGATCAACTGGGACAGGGTTTTGTCCGGCTGGGCGGAGAAGCCCACCATGATCAGCGGGGCCTTGTTCATCATGCCGATGCCGGTGAAGTCACGCGCCAGGTCATAGCCTGGCTCCAGCTTGGTGGCTTGGGCCAGCGCCAAGGTGTTGGCGGTGGCGAGGATGGTGTAGCCATCCGGCTTCTGGGCTTTCACATAACGGATGCCTAGCAGCCCGGCAGCCCCCGCCATGTTTTCCACGACCACGGGCTGGCCGAGGTTCGCGGCCATCTGCTGCGCCACGGCGCGAGTCGTGACGTCGAGAAGCGCGCCCGGCGCGGAGTTGACGACGATCCGCACAGGCCGGGCCGGATAGGCGTCCGCAGCGAATGTCGTGCCTGCGGCCAGCGCCATGATGATTGCGCCGCACAAGCGCTGAAGGGGATAGGTCATTGCTGCGGTCTCCTGTCTCGATACTTTATTGACCGCCCTGCATGCAGGGTGGCTTGCGCATGTATGGTCGGAACGGAGGGTAGGCGAGGTCAATGCGTGCCTTGCCGACGTTCCGTGCAATGAGCGGACAAAGGCAGGGCGGGCCGCGTGGGCGCCGCGGTGTGGCGTCCGCGGCGCGTTGACGCAACGCAAAAGAAGGGGTTAACACCCATGGAGCTCCATTGAACCGGCCCTCAAACTTTACCTAACGTTCGTCAGGGGGGAGCGCGCCGCTATAAGCCGCATGCTCAAGGGTATCGGGCGCAAGCGCATCCATGGATACGGAGAGGCCCATGTTGCAGCAACCAGGCGCGAGGACGCGAGGCCATCAACCCGGGATCAGCGCGATCTGGCCCAAGCCGGGCCGGTCGGCTACGGCGGAAAGTCGGGTGCGGGTAGTGCCGCTGGCCCGCGGCCTGGCCGTGCTGGCCGCCTTCGGCCCGCAGCAACCCTGGCTGGGCAACCAGGAAATCTCACTGGAAACCGGCATCCCCGCGCCGACGGTCACGCGGCTGCTGCAGTCGCTGGTCGCACTGGGCTACCTGCACCACGACGAGGTTCGGCGCAAATACCGGCTCGCGGCCGCCTCGCTGGCGCTCGGCTATGCGGCCATCGCCGATCCTGCCGTGCAGCGGGAGGGCAGCATCGAGATGCGCAAGTTCGCCGAAGCCACTGATACCTACGTGGTGCTCGGCACGCGCGACCGGCTCGATGTGATCGTACTGGACAGCCGCGTTGGCAGCCAGGCCGTGCTGGACCTGCGCCTGACGCCAGGAACGCGCCTGCATATTGCGTCGTCGCTGATGGGATCGGCACTGCTTGCAGCGATCCCGGAATTGGAGCGCTGCTACCTGCAGGGCAATGTGGAGCGCAAGGCCGGCCGCGACTGGCCCTTGCTGCGGCGGCGAATGGCCGCGAAGATCTCGCAGGTCCATGAATTGGGCTTCTGCATGTCGCTCGGCGAGTGGGAGCCTGAGTTGGCCTCCGTCGCCGTGCCGGTCTGCGTGCCGGAGCAGCCTCCGCTGGTGCTGGCCTGTATCGGTCGCACTGCGCGCATGGCGCGCGCCCGCGTCGAACGCGAGCTGGGGCCGCGCCTGCTGGCGATGGCGCAGGTGCTGCAGGAACGGCTGGCATCGCGCGATTAGGGCGAGCAGAATAGGTTGGCCCTCACGTTCCACCAGCCTTTCATGACCGAATTCAACCGCCTGCATCTGATCCGCCAAGTCGACCTATTTACCTTGCGACTGTTCCTGTCCGCTGTCGAAGAGCAGCAGATCGGGCGCGCCGCGAGCCGTGAGAACATTGCCGCTTCGACGGCGACCAAGCGAATCCAGGACCTCGAGGATATCGCCGGCGTCAAGCTGCTCGAACGTGGGCCCAAGGGCGTCGTGCCGAGTCCCGCGGGCGCGGTGCTGGTGCGCTACGCTCGCCAGATCCTGGACAGCATCGAGAATCTGCGTTCCGAGATTTCTGCCTTCACCGAAGGCATGCGCGGCAAGGTGGTGGTGGCTTCGGCTCGGTCAATCATCGCGCCATTTCTTGCCCGCGAGTTGGGTGACTACGCGCGCGATTTCCCACTGGTGGAGCTGGTGGTGCGCGAAGTCGAGAACGCCGCGATCATCGAGGCGGTGTCTCGCGGCGATGCCGACGTAGGCGTGTTTGCCATGGCCCACAAGCTTGAGCTTGGGGGCGTCGACGTGACGCCGTACCGCCGCGACCGACTGGTCGCCGTGGTGCCCAACACACACGCGCTCAGTGCGCGCGGAACGGTCAGGTTCGAAGATCTGCTGCCTGAAAGGCTGATTCCGGTGGAATCGATGCTGGGTATGTTCCGCGCCGCAGCGAAACGCCTGGACGCCGAGTTCGCCCCACCGTTCCACGTAGTGAGTGCAGGGGTGGCGATCAGCCTGGTACAGGCCGGGCTCGGCGTGACCGTTCTGCCCGAATGCCTGCTAAGCCACGATATGTTCGACCAGGTAACTAGCATTGCCATCGACGAATCATGGGCTGTGCGCACCACCCACATCGCCACGGCCCGTGGGCGTGTTCTGAGCCCGCCTGCCGCCGCGCTGATGAAGCAGTTGCTCGACCGTCCGCGCGGAGAGTCCGCCGGGTTAGGGCAGGGCTGAGCGCCCACGCCCCACTGCGCAACAATGCGCGCCGTTCAGTCCGGGCGCCTCCTCCGCTCACTTCGATCCTACCGAATCGCCGCTTCGGAAAAGGCCAGTTGGCTTGCCTGCTGCACACCACTACGCTTCCAACACGCATCGCAGCAGGGGCTCGCTGCAATGCAGGCAGATGCCAACGCAAACCAATGGAGGCAATACAGTGCAACCGAATTTCCTGAATGAATCGCAGGCCCTGTGGCTGGATACCGTGAACCGTTTCATGGACAACGAGGTCACGGTCGAGTATGTGCGCAAGTGCGACCAGAATCGTGACTATCCCTACGAGGCCTACGACAAGATTGCCAAGCAGGGCTGGCTGGGGCTGCTGTTCAGTGAGGAAGAGGGCGGCGCCGGAGGCGACATCTTCGACTATACGCTGATGGCCGAAGGCCTTGGCAAATTCGGCTTCGATTTCGCGGCAGCGGTTCTGGTGCCGACCTTCACGGCGATGAACATCGCGAAGTACGGCACGGCCGCGCAGAAGGACAAGTACATCAAGCCGTTCATCGAGGGCAAAATCCGCTTCTCCGTGTCGATCTCCGAGCCCGACGCCGGCTCCGATGCCTCCAACACGAAGACCCGCGCCCGTCGCGACGCGAACGGCGACTGGATCGTTTCCGGACAGAAGCTGTGGTGCAGCGGCGCAGCGGCCAAGGACACAGTCATCGCCATGCTGGTGCGTACGGATGCTGACAACAAGCACGGCGGCCTTTCTGTTCTCCTGATCCCGAACACGACGCCGGGCCTAGTGATCAACAAGCTTCCGACCCTTTCGCGCCATGCGACCGGCACCACCGAGATTTTCCTGGATGAAGTGCGCGTGCCGGGCGACGCGATTCTCGGCGAAGAAGGCCAAGGCTGGGAAATCATCACCAAGCACCTGGAACTGGAACGTTGCTCGGTGGCTGCGGCCTATGTCGGCAATGCGCAAACGGCGGTGTCGAAGGCGGTGCAGTACGCCCACGAACGTATCCAGTTCGGCAAACAGTTGTGGGACTTCCAGGTGCTCAAGCATATGCTGGCCGACCGCCAGACCGAGGTGGATGCTGCGCGCCTGCTTTGCTACCGTGCGGCGCAAATGGCAGCTGCTGACGTGCCGTGCAGCCGAGAAGTGTCGATGGCAAAGCTGTATGGATCCGAAACACTCAAGCAGTGCGCGCTGACCGGCATGCAGGTGCTGGGCGGCTACGCCAATCTGCCGGAAGCCGACATGGAGCGCTACCTGCGCGAAAGCGTCCAGTCCACCATCGGCGGCGGCACCTCGCAGATCCAGAAGACCATCATCGCCAAGTCCATGCGCTTGGGCTGATTGCGCAACCACATCAAGGAACCAGAGAAATGACCGACACGACCAAGCGCGTTATCAATAACCGGCTCGACCAGACCTTTGACGAGCTGCAGGTGGGTCAGGTATTCCGCTCGGGCGGGCGCACCGTCACCGAAGCGGACGTGGTCAACTATTGCGCACTGACTGGCAACTGGATCGAGATCCACTCCAACACGCACTACGCGTCCAAGACCCGTTTTGGCCAGCGCCTGGTGCAGGGTTCGCTGACCTATTCGATCGTCACCGGCCTGATCCAGTTCGGCCTGGGCATCCAGGCAAACTACGGCATCGACAATATGCGCTTCCGCAGCCCGGTGTACATCAACGACACCATCTATGCGGTGTGCGAGGTGATCGGCAAGAAGGAGAAGGACGACAAGTACGGCGTGATCAAGTTCCGCATTAGCGCGATCAACCAGAACGGCGACCTGCTGCAGCAAGGCGAATGGAGCCTGCTGATGCTGCGCAAGCGAGAAGACCTCGATGCGCTGATCGCGTCGTCGCTGCCCGAACTCAAGGCGGCCTGAGGAGTGGCGGCCATGTCGACCAAGCCAGTGGCGGCCATTATCGGAATGGGCGATGCCTATGCATCCCGGACGAACCGCAAGGATCCGCTGCAGCTTGCCGCCGAAGCCACGCGGCTTGCGCTGCAGGACGCGGGCATCAGCAAGGACCAGATCGATGCCGTCTACACGGGACGGTCGCCCTGGGCGGACAAGCGCTCGCAGTGGAGCAACATCTTCATCTCACACATGCAGATGCCGGTGAAGCGCACCAGCGAGATCACCATGCACGGCGCCGGGCTCACTGCCACGCTTGCGGTGGCCGCGGAGATGATCGCCGCGGGCCAGGCAGAGTACGTACTCTGCCTGCAGAGTGACGCGACCGAGCTCTTTGTCGATGCCGTGGCAATGGGTGCCGAGGCCGATGCCGATCCGCAGTTCGAGGTGCCGTATGGCCCGATCATCCCGGCGCTGTATGGCCAGGCCGCGTGCCGCTACCTCCATGAGTTCGGCCTGAGCGAAGCCGACCTCGCCGAGGTCGCAGTGGCCAACCAGCGCTGGGGCGTGCATCACCCGCATGCTGCCAAGGCGCGCTTCGGCGAGATTGACCGCGAGACCGTGCTTGCGTCGCCCTATGTCGCCACGCCGCTACGGCGCTGGATGTGCTCCACCTGGGGCGGCGGCACCGGCGGCGCGCTGGTGATTACCTCGCCGGAACGGGCAAAGGCGGCGCGCAACCCGGTTTACCTGATGGGCTACGGGTCAGCCACGACGCATGAGTACCTGGGCGATCGCATGAACATGCGGGCGTGCAAGTACCCCGAGCTCGGCCCGATGCCTAACCTGACCTACACGGCGACAGCGGCGGCGGCGAGCCAGGCCTATGCCATGTCGGGGCTGTCCCCGGCGGACATCGACATGGCGCAGATCTCGGTGAACTTCGCGCACATGGGGCCGATCGTCATGGAAGACCTGGGCTTCGCGAAGAAGGGCGGGGGTATCGACCTGTACCGCGAAGGACGCACCGGCCTGGGCGGCGACCTGCCCACCGACACTAACGGCGGCTGGCTGTCGTTCGGCCAGCCGGGCATCTCCTGCAACATGGACAGCATGGTAGAGGCCGTGCGCCAGTTGCGCGGCGAAGCGCTCGGACTGGCGCCGGCGCGCCGGCCAAAGACAGTGCTGGTGCAGGGTGCCGGGGGCATGCTGGCCGCCGGCAGCGTGCTGCTGCTGTCTTCCTCCACCTGAACCTCATTGGAGCATGTGATGATCCAAACGCAAGAAGGCTGGCCGCAGCCATACCAGCTTCTTGATGCCAGGCCCTACTGGGAAGGCCTCGGCGCGGGACTGCTGAAATACCAGCGTTGCGGCGGATGCGGCCAGGCGGTCTGGCCGGCCCATTCCTTCTGTCCGCACTGCAGCGCCGACCAGCTCGCCTGGGAAGTCTCCGCCGGCTGCGGCAAGCTTTATTCGTTCAGCACCGTGATGCGGGGGCCGACGCCGGCCTTTGCCGCGATCGCGCCGTACACCGTCGGCTTTGTCGAGATGGACGAAGGCTATTTCCTGTTCACGCAGATCGAAGGTACGCCCGAGTCGATGCAGATTGGCAACCGCGTGCAGGCGCACATGATCGAACGCGGCGGGCAGGCGCTACCGGTGTTCACCCAAGCCTGACGCAGCGCAAGACAAAACAGATAGAACGGAGAGAGACATGACAGTACGACTATCAGCCCCCTGCCGCCGGCGCTGGCTACGGCTGGCGGGCGCCGTCGGCCTGGCGGCCTGCGCAGCGCTATCGCTACCCAGGCCCGCCGCGGCAGCGGAATGGCCGACCCGGCCCGTGAGAATCGTGATCGCGGTCGCAGCGGGCTCCACCGGCGATATCCTGGCCCGGAGCCTGGCGCAGCGGCTCGAAGGCATCTGGAAGCAGCCGGTGATCGTCGAGAACAAGCCCGGAGCGGGCGGCGTCATCGGCACGGAATATGTGGTCAACGCCACGGACGGCCATACCCTCCTGCTGGGCACGCAAAGTTCGATCCTGCCCAAGTTCACCACCAAGAACCTCAAGTTCGACCCGATGACCGACCTGGTGCCGGTGTACAAGGTCATCAACTACCAGCTCGTGGTCGCGGTGAACGCTGAGACGGCTGCCAAGGCGCAGACCCTGCGCGAACTGGTGGAGTTGAGCAAGGTCAGCCCCAACGGGCTCTTCTTCGCCGGCACTGGCCAGACTTCGGTCTTCAACTTGACCATGGCCTTGCTCAACAAGTCGTTGGGCATGAAGTACACGCCGCTGGACTTCAACAGCGTCGGCACCATGAACCTGGCCGCCATGCGCAACGACGCGCAGTTCCTCGTCAATACGCCCAGCTCGATGAAGTCGCAGATCGACTCGGGCAAGCTCAAGCCGCTGGCTGCCATCAGCGCCGAGCGTTACGCCAGCTTCCCTGAACTGCCGACACTGGCCGAGGCGGTGGGCTACAAGGGCTACTTGCCACTGCTGTGGGCTGGCATCTTTGTGCCGAAGGGAACGCCGGCAGCGGTGGTGGACCGCATTGCGCACGATTTCAGCACGCTGGAGGCGGACAAGGCATTCCGCGGCAGCATCGAGTCGAAGCTGAGCGGCCGCATGGTGGCGTCGTCGCCGTCGGCGTTCGCGAAGCAAGTTGCTGAAGAGGCCAACGTCTGGAAGAACCTCTTTGCTGAAATGAACTACAAGCCGGAGTAGCCATGTCAGGACCGCTGGAGGGCGTACGTATCCTGGATCTTACGTCCAATTTCATGGGGCCGTACGCGTCGCTGCTGCTCGCCGACATGGGCGCGGACGTGTGCAAGATCGAGTCGCCCGAAGGTGATACCACCCGCAAGGTGGGCCCGAGCCGCACCCCCGGCATGGGCGCGATCTTCCTGCACCTGAATCGCAACAAGCGCAGCCTGGTGCTGGACCTGAAGAAGCCGAGCGGGATTGCTGCGCTCAGGCGCATGTTGCGCTCGGCCGATGTGCTGTTGTACAGCCTGCGCCCGCAGGCGATGGCCAGGCTGGGACTGTCATACGAAGACGTGCGAGCGAAGAATCCGCGCATCCTCTACTGTGGCGCGTTCGGCTTCGGCCAGAACGGGCCGTATGCTTCGCGGCCGGCCTACGATGACCTGATCCAGGCCGCCGTGGGCCTGCCGGTACTGCAAAGCCGCAAGGCCGGTCCGCCAGCCTATGTGGCCACCGCCATCGCCGATCGCGTGGTCGGCATGGCGACCAGCAATGCGGTGGCCATGGCGCTGTACCGGCGCGAGCGCACCGGGCGGGGTCAGGCCGTGGAGGTGCCGATGTTCGAGACGTTCGCGCACTTCGTGATGGGCGACCACCTCTATGGCCATACCTTCGTGCCGCCGATCGGCGACTGGGGTTACGCGCGGATGATGACGGCTGAACGGCGCCCCTATCGTACGCAGGATGGTTACGTCGGCGTGCAGATCTACACCGATCGCCACTGGCAGCGCTTCTTCGAGATCTGCGGCGATGCGGCCATGGCTTTGGATGCGCGTTTTGCCGATATCCATGGTCGCACGCAGCATATCCAGGAGCTTTACGCGTTCCTGGGGCGTACCTTTGAAACCAGGCCAACGGCGGAGTGGATCCGGCTAATGTGGGCGGCGGACATTCCCATCATCGAAATGAATACGCCGGAGACGCTGCTGGAAGATCCCCATATGACCACGCTGGGCTTCTTCGCGGAGGAGGATCACCCGTCCGAAGGCCGCATCCGCACCATCGGCATTCCCCAGCAGTGGAGCGAAAGCCCGCCGTCACTGCGCCATCCGGCGCCCCGCCTCGGCGAGCATTCTGCGGCGCTGCTGGCCGAGTATGGCTTCTCCGTCGCGGAGGTGCGGGATATGCTGGCATGCGGCGCTGCGCGCGAACCCGCTCCGGACCGAGCGGATTCCACGAACGGAGAATGAAAGCGGGACGGCGCGCCGGGTAGTGGCCAGCCCTCATGACGTGCCGTCCCCTGTGCAGACTGACAGAGGCCCGGTCCGCCGGGCCTGGAGCAGGCCATTGAATTCCCAGGAGACCAACGCCATGGCGCAAAAGCCAACCGGGCCCCTCGCGGGCATCAAGATCGTGGAACTGGGCGGCATCGGCCCGGGGCCGTTCTGCTGCATGTTGTTGTCCGACTTGGGCGCCGACATCATCCGCATCGACCGTCCGTCGCCCTCCGACGGCGGCGTGCCGGTCGAGGCACGCTTCGAACTGCTCAATCGCGGCCGCCGCAGCGCGGCCATGGACCTCAAGCAGCCGGAGGCGGTCGCGACGGTGCTGCGGCTGGCCAGCCAGGCCGACGCCGTGATCGAGGGTTTCCGCCCCGGCGTGGCGGAACGGCTCGGGCTGGGCCCGGACGACTGCCACAAGGTCAACCCGCGACTGGTCTACGGCCGCATGACCGGCTGGGGGCAGGACGGGCCGCTGGCCCAGGAGCCGGGGCACGACATCAACTACATCGCGCTGACAGGCGTGCTGCATTCCGTCGGCAAGGCCGGCGAGGCGCCGTCGATCCCGCTCAATCTCGCGGGCGATTTCGGCGGCGGCTCGCTTTACCTGGCGCTGGGCGTGGTAAGCGCCATCCTTGAGAGCCGCATGTCGGGGCGCGGACAGGTGGTGGATTCCGCGATGGTGGACGGATCGGCATCGCTGATGACGTTGATCTACGGCCTGCGTGCAGGAGGGTACTGGACTGACGAGCGCGGCACCAACCGGCTCGATTCGGGCGCGCCCTGGTACAACGTGTACGAGACGAAGGACGGCAAGCATGTCGGTATCGGCGCCAACGAGACGCGCTTCTACCGCAACGCCGTAAAGCTCCTCGGGCTCGACGTCGACAAGTTGCCCGGCCAGCACGAACGCGCCGGCTGGCCGGCGATGCGCGAGCAGTTTGCCGCCGCGTTCCGGAGGCGCACGCGTGACGAGTGGGCAGTGCTCGCGGCCGGCGCCGAGACTTGCATCACGCCCATCCTGTCGATGGGAGAGGCGCCGCACTGCACTCACCTGCAGGCGCGCAAGACTTTCGTTGAAGTCGATGGCGTGGTACAGCCCGCGCCGGCGCCGCGCTTCAGCCGCACGCCGGGAAGCATCCAGCGGCCACCGGCCCGCCCCGGACAGCACACCGACGAGGTGCTGGGCGATTGGGGGTTCTCCGCGCAGGAGCTCGCGGCGCTGCACGACGCAGGGGCGATCCGCTAACGTGTGCTCCGGCAGCGGCCGCTTTCGAGGCCGCTCGCCACGCCCAAAAAAACGCGCCTGGTCGCGCTTTGACACGCGAGCAGGCGCCAGTTCCCTTTACCTCTTCCCTTTTCTACTTCTTGTCTTGCTGTCCGGCGGCACCGCATTGAAGCGACACGGCCGGAGTCAATCAGTCAGAACTTATGGCGAATATTGACCATGACCCCCGTCTGGTTTTCGCCCGGCGTGATCGTGCTGCCGAAGCCGTTCAGGCCAAGGTTGGAGTTGCCTTTGTTGTGCACGTACCCCACGTTCAGGAAGGCGTCGGTACGCTTGGACAACGCGTAATTGGCGGATGCGACCAGCATCCACGGATCCTGCCCGTTACGCCGGTTGTTCAGGTAATAGCCGGCGCCGGTCAGGGTGAAAGCAGGCGTGGCCTGGAAACGGTATCCCAGCCAGAACAGGTCGTTGCGGCGCGCGACACCGATATCGCCGTTGAACCAGCGATAGCCGGCCAAAACCGTCGAGCTGCCGAAGCTGACGTTGGCCGCCGCCGCGATGCGCCGGTCGGTCTGGCCCGAGTTCTGTCCGGTGATGCCACGCGTGCCTTGCTGCTGGTCATAGATCACGGTAGCGCCGAAGTTGCCGCCGGCATACTCCAGGCCGCCGCCAAGGGCACGGTCGCTCTTGACGTCGCCGGGTACCTCGGTGCCGAGCGACGTAGTGCCGCCGCTGGTGATGCTGGTACCGCGCGCAAAGCTGTACAGGGCGGTTGCCGTGACGGGGCCGAACTTGCCGGTGTACTTGGCAGTGTTGTCGTAGCGGCCAGCAAGGTTGGGGTCGATCGACAGCGCCGAATAGCGTGCCGCCAGCACCATCGGCTCATAGTTGATCAGCAAGTCAAACAGGGCGTTCTGCTGCCGGCCGAGCGTGACGCGGCCCCATTTGTGGTCCAGGCCCACGAACGCCTGGCGACCGAACAGACGGCCGCCCTGGCTGGATACACCGCTGTCGAGATCGAAGCCGCTTTCCAGGGCATAGACCGCCTTCACGCCGCTGCCCAGGTCCTCCACGCCGCGCAAGCCCCAGCGCGAACCCGACACGTTGCCGGACGTCATCCGAAACAGCTTGTCGCCGGCGGCATTGGCGTTGTTCAGGTATTCCATCCCGATGTCCGCGACGCCATAGAGCGTGACGGACGATTGCGCGGCGGCAAATGGTGCAGTCAGGGACAACAGCACTGCGGCGTAATACCGACTCTTCATAGGGCTCCTCCGTTGTGGTCTTGTATATGTGCGGAGTCTGTGAGATGTCGCGCAATGGCGTCAAAGCCAATGCGACAGCTGTGCCGTGCAATGAAAATTGAAGACAAAGGGGGAGTCCGCCGGTGCGGGTAAACCTCATGGAAGCCCGCAGCTCTTGCTGCCAGAATGTACCTAACAATCGTAAGGGATACGGAAGAGCGATGTGTTCCCTTCTGCAAGCTTTGCGGAGTCGCAATGAGCCCTTCGTCACCAGTCACCATGACGCTGGCGCGTGGCCTGCAGGTACTGCGGGCCTTTCGCGCGGAGCGTGTGCCCCTGACCAACGGCGAACTGGTGCGCCGGACGGGACTGTCCAAATCCACGGTGTCGCGGCTGACCATGACGCTGGTCAGCATGGGCTTCCTGCGCCGCGTGGCGGGGGGGCCGCAATTCGAGCTCGCCAGCGGACCACTCGGCATAGGCCACGCCTACCTGGAAACCAGCGCGGTCACGCGGCTGGCCCATCCGTTCATGCAACATCTGGCCGACCGACTCAACGTTTCGGTGGCGCTGGCGGTGCCCGACCAGCTCGAGATGCTTTACGTTGCGTATCGCACCAGCACGCGCATCGCCACGCTGCGGCTGGGCGTGGGATCGCTGCTGCCGATGGGGCTGACGGCGATCGGGCGGGCGTGGCTGTGGGGATTGCCCGAGGACACACGGGCGGGCTACGTTGCCTCGGTGGTAGAGGCCGCAGGGCAGCAGGCCGAAGAGGTGCAGAAGAACATCGAGGCGGCGTTCGAGGACCTGCGCACGAGCGGCGTGTGCATGTCGCTCGGCGAATACCAGCGCAATGCCTACGGCATCGCCCTGCCGCTCAGAGTAGGGCGCACGGACACGCTGATGGCGCTGAACTGTGGGGCGGTCGAACTGCGCCCGGATGTCGACGCGATTCGGGCGCGCATCGTGCCGGACCTGAGGGCCGCCGCGGTGGAGTTGATGGTGCTGCTGCGCGATGTTGGCAGCGAGGCGTAGTGTGCCGAGCCGGGGTTGCGTTCCGTACTCCGGAAGCCACAGTCCGGGCCGCGGACCTCACGCGGGGAGCGCCCGCGCGCGCCGTTGCGCCCAGGCTCCCGATGCACACGGCCAGGCCCGGCGCTCCGGACCGCGACCACGGCATTCCAAAGTACGGCACAACTCCGCTGCCTTGATTGACTAGCTTCGGTGTGTCGCGCACGCTGGACTTATGCGATGGCGCTCCTGATGCGGCATGAACTGCCTTGACCCCATCGCACCGCGGCAACCGTACAACCAATACGCTGGATTTTCGATGAGTGACACTCTGCACAATGATTGGATCCCTACGGGAGACGATATCGCCACCGCGAACGTGTCGGCGCTGGTCACGCGCCTGGGCCTGAAGGACTACGACGAATTGCTGGCCTTCTCCAACGAGAAGCCTGACGTCTACTGGGACGCCGTCATCGACTTCTGCGGGATGGTTTGGGACGTGCCGTACACGCAGTATGTGGATGCCTCCAAGGGCAAGCCGTTCGCGAAGTGGTTCCCTGGCGGGCAGCTCAACTGGGTCAAGTCCGCGCTGCGGTGGGCGGACGATCCCGCGATGGCGTCGCACACCGCCGTGGTGGCGGAAAAAGAGGGCGGCGCGGTCGAGCAGCTGAGCTATGCCGAACTCGCGTGCAAGGTAGCCGGCTTTGCCGGCGGCCTGAAGGCGCTCGGCGTCAAGCGCGGCGACCGTGTTGGCCTGCTGATGGAAAACGGCGTCGAGGCGACCGTAACTTCGCTGGCCGTCGCCTGGATCGGCGCGGTGACGGTGCCGCTGTTCAGCGGCTTCGGCGTCGATGCGATCGTGTCGCGCCTGTCGTCGTGCTCGGCCAGCGCGCTCGTGGCCACGACCGGATTCTCGCGCCGCGGCAAGTGGGTCGATACGCGCAGCCTGGTCGACGAGGCGCTGTCGCGCCTGCCGGACATCGGCACCACGGTCTGGAAAGATGCGGGCGAGGCGATCGCCGTCGGCGACACAGTGCTCGACTGGCAGCAGGTAGCCAGCGCGCAGCCGGATCCCGCACCCGAGCGGATGTCGCCGGACGATCCCTTCATGATCATCTATACCTCCGGCACCACCGGGAAGCCCAAGGGCACCGTGCATACCCACGGCAGCTTCCCGATGAAGATCGCGCACGATTCGGCCATCCATTTCAATGTCAGCCCGAAGGATGTCTTCTGCTGGCCGGCGGACATGGGTTGGGTCGCCGGCACACTGGTGATGTCGTGCGCGCTGCTGCGCGGCGCGACGCTGGTCTGCTACGACGGTGCCCCGGATTACCCGGACTGGTCCCGCATGTCGCGCATTGTCGAACGCTACGGCGTGACGCATTTTGGCTCGGCACCGACGCTGATCCGGGGTCTGGCGGCCAACGAGGCCACCGCCACGCAAGGCGATACGTCGACGGTCAGGCTCCTGATCACGGCCGGGGAGGCTATCGATCCCGAACACTTCCTGTGGTTCCAGAAGGCCTTCGGCGGTGGCCGCAGCCCGGTGATCAACTACACCGGCGGCACCGAGGTGTCTGGCGCACTGCTGTCCAGCGTGATTGTCAAGCCGATCAGCCCGGCCGGGTTCAATACGGCCTCGCCGTCGGTGGCTGCCGACGTGGTAGATGCGGACGGCAAGTCGCTGACCAACACCGTGGGCGAGCTGGCGATCCGCCGGCCGTTCGTCGGCATGACGCAGTCGTTCTGGCAGGACGACGAGCGCTATCTCGACACCTACTGGAACACCGTGCCGGGCATCTGGGTGCACGGCGACCTGGCGCTGCGCCGTGAAGACGGCACCTGGTTCATGATGGGCCGCTCCGACGACACCATTAAGCTGGCGGGCAAGCGGCTTGGCCCGGCCGAGATCGAAGACGTGCTGCTGGAGTTGCCCGAGATCGCCGAAGCCGCGGCGATCGGCGTGGAAGATCCGCTGAAGGGCCAGAAGCTCGTAGTCTTCCTGGTGCCGTCCGCCGCCATGACGCTGACGAACGAGGGGTTGGCGGCCGCTGTCGGCAAGCATGTCGACGGCCGGCTGGGCCGTCCGTTCCGTCCGTCGGTGGTCCACGTGGTGGCGCAACTGCCCAGGACGCGCAGCTCGAAGATCATGCGGCGCGTTATCCGCAGCGTCTACACCGGCGCGCCTGCCGGCGACCTGTCGGCGCTGGACAACCCGCCAGCCCTCGAAGAGATTCGCGCCGCTGCCGCGCATTGACGTCACCGTGACGGCGCATTGATTGACGGGGGCGTGTGTATTTCTTGTTCGCTGCACACGCCACCGCACTTTTGTTCAGGAGATTCCATGTCGAAAAGCAATGCCGCCGCGGGCGCGGCCTATGAGAACTATTCAAGCCTGGCGTTTGACCGCCCGAGCGAGGGCGTCCTGCGCATCACTCTGAACCGTCCCGAGCGCCTGAATGCGCTGGATGCACGCGGCCACGACGAGATCGCCCGCGTTTGGCGCGATATTGACGCCGACCCCACGGTCAGCGCCGTGGTGCTGTGCGGCGCAGGCAAGGCCTTCTCCGCCGGCGGCGACTTCGAGATGGTCGAAGAGATGATCGACTCCTTCGAGGCGCGCGCCCGCGTCTGGCGCGAGTCGAAAGACCTGGTCTATAACATCATCAACTGCTCCAAGCCGATCGTCTCGGCGATCCACGGCTCCGCGGTGGGCGCCGGACTGGTTGCCGCGCTGCTCGCGGATATCTCCGTGGCGGCCCGCACCGCGCGCCTGGTGGATGGCCATACGCGCCTCGGCGTCGCGGCCGGCGACCACGCTGCGATCGTGTGGCCGCTGCTGTGCGGCATGGCCAAGGCGAAGTACCACCTGATGCTGTGCGAGCCGGTGAGCGGCGAGAAGGCGGAGCAGTTGGGGCTGGTATCGCTCGCCGTGGACGAGGCGGAGTTGCAGGACACGGCGGTATCGATCGCCACGCGGCTGGCCAATGGCGCGCCGTCGGCGATCCGCTGGACCAAGTATTCGCTGAACAACTGGCTGCGCCAGGCCGGCCCGACCTTCGATGCCTCGCTGGCGTTGGAAATGTTCGGCTTCGGCGGCCCCGAGGTCAAGGAGGGCGTGGCCTCGTTCCGTGAGAAGCGTGGTCCAGTGTTTCCGCGTACGACCACGGCCTGAGATTGCGCCTGACCACCGCGGCTCGTTACCGCGGAGGATCATTCAGCGGCGGACCAGCCAACTGGCGGCCTTGTGAACGATGGTTTCACTTGGCCGGCCGCTGCCCGTCCGCGGCGTTGCGCTGCATGCCGCCCGCCGGACAGCAGCGTAACCAGATGTCGATACACCGGCCTTGGATACAGCCGGCCCAGCGCCGGGGCGCGCGACGCGCGCAGTCTCCCGCAAACGGACGGGCGCCGATGCGTGGCGACGAGCCCGCGTTCCATGGCTAGATACCGGCGCTGCACAACTTGATGCTGGTCCAGGTGCCGGCACCGATCAATAAGCACCACGACAGTGTTCCGTGCATCGAAATCCGCGCCTCGGCAGGTTGAAGTACGGAACGCTGATGGCTCCGGCGTTGACCGCCACGCAACGCCGCCTTAACGTGGTCAGAGACAAAACCAGAAATAGAGACAACGGCATGCCGATCAGCCTGATTCCCATCCGCGAAGCCCTACATGTCCGCCCCGGCCGCCTTTTTATAAACGGCAATTGGCATGACTGGGACGGGGAACGCTTTGAGCAGATCCAACCGGCAACCAACGAGATAATGACGAGCTTCGCCGAGGCTGGCTCGGAGGGCGTCGGCCTGGCAGTGGCTGCCGCGCGGCGTGCCTTCGACGACGGCCCGTGGCCGGGCATGCGCGCGCAGGATCGCAAGCGGATGCTGCAACCGATTGTCGAGCGCATCTATGCGGCAGAGCAGGAGATCGCACAGCTCCAGACGCTCGACAACGGCATTCCGTTCACGTACAGCCGCAATTCGCGCGTCTCTGCCAAGGCGGCGGCGGACATCTTCGACCACTTCTTCGGATGGATCGACAAGATCAACGGCGAGACCTACCCGCTGTACTCGATGGCATCGAATATGCAGTACATGACGTTCCGTGAGCCGGTCGGCGTGGTGGCGGCGATCCTGCCTTATAACGGTCCGGTGATGACGTTCGCGATGAAGGTTGCGCCCGCCCTGGCATGCGGCTGCACGGTGGTGGTCAAGCCGTCCGAATACACGAATCTCGCGGTGCTCAAGCTTGCGGAGATCATCGCGGAAAGCGACTTGCCGCCGGGCGTGTTTAATATCGTCACAGGCGGCGCGGAAACTGGCACAGCGCTTTCGTCACATCCAGGCATCGACAAGGTGACGTTCACTGGCAGCCCCATCGTCGGGGAGAAGATAACGATCGCGAGCGTTCCCAACATGAAGCGCCTGTCCCTCGAGCTCGGTGGCAAGAGCGCCGCGATCGTATTTCCGGATGCCGACAGCGTTGCGGTTGCGGCAACCAGGCTGATGGGCCTGTGCTCTACCTTTCTGTCTGGGCAAGTGTGCACGACGCCAACGCGCGCGATCGTGCACCGGTCCATCATGGACGAGTTCCTGCATCACGCGGCCGAGCAGGTCAAGACAGTGCGTTTCGGCGATCCGTTCGATCCGGCGACGACGTCGGCGCCGATCATTTCGAAGCGGCAGAAAGAGAAGATCCTGGCCTATATCGAACAAGGCAAACGCGAAGGCGCGGATCTGAGGTTTGGCGGCGGGACACCGGGCGGCGAACTTGCCAACGGCAACTGGATCAATCCGGTGCTGTTCGCGAACGTGCGCAACGACATGACGATTGCGCGCGAGGAGATCTTTGGGCCGGTACTGTCCGTGATCCCGTTTGACACGGAAGACGAGGCTATCCGGATCGCGAACGACAGTGAATACGGTCTGGCGGGCTGCGTATACACGTCGAACGTCAATCGCGCGTTCCGTGTTGCGCGGGCCATGCGCAGCGGCTCGATCGGCGTGAACGGTTACGCGAGCATTCCGAATGCCCCGATGGGGGGCATCAAGCGCTCCGGGGTCGGCCGCGAAGGCGGGTGGCCGACCATCGAGGCGTTCACCGAGCTCAAGACGATCAACTTCAACCTCGACGGCTAAGCCGTCCGTAAGCAACAGCCCGATGCACGCGCCGCACGCGCCGATTCATTGAAGTCCGATCTTCCTCCGCGGATGCGACAACCATGAGAGATACGTTCGATTACGTGATCGTCGGCGCCGGCAGCGCCGGCTGCGCAGTGGCCATGCGACTGGCCGAGGCTGGCCATTTGGTTTGCGTGCTCGAGGCGGGCCCGAAGGACAGTAGCCCGTACATACACATTCCGGCCGGCTACATAAAGAATCTGTTCAACCCCAGGCTCACCTGGGATTTCAAAAGCGAGCCAAATCTCGCGACCGGCAACCGTAAGCTGACCCTCACGCAGGGAAGGGTGCTTGGCGGGTCGGGATCGATCAACGGGATGGTCTACAACCGCGGCCAGCATGCCGATTTCGACGGGTGGGCCGAGCGCGGCAATCCGGGTTGGCGCTACGACGAGGTGCTCCCGTACTTCAAGAAGGCAGAGACGCGCATCGGCGTCGGCGACGATCGGTATCGCGGCCGCAGCGGCCCATTGCCGGTGACCGATCCCGTGCGCTCGAGCCCGCTCTGCGACATCTTCATCGAAGCGGTCAAGAGCCTCGGCTATCCGTACATACAGGATCACAACGCCGAGATGCAGGACGGCGTCGGCCCGTGGCAGTTCACGATTGATTCGCGCGGCCACACGATGCGCCGCATGAGCGCCGCGCAGGCGTACCTGCGTCCTGCCGTGAAGACCGGGCGCGTCGACGTGCGCACCGACAGCCCGGCGACATGCGTGCTGCTCGAGGGTCGGCGCACGGTCGGCGTGCGCTATCGCGCGGGCGGCACTGGCGCGCCGGAACGCGAGGTTCGCGCGCGGCGCGAGGTGATCGTGTCGGCCGGCGCGCTGAACACGCCGCGCCTGCTGCAGATCTCTGGCATTGGGCCGGGCGAGCACCTGCAGTCGATTGGCGTCGACGTCATCGTGAATCTGCCGGGCGTCGGCGCGAATCTGTGTGACCACTACAACCTGCGCGTCGCGGCCAAGGTCAAGAGGATCACGACGATCAACGAGCGCGGCCGCGGTCTACCATTGGTGTGGGAAATCACCAAGTACTTTGCCGGACGGCCGAGCATCCTGAGCATGGGACCCGTGCCGATGCGCTTCTTCTTCCGCTCAGATCCCTCGCTGCCAACGCCCGACCTGCAGGTGTCGTTCACGCCCGGCAGTTATCAGGAGGGCTTGCCCGGGCTGCTTGACCACTATCCCGGCATGACGCTCGGTGGGCACAAGCAGCGCCCGGAAAGCCGCGGCTATGTAAAGGCGCGGTCAACCAACATCAACATCGATCCGGTGATCCAGCCGAACTATCTGGCCACCGAATCGGATCAGAAGGCAATTGTGGACGTCGTCAAGATGGCTCGCGCGGTGCTCCAGGCGCGTCCGTTTGCCGCGTACTACGTCAACGAGGTGTTCCCCGGTAACGATGTCCGCACCGACGACGAGATCCTCGATTTCGCGCGGCAGCGCGGTGGCACCGTGTATCACCACAACGGCACCGCGCGAATGGGGCCGGACAGCGATCCGCTAGCGGTCGTCGATGCGCGGCTGCGCGTGCGGGGCGTCGAAGGGCTGCGGGTCGCGGACGCGTCGATCATGCCGGCGCCGATCTCCGGGCCCACCAATGCGTCAACGATCATGATCGGCGAAAAGGTGGCGGACATGATCCTGCAGGACGCCGAATTGCCACGTTTTCAGGTGGTGGAATAGTGGCGCCCTGCCGTGGCGGTAAGCGGGTGTTAGGAAATTGCATAGGCAGGATCTGCCTGGCGGCGATGATACTCATCGTCCCCGGCCGCTTTCCGAGCCACCGCTCGTCCGACCGGCGGCTCTCGGTCGCCTGAGCCGGGCGACGTGGTGCGCCGGTCTCCGGCGCCGGTCCGGTCATGCAATTTCGATGCACGGAACGTCTTGGGAGCGTTCATTGACCAGCGAAGGGCAGGCGGTCAGGATCGATTCCATCAGCCGTCGTCTCGCCCGGACGACGCAACCAGTGAGATGGAAGCTAAAGAAGATGTCCAAGGTTCTTGAAGGTATCCGCGTCCTCGATTTCGGACGCTTCATTGCCGGCCCGTTCTGCGCAGCGCTGCTCGCCGATTACGGTGCCGACGTCATCCGGATCGACCGGGTAGGTGGCAGCGAAGACCGGTTCATCGTGCCGGTCACGGATTCAGGGGAGGGCGCGCTTTTCCTGCAGTGCAACCGCAACAAACGCTCGATCACGCTGGACATCGACAGCGAGGAGGGCCGCGAGGTGGTGCGTCGCCTGGTGGAGAAGGCTGACGTGGTGGTGGCGAACATGCCGCCGAAAACGCTGGCGAACCTGGGGCTGGATTACGCGACGCTGAGCGCGATCAATCCCGGCATCATCCTGACCGCTTCGACGGCCTTCGGCTCGCATGAAGGCGCTGGCCACCGGCTCGGCTTCGACGGGGTGGGGCAGGCGATGAGCGGCGCTGTCTATATGTCGGGCACACCCGACAGCCCCACCAAGGCGATGGTGCCGGTGGTCGATTTCTCGACCGCCTTGTCGTGCGCGCTCGGCACAGTGATGGCGCTCTACGAGCGGCGCAACAGCGGGCGCGGGCAATGCGTCGAGGCGTCACTGCTGCAGACAGCGCTGAACCTGTCCAGCGGGGCGCTGATCGAGGAAGCGGCGCTTGCCATTGACCGGCAGGCGATGGGCAACCGCAGCCCCTCCTATGGGCCCTCGGACATCTTCCGCGTGGCCGATGGCTGGATCATCGCCCAGGTGATCGGGCAGCCGCTGTTCCGGCGCTGGGCCAACCTGATCGGCGCGCCGGAACTGGTGGACGATCCCCGCTTCAGCGACGACCTGCGGCGCGGCGAACACGGTGAGCTACTGAGCGACCTGATGGGCAAATGGTGCGTCACGCGCACTCGCGATGACGCGCTGTGGGAACTAGAGAAGGCTAGGATCCCCGCGGCGCCGGTCTATTCCCCGCGCGAGGCGCTGGACGATGCGTCGATCCAGGAGTCCGGCGCCTACATCTGGCTCAATTACCCCGGATTGCCGCGCAAGGCGCCGATCGTGGCGCCGCCGGCAGTCCTGTCGCGTACCCCGCCCGATGTTGCGCGGCGGCCGCCCACAGTTGGCGAACATACCGAAGAAGTGCTGGCTGAGGTGGGTTACGAACGCTCGCAGGTGCAAGCCATGCGCAAGGCCGGCGTCGTCTGACAGCACCCGCACCACGAGCAATTCGCACAATGCGAACGGGTGGTTCGCCAGTGACTACTTGAGCGCAACCGGCCTGCACCACTAGCATTGAATCAAAGCAAAGTGCGCGGCGCCGCCGGATCGCTAACAGTTGTAAGGCAATGGAAGTGACAAGGGCCCGGACGCATGACGGCGGGCCTACAAGAAAGGAGACAGTAGTGCCAGCAAATCAATCACGGCCGCTCGAAGGCATCCGTGTACTGGACCTGACCGTGGCGCTTGCCGGGCCATATGGCTCGTTGCTGCTTGGCGGGATGGGCGCGGAGGTGATCCGCGTGGAAGCGCCCGGCGGCGGTGACATTGCACGCACTAACCCGCCGTTCGTGGGCAGCCATGGCATCCACTTCGGCCAGCGTGAGGACAACGAGGTATCGCTGACGGTCCTTAACCGGGCGCGCAACAAGAAGAGCATCACGCTGGACCTGAAATCGGAGCAGGGCCGTGAGCTGTTCATGCGGCTGGCCGAGGAGTGCGACGTGGTGCTGGAGAACTTCAGCGAGGGTACCACGGCCAAGCTCGGCATAGACTACGAGCCAGTCAGCCAGCGCAACCCGCGCATCGTCTACGCGTCGATCAAAGCCATGGGCGAGCCTAGTGCATTCCCCGGCCTCAAGGGCATGGACATCATCGTCCAGGCGCTCAGCGGCCTGATGGAGGTCACTGGCTACGCCGATGGCCCGCCGACGCGTTGCGGCCTGCCGATCGCTGACCTGGTCGCGCCGATGTATGTCGTCAACGGCATCCTGGCCGCGCTGATCCACCGGGGCCGAACCGGCGAGGGCCAGCGCGTGCAGGTGTCGATGCTGGATTGCCTGGCATCGTGGGTGTCCGAAGAGCACTTTGACGTCATGGGACGGGAAGGCTATCCCTCGCGCACTGGCAATTACCACGACCGGCTCGCGCCGTTCGGGGTCTATCCGACGCTGGACGGGCACGTGGCGATTGTCGCGTTCCAGCCGGACTGGATGCGCGGGCTGCTGGAATCGATCGGCCAGCCGGAGCTGCTCGAAGATCCTCGTTTCAGCGGCCGCGGGCCGCGCATGCGCAATGCCGCGGCACTCAACGAGGTAATCGCGGGCTGGACCCGCGCGCACAGCACGGCCGACGTTGTGGGCGAATTGCTGGAAAAGCGCGGCGTGCCCTGCGCGCCGGTGCGCAAGCCCGACGAAGTGCTGCACGACCGCCGGCTGCATGAAAGCGGCGCGCTGATGCACCTGGCCCACCCCGAGTTCGGGCCGGTGGACGCGGTGGGCATGGGCCTGCCGATCCGGTTCTCGGCGACACCTTCGCAGTTCGACCAGCCTGCCATGGCGCTGGGGGAGGCCAACGAGGAGATCTACGGCAGGCTGCTCAAACTCAGCCCGAAAGAAATCCAGGCATTGCGCGAAACGGGAATCGTCTAACCATTGCCTCGCCGGTTGATCGTTTGCTCCTCTCTCCCCCGAAGTGGAGAGAGGAGCAAACCGCGGTCACCGGCCTGATTCAACAGGAGATAACGCAATGATTTCACGCCGTACCTGCCTGCAGTTGCTACCCGCGCTGGCAACGCTACCACTGTCGGCACTTGCGCAGGCCTACCCGTCCCGCCCGGTCCGCTTTATCGTGCCTTTGAGCCCGGGCTCCGGCACCGACGTCGTTGCGCGCTACATGAGCGCGGAATTGGCGAAGACGATGGGCGGGTCGTTCGTCGTCGAGAACCGCATGGGGGCCAGCGGGATCATCGGCACAGATTTCGTAGCAAAGGCGCCTGCCGACGGCTATACGATCCTGTTCAACTACGCGGCGCACTACTCGAACCAGTTCGTGGAGAAGACGCCGTATGACGCGGTCGCCGACTTCGAGCCGATTGCCCGCTTGGCGACCTCGGCGATGGTGCTGGTCACTGCGGCGAACTCACCGCTGCATACGGTGCGAGACCTCATTACCGCCGCGAAGCGCAAGCCGGACGGGCTGTCCTACGGCTCACCCGGCAATGGCACCACACCGCAGATGGCGGCGGCGCTGATGAGCAATATGGCCGGAATCCGGATGAACCACATTGCATACAAGGCGCCGGCGCAGGTCGTAATTGATGTGGCGGGCGGACAGTTGGATGCCGGCTTCGGCGGCGTGGCAACGTCGCTGCCGCTGGTGAAGGCGGGGCGCTTGCGAGTGCTGGCCGTGACGAGCAGGCAGCGGTCGACCTATTTCCCCGACGCGCCCACCCTCGACGAGGCCGGCTTGAAGGGCTATGAACTGGTCACCCCGATCTGGGCATTTGTCCGCCGCGGCACGCCGCAGGCAATCATCTCTCAGTTGTCCGACGCCATGACTAAAGCCGCCGCGGCGCCGGCCTTCAAGGCGTTCTGCACCAGCCAGGGGCTGGAGGTCGACATCCAGGACGCTGCCAAGGCCCGCTCCAATGCGGCGGCCGAACTTGAGCGCTGGAAGAACCTGGTGGCGCTGTCTCAGGCGAAGGCAGGATGACAACGCCTGCATGCTGAGGGCTATTTCACCTCGCTGAATGCCGGGGAGAGGAACCGGTTCGCGGTCGGGAGGTGCTGCTGCAGCATTGGTTCACGAAGCCACGGCCTGCGCCCTTCCCGGCTTGCGCACCTGCTTGGGCCGGACGCCTTCAAACAGGATCGCGCAGAGTTCGTCGATCACCTTTTCGGGCGAACCCTTCTTCGGGTTGAACCAGGTCTGCACGGAAGTAATCGTGCTCAGGATGAACACGCGGCACAGGGCGATGTCGATGTCCTCGCGCAGATGCCCTTCGGTGCGCAGGTCTTCCAGCATGCCGCTCCAGAACGTCTGATGCTGGGCCCGTCGCCTGAGATGGCGCTCGCGCACCTTGTCCGGCAACTCGGCCAGCTGGCGCCCATGCGCCAGGGTGTAGTCGCCGTACTTGATCATCGCGCTGAAGAGGCCCAGCAGGCCGGCGCGGAAGCGCTGCTCGGCGTCGGCGCCTGGCGGAAGCGCCGCGATGCGCGCCTGTGTGTGCGCAAAGATGCTTTGCGCGCCGTGTTCCATCACCGCATCCAGCAACTCTTCCTTCGAGGAGAAGTGATAGTAGATGCTGGCCGCTTCAATGCCGGCCTGGTCGGCGATCCCGCGCATGGTCGTGGCGGCATAGCCTTGCGTGCCAAAGGCGCGCGCCGCCAGGCGCATCAGCTTCTCGCGGGTGTCCACAGTGGTGGCGTTGGCTTGGCGTTTTGTCATGATTCGTGAGGGCTGGAGCCGGGTTCCTGGCAGAGTTGCGGAGATTACTCCCCATGGAAGTTACTTCATCGGGCATGCAGAATCTACCTAACGTTCGTGAGAGCACTCCCGCGCGGGCGGACTGTAACACGGTTAGACCTGGAAGCGGGCGGCAATTCACGCCCGGGGGGTCCGGAGAATTCGCACGGTAACGTGTGCTGCGCGCTGCATTAGGAAATAATCCGGTAAGACGCTTGGGAAGGATGTGATGCGCTTTGATCTGGTCGATCTGAAACTGTTCACCCATATCGCGGAAGCGCAGAGCCTGACTGGCGGAGCACAACGCTCACACCTGTCCCTGGCCGCAGCCAGTACCCGCATCAAGAACCTGGAGGAACACGTCGGCGTCAAGCTGCTGAGCCGCAGCAGCCAGGGCGCGAAAGTGACCGGGGCGGGGGAGACGCTGGTCGGCCACGCGCGCCGCGTTCTCCGCCAGCTGGAGCAGTTGAGCGGCGATCTCCAGGAGTATGCGGCAGGCGTGAAAGGACATGTGCGCGTCTTTGCCAACACCACGGCGATGAGCGAGTTCCTGCCAGCCGTGCTGCGCACCTACCTGGTCAATCACCCGGACGTAACCGTCGACATGCACGAACGGCTGAGCCCGGATATCGGGCGCGCGGTGCAGGACAGAATCGTGGACATCGGCATCGTCGCCGGCAACGTGCGTACCGAAGGGCTCGAAGTCATGCCATACCGGAACGACCGTCTGGTGCTTTCCACTGCGCTGAGCCATCCGCTGGCCGAGCGCAGCAGTGTGAATTTCGTCGAAGCGCTCGATTACGACTTCATCGGCTTGCCGGAAGAGAGTGCGATTCACAATTTCCTCAAGCGTGCCGCCGCGGACTTGCAGCGCGTGTTGCGCTGGCGCCTCCAGGTTAGCAACTTCGAGACCGCCTGCCGGATGATCGAGGCGAATGTCGGTGTCGGCGTGCTGCCGGAGATCACCGCCCGCCGCCATGCGAATACGATGGCGCTGCGGATCGTTCAGCTCAACGACGAGTGGGCCGAGCGCAAACTGCAGATCTGCGTTGCGGATCTGGGCGCATTGCCGCTGTTTGCGCGCAAGCTGGTGGACCTTCTGGTCGAGGATGGCCTCGGGCGCCGGGACTGAAGGCGCCCACGAACACTTGATTCTACTACTTATGAGCCGCGAGCATCTGACGGAGCTGGTGCATGAGCGGCTTGCTGCTGGCCGTCGTCTGAATCGCGGCCACGCGCAGTATCTACTTCGGTGCTTGTATGGCGACAGGCGATCGATCAGGTAGGCGTGCTACGCCGCCGCATCGAGCTTCTCTCTACTTTTAATTTCGACGAAGGCGATCACTTCCTCGTTGCCGTCCGCGGCGGCCTGCCCGAACGCAGTCAACAGGCATATGGACCGATGCGTGTTGACGTCCAATTCGACTTCATTCGGATAGACGTTGAAGCCGGTGCGTGTGATCAGCCCCCTGGTGCGTCGGAAGATGAACAAGTCTCACGCTTCGTTTCACGCGTGGCGTAGCCGCACACGTCGAATAAGTTGCCGAAGCCATTTCACATGAGGGCCGCACGGCCGCGCCAAGCGAGTAAGTCGGCTTGTGCAGTACCTGGGTTTCGGGAAGGCAGAATTCAGCGAACTCAGGATTCCTTAGACAGCTGCGCGATGCGCTTCCAGTGCGCGTCCTCCTTCGGCAAGTCAGCCTGGAACTGGCGGCGATCGGCGATATCGACGTACATCGACTGATGAGCGCAGAACTCCTTGAACGCGGGCGATCGGGCGATCCGCACCAGTTCTTCGGACAGGCGCTCGACGATAGGGGCCGGTGTCGCAACGGGTGCCAGAGCGCCAATCCACGACGCGACCTGGTAGCCCGCAACCCCGGCTTGCGCCGATGTCGGGACGTGCGGGATCTCACCCCAGCGCCCGGCGCTGGTGACGGCGAGGCCGCGCAGCTTGCCTGCCTTGATCATCGGCACCACGCTCGGCGCGCCCTGGCAGGTGAAGTCCACCTGGCCGGCCATGACGTCCGTCACAGCGGGCCCATTGCCCTTGTAAGGGATATGCTTGGCCCGCGTCTTCGTCAAGTCATTCAGCATCACCGAGCAGAGATGAGAAGTACTGCCCGCCCCGCCGGACGAATACGTGATCCCGCCCGGCGTGCGCTTCATGGCTGCGATCAGGTCGCCCAGGGTCTTGTAAGGCGAGTCGGCCTTGACCACGATGCCCAGCGCGGAACTGCTCACCTTGGCAATCGGCATGAAGTCCTTGACCGGATCGAACGTGACCGGACCTTCGGCAAACCACCGCGTGGTCAGGTGTGGAACACCGGCGAACAGCAGCGTGTAGCCGTCCCCGGGAGCCTTGGCGACTGCGTCCGTGCCGATGAGCCCGCCAGCGCCGGCACGGTTGTCCACCATGACCGGGATCTTCAGGTTCTTTGCCAGTGCCTCGGCAACAAAGCGTGCAGTAATGTCGAGCGCCGTGCCTGGGGAGGCCGGCACGACAATTCGGATCGGCCGCGATGGATATTGCTGCGCAAAAGCCGACGGTGCGCAGGCAACAGCCCCTAGTGACGCCAGTGATTTCAGGAAATGCCTTCTGCTGAACATAATGTCTCCTCTCTTATGCCTCGAAGATAGGCGCGGCCGGTGGGCTGGGCAATGGTCGCCGGTGCACCGTTCCGTGCTTTGAGCGCTGGCGCAGGCCGCCTCTCAAAGCACGGAACGGCATGGGCTGGTGAGTTGAGTTCCCGGGGGAGGGCGCGCACGATCGGTAGGTGGCGGAAGTACGCGCGGGTGGCGTTGCCGAGCCTGAGTCAGGCGGGTCGAACCCCGCGGCAACGTGGGCCGCTCTCGCGCCGATTGCAGGCGCGCGGACACCGGGCATAGCTATCAGGAGACAATCGTGGGACCACTTGCTGGAGTGCGCATCGTGGAGCTGGCGGGCATTGGGCCGGCTCCCTTTTGCGCCATGTTGCTTGCAGACCTCGGCGCGACGATCATCCGCGTCGACCGGAAAGAGCCATCGGGGCTGGGCCTGTCACGGCCGCTGCAGTTTGATCTGGTGTTGCGCAACCGAAAGTCGATCCAGGTCGATTTGAAGGATCCGGCCGAGCTGGAGCTGGTTCGCACGCTGATCGACAAGGCGGACGCTCTGATCGAGGGATTCCGCCCCGGGGTCACCGAGCGGCTCGGATTGGGGCCTGATGCATGCCTCGCGCGCAATCCGAGACTGGTGTACGGCAGGCTGACCGGCTGGGGTCAGGATGGCCCGCTGGCCCAGACGGCCGGGCACGATATCAACTACATCGCGATCACCGGACTGCTCAATGCGATCGGGCGTGAGGGCGAGCCGCCGACGGTACCGCTCAATGTCGTCGGCGACTATGCCGGCGGCTCGGTCTATGCCGCACTTGGCATCGTGAGCGCCATCCTCGAGGCGCGTACCTCCGGCAAGGGGCAGGTCGTCGATGCGGCAATTGTCGATGGCGTGGCGTCGCTGCTGACGGTACATACCGGGCTGCGCGCGGCCGGCCTGACCGGACCTGTGCGAGGCACCAACCTGCTGGATTCCGGGGCGCCATTCTACGATGTCTACGAATGCGCCGATGGCAAGTACATATCGATTGGCCCGATCGAGGCCAAGTTCTACCAGCAACTGCTGGAACGACTGGAGCTGGACCCGTCCGCCCTAGGTAAGCAGGCAGACCGCGCTGACTGGCCGGCCGCTCGCCGCTTGTTTGCTGCGCAGTTCAAGACGCGGACCCGTGCACAGTGGACGGCGTTGCTTGAAGGCAGCGACGTATGCTTTGCGCCCGTGCTCGACCAGGAAGAAGCGTTCGAACATCCGCACCTGAAGGCGCGCGGCACCTTTGTCGAGGTGGATGGCGTGATGCAGCCGCGCCCGGCGCCGCGCTTTTCGCGTACGCGCGCCGCCGATCCGGTGCCTCCGGCCGCGGCCACCCCGGAGAATGCCGCCCTGGCACTGGCTGAATGGCTGTCCAGGGAGGAGCTTGACAACCTGGCGGCCGCAGGCCGCATCCAGAATGGAGCAACGCAATGATGAAGCGCCGCACCTTCCTTCAGTCGCTGCCGGCGCTGGCGGCTATGCCGGCATCGTTCCCGGCTTCGGTGCTCGCCCAGGCTTATCCTTCCCATCCGGTGCGAATCATCGTACCCGTCAGCCCTGGCTCGGGCAGTGATGTTGTGGCGCGCTATATGAGCGCCGAGCTGACGAAGGCCACGGGCTCTGCGTTTGTCGTGGAGAACCGCCTTGGCGCGAGCGGGATCATCGGCACGGATTTCGTGGCCAAGGCGGCACCGGACGGCTACACGCTGTTGTGCACGTACGCCGCGCACTATTCGAACCAGTGGGTCGAGAAGACGCCATACGATGCGGTCACGGACTTCGCACCGGTCGCGCGGCTGGGCATGTCGGCGCTGCTGCTGACTACCGCGGCCAATTCGCGGTTCCGCACGGTCCAGGAGGTTATCGCGGCGGGGAAGCGCAAGCCCGGGAGCGTGTCCTTCGGGTCTTCGGGAAATGGCACCACGTCGCACATGGCGGCGGCGCTGATGAGCAGCATGGCCGGCCTTGAGATGACCCACGTCCCGTACAAGGGGCCGGCGCAGGTCGCGGTCGATACGGCGAGCGGCCAGGTCGATGTCGGCTTCGGGGGCGTGGCCTCGTCGCTTGCTCTGGTCAAGGCGGGACGATTGCGCGTGCTGGCAGTCACCAGCCTGCAGCGTTCGAGCCAGCTTCCGGGTGTCGTGACGATGGACGAGGCCGGCCTGAACGGCTTTGAGCTAATCTCGCCGATCTGGGTCATGGCGCCGCGGGGCACGTCGCCTGCCATCGTCACGCAACTGTCCAGGGCAATGACCGCGGCGGCTGCGACGCCCGCGTTCAAGTCTTACTGCATCGGGCAGGGCCTGGAGGTCGATGTCGCGGATGCCGCTGCGGTTCGCGCCAGTGCGCCGGCCGAACTGGAACGGTGGAAAAAGCTGGTGGCTCTGACACAGGCCAAGACAAAGGCCGGCTGAAAGCCGGCCGATAAGTCTCCGACAAGGAGAGCGAGCCGAGCCCGGTCGGCTCGCTTGCTCTATCCGAAACTCAGTGCGTCAAGGCCATCAGGTCTGCGGCTTTGATTCGCGGATCCATCTTCCTGAGCGTCGCCAGCAACGTCTGCGCCCGGTCTTCGCCAAGCACGTCAACCGTCAGCTCCATGAACTTCGCGTCCTGCTCGGCTTCCGACATGGGATTCGCCTGGGAACCGATCGGATCTTCCACGAATACGTGCTCGGAGGTGCCATCGCGGAAGGTCACGGTGACATCGGCGACGAACTTCCCGGGGTAGCGTTGTTCGAGTTTCGGCGCCTCGGTAATGCCGATGCCGCGCGCCACTTCCTTCACTGGGCCCATGTCGAGTTTGCCGGCCAGGTAGTCGCGATGCACCTTGTAGCCATTGCCCATGCCGAGCACGGCGAATGCCATCTGCGTTGGCAGGCTGAACTGGACGTGCTCGATATTCTTCGGTTCGTACGCGTTGGCATTGGCGGTGCCGACCACCACGTTGAAGGCGGGATGGATGCGGGCCTGGATGTCAGCAATGTCGGCGCGGCGCGCCGCGAACGGGCGGATTGCGTCGATATACGCATGGGTGCAATAGCAGGCGCAGTACGCTTTGAGCCAGACCGTGCCGATCTCGAACGGCTGGCCGAGGCGGAACCGCTCCTCGGCCCGGTCGTCCGGGCCACGCTGCAGGAAGGTTCGGAAGAAGCCCTTGTTGCCGCTCAGGAAGGCGCGCGGCCCCGTGATGCCGGCCTGCGCCATGTCGGCCGAGACCATGCCGCTGCGCGTCCCGATGCCGGCGTGCACCCGCTTCACCGAGCCACCGGTGGAGGTGTATTCGGTAGTGCCGGCCGCATGGCTCAGCGCGATGGAGAGCGCGTGCAGGGTGGTTTCCGCATCGAACTTGCGCAGCTTGGCCGAGACTGCCGCGGCGCCAAAGCTGGACAGTACGGCATGCGGGTGATAGCCGCGCTTGAGCAGGTCTGGCGCCGCCAGCACGCCGATACGGGTGTAGACCTCGTAGCCGGTCACCATCGCAGTGATGACCTCCTCCAGGGTCGAGCCCAATTCCTCGCCGAGCGCGAGCGCCGCGGGAATCACGCAGCTGCCGGGATGGCTGGCGCTGGCTCCGTGCGCATCGTCGTATTCGAAGCCATGGCCATAGGCACCGTTGACGAAGGCGGCGTCCGCGGCACTCATGGTGGCTGTGCTGGCGGCGACGTGGCTGCGGCCGGGGTGTTGCTGGGCGGTGGCAAACGCGAGTACCTGGTGCGACCATGGCATCTGCGAGGTGCCGATCTGCAGGGCGAGTTGGTCGCGCATGAGCCGGCTCACCCCTGCATGGGCCGGCGCGTCGAGCTTGTCGAAGGTCAGGTCCCGGATCAGGTTAACCACAGCCTGCTCGAGAGGTGGGCAATTGACCGCCGAACTGGAATCGGATTGGTTTGTAGTCACAGGTGCGTTCCCGGGGAAAGTGTCATTGATGCGTGCCGCGTCGATGGCGACATGCACTGGCATGGCGACCAGATTCCTCGCACGCATTGGGGCTGTCAATCCAAGGCGGGCCCCGGTTCCGTACAGTGAGCGCAAGCGTGCCCCCGCCCGGCCGCGGCAGCTGTGCATGCTCGCAAGGCATGACGGTATACTCGCGGTGAGATTCGCGGGCACGCAGCACGATGCTGCTACGCAACATGCGAAGCCTGACCCGGCCACAGACCGGTTCCAGCACTGAAGGAGACACCATGAGCACGCTGAGCGTGCATGGCCTGACCCGGCGGGTCGACCTGTTCACCCTGCGGCTGTTCCTGACGGTGGTGGAAGAGCGCCAGATCCGCCGCGCTGCCATTCGCGAGAACATTGCCGCCTCCGCGGCAACCAAGCGCATCCAGGATCTGGAAGACCTTGCAGGCGTGCAGTTGTTCGAGCGCAATCCCAGCGGCGTCGCGCCGAGCGCTGCGGGCGAAGTCCTGGCGCGCCATCTGCGCCTGCTGTTCGAGAACCTCGAGGACATGCGCCGGGAACTCGGCGAATTCTCCGAAGGCGTTCGTGGCCATGTCACCGTGGGCACCACGGGCGCCGTCATCATCCAGTACCTGGCACGCGAGATCGGCGAATTTTCCCGCAACTTCCCGCTGGTCGAGCTCGAGCTGAAACAGGACGCCAATACCAACCTGGTGCGTTCGGTGGTGGCAGGGGATGTCGACCTCGCGGTGTATATCGTCAGCCCGGATATCGACGATGAGCCGCTGGACAGCCTGCCGTATCGCGTCGACCGCCTGGTCGCGCTGGTGCCGCATGGCCACCCGCTGGGCGACCAGCCCGAGGTGGCCTTCGCCGACCTGATCCGCGAGTCGTTCATTGCCATGCATCCGAACACCACGCTGATGTCCGATGTCAACCGCGCCGCGCGCGAGATCGGCCGGGTGGTGCATCCCAAGTTCACGATCAATGGTCCCGAGGCGGCGCGCAGCCTGGTTGAGGCGGGCCTTGGCGTGACCATCCTGCCGGAGTGCATGGTCTCGCTTGAGGCCAGCACGCGCTCGACTGTGCTACGGATCCCCGAACCATGGACGACTCGCAGCGTGCGCATCGGCACGCGCCGCGGCAAGGCGGTCACGGCGGCGACCCGCGCGCTGATCCGCCAGCTGACCGAGCAGCCTGAGCCGGGGTCATCCTGAGCCGAGCGGCATACCGGATGCCGGATCGCGGTTGGCGAATCGCCGTGTCGCGGAACAAAACTTGGCGCCTCGCCGCCTGCTGATTACCCTTGAGGCGTGACGGGATGCTGCGTCGTGGCATGCACATGCAAGTCCCGTCTTTCAAGGGAATGCACCCATGTCAGACGCCGCGACCGGCCGCTACTTCGAGGATTTCGTCATCGGCAGCGCCTGCCGGCATGCCATCCGCAAGACCATCTCGGAGGCCGATAGCCTCCTGTTCAGCACGCTGACCTATGGCATGGAGCCATTGCACGTGGACCAGGCGTATGCCGAAGCCGCGCCATATGGCATGCGTGCCGTCAACAGCATCCTCCTGCTGGGGTTGGCATGCGGAGTCGGTGCGGCCGGACTGGCACGGGGCCTGGTGCCGGGCACCGTTGCCTTCAGCGACGTGCGCTTCACGCGGCCCGTCTTCATCGGCGACACCATCCATGTTGAGAGCGAGGTGCTGGACAAGCGCGACGACCCTGCGCGCCCCGACGCCGGCCTGATCGAACTGGAGCGTCGTGCCTATAACCAGCGCAACGAGGTGGTAGCCAAGTTTCGCTGCCTGCAACGATTGCCGAGACGCCACCCGGCGGGCTGAAGCCGTCGGTGCATCGCCGGTTCGCGCAATGCGAATCGGTGGTTCGTCAGTCACTACTTGAGTCAAACCATCTGGCCCATCTAGCATCAAGGCCACGGGATCTCCCAAAAATTTTTTGCCGTTTATCTAACGGGTGTAAGGCAGTAATCGTTACCAGGAGACGAGGATGAGTGTAAGTGCCATGAAACCGATACGATCCATGATGTTCGTGCCGGGCAACAAGCCAGACTGGATCGTGAAATCGGTGGCAGCCAAAGCGGATGCGCTGATCCTGGACCTGGAGGACAGCGTGCCGCCGGCCCAGAAGGTCGAGGCGCGTGAGATCGTCAAGTCCAAGCTGGACTGGCTAGCCGGGCAGAAACCGCGCATCTGGGTGCGCATTAACCGCAGCGCGCATCTATACGACTACGAAGACATCCTGGCCATCGTCAGTCCGGTGGTAGAGGGCATCGTGATCTCCAAGCCTTGCGGCCCCGAGGACATTCATACCGTCTCGTCCATGCTGGCCGAGGCCGAATACCGCGCCGGTGTACCGGTGGGCCACACCCGGGTGATCCCGCTGCTGGAGACCGCTCGCTCGCTGCAATACGCCTACGAGATTGCCCAGCACGAGCGCGTGCCCGCCATCGTCGGCGCCACGGCCAAGAACGCCGATGTGGCCCGTGCCCTCAAGACCGTCTGGTCGCTCGAAGGGCGCGAGACCTTGTACCTGAAGTCGCGCATCGTCATGGCCGCACGTGCGGCGGGCAAGCTGCCCATCGGCGGAGTCTGGCAGCAGGTGCATGACCTCGAAGGGCTCAAGGTCTCATCCGCCAATGACCGCCAGCTTGGCATGAGCGGCGAGCTGGTGCTGCATCCCTCCAACGTCGACATCGTCAACACGACCTACAGTCCCACCGAGGAGGAAGTGGCGTTCTACAAGGGAATGATCGACGCGCTGGAAAAGGCCCAGGCCGAGGGTCGCGCCTCGTGCATCTATGACGGCGAGCACATCGACATCGCGCATGTGAAGACGGCGCGCGAAATCATCGAGCTCGCACGATCGTTCGACAACTGATAGTGACCATCCAAGGAGGTAGAAAAATGGCAGGCCTTTACTTCGAAGAATTCAAGCCCGGCATGGTGATCGAGCACGCCATCCGCCGCACCGTCACCGAGACCGACAACGTCCTGTTCTCGGCCATGACCTACAACTGCGCACCGCTGCACATCGACGCCGAATACAGCAAGAATACGTTCTATGGGCAGCGCCTGGTCAACAGCATGTTCCTGCTGGCGTTGGTGGCCGGCATCACGGTGTACGAGACCACGCTGGGCACCACGCTGGGAAACCTCGGCTTTGGCGAGATTGCTTTTCCCAAGCCCACCTTCCACGGCGACACCATCCGCGTCGAGACTGAGATCATCGAAACTCGCATCTCCAAGAGCCGCACGGACTCCGGCATCGTTACCTTCCGGCATGTTGCCAGGAATCAGCGCGATGAAATCGTCTGCACTGCCGTGCGCACCGGCCTGATGATGCTGCGCCCCGCCGACAAGGCCTGACCTGACACCTGCTGGAGTAAAGCGATGGATTACCAACTCAGCGCCGATCAGCTCGCCATTATTGATGCGGCAGAAAAGATCTGTGCGGATTTTCCGCTCGAGTACTGGCGGAACAAGGACAAGAACCACGAGTTTCCGCACGAATTCTTCGAGGCTGTTGCCAGTGGCGGCTGGCTCGGAATCTGCATGCCAGAGGAGTTTGGCGGCGCGAACCTTGGCGTGACCGAAGCCGCGCTCTTCTTGCGTACCGTGGCCCAGTGCGGCGGGCAGGCCGGAGCTTCCACGATCCACATGAACATCTTCGGCTTGCAGCCGGTCGTGCATTTCGGCACGGATGCGCAGAAGAAGGCCTGGCTGCCGCCCTTTGTTCGTGGCGAACACAAGGCGTGTTTCGCGGTCACCGAGCCGGACACGGGCCTTGATACCACCAAGCTCAAGGTCGTGGCGAAGAAGCAGCCCGATGGCAACTACCTGATCTCGGGCAAGAAGGTCTTCATTTCGACCGCGCAGGTCGCTGACCACATGCTGATTCTCGCGCGCACCACGCCGGTCGAGGAGGTCAAGAAGCACGGCGAAGGGTTGAGCCTGTTCTACACCAAGCTCGACCGCAAATATGTGGAGATTCGGGAGATCGACAAGCTTGGCCGTGCCGCTGTCGACACCAACGAGTTGTTCATCGACGATCTGCCGGTTTCCAAAGACTCGCTGATCGGTGAAGAGGGCAAGGGGCTGAAGTATATCTTCCACGGCATGAATGCGGAGCGCGTTTTCGTTGCCGCAGAGCAGGTCGGTATCGGCCGCGCGGTGCTCAAGCTTGCCACGCAATACGCGAGGGACCGTGTCGTCTTCGGTCGCCAGATCGGCAAGAACCAGGGTGTCCAGCATCCGCTGGCCCGCAACTGGGCGGAGCTCGAGGCTGCCAACCACATGCTGCTGGCGGCGGCCGGTCTTTACGACAAAGGGATCTCCTGCGGCTCGGAGGCAAACGCGGCCAAGCTGCTGGCCTCCGAGGCCTGCTTGAACGCTTGCCAGACCTCCATCCTCACGCATGGCGGCTTCGGCTACGCGAAGGAATATCACGTCGAACGATTTATGCGCGAAGCCTGGATCGGCTACATTGCGCCGGTCACCCCCCAGCTTATCCTGTCGAACATCGCCGAGCGCAAACTCGGGCTGCCGAAGTCTTATTGACGAGCTGCGGCAGGCAGCCGGGAATAACGGCTCGGTCCAACGAAGGCCGGGCCGAAGAAAATGGAGACAGTCATGGCAACCGTTCAAGTCTTGAAGCCATCGACCCGTAATCTCGACAAGGGTGACGTGCGGGTGGTGCCGCTGGCCCGCGGCCTGGCCGTGCTGGCTGCATTCAGCGCTGACCATCCGTGGATGGGCAACCACGAGATTGCCGTGGAGACTGGCATTCCGGCGCCTACCGTGTCCCGGATGCTGCATTCCCTGGCAGCACTCGGCTATGTGTGCTACGACGAGAGCCGGCGCAAGTACCGGCTTGCGTCGGCCGCATTGACGCTGGGCTACGCGGGCGTCTCGGGCGGCGGCGTGCAACGCGCCGCCCGCATCGAGATGCAGAAATTTGCCGACGCCAGCGATACCCATGTCATCCTGGGTGCGCGCGACCGGCTCGATGTCATCGTCAATGCATCGCAGGTTGGCAAGAACGTCTATCTCGACACGCATCTTACCGCCGGGATCCGCGTGCCGATTGCTTCGTCCCCAATGGGCTGGGCGCTGCTCGCCGCATTGCCGGAAGGGGAGCGCTTCTACCTCCAGAGCAACGTCGAGCGCAAGAGCGGCCGTGACTGGCCGTCGCTGCGCAGGCAGATGGCGGAAGGCATGTCACAGCTCCACCAGTACGGCTTCTGCATGTCGCCTTGCGGGCGCGAGCTGGCTTCGGTCGCGGTACCTGTCAACGTGCCGGGACATCCCTCAGTGGTGCTGGCTAGCGTTGGACGCAGCGCGAGCATGAATCGCGCCAGGATGGAGAGGGAGTTGGGCCCGAGGCTCGCTGCGACGGCGCATGCCTTGGAGGAGCGCTTGAGCACGCGTCACTGATGCCGCAGTGACGCCCGGGAAGGCGCCGCGGCATGACCGTCAGATCCGCGTATCGACATCCCGCAGCAGTTCGACGAGGTCGGCTGCCGCGGCCTTCAGCACAGGCGCGAAGCGTTCTGTGATGGCTGCCATGTCCGGCTCCAGCTCAACCGCGCCGCAGCTCAGCGACATCAGTGTGGCCGCACGTCCCACTGTGACAGGCAGGGCGATCCCGTAAGCGTTGCGCTGATACTTGCCCAGGGAAGTACAGACTCCAACGGTCTGCAGGTCCTGGAAGGCTGCGGCGATGCCGCGTTCGAGTTCGGCGATGCGCGCGCCATTCGCGCGCTTGAGGGTTTCCAGATATTCATGCCGGGCATCGGGGTGCAAGCCCCACAGCCAGGCACGGCCGGTTGCCGTCCAACCCATCGGCAGCAGCGAGCCCACGCCGAGGCGCAGAGTCGCAATGCGCGAACTGGTTCGATGTGCAATATAGAGCATGTCGAGCCGATCGGGCACGGCAAGGGCGACCGACACATTGAGCCGGTCCGCCAGTTCCTGCAGGAAGGAATGCACGCGATCGGTGACCGGGTTGGTTTCCAGGTAGGTGTCGCCGATGTGGAGCGACGCCGGGGCGAGTTCGAATTGCGTGCTGCCGACAACGCGGCGCAGGAAGCCCAGTGCGACCAGGGTGGTGGTCAGGCGCGACACCGTTGCTTTCGGCAGGCCGGTACGCTTGACGATCTCGCTGTTTGTAAGCGGGGTGCGCTCGGCACGGAAGGCACGGAGCACATGAAGGCCCCGCTCCAGGGTCATCGTGATCTGTGCGGGACGTGTCATGAATGGGTTCGCATTGGCGCGCGATGTGTTTTCCATACCATTGGAACCGATAGTAGAGGCGGCAGCCGCGCGGCTCAAATGCCTATTCGCGATCTGGCGATTGCCGAAACGCGATCCGGGCCGGCAGGTGTTCGCGGGGCGGCGAACCACGATTTCGTTGATTGCCAATTGATGCGGCGCGGAACCACCTATACGGTTCACGCCAACCGCCTCTGCAGCCTTCTCACTTGTAATCCCTGTGGCGCTTTGCTCCCCAAAACCTAGTGATTCCGGTATCCGCGCCATGTGATGGCGCGCATTGGCCGGATGGATGACGTAACCGTGTTCAGAAGAGGAATATGCCCTTGCCCCCAGCCTGGCCGTCGAAGCGACGATACGCCTCGTCGGCTTGTTCGAGTCGCCAGTGGTCAGTGAGCAGCTTGTCCACGTCCACGCCATGACGGGCGATGAAACGGGCGCATTCCTTCATATCGACCACCGAAAATGTGTATGAGCCCATCACCGTCCGTTGCTTGCCGATCAAGTCCTTCATCGCGTCGACGTTGAGATTCCCGCCGACCGCCATTAGAGCGATCCTCCCCCATGTCCGAGTGCAGCGCAGGCCTGCTGTCTGGGCGCTTCACCGCCCGCGCAGTCCATTGCACAGCTCACGCCCTTGCCACCGGTGAGTCGGAGGATTTCCGCCACGCATCCCATGAGTCAGACAATATCAAATGCGCAGATGCCGGCGTTCGTCGGCGGCACCGTCTTGCCCGATAGGGGTGGCACCCACTCGCCGCCAATCAGCAACCGTTTGGTATGTTTCCCGGCTGTTGTTGTCATAAGACGGAATTGCCGCCTGCGATCTCGTGCCCGTGTGACATCGCGTGTCCAAACCGCCGCTGAGAAGGATGTCGTTTCGCTCGAACACGATGTCGTACTACTCGAGAAGCCGGATGATCAACGAAGCAGCCGCAAAACGATCGTTGCCGGACGCAGCAGTCAACCAAGCAACTGGTCAAGCACGATCGTCTTGGACTCCAGGAAGGCGTTGAGTCCTTCAACTCCGCCTTCACGCCCGATCCCGGACTGCTTGAAGCCGCCGAAACCAATCGAGAAATCCGTGCGCGATGCGTTGTGTCCTACGGTGCCGGCTCGCAACCGTCGCGCGACATCCTGCGCGCGTTGCGTATCATGCGTGAACACCACGGCGTTCAGGCCAAAGATGGTGTCGTTGGCGAGCTCGACCGCCTGCGCCTCGCTGTCCGCCGGAATCACGGACAGCACGGGACCAAAGATCTCTTCCTGTGCAATGGTCGAACGGTTGTCGACGTTGCCGAACACCGTGGGCTCGAAGAAGAAGCCGCGCTCGAGGTGACGGGGGCGGGAGCCGCCCGCAGCCAGGGTAGCGCCCTCGCCAATGCCCCTGGCCACATAGCGCTCTACGGTCTCGCGCTGGCGCGCCGTCGCCAGCGGACCGACGGTCGTTGCGTCGTCGAACGGGTCGCCCAGCACCATGGCGCGCGCCATCTCGCTCAGGGCCGCGACCATGGCGTTGTGCCTGGCACGCGGGACGATGATGCGGGTCAGGCTGTGGCAAACTTGTCCGGTGAGGTAACCGAAGCAGGCGCCGCCGATGGTCCTGGCCGCCGCGTCGATGTCGTAATCATCCAGAATCACCGCCGGTGATTTACCTCCCAGTTCCAGCGTGACCCGTGCCACCCGTTCAGCCGCCGCCGCGCCAATGCTGCGCCCCGCCGCCGTCGAGCCGGTGAAGGTGATCTTGTCCACGCCCGGGTGGCGGACCAGGGCTTCGGAAACGTTGCGGTCGGCGGTCACCATGTTGACCACGCCGGGCGGCAGGCCGACCTCCTCGCATACCTGGGCGAAGAGATAGGCGGAGGTTGGGGCCTCGGGCGACGGCTTGATGATGACCGTGCAGCCCGCCAGCAGCGCGGGTGCAACCTTGTACGCGGTCAGTGCCGCGGGGCCATTCCAAGGGACAATGGCCAGCACTACGCCCACGGGTTCCTTGAAGCTGTAGGCCTGGTGTCCGGTCGCCGACCGATGCGGCTCGACAAAGGGGTAGGTCAGCGCCATGTCGGCGTACTGGCGGAACGCCCCGCCGACAAACTGGCCGATACGGGGCCGGGCTATTTTGTGCAGGATGCCTGATTCGATGGTCCAGCCGCGCGCGAAATCGTCATTCAATGCCTCCAGGCGTTGCGCGATCTTCTGGAGGTAAGCTGCTCGCTCCTGTGGCGTCAGTCGCGGCCATGGGCCCTTGTCGAACGCCTGGCGTGCAGCCTCGACAGCCCGCACAGCGTCTGCGGTGTCGGCCATGGCAATGGATGCGGCCACGGCTTCGGTGCTGCAATCGAGGACCTCGAACGCCTCGGTGTTGCCGGAAGGGACCCATTGGCCGTCGATAAAGAAGCAGCCGGGATGCGTCAGCGGGATGGTGCGCTCGGTGTTCTTCATGGTTTAGCGTTTTGTTATGTGCGGAATCAGGAGATGACGGCGCGCGCAGGCACCGCATCGGCACGGATCATGTCCGCGGCTTTCTCGCCGATCATGATGCATGGCGCATTGGTGTTGCCTGCGACGATCCTGGGCATAATCGATGCGTCGACGACCCGCAGCCCTTGCACCCCTCGCACGCACAGCCGCGCGTCCACCACGGCGAGTGGATCGCTACCCATCTTGCAGGTGCCGACCTGATGCCAGCCGCTGTTGCCGCTGGTCTTAAGGTGCTCTAGCAACTGCTCGTCCGTATCGGTCGATGCCCCCGGTATTATCTCGGCGACCACGCGCGATGCCAGCGGCTGCGCCTGGACGATCTTTCGCATGATCCGCATGCCAGCGATGGTGCGACGAATGTCGCCGGGGTCGCTCAGGTAGTTGGGATGAAACGCGGGCGCTTGCAGCGGATCTCGCGAGGCCAGTTCCATATGACCGCGCGAGTCCGGCGTCAGTAGCACCACCGAAGCGCCGATGGCCGCAAAATCGTCGACCACCGGCTTACCGGACGGCGTGAACCTGAATGTCATCGGGCTGACGGTCAGTTGGAGGTCGGCTTCCGGACGGCTGGCCTCGCTGCGCGCATAGGCTGTCACCGGCGCTGCCCCCAGCGCGAGGTAGCCACCATGCGTGAGCAGGTAGCGTGCGCCCTCCAGGTACTTGTGCACGCCGCGCAACCGGTGGTTGTAAGAGCTTTTCGGCGTGACCCGCCATGAGAGCGACCCGAACCAGTGGTCCTGCAGGTTGCGCCCCACGCCGGGCGACTCGACGGCAGGCGCGATGCCATGCCGGTGCAAGGCCGCGCCATCACCAATGCCCGATAACATCAGCAGATGCGGTGAGGCGAGGGCACCTCCAGACAGTATTACCTCGCGCGCGGCGGCGATCCTGCGCGACTGGCCGTTCTCCAGCACCTCGACGCCGGTTGCCTGGCCGCATTCCAGCACCACCCGCGTCACCCGCACACCGGTGCGCACGGTCAGGTTGTGCCGGTGGCGTACCGGTTCAATAAAGGCGTTGTACGAGGTGTGGCGGCGGCCGTTGCGAATGGTGTATTGCCGGTAGCCGACGCCCTCGTGGGGCGGTCCGTTGAGGTCGTTGCTGCGCGGGATGCCAACGCTCTGCGCGGCGATGATAAAGTCATCCGCCGTCGGATGCCTGACCGCGGGGTCGCTCACATGCAACGGGCCATCGGCGCCGTGGTATGCATTGGCGCCGCGCTGGTTCGCTTCCGAGCGGACGAAATAGGGCAGGACGTCGGCCCAGCCCCATCCTTCATTGCCCAGAGCCGCCCAGTGGTCGAAATCGCCCGGCTGGCCGCGCATGTAGATCATGCCGTTGATCGAGCTGCTGCCCCCAAGGCCCTTGCCGCGCGGCCAGTACACCTTGCGCCCGCCCAGCGTTGGCACGGACTCGGTATTGAAGGCCCAGTTGAACTGCTTGTCCATGAACAGCTTGCCGGCGCCCGCCGGGGTGCGCACCCAGAAGTTGTCCATTTCCGCGCCAGCCTCCAGCAGCAGCACGCGCACGGAGGGGTCCGCCGACAGGCGGCTTGCCACCACGCATCCGGACGAGCCGGCACCCACCACGATGTAGTCGTAGATTTCCATGGGGCAAGACGCTTTACCGGGTCTTCGGGATCAGCGGCACGAACACTGCCGCCATCACCGCCGGGATGATGAACGCATAGAAATTCCAGTGCATCCCCAGGTTCGAGCCGACGATCCATCCGCCGATCAGCGGCCCGAGGACAGAGCCGAACCGGCCGAGCGCTTGCGAAGCCCCGAGCGCCGAGCCCCGGCAGGAAGTGGGGAAGTGCGTAGCGATGTAGCCGTAGACGAGCGAGCTGGTGCCGATCGAGCCGATCCCGGCGCCGAATACCGCCAGCATCAGCCATTCGAACTCCAGCTTCTGGCTGAGCGCAACCAGTGACAGCACGCCGATGGCGAAGAACGGAATGATCACGCGCTTCGAGCCCAGCCGGTCGGCGAGCCAGGAGCCACCGAGCATCCCCACCACGGCGCCAAGCTGCATCACCAGCAGGAACTGCAGCGAAGAGCCAAGCGGATAGCCCGCTTTGCGCATCAGCTGCGGCAGCCACGCATTCAGCCCATAGACGATCAGCTGCACACAGAAAGTCACGAACGCGAACAGCATCGCGGAAGCGCGGAAATCGGCCGACAGCAGCAGGCGGTATCCACGCGCGCCTGCGACCTTGTCCTGCGACCGGCGCTGCGCCTCCTGCTCGCGCACGATCTGGTCGAAATCGAGCGAATAGCGCGTGGCCAGCTTGCGCGCCTCATCCATGCGGCCGCGGTCGACCAGGAAGTTGACCGACTCGGGCAGGGCCACGTACATCACCGGCAGGATCAGCGCATAGAAGCCGCCCAGCGCATAGAGCGTGCGCCAGCCATGCGACTGCAGTAGGGCAATGGCGACGAAGGCACAGATGATGCCGCCCACCGAATAGCCAGTCAGCGTCAGCGCGTTGTACCACTGGCGCCGGTTGCGCGGCGCATATTCGACCGTGAGCGCCACGGCTGAGGGCACCACGCCACCCAGCCCGATGCCGGTAAGGAAGCGGGCCGTTCCCAGGAACAGCGGGGAAGTCGCCAGCGCGCAGACGACCGAGCCGAGCGAGAACCACAGCACGCCGATCATGATCAGCTTGCGCCTGCCGACGCGATCGGTCAGGGGGCCGGCCGCCGCCAGGCCAACCATCATGCCCACCAGGGTCCAGCTTCCGATCATGCCTGCCGCGGCGGGGCTCAGGCCCCAGCCGGGCTCTTCCAGCAGGCGCGGAATGGTGGCGCCGTAGACGATGAGGTCATAGCCATCGGCCACGAGCGTCAGGAAACATAGAATGACGACGGACAGACTGCTTCGGGTTGGCAGCGTTGCTTGATGCATGGTGTCTCCTCTTTGCCGTGTTATGGGTGCTACGTTGAGCGATGCCAGCACGCCCCGATGCGGGACCTGGAACGCCCGCAGCAAGGGTAGTGAGGGGTCGCTGTCGCGCCAACTGGCCGTTTTCGAAACAGCGATTCGTATCGGTCGAAGCCGGCGGTCCCTCAGTCGCGAGAGGGGGCTGGCATGAAGTTCCTGGGGTCGTAGACGTGTGCCGGCTCGTCGGCACGCGGCCGGTTGCGGCGCAGGCGCGCCAGCGCCGGTTCGATGGCCTGATATGCCTCGACCAGTTCGTCGAAGCATCCGGGGTCAAGATGAAGCCCGGCGGCTTTGGCGAGGACGGCAATCTCGTCACGGGTCAGCAGATCGTGGGTCATATTCGCAGGCGGCAGGCCGTTCAGAGGGTTGGGGGAGTAAAGCCGCGCAAGCCGTGGTGACGCTCGAAGGCATCGCCTGCGCGAAGCAGGGTGGCTTCGTCAAACGGCCTGGCCGACAGCTGCAATCCCAGCGGCAGCCCGCCAGCGGTGTAGCCGCAGGGAACGCTCAGCACCGGATTGCCAGCCAGGCTGAACGGCATGGTGATGGGTGGCCGGTGTGCGAAGCGGCCGCCTGCCGCAGGGTCGTACGGCTCGGCTTCCTGCATCCAGCCGGCTGTCAGCAGCAGCTCTACCTGCCGGAACTCGGCGAACATGCGCGTGACCAGCTCGGTGCGCCAGCGCAGAGCCTGGACGTAGTCTTCAGCGCGCAGCAGTGCGCCGGCGATGATGCTTTTGCGGAACGGGCGGCCGAACAGATATGGATAGCGTTTCAGGGCGCCCTCGTGTACGGCGTAGAGCTCGCTCAGGCCAATGATCGTCTTGCAGTCGATGTAGTCCTGCAGCGCATCGAGCCGCACCTCTTCGACGTGCGCGCCCAGGCGCTCGAGCGTCCGGACCGCGCCATGCATGGCCGCCTCAACCTCGAGCGTGGCCACGCCGGCATACCACTGGCGCACGAGACCGATGCGCAATCCGCTGATATCACCGGTCAGTGCGCCGCGATAGTCCGACACCGGCTCGTCGATGCTGGCAGGATCGCGCGGGTCGTGGCCGGCCATGGCACCGAGCATCAGGGCGCAGTCTTCCACGGTGCGCGCCATCGGACCGCAGTGATCGAGCGAAAACGTGTTGGGATGCAATCCGCGCCGGCTGATGCGACCGTAGGTGGGCTTGAGCGCCACGATGCCGCAGACCGCGGCGGGATAGCGCAGCGAGCCGCCTGTGTCCGTACCTACCGCCGCGGGGACTTGGCGTGCAGCCACGGCCGCGCCCCCGCCCGCCGACGAACCACCCGCTAGGTACGCAACGTCCCACGGATTGCGCGGGGGAGGCCAAGGCAGGTCCCAGCAGGGGCCGCCTTGCGCGAACTCCCATGTTGCCACCTTGCCGATGACGATGGCGCCTGCCTGTTCCAGCAGGGAGACCACGTGGGCGTTCTCTTGTGGCACATGGTCCTGCAGCAGCCGCGAATTCGATGTCGTGCGGATCCCTGCGGTATCGATGTTGTCCTTGATGGCGAAGGGGATGCCGTCCATGCCACCGCGATAGCCGCCGTTGCGGATGCGAACCTCAGCGGCGCGCGCGGCGGCGCGGGCCTGGTCGGCCGTCACGGTGACAAAGGCGTGCAGTCGTGTGTCGAGTGCCTCGATCCGATCGAGACAGGCTTCGACGATCGCGACCGGAGACAGGGTGCCTCGCCGCAGCCGTGCGCCCAGCTCGGCGATGGTCAGGGCAGTGAGGTCGCCCTGGTCGACGTGATCGGCGTGGTCAGCGCAGACTTCGAGTGGATCAGCCAAGTCCTTCCTCCCCGGGGCAAGGTGAATGTACCGCCGTGCGCGCCGATGACAGCCACGACTGGCGCTACAGGTGACGATGGGCAGTTTTGGCATCGGCCGCTCATCCGTCAATTCAGCCTCACAGAGCGTCCCGTACATCGAAAGGGACGGCTCCGACCTGCCCCCCGGCGGGAGCGTCGCCTACGTCTTTCAGTACCGCAGCGCCTCGACCAGCAGCGAGAATGCCGACGAGGCGTGGCGCCGGTTGGCGTAGTACAGGTGGTAGCCCTCAAATGTCTTGCGCCACTCGCCCAGGACCTGGATGAGATGTCCCGATGCGATCTGTTCGCTGACGTATGCCTCCGGCAGGAAGGCCAGCCCTAGGCCTGCCACGGCGACATCGCGTATCGGCGCGATGCTGTTGAACACCATCGGCCCGTCAACCTTGACGCGATGCTCCTTGCCCGCCTTCATGAACGTCCAGGGAAACTCCCCGTGCGTGGGCAGCCGCAGGTTAAGACAGGCGTGCGTAACCAGGTCAGGCGGGCGCTTCGGTGCCGCATGCCTGAGGAAATAGGACGGTGCACCGACCACGGCCATGGGAACGTCCGGGCCGATGCGCACCGCGATCATGTCTTTTTGCACCAGCCGGCCGCGCCGTACTCCGGCGTCAAAGCGGCCGCTAACGATGTCCGTCAGGCCATAGTCCGTGGTGATCTCGACCCGGATCTCGGGATAGTCCGGCAGGAAGCGCGCGATGGCTGGCTGCAGCACGCTCTGCACCGCATATTCGTCTGCCGTCAGCCGGATGGTCCCCGCGGGCTTCCCGGCCAGTTCCCCCATCTCCGCGAGGCCGGCATCGATCTCGCCCATCGCAGGACCGATCCGGTTCAGCAGCCGTTCACCGGCTTCGGTCAGCGACACGCTGCGTGTCGTGCGCGAGAATAGTCGCAGGCCCAGGCGCGCCTCCAGCCCTCGGATGGTCTGGCTGAGCGCCGATTGCGACACACCAAGCCGGGCCGCTGCGCGGGTAAAGCTGGAGGCTTCGGCTACCATCAGGAAGGCTGACAGGTCCTTGAGATTGTTGATGTTCATTAAGAATCCCTCCTTATAGCGGTAAGCGGATTCTGCTGGATTATCACAAGGCGTTCCGGCCTCTACCATCCATCGTGTTTCCCCTTCTCACGACTCTGGAGCGATGCCATGTCGAAAGCAGTCAAATTCAGCAACAAGTACTGGGCCGTGGCGGCCGACCTGTACCACCCGGCCGGCTTCGACGCACAGAAGCAATACCCCGCCATCCTGTGCGCCCACCCGATCAGCAGTTGCAAGGAGCAGACCGCCGCGATCTATGCCGAAAAGCTGGCCGCGCTGGGTTACGTTGTGCTGGCATTCGACGCCTCGCACCAGGGCGCGAGTGGCGGCGAGCCTCGCTACCTCGAAGACCCGGCCTCCCGTGTCGAGGATTTCCGCTGCGCGGTGGACTACCTGGTGACGCTGGGCTATGTGGATGAAGCGCGCATCGGCGTGCTGGGGATCTGCGGCGGAGGCGGGTACGCCGTCAATGCCGCGATGACCGAGCGTCGGATCAAGGCGGTGGGCACAGTGGTGGCGGCCAACTACGGCCGCATCATGCGCGAAGGCGACCAGTCCCCGGATGCGGCACTGAAGACGCTTGAAGCGATTGGCAGGCAACGCACTGCCGAGGCCCGCGGCGCGGAGCCGGCGATCGTCACCTATATCCCCGCCTCGGTGGCGGAAAGGGAGAAGGCCGGGATCACCGACATCGATATCGTCGAGGCGGTCGAGTACTACACCACGCCGCGCGGGCAGCAGCCGGGCTCTCCCAACAAGCTGCGCTTCTCCGGGCTACAGGCGGCGGTGGGTTTCGATGCCTTCCACCTGGCTGAACACCTGCTGACCCAGCCGCTGCAGATCGTGGTGGGCAGCAAGCCCGGGGCTTTCGGCTCGCTGCGTGATGGCTACGAACTGTTCAGCCGTGCGCGTTCCGAGCGGAAGAACCTGTTTGTGGTGGAAGGGGCAAGCCATTATGACCTGTACGACCAACCGGAATATGTTGAACAGGCCATGGCAAAGCTCGGGCCGTTCTACCAGGAGAACCTCTGAGATGCCGGCCGCATTCCGACAGGCGGGAGCCTTTGACCGGTTGCATTGACTTGCACCGGTTCCGGGACCACGCTGGCATCCACTGACCCGTCCGAAGGAGACAGATGATGCAGCCTCACAGTGGTTCCGAAGACGGTGTGCCGACCAATCTGCCAGCAGAAGCCACTGCCACCATCGCCTGGCATGTCGCCCGCGTGCGAATGCGCGGGTTGATACAGCGGACACGGAAGCGCTACGCCGCTTGGCCATGCAAGAACCTAGCGGATCCGGTTCGGCAGGGTAGCGGAACACTGTCGATACCTATAGCTGTATCGCGAAATGGGCGGCGGCAAGACGCAGGCAACCTGATCACTATGCCGTACTCGCATCGGCTCAGTACGTTTTTGCCTGACTAAAGGGGAATGCTTACGATCCCTCTGAGCTGGCAAGTTTGCAGCGCGGCCAGTTCGTTAGTTGGGGTGCAGCGAGAACGAAGAACCGACATCACGCCGCTTATGTCGTCCTCTCCGGATGTGGGAGTGAACGGATTTGGTCGTGCAAAAAGGCATCGGCTTCAATTGTTCCTTCGCCCGCAGATTGCCGCGATTGTCGTCGGATCAGCGATGAGCGACCGCCTTTAACTATGGAGCGGCCATTGGAGTGTCTGTCGGCGCAGGCAGGCGAGTGGCGGAAGATGGCCGTTCTCGGCCGTCAGCCCACAGGAAAGCCGCATCTCCGTGACCTTGGGCCAACCCTAGAAGCACGAGTTGGCTGGTGCCGGGAGCAAGAGCTTCCTTTGAATAAGGCTGCACGGCGTTTCAATAGAGGCGGGGACTGCTGCTCCGCTGCGGCCACAATATTGAACCCGCAAGGGCCGCAGTGCGTCGTGTAACGGTTTGCCGCGCGCGTCCTTTCCCAGCGAACGTGCTCCCCGTCGCGGCTAATGGTGATGGGCTAGCTAGGCTGGTCACGGCTAAAAGAAGAACTACGTCACTAGCGGAGTCGACTCGCTTGTCAGGCGGGCAGGCACTAATGCAGAAGCTTGCTGCCGGCTGTAGGCATGGGTTCATTGCACCTACATTCTCGACGCCATAACGCGGGTCAAGGAACTCGTCGCGTCTATTCGGGTGAAGAACTGAGGCGGATGGAATCTGGAAGAGGCGTCTCGAAGGGCATCAAGTGGGACAGGGTCCTGCATTCGTCGCACATCTTTCAGTTCAAGGACAAAAGCTGTTTCTAGGCCTTCCACATAGTCGAAGAACTCAGCCTTCTTCAGGCCAGAGCATTGACCAAACCGTCGCCAGATCTGGCTCGGAGTCAGCGTATGAGTTGCCGCAACCACAGCGCGGCCCACTACGCTACCTACTGGTTGTTTGACATAGAGCCAGACAACGGTCCCGCTGACAACATGCATAGTTCGTCTTCGCAACTCAACGCGCTTTGTTCCAGCCAGGATATTGTTTGCATGCCGCTCGTCGAGCGAAATCAGGACATGGTCATTCGTGCTCATATCCATAAGCCTTTGCAAGAATACTTAGAACTTGATTGCTATCGATAGCTTGAGTGCTGAGTAGCTTAACGGGGGTGCCGCAGTTTAGTTGTCGCAGTGTTTCGCCGTAGACAGGGCGCGGAAGAATATTCAGATTGTCGAACACGGTGACTGTACGAGTGTCTGTCTTTCCGATGGATTCGAGTTGATCTGGCTCGAATACAGACGCGTCCAACTCTGCATGCCCCATAGCATCTCGATCCTGCAGGTAGGAGCGTACTACTCGACCTACGGCAACAATTCCTCCCAACCCTCCTTTTGTCTGGGACTCATAGAAGAACATCAGTGTCCCAACCGCAAATTTCGAGAGCGTCTTTGGGTGGCTGAGGTAGTGGCGCTGCTGATACATCTGCACTCGTGGCTGAGGGAGCAGAGATCCTTGGGGCAGATGCTGGAGAAGGTGTTCGGCAAACTGTCTGCGAACCGGTGTAATGACCCCTTGGCGCCCGCGCAGGCAGAACAAGCCGGGTGCAAGCATGCTTTCGAGCTTCAGGAGTGGAACGTGAGTCCTATTGCCATTCGCAGTGTAGACCTCAATGTGTTGATTGACGCTTCTAAACGCGGGCGAGTCTTGTGGCAAGCGAACTCCTGAGGCTGCGAGTAACGCTTCTCGTTTCTGCTGCCAATTCTTGTCGGTCACTAGCCCATTAATGACAATCTTTTGTAACTGAGCTTGATAGCCGTCGCTGGCAGTAAATCCGAGGGAGTGGGCTTCGGCGCGCATAAGCGATTGCGAAGCTGGAAACCCCAAGCGGATGAGCACGATGGCATCGGAAGGAATTTGTTCATTAAGTTTACTCAACATCAGCCGCGCGCAGTCAGTTGCAGCCGCGGATCGTTCCTCAATGGCCACCATCGCAATGATAGTTTTCTGGTCAATCGTGTGGCGCCAAGTCAAGTAGCCGACAATGCCGTCGTCACTTCGTGCAACGTAGCGGCGGATCGTCTGCGGGGAACTGTCTACCGTTGCCCATTCCGCCAATTGTTGTGACGGGGGGACGTTCCACTTAGACAGCATGGCTCTGATGTCTGCGTCGTCAGTGCTCTGGGCTTCGTTAAACGTTAAGACCCGATCAGGTTTGGTTCCAAACGCTGTGATTTCGACGGGGTGTGGCTCCTGAAGAGTGAACGCCGAAGGAGATAGAACATCAATTCCATACCTGTCTCGAAGATCGCCTGCGGCGCCCAAGATGGTTGCGTCACTCGTTACCAGACCCTCCAGTCCATGGGAGATTGCGGTTGCTAGATGCTTTAGATCGGATCTATCGTTAGGGGTAAGTGCGTTGCGTTGGCTTCTTTCGCGAAATACGAGCGCTTCAAGTTCTGTGGTGAGCTGTTCGGATCCATCCTCGAGTACCGGGTATGCGGGCAGGATCGATGCGAAGTCTTGCATAGGGTCGGTCTTGCCCGGAGGGCAGGACCTTGCCAGTTCGTTGCGAATTTCGGAGCTGATCGCAAGGCTACATACTTGCATTCGCTCCGCGCGAAACAGGTTGACGACATCGTTGCGTCGCTGTCTTCGAGGTCCCAGATCGAACAAGACGTTCATATCCAGGAGATACGTTGGCTTGCCAGTTCCTGCAACGAAATCGAGACCAAGTGGATTCATTGAGCTGATTCCGCTTACACCGAAGAGTTGTGGTGAGGCAAGTTCATGGTTCCGTACCACGATCATGCGCCTCCGCTTACCGCGGCTGCCTCCTCCGGGCTCAACGCGCTGAACATAGAAATTCTGTGCTTCCCAAAACAGATTCGATTCGGATAAATCTTCCGCCACACGCGCTTCAATCGAGACGTACTGGAGATCTGTCAGATGTCGTTTGAGTCTTTCAACAAGCCTTTCACCTAACCCTAATCCGCGGAAGCTTGGGGCGACAAAAACCTGGAGTATCTTTGCCCTTGGCTGTCTAAGGTCAAAGAGTAGATGTCCCGCATATTGACGCTCGTCGCCATTCTCGTTTGCCGCGACAAAGAGGTTTCCTTTGGTCGCGTACTCTAGATAGACCGAACTTGGGAAAAAACCGAGCGCGTCCTTGGCTGAATCGGCCGCGCTTCTAACACGCTCAACGAATGGAACGACATCCTGTCGTTGAGTCAGTATCGATACACCCCTCTGCAAGTTGTCCATGACTCTGCTGTTTGAGTTGTCGCCGATGGAGTGTATCCGGAAGATCACAATTACTAAGCAGGGAACAGTTCCTCGATCGAGCCGTCGGAGCCCTCACCAAATGTGAGTGGACGACACACCTGCATTCATACTGTACATATATACAGCATGAATGCAGGTGTGTCTTCTTTCCAGATGGGTTAGCAGTAAGAGTGCCGGCCTGAGGGCGGCGTGACTGCGGTCGGTTCTTGTCGAGTTGTAGCCCCGCGGGGGGGGGTACCTAACCCATTGAAAAATAAAGGGATACAAGCCAAGTGACGATCAGGGCAGTTCAGAGTTGAGCGAACGAAGTTCAAAGTTGAGTGAATCTCGACAGCTGCGCCCGTCCTCCGGGAAAACCCGCATCCAGCGCCTGTCTTGAAATGCCCCTACCCCGTCCCTATAATTAGCACTCGTCAGGGGTGAGTGCTAACAGCCCTCTGCGACACCTGAACATTTCTGACGGCCGTCGCCTCGGTAGCCGGCCGATTTGTGATCAAAAACTCACTTTGTATCTAGGAGTCCGTATGAATCTGCGTCCTCTGCACGACCGCGTGATCGTGAAGCGTCTGGACAACGAAACCAAGACCGCGTCCGGTATCGTGATTCCCGACAACGCTGCCGAGAAGCCCGATCAAGGCGAAGTGCTGGCAATCGGTCCCGGCAAGAAGGATGACAAGGGCAACAACATCGCCCTGGACGTCAAGGTCGGCGATCGCGTGCTGTTCGGCAAGTATGCCGGCCAGGGCGTGAAGGTGGATGGCCAGGAACTGCTGGTCATGCGCGAAGAAGACATCATGGCCGTGGTCAACAAGTAATCCGTTACTTGTAGCCCCACCCGTACAGATTTCAGGAGATTCAGAACATGGCAGCAAAAGACGTAGTGTTTGGCGACGCCGCCCGTGCCAAGATGGTCGAAGGCGTGAACATCCTCGCCAACGCAGTCAAGGTGACCCTGGGCCCGAAGGGCCGCAACGTGGTGCTGGAGCGCAGCTTCGGCGGCCCGACCGTGACCAAGGACGGCGTGTCCGTGGCCAAGGAAATCGAGCTGAAGGACAAGCTGCAGAACATGGGCGCCCAGATGGTCAAGGAAGTGGCTTCCAAGACCAGCGACAACGCCGGTGACGGTACCACCACCGCAACCGTGCTGGCCCAGTCGATCGTGCGCGAAGGCATGAAGTTCGTCGCCGCCGGCATGAACCCGATGGACCTGAAGCGCGGCATCGACAAGGCTGTCGGCGCCGCCGTGGAAGAGCTGAAGAAGATCAGCAAGCCCACCACCACCAGCAAGGAAATCGCCCAGGTTGGCGCGATCTCGGCCAACAGCGACGCCTCGATCGGCGAGCGCATCGCCGAAGCCATGGACAAGGTCGGCAAGGAAGGCGTGATCACCGTCGAAGACGGCAAGTCGCTGGCCGACGAGCTGGAAGTCGTGGAAGGCATGCAGTTCGACCGCGGCTACCTGTCGCCGTACTTCATCAACAACCCGGAAAAGCAGGTTGTCGCCCTGGACAACCCGTTCGTGCTGCTGTTCGACAAGAAGATCAGCAACATCCGCGACCTGCTGCCGGTGCTGGAGCAAGTGGCCAAGGCTGGCCGCCCGCTGCTGATCATCGCTGAAGACGTCGAAGGCGAAGCCCTGGCGACCCTGGTGGTCAACAACATCCGGGGCATCCTGAAGACCGCCGCCGTCAAGGCCCCGGGCTTCGGCGACCGCCGCAAGGCCATGCTGGAAGACATCGCCATCCTGACCGGCGGCACTGTCATCGCCGAGGAAGTCGGCCTGACGCTGGAAAAGGCGACCCTGAACGACCTGGGCCAGGCCAAGCGCATCGAGATCGGCAAGGAAAACACCATCATCATCGATGGCGCCGGTGACGCTGCTGGCATCGAAGGCCGCGTGAAGCAGATCCGCGCCCAGATCGAAGAAGCGACCTCGGACTACGACCGTGAGAAGCTGCAAGAGCGCGTGGCCAAGCTGGCCGGCGGTGTTGCCGTGATCAAGGTTGGCGCTGCCACCGAAGTCGAAATGAAGGAAAAGAAGGCCCGTGTGGAAGACGCCCTGCACGCCACCCGCGCTGCGGTGGAAGAAGGCATCGTCCCCGGCGGTGGTGTGGCCCTGCTGCGCGCCCGCGCCGCGATCTCGGCACTGACCGGCGACAACGCCGACCAGAACGCCGGTATCAAGATCGTGCTGCGCGCGATGGAAGAGCCGCTGCGCCAGATCGTGCTGAACGCCGGTGAAGAAGCTTCGGTGGTCGTTGCCAAGGTGATCGAAGGCAAGGGCAACTACGGCTACAACGCCGCCTCGGGCGAGTACGGCGACCTGGTCGAAATGGGCGTGCTGGACCCGACCAAGGTCACCCGCACCGCACTGCAGAACGCCGCTTCGGTGGCTTCGCTGATGCTGACCACCGACTGCGCCGTGGCCGAAACGCCGAAGGAAGAGTCGGCTCCGGCAATGCCGGGCGGCATGGGCGGCATGGGCGGCATGGAAGGCATGATGTAATCCATCCCCGGCCAACTGCCCGCGAGGGCAGGCTGCGATGAAAAAACCCCCGCGGGCGCGAGTCCGCGGGGGTTTTTGTTTGGGTCTAGCCGCGCTGCGCTGGATGCCCCGGCACAACCCGCGCCGGCACATGCATGCGCGCGGCCAGCATCGGTACCACCGCCACGGCGTAGGCCGCGGCAACGAGGAAGTAGGTGGATTGCAGGCCGAGCGCCTGCGTACCCCAGCCCCCCAGCGCGATACCAGCCACCTGCGACAGCTGGGTGACGCGGATCTGGGAGTCCTGGTCGTGCATGCCGTGTCTCGCGCAGTCGCCGCCGTTCAGAAATCCACCGTGGCCGACAGCAGCACCGTGCGCGGCGCCGCCAGCGAAAAGCCACCCCATGAGGTCACGCCTGCCCAGTAGTCGCGATCGAACACGTTGAGCACGTTGGCGCGGAACGTGGTGGCCTTGCCGCCGATCCTGGTGGTGTAGCGCGCGCCGACGTCAAAGCGCGTCCAGGCCGGCAGGCTGGCGGTGTTGGCCTGGTTCACGTACTGCCGGCCAGTGTAGAGCATGGCGCCGGTCAGCGTCAGGCCCGGTACCCACGGCAGGTCCCACTCGGCACCGAGGTTGGCCTGCACTTCCGGCACGCCGATCGCGGTCTTGCCGACACTGGCCGCGGTCGGGGATCTGGTGATCTCGCCGTCGATCAGCGTGACGCCGCCAAGCAGGCGCACGCGCGGCACCACTTCACCGAACACGTTGAACTCGAGCCCGCGGTTGCGCTGCTCGCCATTGACGGAGAACACGTTGTTATCGAGCTGCCCGGTGGGCTTGGCGATCTGGAAGGCCGCCAGCGTTGTGGTGAAGCGGCCGATGTCAAATTTGGTGCCGATCTCGTACTGGTCCGCCTTGTATGGCGCAAAGGCTTCGCCGGCGTTGCTGGCCGTGGGCGGCGCCACGTCGCCGCGGCTCAGGCCCTGAATGTAGTTGGCGTAGACCGACCAGTGCTGCGTTGGCTGCACCACCAGGCCCACCATCGGCGTGGTGGCGCTTTCGTCGTAGTAGGTCGAGACCGCGCCGGTGGCCTGGTTGTAGTTGCGTGTCCTGACGCGTTGCTGGCGCAGGCCCAGCGTCAGCAGCACGCGTTCGTCGAGGAAGGACATGGTGTCGGACAGCGCCACGCCGCTCAGGTCGGTGGCGGTGAAGCGCGGCACCGTCGAAGGCGCCTGCAGGTTCTGCGCGGGCTGCGTCACCGGATCGTAGATGTTGGAGGCCACCGGCGTGCCCGAGGTGAACGCGCGGTCGAAGCGCTCGGTATAGGCGCTGGCCTGCAGCGTGACCGCATGCTTGACCGCACCCGTGGCGAAGCGTGCGCGCAAGCCGCCGTCGAAGGTGCCGCGGTCGACCTTGAATTTGTAGAAGGTGGGTGTGCTCAGGGTATCGCCCTGCGCATTGGTGATCATCGGCGTGGTGCCGAAGACCCGGTCGACGCGGCTCCACCCGCCGCCGGCGCTGGCGAACGCCGTCAGTGAATCGTTGATGTCGTACTCGGCATGGAACAGCACCGCTTCCTCGCGGCCCTTGGAGTACTCCCACGGCTGCGTGACATTGCGCCGGCCGTCAGGCGCTCCCGGAACCGCCAGCCCGGGCGAAATCATCAGCGGCCGCCCCGGCGCATCGATGCGCTCCTCCTGCGCCAGCACGTCCAGCGACGCGCGCAGCTGCTTGCCGCGATAGTCCAGCGCGAGGGCCCCCACCGGCGCCTTGCGCGACTGGTTGTCGGCGGTGGTGTCGCCGTTGTAGTAGCTGCCGTTGGCACGGATGCCCCATTCGCGGTCCTCGCCGAAGCGGCGTGCCACGTCCAGGTGACCGCCGAATTGCGTGTCCGACGCGTAGCTGGCGGTGAACCGGGTCAGGTCATCGCCGGCGCGCTTTGGCACGATGTTGATCACGCCGCCGACGCCGCTGTTGGGCGACATGCCGTACAGCAGCGCGGCGGGACCCTTCAGCACCTCGACGCGTTCGGCGTAGTCGGTGAATACGCGGTAGCTGGGTGCAATGCCATACAGGCCGTTGAAGGCGATTTCCCCCGAGTTGGATTCATTGATCGGAAAGCCGCGGATGTAGAACGTGTCGATATTGGCCCCCGCCAGTCCGGTGGCGCGCACCGAGGGGTCCTTGCTGAGCGCCTCGGCCACGGTGGCGGACTGCTGGTTCTGGATCAGTTCGGCGGTGTAGCTGGTCAGGTTGAAGGGCGCCTTCATGATGGTGGTGTCGCCGAGCATGCCGAGCCTGCCGCCGCGGGCGACCTGGCCGCCGGCATACGGCGGCGGGACCTGGTCTGGCTCGGCGCTGGCGCTGACGGTCACCTGCGGCAGGGTCGGCGCTGCCGGCCGGGGTGCGGTGACACCGCCGGACGTGCCAGCCTCCTGCGCGCTGACCGCTTGTAGCTGGAACGTGACCAGCACACCCATCAGCAAATGCGACAGCGCGAGCGGCGGGCACCTGCGCGGGCAGCGCGGCGCAGCAAGACGAGCAAGGCTGGCGCGCACGCGCCCCCGGTGGTTCGTGACTGACATGACAAAACCTCTTTTTGCTACTGATGGAAGTCGGGGAGGGGGCGACGAGCGCAGCTTCGGGGTGCGCCGCAAAAAAGATGGTATTGCAAATGCGAATCGTTATCAACTAAATTGAGTGGAATCCGACCCGATCTGCTGACCCATCAGTGCCGCTGGCGCAGCCGAGGGGAGGGCGCCGCGTGCGCAGGCACCCATGACGACACAAAGGCGCGGCCGCGTCAGACTTCGACCACGCAGCACCAGTCGAAGGACTTGTTCTCCAGCTCGCCGGTACGGCGGCTGACATAGCCGCGCGGGTTGCACACCACGCGCGAGTTGTCGACGCAGTAGTCGAAGCTGGTGTGGGTATGGCCGTGGATCCACAGGTCTGCCTGCGCCACCAGGTCAGGCCGGCGTGACAGGAAGCCGCCGGAGACCAGGTCGTGCGAGAAGCGCGGATCCAGGCTGCCGAGGTCCGGGCCGTGGTGCGTGACCACCACCGTCTTGCCGGCGTAGGGCAGCGCCAGCTGCGCCGACAGCCAGTCGGAGGCGGCCAGGTGGCGTGCCAGTGCGTCCTGCGGCGTGAACTGGCGCATGTGGCCATCGTCGCCGCGGATCTCGATCAGCCGGTGGTCGTACATCGCTTTCGCGCACGCCTGCATCGCCTCGTCGCGCCGGTCGGTGCCGAACAGCGTGTAGTCCGTCCACCACGTCGTGCCGATGACGCGTACGCCGTCGAATTCCGCGACGTCGCCATTGAGCAGGCGCACCTGCGGATGCGCTGCCGCGGCCTCGGCCATCTGCTGGTCGACGGTGTCGAAATTGCTCTCGTAGTACTCGTGGTTGCCCGGCACATAGACCACCGGCTGGCTGAACGTGCCGATGGCCCAGTCGATGCCGTCGCGGCCGTTCGCGATGTCGCCGGCCAGTATCACGAGGTCGGCATCGCACGCGGGCACGGACTGCGGCAGGTTGTGTTCGATGTGGAGGTCGCTCAGGATGCGTAGCTTCATCGGGACTCCAGGCGGGTAGGGCGCGCGCTGCGTGGCCTCGGCGCCGCAGGGGGATTGCCTGCATTCTTCAGAAGCCAGACCGTCCGGTCAAGCCCCGGGATTCGCCCGGCAAAGCAAAAAAGCCCGGAACCTGGGTTCCGGGCAAGTGACTGTCTTGCCGGCATTGCACCGGGAGACAGCCGGGGGAAACTGTCGCGGTTTCCCGGAGGGCTCAACCTGCTTGTCCCGCCATGGTTGGCAGCAGCACGCGATAGATCTGGATGAAGGCCGGCCCCAGCAACACCAGCAGCAAGGACGGAAAGATGGTGAAGATCAGCGGGAACAGCAGCTTCAGCGCAATCTTGGCGGCCTGCTCCTCGGCGCGCATGCGGCGCTTGGTGCGCAGCATGTCAGACAGCACGCGCAGCGACTCGCCCAGGCTGGTGCCGAAGCGGTCGGCCTGGACCAGCATCGACGCAAACTTGTCCACGTCCTCCACGCCGGTGCGCAGCGACAGGTTGGTCAGCGCCTTTTCCTTCGAAAAACCCGAGCGCAGTTCCAGCAGCATCAGCTGCAGTTCATCGGCCAGCACCGGACAGCGCAGCGCCAGCTCGTCGGCCACGCGCATCAGCGCCGCATCCAGGCCGAGGCCGGCTTCGACGCAGACGGTCAGCAGGTCGATCACGTCGGGGAATTCTTCGAAGACGGTGCGCTGGCGTTGGGAGACCTTGCGGGCGAGGACAAGATTCGGCAGGTAATAGCCAATCGCGCCCAGCACCGCCAGCAGCACGAACATCAGCTGCTGGCTTTGCTGGCCGGGCTGGCTGCTGACAGCCAGCAGTCCGAGCATCGGCAGGCCGACCGCCAGTACCGTCTTGGCGCCGAAGTACAGCGGCGCGGCGTTGGCATTGCGCCAGCCGGCATTCATGAAACGCACGCGCAGCTGCGAGTTCTCCCAGCCCTCCTTGGGCAGCGACAGACGCGATACCGGCTGCGCCCACTTCACCAGTTTTTCGATCAGCGCCTGTTGACGACCCTGGTCCGGCTGGAATGTCCCCGCCTGGCCGGCGATCTGTTCGGCCCGGCCGCGGAGCCGGTGGGGCGAGAACACATGGAGCACGCCGAACACCGTGCCGAACGCGGCCACGAAGATCAGCGCGAGCACGATCATCTGGTCGCTCTGGAACCCCTGGAAAATCTCTTGCATGATGGACTCCCCGTCAGTATGGCTGTCCAAGCCCTGCTTCTTCTTGCTACTGCCCCGAGCAACCGCAGCCGGCGCTTCAGACCCGGATGCGGATGATCTTGCGCATCCACAGCACGCCGAAGCTCATCGACACCAGCGCCCCGCCGATCATGCGCAGGCCCAGCGGGTCTTCCCACAGCACGTTCATGAAGCCGGGGTTGACCACCAGGATCAGGCCGGCCGTGCAGAACGGCAGCAGTCCCAGCACCCATGCCGACATCTTGCCTTCGGCCGACAGCACGCGGATCTTGTCGAACAGCTTCAGGCGTTCGCGCACCATGGTGCCGATGGTGTCGAGGATCTCGGCAAGGTTGCCGCCGCTTTCGCGCTGGATCAGTACCGCGATGACAAAGTAGCGCAGGTCGGCCACCGGCACGCGCATGGCCAGGTTGGTCATGGCTTCGTCCAGCGCCACGCCGTAGTTGATCTCTTCGAAGGTGGTGCGGAACTCCGGCCCGATCGGCGCCTTCATCTCCTGCCCGACCATGCTGAGCGCTCCGCTGAACGAGTGCCCGGCGCGCAGGGCGCGGCTGATCATGTCGACCGCATCGGGCAGTTGCGCCTCGAGTTGCTTGAGCCGCTTGGCGCGCAGGCGCACCACATGGAGCACCGGCAGCATCGCAGCCAGCGCCGCGCCAAGCAGAACCAGTGAAGCCGGCACGGGCAAGAGTGGAATCAGTGCAACCGTGCACAGCACCACCATGGCGCAGTATCCGAGCAACTGTGCCACCGACCAGCTGCTTCCCGACTGCTCGAGCCAGCGGTCGAGCGCTCCGATGCGCGGCACGCGCATCAGCCACTGCTGCATGCGCGGCGAGTCGGCCAGCATGCGCTTCTTCAGGATCGACAAGTGTTCGGCGCTGACATGTCCGCCGGCGGACAGCGCCCGCAGCCGTGCTTCGATCCGCTTGGCCGCGGGGCCATGGGCATTGTTCCACCACAGGTAGATGCCCTCGACGCAAAGCACCACGGCGACGAACACCAGGATGCCGAAGGCGTAGAAGATCGTGCTCATGTGTAGTCCCCCCGGAAGGATCGTATTGGTATGTCCTGGCTAATCAGACTTCGTAGCGCTTGGCCGGGTCGTAGGTATCGTCAGGCAGCCCCACGCCGAACACGCGCAGCCGCTCGGCAAACTTGGGATAGACCCCGGTGGCGCGGAAGTTGCCGCGCACGGTGCCGTCCTTGTCCACCCCGGTGCGCTGGAACGTGAAGATCTCCTGCATATTGATGATGTCGCCCTCCATGCCGGTGATCTCCTGGATGCTGATGATCTTGCGGCGCCCATCCGTCATGCGCGCGGCCTGCACGATCACGGTGATGGCCGACGCGATCTGCTGCCGCATGGCCTTGGCCGGCATGGTCAGGCCCGCCATGCTGACCATGTTTTCCAGGCGCGTCAGCGCATCGCGGGGAGTGTTGGCATGGATAGTGGTGAGCGAGCCTTCGTGGCCGGTGTTCATCGCGTTGAGCATGTCCAGTGCCTCGCCGCCGCGCACTTCGCCCAGGATGATGCGGTCCGGGCGCATGCGCAGCGCGTTGCGCACCAGCGCGCGCTGCGTGATCTCGCCCTTGCCTTCGATATTGGGCGGGCGCGTTTCCAGGCGCAGCACGTGGGGCTGGCGCAGTTGCAGTTCCGCGGCGTCTTCGATCGTGACCACACGCTCGTCTTCCGGGATAAAGCCGGACAGGATATTCAGCAGCGTGGTCTTGCCGCTGCCGGTGCCGCCGGACACCAGCACGTTGACCTTGGCTTGCGACAGCGCCTGCAGCAGCTGCGCCATCGGCGGCGTCAGGCTGCGCAGGTTGACCAGGTCGGCCACCTGCAGCGGATTCACGGAAAAGCGCCGGATCGACAGCAGCGGCCCGTCGATGGCCGAAGGCGGAATGATGGCGTTGACGCGCGAGCCGTCGGGCAGGCGCGCGTCGACCATTGGGCTGGTTTCGTCGATGCGGCGCCCGACGCGCGAGACGATCTTTTCGATCACCTTCATCAGGTGCGCGTCGTCGTAGAACAGGACGTCGGTCAGTTCCAGCTTGCCGCGTCGTTCCACGTAGGTCTGGCGCGCGGTGTTGACCAGGATGTCCGACACCGTCGGATCCTTCAGCAGCGGCTCGAGCGGGCCGAAGCCGAACATCTCGTCGTAGATCTCGACGGTCAGCTGGCGGCGCTCGTTGTCGTTGAGCAGCACCTTCTGTTCGTCGACGATCAGGTTGACCAGCGCGGTGATTTCCTGGCGCACCTGTTCCTGCGGAAAGCGCGCCAGCCGCTCCAGCTCGACGCGGTCGAGCACCGTTTCGTGCACGTCGCGCTTGAGCTGATGGTAGCCGCCCGATACGGACGCTGCCGAGGTCGCAAACTGGATCGCAGCGTGACCGTTGACGGTGAAAGCAGGCTCGGCATTGGCCAGTTGTTCTCGGATCGACATGATGGACTCCTCGTTAGCGGATGCGGATGACCGTGGCCGGTCGGCTGCAAGCGGTGAATTCAGGTGCTCTTCGCGCGCAGCATCAGGCGGCGCAGCGGCGATGCGGTTTCGGTGCGGCTGCGCCGCTCGGCCTCGGCCGGCGTGCAGAGCTGCGTGGCCATCGCCTGCAGCGCGCGCGTCATGGCGCTGCGCCGGCTCAGCTTGGCCACCGGCTCGCCGTGGCTGATGGCCTCATCCACCGCGGCCGGGTCGTCGGGCAGCGTGAACGCGGCCTTCATGCCGAAGATCTCTTCCATGGTCGCGCGCGGCATCTCGTGCTTGCGGCCGGTGCGGTTGAGCACCAGGCGGACCTTGTCGGCGGGGTAGTGCAGGGCGCTCAGGATATCGAGCAGCCTGCGTCCCGGACGGCCGAAAGAGATCGCGGGTTCGGCCACCACGCAGATGCGGTCGCTGTGGTCCAGCACCCCGATCGACAGCGGATCGATGCTCTGGCCCAGGTCGAAGATCACGAAGTCGTAGGCCGGCTGCACCACCGACAGGATCCACTCGAGCTTGTCCTTCTGGATCTGGCTGGCCTTGACCGGGTCTGACGCGCCGGCCAGCATGTCGAAGCCGTTGTCGACGTGCACCAGGCAGGCCTCGAGGAAGGCGCTGTCCATGCGGTCGATCTGGCTGCAGATCTCGGGCAGCGTCGACGGCGGGAGCTTGTCGCTGACGATATAGGTCAGGTCGCCGAAGTGCCGGTTCAGGTCGACCACCAGCACGCGCTTGCCCAGATGTCGCGCCAGCGCGTCGCCCAGGTTGGCCGCGATGAAGCTGGTCCCGGCACCGCCCTTGCACGAGATCACCGAAATCAGCTGCCCGTTGTCCTGTGCGCGCGGCACGTGGTTGGCTTCCACGCGCCTGAGCGCCTCGGCCAGCTGGCCCTTGTCCAGCGGCCACGGCAGTACATCGCGGATGCCGGCACGCATCGCCTTGATCAGCACGTCCGGGCTCGGCGCCGGCGTCACCAGGATGCACGGCAGTTCGGGATGCTGCTGGCGCAGCATCTCGATCGCATGCATCTGCTGCGCGCTGATCGCGGGCAGCTCGAGGATCAGCAGGTCTGCCATGCGCAGGCGGCTGGCGTGCAGCGGCAGACGCCCGAGGCCATCCTGCAGCGTCATGGCCTGGAAGTTGCCCACCCCGGCGCTGATCCGGTGGATCTCCGCCAGCCGGTCGGCATCTTCGGAAACGATCAGAATTCTGAGCATGATGTGCTCCTGGTGCATGCGCTAGTTGCAGATCTTGCCGCCGGTGGAAGAGTCGAGGCTTTCCCGCGGCAACGTGGTCGAGAACGGGGGCAGCGACACCGTGATCGGCACCACCGGAATAAAGGTCTTGACCGTGACGTTGGCCACGCTGACGGTGACGGAGCGGCAGGTACTGCGCGCCATGTCGTCGTCGGCGTTGCAGCCGCTGGGCTCGAAGCCGACCTCGATATTGCTGGACTTCAGCAAGGGCATCAGATGCGTCATCCGGTCCTTGATGGCGGTGTCGGTGACATCGCACACCACGGCGATGCGTGCGCCCAGCCGGGTGGCTTCGCCGGCGGTGTTCCAGTAGAACAGCACGCGCGAAAACTCGGCAATGCCGATCAGCAGCATGAAGAAGATGCTGGCGACCAGCGCGAACTCGATGGCGGCTGCGCCGCTCTGGCGCGAACGCGGGCGCGGGGCGCGGATCGGAGTCATAGCACCTGCCTCATTACCGTTGCGATATCGGAGAACGCCAGTGCACCCACGTTGAGGTAGCTCTGCATCGGCGAGTAGGTGAAGCCCGAGATCTTGACTTCGACCAGGTTGATGGTCCCCGCCGGCGTGCCGGAACTGCCGCCGCCTTCGTAGATGGCAACGTTGGCAAACTGCTTGCCGGCGCAGCCGGATGAGTCGACGCGGTCGCAGACGACAATCATCGACGTGCTCAGTCCCTTTACCAGCGCTGTGCCGCCGCAGGTGGTCTTGCCATAGACGGCGATGCACTTGGCCTGGTCCACCGGGTAATTCGGCTCGGTGGGCGCGTATTGCGACAGGAAGCGCGCCGCGTCGCGCGTGGCCTTGGCCAGCGCGTTGTACTGGTAGATGGCGCGCCCGAACTCCGCCACCCCGGTCACCAGCATCAGCAGGGGCACCAGGACCAGCGCGAACTCCACCGCTACCGCGCCGCGGCGGTTGCGCCTGCTCTGCCAGCATCGCTTCATGATCGGCTCCTATTGCACCAGCACCGGCACGCGCGGGCCATTGCCCGTACTGGAACCGGGCACGCCCTGGGTCGCGCACGGGCTGGTGGGATCCTTCGAATCGCCGAGGTACTCGATATAGGTCACGTCCTTCACGCTGGGTGCCTGCATCGGCTGCACCATCAGCATGCAGGCCCAGGAGTCCACCGTGGCTTGCTTCGTCGAAGCGAGGTCATTGCAATTCACCACGGGAACCTGCACCAGCCTGCGGTCGGCGCCTGCCTGATGGACCGCCTTGGCGGACGGCGTGCCCTGGGTCGTCAGTCCGCTGTTGGGGTCGGTCTGGTACGGCTCGTTGGCGCCGCGCTTCTGGATGAAGTCCGGGTAGGCGTTGCCGCCGTTCGGGGGATTCCATTTCGTAATGCTGTAGGCATAGCCGGTGAAGTCCGGTGTGCCTTGCTCCGGGCCCTTGTAAGAGCCGGTATAGATTCCGAAGCGGGTGTTCCACGCCGGTATCAGCGACGAGATGCTGCCCGGCTGGCCGACCTTGGAGCCCACTACCGACAGGTCGCATTGTCCGGAGCCGGCCAGCAGCTCGGCCAGCTCGGAAGCACCGCCTCCGGGGGGCGTCAGGTCAGCCCAGCCAAAGCTGCCAGGACCGTAGGGGTCCTTCTCGTCCTTGGACCGGATCCAGTCGCCGCGGTTGTACGCGGTCCTGACCGGATTCGCGGTTTGCGGCGTGCAGATATAGACCGGGATGGCGCAGGCGGTCTGCGCGCTGGTGGTGGTGGCGACGGCCATGGCATTGACGGTGCTGGGCTGGATGTTCATCCCGGGCAGCGCGTTCAGGACCTGGATGAACCAGTGGGCAATCCCGGTGCGCTCGGCCGTGCATTTGACGTACTTGATCTTGTCGAGCGAGTACGGGACCTTGTCCTTGGTATAGAAGGTGTTGTCAGGACTATCGCTGTACGAGACGTTGAGGTTCTCGAACATTTCCACGGCCTTGCCCTGGAACAAGGCAGCGTTGCTCGTGCCGGTGGTGAGGCCGGCCGCCTCGGACACCAGCAGCGGGGTGGCCCCCGTGACGTCGCGCGCGGCCGCCAGCGCGCAGGCATCGACGCTGTTCTGCAGCTCGCTCTTGGTCACATAGAGCTTGCCGAGGTCGAGCGCCAGACCGACAAAGCCGATCAGCACGGCCAGGGACAGCCCGACGATGATGGCCACTGCGCCACGCTGGCGCCTGCGCCGCGTCAGCGTGGGTCGTGCGAAGCGCGATGTAGACATGATCGCCTCCCCGGTTCCGGTGCTCAGCGGCCGCCGCCACCCATGCCAATGCCGCCATAGCCGCCGGCGCCGAAGTCGATGGTCATGGAAGGCGCCCCGCCTTGCTGACCCTTCGACAGCGAACGGTCGAAGTTCTTCATCGCCGCCACGGCGGTCTTGCCGTCGGTGCCGGTGACGGTAGGCAGGCCTGCCGGCGCGTCGGGATTGATGATCTGCATCTGCGTGACGGTGGCCAGTGCCACGCCGCGCTGCCCGTCCCATACGGGCGTAGTCGTCATGCAGCCCGACAGGCCCAGGCAGGCAAGGCCGCCCAGTACCACGACGGTGGCGCCGCGCGAAAGCTTCAGGGTCTTGTTCATGGTCGTTCTCCGGTTCTGCGGTTGGCGCGGCGGGTCAGTTGCCGCCCGATGCGGTGCGGCCAGTAGTGGCCGCCGCCGCGGCCCTGGCTTGCGCCAGCCGGGCTGCGGTCGCCTCGATGCGGGCAATGCGCGCGGCGGTATCTTCGGCAGGTGCAGGGGCCACCGTGCTGCTGTGCGCAGGGGCCGCTGGCGCGGGCAGTGACGGACGCGGATTGGCTGTCGCCGCGGGCCGCGGCGCGGACGGGGCCGGCTCGTCCAGCGGCCTGCCAGTCGGCACCGCCGAAACCGCGGTGGCCGGCGCGCCTTCGCTGCGCGGTGCCGCTGGCGGTGCGGCAGGGACCGCGGCCGGCGCGGCGGGCTGCGACGGTGCCGGGGCCGGCTGCGTCGGACGCTTGCCTTCGCCTTCCATATTGCCCATGAAGTACAGCGACAGCGGGTTGGGCGTGGAGAAGCTGTCGGTCGGCAGCGGGTAGTTGCTGGTCTGCATCGGCTTGACCAGGCGCGGCGTGATGATGAACACCAGCTCGGACAGGTCCTGCTGGTATTGCGTGCTGCGGAACAGCGTGCCCAGCACCGGCACTTCGCCGGCACCCGGCAGCGCCTTGAGCGAACCGCGCGCGCTGTCGGTCAGCAGGCCGCCGATGGCGAAGCTCTCGCCGTCGCGCATCTGCACCGTGGTGGAGGCGCGGCGGGTGGTGATCACCGGCAGGATGGTCTGGCCGGCCAGCGTGCCGCCGCGGATGGTGGCGCCGGTCGGCGACAGTTCGGACACCTCCGGTGCCACCTTCAGGTGGATGCGGCCATTGGCCAGCACCGTGGGCGTGAACTTCAGGCCCACGCCGAACTCTTCTTCCTGCAGCGTGACGGTGCCAGCGCCGTTCAGCACGTTGGCCTGCGCCACCGGGATATAGATCTTGCCGCCCGCCAGGAAGCTGGCTTCCTGGCCGCTGATGGTGACCAGGTTTGGCTCGGCCAGGATTTTGACCAGGCTGTCGTTCTTCTGTGCATCGATGGCGAACTCGAACGGCAGGTTGTTGGCCTTGCTGCCGAAAAAGGCCGCCGACGCGCCAGTCAGCAGCGAGGTCACCAGGCCACCGGTCCAGGAGCCGAAGCCGCCCTGCAGGTTCACTGCGGAGCCAAGCTGGTTCAGCAGCGTCTTGGAGACCTCGGCCACCTTCACTTCGAGCATCACCTGCTGCGGGGTATCGACCGACAACATGTTCAGCACGTTGCCCTTCCGGTTGCCGCCGTTGCCGTTGCCGTTGCCATCGCCATTGTGCGCAGCGTTGGCGTAAGCCTGGGCAATTTCCATCGCCTGCTGTGCGGCCTGCGCGTTGGTGACACTGCCGGTCAGCACCAGGTTGTCCGCGGCGGTGGTCACGCGGATGCCCGGCTCGCCGGGCAGCAACTGGCCGAGCGAGGTCTGCAGCCCGCCGGCATCGGCATTGACCACCACGTTGATGATGCTGCAGCTGCCGCTGCGGCCCTGCACGATCATGTTGGTGGTTCCCACGGTGCGGCCCAGCACATAGAGCGTCTGCGGCGACACCATGGTGGCCTGCACCACGCCCGGGTTGCCCAGGGTACGGTTGCGTACCGGCTCCTGCAGCGTGATCAGCTGCGACTTGCCGACCGCCACGACCACGCTCGATTCACTGCGGATGGCGCCGGTGCAGTTGGGGCCGCGCGCCTCCGCCGAAGTCGCGGCCGGCGCCTGCGCGGCCGGCGCGGCGGCGCCGGGCGTCATGCTGATGGTCATCTGCATCGGGCCCTGCGGCGCCTTGGCGGCGGCCGGCGCGGTGGCCCGGGTCACGTTGCCTGCCTCGACGGCGGCCTGCGCCGCGGCGGCCAGAGGCGTGCAGAGGAAGGCGGCCAGCACCAGGATGCGGGTGCGGCCTGCGGCGTCGGATCGTGTCTGGTTCATTTTGAATCTCCCCCCGGAGAGGCTGTGTTGCAGCTCAGGATTCGTTGGATGCGACGGTCCCGGTGCTCAGAAGCACTCGACGCCGCCCTGCATGCCTGACAGCACGCCGACGCAGTTACCGCGTGCGGGGGCTGCAGCCACCGTGCGCGTCTTCACCACGGTGCGGGTCTCGGTCTTGGTCACGACTTTGGCCGGCGTCTCCGGTGCCTTGCCCAGCAGCGTGCCCTTGGTGGCGCCGCCGGTGTTGATGTCGGCCGCGTCCATCTGGTTGCGCAGCACCAGCGAGAGCGTGCCCACGCTGCGCGCCACGTCGAGCTTCTCGGCCTGGTCGGGCGTGACTTCGAGCGTCACGGCGTTGACCACCTTGGGCTGGGTTTCGTCGCGGCTGACCTGCTGCGCCACTGCCAGCACCAGGATCTTCTCGAGCACGATCTTCGAGATGCTGCTGTTCTGGTTGGACTTCGCCTCTTCATTGGTGTTGACGATCACGTCGACGTAGTTGCCCGGCAGCGCGAAGCCGGCCACGCCGACCACGTCGTTGACGCGGACCGTGATGGCGCGCTTGCCGTCGTTGATCACTGCCGACAGGCCGCCCTTGGTGCCGATCGGTGCCAGCTTGGCGTCGAGGATGGGCTCGCCGCGCTGCAGGCTGGTGCGGACCACGCGTCCTTCCAGTGCCTTCAGGTCAGTAAATGCGCCGGGCGGCACGCTGCCCGCCGGCCAGCTGACCATGCGCAGCTGGCCGCCGTTGAGCGGCTGGCCCAGATTGAGGTCATTGGCCGCGACCACGACCTGCTTGACGGAGCCTGACGACTGCTGGACCAGCCATCGCGACGCCGACACCACCGCCGCCGCTCCCGCGACGAGGGCGATCAGCAGCATCAGGATTGCACGTGTGTTCTTCATGATGACTCTCCCCTACAGTTGTCCCGAATCCTCGGTGGTGCAGTTCAGCTGGCGGCGCGATGGTCGTCCGCCCATCGATGGGTTGCGGCGCCCGGGTGCGGCGTCGGGTCGGCCGAGGTGCGCAGCCCGTAGTAGTTCTGCCAGGCGGACAGCAGGCCGGCCTCGGTCACGTGAGTGGCATGCCCGTGGTAACGCACGCCGGAATCCACCAGGCGCAGCAGGTCCCGTGGGATGCAGGCCAGCAGCGGCGTATCGCTGGCGTAGTGCAGGCTGCCCACCAGGAAGTCGAAGACCGCGTCAGTGCTGGTCAGCCCGAAATCGGCGGCGGTGCGGTGAAACACCTCGCGGTAGTCGTCCACCGACAGCGGGCCCACATAGAGCTTGCTGCCAAGCCGGCGCAGGAAGGCATCGTCGCCCAGTGCCGCCGGCTCGAGATTGCTCGAGAACACCGGCCAGACATCGAACGGCACCGAGAAGCGCACGCCGTTGTGCAGCGAGAACATGTCGACGGACCGGTCAAGCGGCACGATCCACCGGTTGAGCAGGTCGGCGACTCCCACCAGCTGCCGGCCCAGGTCATCGATGATGTAGATGCCGTTGTTGGCCTTCATGTGGGGGGGCGCCTGGTAGAAGCCGGAGGTGCGGTCATAGCGCAGGTCCAGCATCGACAGCGTCAGCTCGCCGCCGGACAGCACGACCGGGCGGTGGCACAGCGTCCAGCGGCGGTCCAGCGAGCGGTGCGCCAGCGAGGCCTCGCCGTCGTTGCAGGGCACATGGACCAGCGGGTCGAACACCTGGATGATCTCGCCGGCCACGGTAATGGCGTGCGGCACCGGCACCGCGCCGGGCAGCAGCGTGCCCAGCCGTTGCGCCAGGTAGGTCTTGCCGCTGCCGGCGGGGCCGTAGATCATCAGCGCGCGGCAGGTGTTCAGCGCCATGCCGATCGAATCCAGCAAGTGAACCGGGATCACCAGATCGTGGAAGGCCGCGGTGACGTCCGCCTTGGTCACGCTGGCGTGGCTGACGGAGTGGTGCTTGACGGCATCGAGGTAGGCGTCCAGCGTGACCGGCGCGGTGCCGACATAGCTGCAGCGCGCCGCGGCTTCGGCCGCGCGGGCATAACCGGCATCGGTCAGGCGGAAACGCACATCGAGGTCGCTGGCGCCGCGATGCGCGATCTCTAGCAGGCGCTCGCGCACGGCGACGGCCGCGATCTCATTGACCACCAGTGCCGGCAGCTTGAGCGTGTCGGTCAGTACCGCCAGCGTGACGGTGCGGTGCTGGTAGGCGGCCTTCATCAGCAGCCCGAGCAATTGCGCGACTTCCAGCCCGGTATCGGCGATCGTGCGCGGCAGCACGTGCCACGGCGGCAGCGGCGGCGTGCCATGCTCGGCATGGACCTTCCTGCCGGTCGCCACGGGTTCTAGGAGCCGTGGTACGTGACCTGTGTCGTGATGCTCGTTCATTGCGTCCCCCGTTCCCTGGTCAGTGTGTTCTCAATCCCGAAGGCTCCCGTTGCTGGCGGTGCGCCGCGTCGCTGGCGTCATGTGCCGGCAAAGAGCACGGTCAGCGTTCCCGCGGCAATCGCCACGCCGTAGGGCATGGAGCCGGCGGACCCCGTGGCCTGGGGCGGTGCGGACCCGGAACCAGGCGCCACGGCGGCTTTGAGCATGTGTCCCACGCGGCCGAGGGTGGCGCGTCCCTGTCCGGTCGCAAACACCTGGATCAGTGCCCACAGCCCGCCGATCACGAAGGTGGCCAGCGCGATTTTCAGCGCCATGCCGGCGCCCAGCCAGGCGCCCACGGCAGCCATCAGCTTGACGTCGCCGGCGGCCATGCCGCGCAGCAGGTAGAAGGGCAGGAACAGCACCAGGCCGACCATCCAGCCCGACAGCCACGCCAGCGTGCCTGCACCCAGGCCTTGCATGGCTGCCATCACCGGCAGCGCGGCGATCCACGCGCCGAAGGTCAGCCAGTTGGGAATGCGCCGCCGGTTCAGGTCGATCGCCGCAGCGGTAAGCACGATGCCGATCGTGGCGGGACCGATGAAGGGCGCGAGGGCGGTGGCGGCTTGCATGGTGGTGGGCGCTGGCAGCTTGGTTGTGTTCGTGTATGGACGGATCGGATCCGGCTACTCAGGGCATCCTGGCGGCAATCTGCTCGTACATGCCTTGCACGGTTTCGCCGAGCGCGGACACGGAGCCGACGATTGCCATGGCGATCAGGCTGCCAAGCAACGCGTATTCGATGGACGTGACACCGCGGTCGTCGCGCAGAAAGCCGGTTGAGCTGGCGAGGAGCTTCGACATTTGGCGTCTCCGGTGTCAGTGTTGTGGGGGTCGCTTTGGAAGTTCTGCCGCATGGCCGCCCGGAACCAGACAGCCACGCGGGCCCGCCAGCTATCAGGCGGGCAGGGCGTTGGTCAGCGTGTCGCCAATGAAGTCGAAGATGATGTTCAGGTTCGTGCCGATCAGGCGGACCGAAACGATGATCACAACGGCGATGAGCGCGGCAATCAGACCGTATTCGATGGCGGTCACGCCGTCTTCGTCACGAATGAATTGCTTGAACATGGTGGTCAGGTTTTGCATGACAGACTCCTTTGGTTGGGAACAAGCACTGCAGGACTACGGAACTGCGATACAGCTTGGGATGGCACCGGATATCAGCGCCGGGAAACCCGGCAGCAGGGCGGGGCGCAGATCGCGCAGGCATGGAACGGCCACCGTCCGGGACCGCCGTGCTCGATGCGCGGGTTGCGTGCCTGCAGCCGGCGTAGTGCCGACGCATGCGTGCAACGCGCGGCGCGCTGTACGTGGCCCGAGCGCGCCATGCAACGGAACGGCGCGCTGCCGGTGCCCCTGGCAGCAGCAGCGTGGGCGGCATTCCGGTGTGACATCGCAGGTTGGCGCACGACAGGCATGGTGAAGCTCCCCGTATCGTTCTGGTTTGATGCCGGCGATCGTTGCGTCGGCATTGCGGCTATCAGGACTGCGATGCCGCATGCCTGGCATAGGCAAGCGGCGGGCCAGGCCAGCGCAAATCGTTGTGCCACAAGGGTTTGCGGGTAGCGCCCCGCAGCCGTCGCGGCCCTGGCAGGCGTGCCGGCGGCATTCCGGCGGGGCTTCGTTGCTGGGTGGAAACGCGGCGCTGGCAAGCCATTCCCAAGGGCGCTGCGAACGCCCTAGATCGCGCAACGTGTCCGCATGCGCCGGACTAATGCGAGCGGCTCGGCAACGTCATCCAAAAGCATGAGGCGGCGACCGCGCCGGGGGGCGGCATGCGTCACAAGTTTTAGTCTTCCTGCCTGGCCTGGTCCCATGCGTCGGTGCCGGCCAGACTGACGGATGAGGACGTCTCTTGAAGGGGCCGCGTTTCCGGATCGAAACGTTGCGAATCGGAGCCGGGGTGAGAGAGAGCTGGCGGAGTTCCCGGGCATGTCCTCGAAGCCCTTGTGCGGCAAGGCTTCAAGCCTTGCGCGGCCGCGTGATTCAGCTTGGAAACACGGGGCGCGGGACGGTGCTTCCGTGCTGCAATGCCGAGCCTGCACGCACGCGGCTGCCATCACCCGCACGGGAGACGCAGCGGAAAAAGCAGCACGGCAAGACGCACGTGCATGCAGCCTTCGCGCCTTGGAGAGATGTGCCGGAAGCCGATGGAGTGGGGGTTTTCCCAGGCGTCGCGATGGTTATCCGCGACAAGGGCAAACGGGGAACGCGGAGAGGCGCGCGGGCGGCGGCGCACAGCTGTGGCGCTGCAGGACGGTCGGGATTGCAAGATGCAGATGGCGGCGCACGTACCCCGCGGATGGCACGGGGCCTGACATGCGTGCGTGTTGCTGGCAGAGATGCCCGTCGTGCGCGGCAAGGCATGGGGGGCGGTACGCGGGGGCCCTGCGGGCGCCGGCCGAGCCGCAGCGGGCGGCGCGTAACCGGCTAGCCGGATACGCGCGCGAGCGTGCTGGTGGCGCTATCGTGCGCGGATATAGGCGACGGCCACGTCATCCTCGTGGACTTTCCGCCAGCCCGGCAAGGCATCTATCCACTTCAATGCAGGACTGCCTGGTTCCAGAACCGCCCAGCGGATCTCGAATTCCTCGAACATGTCCTGCAGCGCGCTGGCATCGCCGGAATGGGCTTTCATATACCGGCGCACGAAGTCGTCGCCGTAGAGGTCGGCGCGGCCGTCGATAAGCGGCGCAATGCCAGAGAAGATCAGGTAGCCGCCGAAGTTGTAGCTGTTGAAGACCGGCCCGCCGCCGCCTGCCGCGATAGCCGCATGGACGGCCTCGCGGGGCTGTATGCGCCGATGGTCGTGCTGGATGCCTTTGGCAAGCAGGAGGATGCTGGTCATGAACAGTGCCAGGCACAACGAGGTCAGGGTCCGAAGCAGCGGTGGCGACAGCTGCAGCTTGATCTCCGGACGGATCGCCGCGCGCAGCTGGGGTCCCATACTTGGCATCAGCAACAGCGGGGCCAGCAGACCGAGCAATTCGGCATAGCGGGCCGCGGTCAGGGTAAGGTGGACCAGCCCGAAGCACAGCACGATCCGCATCGGCGGCAGGCGAAAGCCGAAGTAGAGCGCGCCGAAGAGCACCATGCCAAGCCATAGCTCGACCGGCTGGACCAGGCGGAAATCTGGCGGCTTCCATTCGCCGATCACGCTGAGCGTATAGCTCATGCCGGAAACTTGGAAAGGAAAGAGCAGGCCATCCACGCCGTGCGGCGTGAGCAGGCCCGCCACGACCGTCAGTGCGAGGAAGGGGGCCCACGCCCTGGCGCTGCGGACCGGCTGCTTTTCGGTGAGGACCGCCTCGGCGGCCAGCGCTGCCGCCAGCCCGATGCCGAGCAGGAAACTGCCATGCAGGTTGGCCCAGGCCAGCATGACGACCAGCAGCCACAGGCTCGGCCGCTTGCTTTGCTGGCGCGCCAGCACCAGCTGCGCGGTCCAGATCACCATCAGCGGCCAGGCCATGACATGGGGGCGGGCGACCAGGTGCTGCGCCAGCGTCAGGAACGTAAGCAGGGTGGCGCTGAACGCGTGCAGGGGTTCGATATAGCGCAGCAGGAACCGCAACAGTACGGTCAGCGTAATGGCGGTCGCCAGCGCGGTGACCAGTACCGGCCCGGCCCAGCCTAGCCAGGCATGGGAGGCGGCAAGGATGACTTCGGCCAGCCATTCATGGGGCACCCACTTGGCGCCATGGAAAGAGAACGAGAACGGATCGGTGGCCGGCACGGCCCGGTTGGCAAGGATCCATTTACCGGCGGCGATGTGCCAGAACGTATCGGCATCCACCAGCAGGCGCGCACCGGCGAACGAGAGGATCGAGAACACGCTGATTCCGTACAGCACCGGCCAGAACCAGCGCTGCCTGGCGCACTGCTGGAGCAGGCTGTCCGTGCCGGTTGCCCCGACCCATGTGGTATTGGTTTTCATGGCATCTCGCTATGGCTTCGATGATGGCCCTGTCTCTCGGTCCGGCGCGCACTTCCCCAATGCGCCCGCGGGCGCGTGGCCTGCTTGCAAGGAATGCGCCATTGCCGGAGATGCCTTGTTTTTCAGGGTTTTTCAGACCTGGCGTGCGGGGCCGGCCCAGCTTGCCGGCGATGGATCGGGGGCGTCGTTTCCGCTTCGAATCGTGCTTAATTTCCTGTTGTGCGACAGCCTGTGAACGGAGACGGTGAGGTGGCGCCGGCTCTGCGCCGTAAGGATGAGCCGGAGCGCGCCGTACACCGTGCCTTTGGTGGATCCGGCCACGAAAAGATGCGCCTTCGCCATGGCCCATCGGGCTTCGCCCGGCCCGGGTCGGCGGGCGCACGGCGTTTCAGTGGAGAAACGCCGGCAAATGGCGATGCAATGGGAGGCTTCGCTCGAGACCCACGGGAAGCCAAACGCCAGGCGGGCGCGCAGCCGAAGCGGGTGGTGATTCAACCCGGAAACGCTTGCGCGGGGCAGATTTGCGCGCCTGGCCACGGACCTCCGCGGTGCTTGTATATCGCTGGTGGCCTGACCAGAATGAAGCCAGTGCGTCGCTGCGTTGCCGCTGCATTTCCAGCAGCAACGCAACCGACAGCAGGCCACGGCAGGACAGCATCGCACGACTCGCAATGCCATCCGCCGGTCGCGCCGATAACAAGACCATGCGCAGGGCCGCGCAAGCACGACGGCGGCCACCTGCGCCACGCCGTCCGGGGAGCGCATCATGTCAGATCGATACGAAGTCAGGCTGCTGTCTCTGGTGGTGCCCTGCTACAACGAAGCAGAAAGCATCAGCAAGTTCTTCGACAGCGTGCTCCCGGTGCTGGAGTCGATCGACGCCCTCCGCTTCGAGATCGTGCTGGTGAACGACGGCAGCACCGACGACACGCTGGACCAACTGATCGCTTATTCGCACCGCGACCCGCGCGTGCGCGTGCTGGACCTGACACGCAATTTCGGCAAGGAGGCGGCGCTGACCGCCGGCCTGGACGAGGCCCTGGGCGATGCGGTGATTCCCATCGACGTCGATCTGCAGGATCCGCCCGCGCTGATTCCAGAACTGGTCAGGCGCTGGCGCGAGGGAGCAGAGGTGGTGCTGGCCCAGCGCAGCAGCCGAGCGTGTGACTCCTGGCTCAAGCGCGTGACGGCAGGCGCCTACTATCGCATCCATAACCGGCTGTCGGACCAGAAGCTGCCGGTCAATGTAGGCGATTTCCGGCTGATGGACCGGGTCGTGGTCAACGCCCTCAAGCAGATGCCGGAGCGCCGGCGCTTCATGAAAGGCCTGTTCGCCTGGGTAGGCTACCGCACCGTGATCGTGCCGTACGAGCGCGAGGCGCGCAGCGCCGGGCATTCCAAGTTCTCGGGCTGGCGCCTGTGGAACTTCGCGCTCGAGGGCATCACCAGCTTCAGCACCATGCCGCTGCGCAGCTGGACCTATATCGGCGTGGCGATCGCGCTGGGGGCGTTCGGCTACGGCGCCTTTATCGTGGCGCGCACGCTGGTGCTGGGCATCGATGTGCCGGGCTATGCGTCGCTGCTGTCGGTGCTGCTGTTTCTCGGCGGCATCCAGCTGATCGGCCTCGGCGTGGTGGGCGAGTATGTCGGCCGCATCTACGACGAGGCCAAGGGCCGGCCGATCTACCTGGTGCGGCGCCGCTACCAGGAGACGGGGCAAAGCCGGAACATGGCGTCGGGACGGCGCGTGATCCGCATCGATCGCGGCCAGGTCAGCAACGGCCGCTGAAGCTCAATGCCGCCGGGCCCTGCCGCGAATCAATCGCGGTAAGTCCAGGCCCGGTGCAGCAGGTAGGTGAACACCGGCACGGTCAGCACCACACCCGCCAGCCCGGCCCAATAGCTGGCGCCGAGCCGTTGCGCGGTCCACGAGATACCCACGGTCAGCGCCAGGCCCAGCAGCGAGACGCCGGCAAAGCGTCGCAGGGTGCGGTGGCGCAAGCGCGACGAAAAGCTCCACAGGGTATTGAGCAGGTACGAGCACGCCGTCGCGCATACGAAGGCGACGCAGTTGGCCGCCACCGGCGAGGCATCGAGCGCGTTGATCAGCGTGGCCGTGATGGCGACATGCACGCCGGTCGAGGTGGCGCCGGAGAATAGAAAACGCGTGAATTGGCGCAGCCCGGGCGCGGTGCCGCTGGCGTTCACGATGCGCGCAGCACGGCCATCAGCGAAATGCCGAACGGCAGCGAGCCGCGCGCAAGCCAGTGGCGCTCCGCGCGGAACACGCGGTGCAGCACGTGGTTGACCGGCGCGGCCGGCAGGGCGGCGCCGGTCGCGTGGCGGCTGCCACGCAGGCGGTCGCCCATGCGCGCGGCGACGGCCAGCGGGAACAGCATCGTGTTGAAATACGACATCCGCTCCACGTGCAGGCCACAGCGGCTGGCCAGCTTGTGCAGCGAACGCTTGCTGTAGCGGCGCTGGTGATGCAGGAAGTCGTCGTGCGCGCTCCATAGCCACTGGTAGGCGGGCACGGTGATGAAGACCGCGCCGTCCGACTTCAGCAGCCTGGCCGCGCAGTCGAGCGAGCCGGCATCGTCGGCGATGTGCTCGAGGCAATCGAGCAGGCAGACCAGGTCGAAGCTGCTCTCGGCGAACGGCATCTGGTCGGGGCACTTGCCCTGGCGCAGGTCGTAGGCGTCGCGGGTCTTCTCTCGTGCCAGGCGCAGCGCGGTGCCGTCCATTTCCACCGCGCTGACCCTGCCGAACTGCGACAGCATCGCCAGGTTGCCGCCGGTGCCAGCGCCGATCTCGAGGATGGCCGCGTGGCGCGGCAAGGCCAGGCCGGAAAGGATGGTGGCGACGATCTCGCGCCGGCCACGGAACCACCAATGGCTGGCTTCGGTGTCGGCCATTTCAAGGTACGCGTCAGGGGACATGGATCCGATCCTTCAATGGGAGCGTCGCGGTGCTAGCCCTGCACGCAGATCAACCCCAGGTCTCCCTTCTTCACCTGCAGCTTGTAGTCGCGCATCAGCCGGAACAGCGTCACCCGCGAAATCCCGAGCTCGGCGGCCACGTCGATCAGCCGCTCATGGTGGCGCTGCAGCGCTTCGACGATGGCGTTCTGCTCGGCGGCCTCGCGGATCGCGGCCAGCGTTTGCGGGCGGTCGTCGGCGGGCGCGGCCAGTTCCAGGTCTTCGGGCTGGATCACGCCGTCTTCGCACATGGCCGCGGCGTGGCGGATGCGGTTGATCAGCTCGCGCACGTTGCCGGGCCAGTTGTGCAGCTGGATCGCGCGCAGCGCCAGCGGCGAGAAGCCGCGGATGCGCGCCGGCGACTGCTTGCGCACGGTGTCGAGCACGTGTTCGGCGATCAGCAGGATGTCGCTGCCGCGCTCGCGCAGCGGGGGCTGGCGCACGCGCAGCACGCACAGCCGGTGGTACAGGTCGCCGCGGAAGCGCTCGGCTGCGATCGCGGCCTCCAGGTCGACGTGGGTGGCGGAGATGATGCGCACATCGACCTCGACCGACTCGGTGCCGCCGAGGCGCTCGATGCGCCCGGTCTCGAGAAAGCGCAGCAGGCTGGTCTGGCTTTCGATCGGCATGTCGCCGATTTCATCGAGGAACAGCGTGCCGCCCTGGGCCATCTCGATGCGGCCCGGCTTGCGCTTGGTGGCGCCGGTGAAGGCGCCGCGCTCGTAGCCGAACAGTTCGGACATCAGCAGCGTGGGCGGGATCGCCGCGCAGTTGACCGCGATGAAGGGGCGCGAGGCCCGCGCCGAGGCGCGGTGGATGGCCTGCGCGGCGAGTTCCTTGCCGGTGCCGGACTCGCCCGAGATCAGCACCGGCGTGTCCCAGCGCGAGACCTTCTCGATGCCGCGGAACAGCGACTGCATCGCCGGGCAGCTGCCGATCATGCCGTCGGGGCGCGCCGTGCGCGGGCTGTCATGCTGCGCGCCGGGCCGCAGGCTGGCCATGCCGAGCGCATGGCCCAGGGCCTCGGCCAGGCGCGGGTGGTCGAGCGGCGCGGTGTGGTAGTCGACGAAATACAGGCCGAGCAACCGGCGCGCGGTTTCGCTCAACGCGTGCTGGCCGGCGACGATGCCGATCCAGCCGATATGCCGCTGCGCCAGCCAGGGCTCGAAGGCTTCCAGTTCGGCATCGCCGAAACCGCCCTGCAGGTCCAGCAGCGCGGCCAGCGGCTGGTTACCGGGAGGCAGGCCCTGCAGGTCCTGAAGGTTCGACGCGAAGCTGATTTTCCAGCCGCGCTGGGCAAACAGCCGGCACAGCGTGGCGTCATGGTGTTGCGACAGGTACAGCAGCGGGCGGTTGGCGTACGCGCTCATGAGATTTCCCCGGATTCTTGTTTTTTGCGGAACTGGCGGCCGGCAAGGCCGGCCGCTCGCTCCGTTGGCTCTAAGGCTTGCGCCGGCGCATCGTGGCGATGCGGCGCGGCGCGCTCCCCAATTTCTGTTGTTCACCCCGTTCTTGTCCGGGCGCACCGGCATGCCGGCTTGCCGCGGGATTCAGGTGGCACGGACCGCTTGCTTGCGCTTGCGGCCCGTGCGCCTGAATGACCTCCGCTTTTTCTTGTCGACGCCCATGTCATGGCGGGTGCCGATGCGGGCCAGTTCCTGCCGCGTGGCCCCCGCTTACAGCGCCAGTCCAATTCCCGCCCTGGGTTGCGGGGGTCGTCCTGAAACTGATCCTCGGCGAACGCGTGCCAGTGTGTTTGCCGCTTTCGTTTCAGACTTCCCCTTTGTTCCGGGCTTCTGTTCGCGGCGACATATCTGCGACGAATGTGCCAGAGCTAGCTAAGTCATTGAAAAGAAAGGTAATGCGCTAATTTGGCGAAGGCATCGCCGGCGCGGCGCGATCCAAAACGTTCCGCTCTTGTTACGCCGCGCGGCCATTTCATGTTGCAACGCAAAAAATCCATCCATGACAAAGCAACGTATCGGGCACGAAATCACCGGATGCGGTGCAGAAGGAGGCATTTCCAGCTCGCCGGCCCCACCTAAACGTGGGAGTGCAAAATTTGAAACACGCGCGGCGGAGGGCTCCGATACTGCACCTCACCGCCCCGCAAAACAGTTTCATTTCCGTTACAAGGATTTGAAGGGCATACATCTTCCGCCGACACGGGGCGACCGCGCCGACCTCAGCCTTTTGGTGTCGCGCACTCGCCGGCAGCGCGCACGGGATGGAGAAAACCCGCGCGTTGACACGCCTTAGGACGAATCGCGGCCGGGCGACTCAGTCGCTTCTCATCTGTTTGGATGGGCAGGGCAAGATTTCCACGCAGGCTGGCACGTGGAGCCAAATGGTTGCATCCGTGAAACTCGGAGCCCGTGCCGACGACGCGGCTCGGGCCTGGCGCGGTACGGGGCGGGTTGGACCAGGCAGGCGCCCAGCCCTTGATTTAGCGGGCCTAGACGAAAATGATTCGTATTGCCAACATCGCGGCGCCAAACAATTTCATGGATGAAACTGCCCGGCATTGCCGGAGACAACCGCGGCCGCCTGCGCGCCTTCCTGACGCACCTGTTCCTGCAGCCAGGCATGAAACTGCTGGATGGCCTTCTCGCGCGGGTTGCCTTCGCGCCAGGTCACCCAGTAGTGCAGGCTCGACGGAATCCGCGTGGGGCCAATCTGCACCAGCTCGCCGCTGGCCAGGTAGTCGTGCGCCAGCTGCGCGCGCGCCGTCGCCACGCCCAGGCCGGCCACGGCGGACTGCAGCATCAGGCCGGCATCCTGGAAAATCGGGCCACGCTCCGGTTCGTCGCCGGGCAGGCCGGCGGCCTCGAGCCAGTCGCGCCAGGGGCGCAGGGCAAAGCGCAGCATCGGCAAGCGCGGCACGTCGGCCAGCGTAAAGCCCGGGTAGCGCGCCAGCAGCGCCGGGCTGGCCACCGCGATCACATGGTCTTCGATCAGGTTGTGGCACTCGAAGCCGGGCAGGTCGATGCGCTGGTGCCAGATGCCTACATCAACGCTGTACGGGTCCGGCGGCGTGATCTCAGCGTGCAGCCGCAGGTGCAGGTCCAGCGACGGCACCTGGGCGTGCAGGCTGGGCAGGCGACGGATCAGCCAGGCATTGGCCAGGTCCGCCATCACGCTGACCTGCAGCCGGATCACCGGCGGCGCGGCGCTGTTGCCGGCCTCGCGCAACGCGCTTTCGATGTCGTCGAGCGCGGCGCGCACCTGTTCGGCCAGTCGCGCGCCCACGCTGGTGGGCGCCATCTGGCTGCCGCTGCGCTGGAACAGCTTGGTGCCGAGGCTGGTTTCGAGCGCGCGGACATGGTGGCTGATGGCGCTGTGGGTCAGCGCCAGCTCCTCGGCCGCGCGCGAGAAGCTGCGGTGGCGCGCGGCGGCCTCCAGTGCACGCAGCGCTTGCAGCGGCGGCAGGTGGACGGGGTGTCGGGCGTGACGTTGGGCGGGTCTGGCGGGGGCTTTGGCCATGGCCGTCAAATTCTACTCACAATTGCCGCGGGTATCTTTCGTTGGCTTTGCACCGGGATGGCGAAGACAATGCATGCCATCATGACCACTTCGACTTCAAACTTGTCTTCCGTGCCTTCGCAGCCCTCGCATTCGCAAACGGCCGCCGGTGCGGCGGCCAGCGCGCGCTGGCGCGTGCTGGCGGTGTTTTCGCTGGGCTTCCTGGTGTCCTATGTGTTTCGCGGCGTCAACCTGGGCTTCGTGCCCCACCTGACGCGCGAGCTCGGCCTCAATGCCGGCGACCTGGGCCTGCTCACCAGCTTCTATTTCCTTGGCTTTGCCTGCGCCCAGCTGCCGGCGGGCATCCTGCTGGACCGCTACGGCCCGCGCCGCACCGAGGCGGCGATGCTGCTGGTGGCGGTGGCCGGCTCGCTGGTGTTCGCGCTCGCGCCGGGCATGGCCGGTCTGGCCGCCGGCCGGCTGCTGATCGGCGTGGGCGTGTCGGTGTGCCTGGGCGCCGCCATCCAGGCGCTGTCGATGTGGTTCCCGCTGTCGCGCATGCCCTTGCTCAACGGCGTGGTGATGGCGATCGGCGGACTGGGCGCGGTGCTGGTCGGCACGCCGCTGTCGTGGCTGCTGTCGCTGACCGACTGGCGCACCGTCAGCATCGGCCTGGCCGGCGTGTCGCTGGCGATGGCGGCGCTGCTGTGGTTCAGTGCGCCCGACAAGCCCCGCGTCGGCAAGGAAAGCCTGCGCGAGCAGCTGCGCGGCACGCGCCAGATCCTGGGCAGCGAGCGCTTCTGGCGCGTGGTGCCGCTGACGCTGCTCAACCAGGGCGTTTTCCTGGCGGTGCAGACGCTGTGGGTAGGCGCTTTCCTGCGCGATGTGTCCGGCTACGACGCGGGCACCAGCGCGCAGCTGGTGTCGGTGATCGGCTTTGCCATGATGGCCGGCTGCGTCGGCTCGGGCTGGGCCGCGCGCCACCTGGAACGCCTGGGCGTAAGCCTCTATGCCTTTGCCGGCGCCGGCATGACGGGCTTTATCGTGATCCAGCTGCTGCTGATGGCGCAGGTGCCATTGCCGGCGGTGCTGTTGTGGGCCGCCTATGGCGTGTTCGGCTCCAGCGGCATCCTGACCTATGCGGTGCTGGCGCGCAGCTTTCCCGATGCACTGATCGGCCGGGCCACCACGGCGCTGACACTGACGGTGTTCCTGTCGACCTTTGCCTGCCAGGTGGGCGTCGGCTTCGTGCTCGACCTGTGGCCGGCCACCGGTGGCCATTACCCGAAGGCGGCGCACCTGGCAGCGTGGGCGGGGCTGGTGGGGCTGCAGGCGCTGGCAGCGATTTGGTATGCGCTGGGCGGGCGGCGCGCGCGCCGCGAGGCGGCTGCCGCCCGCTGAGCCGGGGCAGGGACGGCCGGGCGGCTACAGAAACACCGGCCGATCGTCCAGCTCGTTCGGGTTATGCCCGCCGTCCGACGGGAAGTGCGTGGCCAGCAGGGCATGGATGCGCGCCACCGTGACCAGCACCGGCCGCACCGACAGGTCCTGCCTGAGCCCTTGCGCCAGTTCATCGCACAGTTCGCGCCAGGTGGCGGGCCCCACGCTGGCGTCGATGCCGCGGTCGGCCAGCAGTTCGACGGCGTGGTCGGCCAGGTTGATGTAGAGCAGTACGCCGGTCTTGTCCGCGGTGTTCCAGACCTCGAGCGCGCCGAACAGGAAGCGCGCGCGCTCGCGCGGCGTGACCCCGGCCCAGGCGTCGCCGACCGGCAGGCTGGCCTCGATCACCACGCGGATCTCGCCGCGGTGGCTGGATTCGCCGGCGTGCACGGCGTGGTGCAGCTGCTGCTGCGCCTCCGGCGGAAAGTGCCTGCGCGCGGTGCCGGCGGTGGTGGCGATATGGTGCAGGGCGCGTTTGAGATGCGGCATGGTTGTCGTTCCTCGTGCTGTCACCAGTTGCCGGACGCGCCGCCGCCGTCGAAGCCGCCACCGCCGCCGCCGCCAAAGCCACCAAAGCCCCCGCCGCTGTCACCGCCGCCGCCGCCCCACCCGCCCCGGCCGCCCCAGCCGCCGCTGCGCCGGCCCCAGTCGTGTCCGATGGTGTAGCCCCCCAGGCCGCCGAGGCCGCCGGCGATCACGTCGCGGCCGCGCCGGGTGGTGACGATCTGCGGCCCGCGCCGGCGCAGGATGGCGCTCAGGAAAAAGAACACGATGATCGCCAGCGGCAGCAGCGCCGGCAGCCACTGGTCCAGTGCCGCGGCCTGCTGCGCCTTGCGCTGCGGCGCGGCCAGGCCTTCCTTGTCGATGGTGGCCTGGATTGCCGAGATGCCGGCGGCCAGCCCGCCGTAGAAGTCGTTCTGGCGGAAGTGGGGCGCCATCACGTCCTGCAGGATGCGCTTGGACATGGCGTCGGTCAGCGAGCCCTGCACGCCGCGGCCCACCTCCAGCCGCATCTTGCGCAGGCCGGGCGGATTGTCCTTGGCGATCAGCACGATCACGCCGTCGTCGATGCCCTGGCGTCCGGCGCGCCAGGCATCGGCCACGCGGATGCTGTAGGCGTCGATCGGTTCCGGATCGGTGGTGGGCACCATCAGCACGAAGATCTGGCTGCCGCGCTGCTGCTCGTATTCGGCCAGCACGTTTTCCAGCGCGCCGCGCTGCTGCGGCGTCAGCGTGCCGGTCAGGTCGGTGACGCGCTGGGTCAGCGGCGGCACCGCGACGAAGCCGTCGGCCGCCAGTGCCGGACCGCCCAGCAGGGCCGCCAGCCACAGCAGGGCCGCGGCGAGCCAGCCGTGCAGGTGGAACCAACGCCGGGGGTGGCGCATCGCTGCCATCCCGTCAGAACTTGACCGCGGGCGGCGTCGAGATGGCCTTCTCGTTTTCCACGGTGAACGAAGGCTTGACCGGATACTTGAAGATCATCGCCGTCAGGTTGGTCGGGAAGCTGCGCGCCAGCACGTTGTACTGCTGCACGGCGGCGATATAGCGCTGGCGTGCCACGGTGATGCGGTTCTCGGTGCCCTCGAGCTGCGATTGCAGGTCGCGGAACGAGGCATCGGCCTTGAGCTGCGGATAGTTCTCGGACACCGCCAACAGGCGCGAGAGCGCGCCGGACAGTTCGCCCTGCGCCTGCTGGAAGCGCTTGAAGGCTTCGGGGTCGTTAAGGGTTTCGGGCGAGACCTGGATGCTGGTGGCGGCGGCGCGCGCCCTGGTCACGGCTTCCAGTGTCTCGCGCTCGTGCGAGGCGTAGCCCTTGACGGTGTTGACCAGGTTGGGGATCAGGTCGGCGCGGCGCTGGTACTGGTTGATGACTTCGCCCCAGGCCGCCTTGACCGCCTCGTCCTTGGCCTGGAAGTCGTTGTAGCCGCAGGCCGACAGCAGGCTGGCCAGGACCGCCAGCACCAGCCAGCGCAACCCGTACAGCGGCGAGCGGGTGGACAGCGAAGGGGACGAGGATGCGCGCATCGGAGGCTCCGGCGATTGGACGAACTCCAAGTGTAGCGCACCGCCTTTGTCGTCACGCGTGGGCCGCCGGCGCAACCTGGCGCCGGGCGGCACGCGTGCGCTCAGGCTGCCGCGAAGGCCTTGCGCGCGGCCTCGAAGGTGGCGCCAAGGATGGCGTCGTCGTGCTGTGCCGAGACAAAGCCGGCTTCGAATGCCGAGGGCGCCAGGTAGACGCCGTGGTCCAGCATGGCGTGGAAGAAGCGGTTGAAGCGGGCGGTGTCGCTCTGGGTGACTTCGGCGAAGCTGCCGGGCACGCCGTCGCGGAAATAGAGCCCGAACATGCCGCCGACGGCATCGGCGGCGAACGGCACGCCGGCCGCCCGGGCGGCTTCGGCCAGGCCATCGGCCAGCTTGCGCGTTTGCGTGGCCAGGCGGTCATAGAAGCCGGGCGCCTGGATCAGCCTGAGCGTGGCCAGGCCTGCCGCGACCGCCAGCGGGTTGCCCGACAGCGTGCCGGCCTGGTATACGCCGCCCAGCGGCGCCAGGCTGGCCATGATGTCGCGTCGTCCGCCGAACGCCGCCGCCGGCATGCCGCCGCCGATGACCTTGCCCAGGCAGGTCATGTCGGGGCGGATGCCGTAGTGCGCCTGCGCGCCGCCCAGCGCCACGCGGAAGCCGGTCATGACTTCGTCGAAGATCAGCACCGCGCCATCGCGGCTGCACAGTTCGCGCATCGCCTGCAGGAAGGCATCGCTGGCGCGCACCAGGTTCATGTTGCCGGCCACCGGCTCGACGATGACCGCGGCGATCTCGCCGGCATGCTTGGCGAAGGCCTGTTCCAGCTGCTCGACGTTGTTGTACTCCAGCACCATGGTGTGGCGCGTCACGTCGGCCGGCACGCCGGCCGACGACGGCGCGTTGCGGGTGGTGTCGGCAAAGGTCAGCAGGCCGGAACCGGCCTTGACCAGCAGGCTGTCGGCATGGCCGTGGTAGCAGCCTTCGAACTTGATGATCAGGTCGCGGCCGGTAAAGCCGCGCGCCAGGCGCAGCGCGCTCATGGTGGCTTCGGTGCCGGAGGAGACCAGGCGCACCTGCTCGATCGACGGCACCAGCTTGCAGATTTCCTCGGCCATGGTGATCTCGGCCTCGGTCGGGGCGCCGAACGAGAAGCTGTGCGCGGCGGTTTCCTGGACTGCGCGCACTACCTCCGGATGGGCATGGCCGACGATCATCGGGCCCCACGAGCCGATGTAGTCGATATAGCGCTGGCCGTCCGCGTCCCACATATACGCGCCCTCGGCGCGCGTGATGAAGCGCGGCGTGCCCCCTACCGAACGGAAGGCGCGCACGGGCGAATTGACGCCCCCGGGAATGGTCTGCTGGGCGCGGTCGAAAAGCTGCTGATTACGGGACATGGCGTTGAGGTGAGGACAGGACTGCAGGGATCGTGCTCGGCGGGCCTCCGGGCCTGGCGTTGACATGCGGCAAAAACAGCGGAAGTTCGCTGCAATTGCCCGCCAATCGTGCGCTAACAAGGCGCTAACGGGTGCGAACACGGCGGAACTGGCCCGATTCCGGCCCTCGCGCGGCTGGCGCCGGCGGCACGGTTTCGGTACCATCTGCGCTGGATTTTAATGGAGAGTGGCCAGAGCCTGTTATGGAATACAAGACTTGGATGTGCCTGATCTGCGGCTGGATCTACGACGAAGCCGCAGGCGCGCCGGAAGACGGCATCGCCCCCGGCACCCGCTGGGAAGACGTGCCGATCAACTGGACCTGCCCGGAATGCGGCGCGCGCAAGGAAGATTTCGAGATGGTCGCGATCTGAGCGGCCACTATCTAGAAGAACAACAATACAGCGGGCGCGCCCGTCGCGCCGATGCGACAGAACGCTGCCGGGGGCTGGCCGCACCGGATTGACGGCCCCCCGGCGTCTTGTCACACTCTGTTGCAAAAATGACTGGCTGTCCCTCCGCCCGCGCGGCGGGGAGGACGGCGGGCAGATGCGGGGATCACGCATCGCCACTGCCGGGCTCAGCCCGGCCTTGGAAGGGAAATAAAAAGATTTCGGGGGTCCGTCGGGGCGCGCATGGGTCGCGCTGCTCCGCACGGGTGTTCTCTGGTGCTTGCCGGCGCTCCGCCAGGAGCCGCTGGTCGCGGGAACAACATGCGGGTCGCTCATTTAGAAGAAAACCAGCGGGTCAATACCGCCGGCGCCTACGGTGTGGCGCCTGGCGTTCCTGTTCCGGCTGCCGCGCCGGACATCAAGCAGGACTTCAAGTCCGCGATCGCTTCGCAGCCGCGCCGCAAGGTGCTGGTCATCGACGATTCCAGCACCATCCGCCGTACCGCGGAAATCTTCCTGGCGCAGGCCGGCTACCAGGTGATGCTGGCCGAGGACGGCTTCGAGGCGCTGGCCAAGGTGGGCGAGCTGCACCCCGACCTGGTCTTCTGCGACATCCTGATGCCCCGGCTGGACGGCTACCAGACCTGTTCGCTGATCAAGAAGAGTCCGCGTTTCCACGCCATCCCCGTGATCATGCTGTCCTCGCGCGACGGCGTGTTCGACCGCTCGCGCGGCCGCCTGGTCGGCGCGCATGACCACCTTGCCAAGCCATTTACCCGCGACGCGCTGCTGCAGGCCGTGCAGGCCTGCCTGCCATGCCAGCCCGCGGGCGAGGCGTTGCCGGCCTGAACGGCAGGCGCGCCTTGTACGAATCGAAGGAAAACCTCATGACCGCCATTCACAAGATCCTGATCGTCGACGACTCCCCGACCGAAGCCCTGTTCATGTCCGACCTGCTCGGCAAGCGCGGCTTCAAGGTCGCGGTCGCCAGCAACAGCGAGCAGGCCTTCGCCCGCCTGCAGGCCGAAGCCTTCGACCTGATCCTGATGGACGTGGTGATGCCCGGCCAGAACGGCTACCAGGCCACGCGCGCGATCAAGCGCGACGACCGCTTCAAGGACATCCCCGTGATCATGTGCACCAGCAAGGGCCTGGATACCGACCGCATCTGGGGCATGCGCCAGGGCGCGTCGGACTACATCGTCAAGCCCGTCGACGGCGAAGAGCTGCTGGGCAAGATCGCCGCGCTGGCGCACTGATCCCGCCCGCGCCGCCCCGCCGCCCGCGCCGCCCGCACGGCAAGCCAATGCCACCTGTTCCGGGGACCGCCATGAACGCGCCACGCCAAGACCTCCGCGCCCGCCACACCCGCCTGCAGGACTACCAGGCCATGCTGGCCCGGCGCCTGCGCGAGGCGCGCAGCCTGCCGGCCGCCGACAGCTACCTGGCGCTGCAGGTGGGCGCGCGCCACTGGCTGCTGCCGCTGGCCGATGCCGGCGAGGTGCTGGATATGCGCCAGCCCAGCCCGGTGCCGCTGACGCAGCCGTGGTACAGCGGCCTGGTCAACGCGCGCGGCAGCCTGCTGGGGGTGATCGACTTCAGCCTGTTCTGCGGCGGCGCGCCGACGCCGCTGCAGCCGGGCAGCAAGATCGTGGTGCTGTCGCGCGACGCCGAGCGCGCCTGCGCGATCCTGGCCACGCGCGTGGCCGGGCTGCGCCATGCCGCCGACCTGGGTTTGCCGCACGGCGACGCCGCTGCCGCCGGCCCCGAGCCCGCGCCGGCCTGGGAAGGGCAGCGCTATGCCGACCGGGATGGGCGCGACTGGCAGGTGCTGGACGTGCGCGCGCTGCTGGACGCCCCCGCCTTTCTGCAGGCGGGCCGGGCCGCCGCCTGACGCGCGCGGCCGCTCACACCGGGCACGGACAATGACGGCGCGCAGGCCATAGCCTGCAGCACCCGGCACGAGCCGCCGGGATGACAACGATAAAACGGAAGAGGGTGCCATGGGTTTCAAGAACTTCAGCCTGGGCCGGCGCACGCCGGCAGCCGACGCCGCCACCGGCCTCGCAGGTGGTCCGGACGGTCCGGACGGTCCGGATTTTGTGGACGGGCCCGACATGGCCTTTGCCGGGAGACCCGAACCCGCGCCCGTGCCGCCCGCCGCCGCGGGGCTGGGCGCGACGCCGCTGGAGCACGTCGGCCGCTGGCTGGGCCGCATGCCGTTCGCCTCGCAGCAGCGGCTGCTGACCGTGGGCGTGGTGGTGTCGCTGGTGGCGCTGCTGGGCTCGGTGTACCTGGATAACCGCATCGCCAACAATGCCGCCGCGCAGATCGAGGTGGCCGGCGACATGCTGATGCACTCGCAGCGCCTGGGCAAGGCGGTGCCGGTGGCGCTGCTGGGCAATGCACAGGCCTTCACCCAGCTGCGCCAGTCCCGGGATGCGCTGTCGGGCGACCTGACGGCGCTGCGGCAGGGCAGCGACGAAAAGCGCGTGCGCGCCACCACCGGCGCGGCCGAGCCGCTGCTGCAGACCGCCATGCAGTCCTGGCAGCGCTCCGAGAAAAGCGCCGCCGACGTGCTGGCGCAGCAGCCGGTGCTGACCACCATCGGCCAGACCCTGCAGATCTTCAACGCCTCCAACCCCGAACTGCTCGAAGCGGCCGAGCAGGTGGCGGCGATCAAGCTGCAGTCCGGCGCCAATGCGCGCGAGGTGGCGGCCTCGGCGCAGCTGGTGATGCTGACCCAGCGCCTGGGCAAGAACCTGAACGAGTTCCTGGCCGGCGAGGGCGTCAACCCCGAGACCGCGTTCCTGCTGGGCAAGGACACCAACACCTTCCGCGAGACCCTGGACGGCCTGCTCAACGGCAGCGAGGCGCTGCGGCTGTCCGCCGCCACCGACGAGGAAACTCGCGGCTACCTGCAGCAGCTGTCGCAGCGCTTCGAGGCGGTGCAGAAGACCACCCAGACCATCCTGCAGAACCTGCCCGGGCTGATCGCCGCCAAGCGCGCGCAGCAGCAGATCTTCAACGACAACGAGGCGCTGCGCGCGGAACTGTCGGCGCTGCAGCGCGCGTATGCGGAGTCGGCGCGCAGCCGCCCGGTGACGCTGGGCGCGACCGTGGTGTCGGCGGCGCTGACGCTGCTGTGCCTGGTCGGCCTGGCCGCGCTGTACCTGCGCGATTCGCGCATGCGCGCGCTCGAAGCCGAGGCGCGCGAGCGCGAGGCCGAAGCCCGCCGGCTCGACGAAAAGCGCAACAACGACAACACCCAGAAGGCCATTCTGCAGCTGATGAACGAGCTGCAGGACATCGCCGACGGCGACCTGACGCGCCAGGCCACCGTGACCGAGGACATCACCGGCGCCATCGCCGACTCGGTCAACTACACCGTGGAAGAACTGCGCGAGCTGGTCGGCCGGGTGCAGCAGACCGCCGGCGAGGTGACGCAGGCCTCGGGGCAGGTGCAGGCCACTTCGACCCAGCTGGTGTCGACCACCGAAGAGCAGTCGCGCCAGATCCGCCAGACCGGCGAATCGGTAGTGGAGATGGCCGACCGCATCACGCAGGTGTCGCGCGGCGCGGCCGAATCCGCCAACGTGGCGCGCGCCTCGCTGTCCGCCGCGGAACAGGGCCAGCAGGCGGTGCAGAACGCGATTGCCGGCATGAACGACATCCGCGAGCAGATCCAGGAAACCTCCAAGCGCATCAAGCGGCTGGGCGAGTCGTCGCAGGAGATCGGCGAGATCGTCGAACTGATCTCGGACATTACCGAGCAGACCAACGTGCTGGCGCTCAACGCCGCCATCCAGGCGGCATCGGCGGGCGAGGCCGGGCGCGGCTTCTCGGTGGTGGCGGAAGAAGTGCAGCGGCTGGCCGAACGCTCCGGCGAGGCTACCAAGCAGATCGGCGCGCTGATCCGCACCATCCAAACCGATACCCAGGACGCGGTGCACGCGATGGAGCGCAGCACCCAGGGCGTGGTCGAAGGCGCGCGCCTGTCGGACCACGCCGGTGCCGCGCTGGTCGAGATCGGGCGCGTGTCGCGCCAGCTGGCCGAGCTGATCGAGCAGATCTCGCAGTCGACCTCGCACGAGGCCGACCTGGCCACCACCGTGGCGCGCCATATCGAACGCATCCTGCAGGTCACCGAGCAGACCACCACCGGCACGCGCCAGACCGCGCAGTCGGTGCGCCAGCTGACGCTGCTGAGCGAGGAGCTGCGCAACTCGGTGTCGCGCTTCAAGATCGCCTGAGTGGCCGGATGACGCCTGCGACCGCTTCCGCGCACCGCGGCCCCGCGCCTTATGCCAACTCCGCGCCCGCCGCCCGTTGCGGTGGGCGGATTGCGGCTGCCGTGCCGGCGCCGCACTGGAAGCCGTCATGTCCCTGAATTCCCCCATCCCGCGCGACGCTGCCGCATCCGGTATGCCGGCCGGCCCCGACGCCCTGCCTGAACCCGAACCCGCACCGTTGCCGGCCAGCGCGCGGCCGGCGCCCGCCGGCGGCGCCGCGCGCGACCTGTCCGGCCTGGCGTGGCTGGCGCCCAGCCTGCGCAGCGCGCTCGAAGACGCCGCCGCGGAGCTTGGCCACTATGTCGATGAAGTGCGCCAGGCGCCCGAGGCGCTGGGCGCGCGCGATACCACTTCGCTGCGTCTGGCCGGGCAGCATCTGCACCAGGCCGCCGGCGCCGTGCATATCGTCGGGCTGCGCGGGACCGATCCGTATTGCCAGGCGCTGCGCCGCCTGCTCGATGCCATCGACGCCGGCACCGTTGCCGCCGGCCCGGAGGCGCTGGCGGTATTCCGCGCCGGCGTGCAGGCGCTGGCCGAATATGTCGACGACCTGATGGCGGGCGACGACGAGGCCCCGCTGCGCCTGTTCCAGCCCTATGCCGCCGTGCTTGCCAGGCTGGGCGAGGAACGCGTGCATCCCGCCGACCTGTGGCTCGACGAGCTGCAGATGCTGCCGGGCATGCTGCTGCCGCCGAAGGGGCCGGCCGCGGTCACGCGCGCGCGCCAGCAGTTCGAATCGGCGCTGCTCAAGGCGCTGCGCCTGCCCACGCCATGCGCCGACGCGGCGCTGCTGCGCGAAGCCTGGCTGCCGCTGCACGCGGCGCTGGATGAACTGCGTGCCAACGAGCAGGAAGCGCGCCGCGCCGCCGACCATCCCGACCGCGGCGTCTGGCACGTGCTCGGGCTGGTGTGCCGCGCGCTGGCGCTGGACCTGCTGCCGTCGGACCTGGTGGCCAAGCGCTTTGCCGGCCGCGCCAACCTGCTGCTGCGCCAGTACCAGCAGGGCCATGTGCGCGTGCCGCAGGCGCTGCTGAACGACGCGGTGTTCCTGCTGGTCTGCACCGGGCCGGGCGAGCGCGGCAACGGCGGCAACGGCGGCAACGACGACGCGGCGGCGCTGCGCGCCGACATCGCGCGCACGCTGGCGGCGTTCCGTCTCGATGCCGCCCATGCGCAGGCAAATGCCGATTTCCGGCTGCGCTACTACGGCTGGCTCGACCCGATCGACACGCGCAACCTGCAGCAGGCCGCGACCGGGCTGGAACGCGCCGCCGCCGCCGACCAGGCCGCGTGGGAGATCGCGCTGGCCGCGCTGGCCGAGGCAGCGCAGCCGCTGGCGCAGCCGGCGCTGCAGCGTTGCCTGGCGCAGGCCGCGATGCCCGGGCGCGAGCGCGATGTCGGCGATGCGCTCGGCGCCGCCGGCATCGCGCTGTTCCTGTCGCGTGCGCTGGCGCTGCCGTGGCGCGTGCACGGACAATCCGCCCATCCGGCCGCGGCGCACTTTGCCGCGCAGTGCGACGCGCTGGCCGCCTGCCTGGCGGACCCTGCCGCTGCCGCGCCGGCCTGGCTGGCGCGCATGGTCGACGAGGCGCGCGCCCAGGCGCAGCGCAGCGAAGCCGTGGCGCAACTGCGCGCGCAACTCGACAGCGGTGAATCCTGGCTCGACAGCTATGACCGCAATGCGGCGCGCCCCGACGGCGCCGCGCACCTGCGCGACGCACGCCAGGCCTTTGCCGCGCTGGCGGGAACGCTGGCGCAGCTGCGGGCTTCGCCGGCGCTGCCGGGCGCGCTGGCCGGCGAGGCCGCGCAGGCCGGCGCGGCCGTCGAGGCCGTCAAGACCCGCCTTGCCGATGAGGCCGAGCTTGCCGACGCCAGCGCGCGCGCGGCGCTGTTGCGCACGGTAGCGGCGGAACTGGGCGTGGTCCACGCGTTCGCCGATGCGCTCGAATTCGGCCGTGCCCGCCACGCCGAGGCCTTGTCCGATGTTGCTGCCGAGGGTGATGCGCACGCGCCGCAGGATCCGCTCGAGGCGGCGCGCGCCGCCGCCGACGAGGCTCTGCGTGCCGGCGCCGTTTCCGACGCGCCGGCGGTGCAGCGGCTGCGGGCCGCGCTGCAGGCGCTGGCCGACCAGGCCGCGATCGACGACGACGCCGCGCTGCGCCGCCAGGCCGCCGATGCCGTCACGCAGTGCAACGCCTGGCTTGCCGGCAGCGACGACGCCGGCGCGCGCATGGTGATGGCGCTCGCCGCGATCCCCGCGGAGCACGCGCCGGTGCCGGCCGGCTCGGCCATGCCGTCCCCGCCGTCCATGCCCGCGGCCGGCGACCATGCCGCCATCGATGCCGAGCTGCTCGACATCTTCCTGAACGAGGCCGACGAGGTGCTGGGCGGCATCGCCGGCGACCTTGGCGCCGGCGTCGAGGCGCTGCGCGATGCCGACATGCTCAGCCGGCTGCGGCGCGCCTTCCATACGCTCAAGGGCTCCAGCCGCATGGTCGGCCTGCATCGCTACGGCGAGGCCGCATGGGCGGTGGAACAGGTGATGAACCTGTGGCTGGCCGAGGCGCGCGAGCCGGCGCCGGCGCTGCTGGCACTGCTGCGTCGCGCGCATGCCGAGCTGTCGGCGTGGGTGGCGCGGCTGCACGGCGACGCCGCGGCGTGGCACGACATCGCGCCGCTGGTGGCAGCCGCCGAGGCGGTGCGCGATGCCGGCACCGCCGCGGAGACGGCGCAGGCCGCGCCCGACGTGGTGGTAGAGGATGCGCCGAACGAGTATCCGGACGCAGCGGCAACGCACGTCGATACTGATGCGCCAGCCGACACCGGTACGCCCGACCACAACGTAATCCCGTTCCGCCTGGCCGGCGGCCTGTCGGACGAAGACGACCACTACAAGGTCATCGGCCCGGTGCGCATCGGCCTGGCGCTGTACAACGTCTACCTGCAGGAGGCCGATGGCCTGCTGCGCCAGTTCGCCACCGATATCTCCGAATGGCGGCACGAAGCCCACCCGTGCCCGAGCGAGCTGGCGCTGCGCGTCGCCCACACGCTGCAGGGCAGTGCGTCGACCGTGGGCCTGGAGCCGGTGCGCGAAATCGCCGAGGCGCTGGAAGCGTTGCTGCTGCAGCTGGGCGCGCATCCGGTGGCAATGCATGCGGGCGATTTCCGGCTGCTGGAGCAGGCCGCCGAGCGCATGCGCGGCATGCTGCACCAGTTTGCCGCCGGCATCTGGCCGCAGGCCGATGCCGCGTTGCGCCGCAGCCTGGTCGAGTTCGGCGAGCGCGCGTTGCTGCGGCCGCGCGTGGCGCTGCCCGCGCCGCCGCCGGCCGAGGCCGAAGATGCGATGGCGCAGGTATTCGGCCGGCTGCCACCCGCGGCACAGTCCGCACCCGACGTGCCGCCGGTAGCCGAAGCCGGGGCAGTCGCTAAAGCCCCCGCCGTGCCGCCCGTCACCGCGCAGGATGCGGTGGTGATCGCGCTGCCGACGGCGCCGCGCGCGTCCGAGGCGCCGGCCGTCGGCGCCGGCATCGCGCCCGACCCGGCACTGGTGCAGATCTTCCTGGAAGAGGCGCAGGGCTCGCTGCCCGAGCTGGGCAGGCTGTTGCGCGGCTGGGAAGCCGCGCCCGACGACGCGCGCCATGGCGGGCTGGTGCTGCGCGCGCTGCATACACTCAAGGGCAGCGCGCGCATGGCCGGCGCGATGGCGCTGGGGCAGGCCGCGCACGAAATGGAGACGCTGCTCGACGGCACGCTGCGCGGACAGGGGCAGCAGCCGGTTGCGCCGAAGGTGTTCGAGCGGCTCTACGCCTGGTACGACCGCATCCTGGCGCACGCCGAGGCCTTGCAGGCCGGCCGGCTGCTGCCGGCCGACGACCCTGATGTGGTCAGCGGCCTGGCAGAAGCGCAGCAGCCGTCCGGCGCCGCCGTGCCTCGGCCCGAAGACGCCGAAGCTCCCGGCGCCTGCGCCGCAGAGGCGCTTGCGCCCGAACTGCCCGCGGTGCCGGGGCCGTCCGACGTGATGGTGCCGATGCCGCCGGCCGCGCCGCTGGCCGCGCTTGCACCGCTGGCATCGGCGGAGCCGCAGCGCGCGCTGGTGCGCGTGCAGGCGCGCGCGCTCGACACGCTGATCAACGAGGCCGGCGAGGTCGGCGCCACGCGCGCGCGCCTGGACAGCGAGCTGGAGTCGATGCGCGCCTACCTGGGCGAACTGAACGACAACGTCGCGCGCCTGCGCGGACAGCTGCGCGAGATCGAGATCCAGGCCGAATCGCAGATGGCGTCGCGCATTGCCGATGCGCAGCACAAGCAGGAATTCGATCCGCTCGAGTTCGACCGCTTTACGCGTTTCCAGGAACTGACGCGGATGATGGCCGAGTCGGTCAACGACGTGGCCACCGTCGAGCAGAACCTGCAGCGCGGCTTCGACCGCGCCGCCGGCGACCTGGCCGCGCAGGCGCGGCTCACGCGCGGGCTGCAGCGCGGCCTGATGCAGGCGCGCATGGTGCAGTTCGACGCGCTGGCCGAGCGGCTCTACCGCGTGGCGCGGCAGGCCGCGGCCGAGACCGGCAAGGAAGTGCGGCTGCTGATCAAGGGGGGAACGGTGGAGATCGACCGCTCGGTGCTGGACCGCATGGCGGGCCCGATCGAGCACCTGATCCGCAACGCGGTGGCGCACGGCATCGAGCCCGCCGCGCAGCGCCGCGCCGCGGGCAAGCCCGCCACCGGCGCGCTCACGCTGGAAGTGCAGCAGGAAGGCAACGAGGTGGTGCTGCATTTCATCGACGACGGCGGCGGGCTGGACCTGGCGCGCATCCGCGCGCGCGCGGTCGAGCGCCGGCTGCTGGCGCCGGACGACGATGCCGGCGAGGCGCGCCTGACCGAGCTGATCTTCACCCCCGGCTTTTCCACCGCGGAAGCGGTGTCCGAACTGGCCGGCCGCGGCGTGGGCATGGACGTGGTGCGCGCCGAAACCGTGGCGCTCGGCGGGCGCATCACGCTGGCATCGCAGCCGGGGCAGGGCACCACCTTCACCGTGCACCTGCCGCTGACCACCGCCATCACGCAGGTGCTGGTGATCGCACTGGGCGCGCGCCGCTTTGCGGTGCCCAGCGGCATGATCGACCAGGTGCAGCAGCTGCGCGCGCCGGCGCTGCTGGATGCGTACAACCACGGCCGCCTGGCGGTGGCCGGCGCCGAGGTGCCGTTCTTCTACTTCGGCGCGCTGCTGGAACAGGGCGAGGCCGCGCCCGCGGGGCGCAAGTATTCGCCGGTGGTGGTGGTGCGCAGCGGCGCCGAGCGCGTCGCCGTGCATGTCGACGACGTGGTCGGCAACCGCGAAGTGGTGGTCAAGCACATCGGTCCGCACCTGGCGCGGCTGGAGGGCATCGCCGGCGCGACCACGCTCGGCGACGGCGAGATCGTGCTGATCTACAACCCGGTGGTGCTGGCGCAGCGCTTCGTGCGCGAGCGCGGCCGCTCGCTGCCGCTCGATCCGCCGGCACTGCCGCCATCGACGCAGCAGCCGGCGGTCGCGCCGCAACCAGGCGCAGTCGCGGAACTGGCGCGCGACGGCACCGCCGAGCCAGTGGCCGGCCTGGCGGCCCAGCCTACCGTGATGGTGGTCGACGATTCACTGACCGTGCGCAAGGCCACCCAGCGCCTGCTGGGCCGCGCCGGCTACCACGTGGTGCTGGCGCGCGACGGCGTCGACGCGCTCAAGCAGCTGCAGGACGTGATGCCGGACGCGATGCTGGTCGATATCGAGATGCCGCACATGGACGGCTTCGATCTGACCCGCAACGTGCGCTCCGACGCGCGCACCGCGCACCTGCCGCTGGTGATGATCACCTCGCGCACCGCCGAAAAGCACCGCCGCTACGCGGAGGAAATCGGCGTCAACGTGTACCTGGGCAAGCCGTATAACGAGGATGAACTGCTGGGGACGCTGCACCGTTTGCTGGGTGAACGGGCGGCGGGAACGGCGGGGTCGGTGGCGCAGATGCTGGGGGACGGGCCACCAGGCTGAGGGTTTGCGCCCCTCTCCCGCTAGCGGGAGAGGGAGTACCCAAGCGGTCATGCAAAGCGCATCAGTGCTTCAGCCCCACTACCACCGCATCTGCGCATTCTTGCTGTTGGTGCTGACCGTCATGTTCTTGGTCCGGCCCTGATAGGTCGCACGCACGTTGTAGGTGCCGGACGGCGCCTTCAGCAGGCAGCGCGGCCCGTCGGCGACAAAGCTCGCCACTTCCTTGCCGCCACGCAAAAGCTTGACGTCGACATCCGACAGGAACTCGCCGCGCTCGCCCTGTGTGAACAGCAGGCTCATGTTGTACTTGCGCGCCTGCGATTGCAGCGCGGCCTGCTCGTCCTCGGCCACGCCGCCGCAGATATAGGCGACCGGGCCGGCCTGGCGCTGCACCATCGCGTCACGCGGCGGCGGCGGGGGCGGCGCGGTCAGGGGCGGCCGTGGCTGCGACGGGGCTGCCACCGGCGGCGGCGCCGGCACCGCGGGCGGCGTGCCGGTAGGTGCGGGCATCGGTGAAGCGGTTGGCGGCGGCGCCGCCGTGGCCGGCGCCGTCATGCCGGGCGCGGGCTGGGTGGCAGGCGGCATGGTGGCCGCTGGCGGCACTGTGGTGGCGGGCGGCACGGTGGCGGCCGGGGGCATGGTCGTGGCGGGCGGCGTGGCGACGCCCGGCGTCGGTGCCATGGTGCCTGACGCAGGGGCCGGTGCGGCAGTCGCTGGCGCGGCCGGGGTTGCCGGCGCGGGGTTGGCATCGACCACGGGTGCCTGCGCATGGCTGGCGGCGGGCACCAGGGCCAGCAGCGCGACCACGCCGGCGCTGAGCGCGAGCACCAGGCGCTTCACGCGCGAGCGGCGCGCCAGGCGCGCTTCGATGATCTTCAGCGAACGGGTAGGGGCAAACGGGAGCAATTGCGGCATCGTGGCCTCCTTGGCAAGCTTGGGAATCAGATGCCCGGAGGACCCCGTCGGGATCACTCCGGGTGTCTCTTTTCCATGCTAGGGCCCAGGAATAGGCGACACTGCCGGGCGTGGTCCTACATCCGCGTCAGCCGACGGCGCATTCGGGCCGGCAAGCGGCGCGTGCGCGACTTCACTTCCGGCTTACCAGGCGCTTCGGTACCGACAGCGTCAGCGCCGCGCCGACCACCAGGCACGCGGCCAGCAGGTACATGCCGGAATCGGTGCTGTGGGTCAGGTCCTTGAGCCAGCCCACCGCATACGGGCTGAGAAAGCCGGCGAGGTTGCCGAGCGAATTGATCAGCGCAATACCCGCGGCCGCGCCGGTGCCGGCCAGGAACGCCGTGGGCAGGCTCCAGAACAGCGGCAGCGTGGTCAGGATGCCGATCGTCGCCAGCGTCAGCGCCACCATCGCCAGCGTGGTGTCGCCGTGCCATTGCACCGACAGCAGCAGCCCGACAGCGCCGGCCAGCGCCGGCACCGCGATATGCCAGCGGCGCTCGCCGCTGCGGTCGGCGCTGTAGGCCACCAGCACCATGCCGATCACCGCGCAGCCATAGGGGATCGCGGTCAGCAGGCCGATATCGAGCGCGCCCTTGACCCCGGTCTGCTTGATGATGGTCGGCAGCCAGAAGCTGACGCCGTACAGGCCCATGACGAAGCAGAAGTAGATCGCGCTCATCAGCCAGACGCGCGGGCTGGCAAACACGGTGCGGATCGGCGGGTCTTCCTTGTGCGCGTTCTCGCTGGCGATATTGCGCTCCAGCAGCGCCTTCTCGTCGGCCGACAGCCATTTGGCGTGGGCGATGCGGTCATCCAGGTAGGCCAGCACCCACAGGCCCACCAGGATCGATGGAATGCCTTCCAGCAGGAACATCCACTGCCAGCCGGCCCAGCCGTTGTGGCCGTCGAAGGACTGCATGATCCAGCCCGACAGCGGCCCGCCGATCACGCCTGACAGCGCGATCGCGGTCATGAAGAAGGTGGTGGTGCGGCCGCGCCGGTTGGCCGGGTACCAGTAGGTCAGGTACAGGATGATGCCGGGGAAGAAGCCGGCCTCGGCAATGCCGAGCAGGAAGCGCAGCACGTAGAACATGGTCGGCGTGGTGACGAACATCATCGCCGCCGAGATCGCGCCCCAGGTGATCATGATGCGCGCGATCCAGATGCGCGCGCCCACCTTGTGCAGGATCACGTTGCTCGGCACTTCGAACAGGAAGTAGCCGATGAAGAAGATGCCGGCGCCCAGGCCGTAGACGGTCTCGCTGAACTTCAGGTCGTTCAGCATCTGCAGCTTGGCGAAGCCCACGTTGACGCGGTCCAGGTAGGCCACCACGTAGCACAGCAGCAGGAAGGGCACCAGGCGCCAGCTGACCTTGCGGTAGGTGGCGTCTTCGAAAGCGGCGTCGCTGACGCCGGGGTTCACTGCGGTCGTTGTCATGCTGTCTCCTGAGGAAATGCGTTTCTGTGTGACGCGTTCTTACAGCTACGGTACGACTGGGCCAGCAGAAAGACGCCAGCGGCGTGGCGTCAGACGCAGCGGCCGCCGTCCACTTCGATGCAGGTGCCGGTGATGAAGGCAGCTTCGTCCGAGGCCAGGTACAGGCAGGCGTTGGCCACGTCCTGCGGCGTCGACATGCGGCCCATCGGGATGGTGGCGAGGAACCTGGCGCGGTTCTCGGGCGTGTCGGGCATGCCCATGAATTCCTCGAGCAGCGCGGTGGCGCCGATCACCGGGTTGACGCAGTTGACGCGGATATTGTCCGGGCCCAGCTCCGCGGCCATGGCCTTGCTGGCGGTGATCACCGCGCCCTTGCTGCCGTTGTACCAGACCAGCCCCGGCCGCGGCCGGATGCCGGCGGTGGAAGCGATATTGACGAACACGCCGCCGCCGCGCCGGCGGAAATGCGGCACGAACGCGCGCGCCGACCAGTAGATGCTCTTGACGTTGACGGCGTAGACGCGGTCGAACTCGTCTTCGGTGACTTCCAGGATCGGCTTGTTGCGATGCGTGGTGCCGGCGTTGTTGACCACGATATGCACATCGCCGAAGACGGCAAGGGCGGCGTCGCGCATGGCCTCGGTATCGGCTTCGCGCGAGACATCGGCGCGTACCGCGCGGGCGCGCCCGCCGGCGTCGCGGATCGCCGCGGCGACGCGCTCGGCGGCTTCCTCGCGCAGGTCGGCCACCACCACGTTGGCGCCTTCGCGCGCAAAGGTATGGGCAATGCCTTCGCCGAAGCCGGAACCGCCGCCGGTGACGATCGCTACCTTGTTGGCCAGTCTCATGGCTTGTCTCCTCAGTGTTTTGGTGATGTTCGGTGCAGGGCGGGACTAGTGCGAAAACGGCCCGCGCCCCCTCAGGGCATTCGCCACCATCATCAGCGCCAGCAGGAACGGCAGCGCGACATACAGGCACCAGTGCACGCGGTCGCCGACCACGTCGCCCCACTTGCGCTTGAACACCTGCAGCCGCGGCATGCCGGAAGGATTGGTGGCGCGCTTGTTCCGCACATGCCAGGCCATCCAGAAAAAGAAGATGGCGAAGGCGACCGACAGGAAATTGATGTTACCCATGTTGAATGGCGATGGTTTTCAGGGTGGTGAATCCGTACAGGGCCTCGAAGCCCTTTTCGCGGCCGTAGCCGGACTGGCCGCTGCCGCCGAAGGGCAGCTCCACGCCGCCGCCGGCGCCGTAGTTGTTGATGAAGACCTGGCCCGCGCGCAGCTTGTGCGCGAGGCGCAGCTGGCGCCCGCCGTCGCGGGTCCAGACCCCCGCGACCAGCCCGTAGGGCGTGCCGTTGGCCAGCGCGATGGCTTCGGCCTCGGTGTCGAACGGCATCGCCGCCAGCAGCGGGCCGAACACCTCTTCCTGTGCCAGCCGGTGCGCGGGCGGCACGTCGCGGAACAGCATCGGTACCTGGTAGTAGCCGGCCTCCGGGGCCTCGGCCACGATCTGCCCCTGCGCCATCACCGCCACGCCGGCGTGCTGCGCATCCGAGACGAAGTCCCACACGCGCTGCTGCTGCTTGCGGCTGATCAGCGGGCCGCATTCCAGGTCGAGCTCGGACGGGCCCACGCGCAGCGATTCGAACACCGATGCGAGCCGGTCCAGCAGCAGGTCGTAGACCGGGCGCTCCACCAGCAGGCGGCTGCCGGCCGAGCAGGTCTGGCCGGCGTTCTGCACGATGCCGTTGACCACCACCGGCACCACCGCGTCGAGGTCGGCATCGGCGAACACGATCTGCGGCGACTTGCCGCCCAGTTCCAGCGTGACCGGCACGTGGTTCTCGGCGGCAAGCTGCGACACCAGCTTGCCGGTCTGCGGCGAGCCGGTGAACGAGATGTGGTTGATGCCCGGATGGCGCGCCAGCGCGGCGCCGGCCTCGTGGCCGTAGCCGGTGATGAGGTTGAGCGCGCCTTCGGGCAGGCCGGCCTCGGCGGCGATCTCGGCCACGCGCAGCAGCGACAGGCAGGCGTCCTCGGCCGGCTTGACCACGCAGGCGTTGCCGGCGGCTAGCGCCGCGCCCACGCTGCGCCCGAAGATCTGCAGCGGGTAGTTCCACGGGATGATGTGGCCGGTCACGCCGTGCGGCTCGCGCACCGTCAGCACGGTGTAGCCGGGGTTGTAGGGAATGGTCTGGCCGTGCAGCTTGTCGACCGCGCCGGCGTAGAACTCGAAGTAGCGCGCCACCGCGCGCGCGTCGGCGCGGGCCTGGCGCAGCGGCTTGCCGGTGTCGCGGGCCTCGAGCGCGGCCAGTTCTTCTTCATGCGCGATCAGCGCCACGGCGACGCGGTTGAGCAGGCGCACCCGCTCGGCCGGGGCCATCTGGCCCCAGGCGCCGTCGGTGGCCTGGCGTGCCGCATGGACGGCGACGTTGATATCGGTGGCGTTGCCGCGCGCAATCTCGGCGAAGGGCTCGCCGTTGGAGGGATCGAAAACCTTGATGCGCAGGCCGTTGTCGGGCGCGATCAGGCGGTTGGCGACGAAGTGCTGGGCGTGCATGGGTGGCTCCGGGGCAGCATAGGGGCAGCGTTAGGCAGCGCAGGGGCTGCGGCTATTCAGTGTCGGCTGAAGAATGCGCCATTATCGCCGACGCCGGCGTCGCTGCAACGCGTTGCAGCGGGCTGGCGAAGCCAGGACCGGCGACGGCTTGTCAGCAACCGGTCAGGCGCGAGCCGCTATAATGCCCGCCATCCGACAACACAGCGCAGGCATCTGGAGAACCGCATGAGCTTCAACCTCGTATCCCCGGGCAAGGACATCCCCAACGATTTCAACGTCATCATCGAGATCTCGGCCCAGAGCGATCCGGTGAAGTACGAGGCCGACAAGGAAACCGGCCTGCTGTTCGTCGACCGCTTCATCGGCACCGGCATGCGTTACCCGGCCAACTATGGCTACATCCCGCAGACCCTGTCGGGCGATGGCGACCCGGTCGACGTGCTGGTGCTGTCGCCGTTCCCGATCCTGGCCGGCGCCGTGGTGCGCTGCCGCGCACTCGGCATGCTGAAGATGACCGACGAGTCCGGCGTCGACGCCAAGCTGGTCGCCGTGCCGGTCGACAAGCTGTCGCCGGCCACCGCCTACATGAAGGGCCTGTCCGACGTGCCGCAAAACCTGCTGGACCAGATCAAGCACTTCTTTGAGCACTACAAGGCACTGGAAGCCGGCAAGTGGGTCAAGGTGGAAGGCTGGGCCGGCATCGAGGAAGCCCACAAGGAAATCACCGACGGCGTGGCCAACTACAAGAAGTAAGCTGAACGCCCGCTGAACAGACCCCGCTCCGGCGGGGTTTTTTATTGCCGAGCGCTTGATGCGCGTTAGCACCCGGCAAAGTGGCCTGGGCTACGCTAGGCGGGTACTGACAAGAGGAGTCCCCATGCACCCCATCACCGAAATCCAGCCGTTGCCGCAGACCCTGCCATCGTCGCGCCGCTATGACCGGCTGGCGGTGTCCTTCCATTGGGCGGTGTTCGTGCTGGTGGCACTGGCCTATGCCGCGATCGAGCTGAAGGGCAGCTTCGCCAGGGGCACGCCGCCGCGCGCGCTGGCCATGGCGGTGCATGAATGGGCCGGCGCGCTGGTGCTGGTGCTGGCCGTGCCGCGCCTGCTATGGCGCCTGGTGCGCGGCGCCCCGGCGCCGGAGCCGGGCGCGCGCTGGATGCAGCTGGCCGGCGCGGCCATGCACTGGCTGCTGTACCTGTTCATCCTGGCCCAGCCGCTGCTTGGCCTGCTGGCGATGAATGCCGGCGGCCATCTGCTGGCGCTGCCTGCGCTCGGCATCGAAGTGCCGGCACTGGTCGCGCCCGACCCGGCGCTGAAGGACAGCGTCAAAGAGCTCCACGAAACCCTCGGCACCGCGTTCTACCTGGTCATCGGCCTGCATGCGATGGCATCGCTGTTCCATCACTACATGCTGGGCGACGACACGCTGCGGCGCATGTGGCGCTGAGCGACGCAGGCGTCAGGCACGCGCGAACGGGTTGCGCTCGCCGAGCTCGTCCAGGTAGGCGTCGATGCCCTGGCGCTCGCGCGCGAGGAAGCGCTCGACGGCATCGGCGAAGGCCGGGTGCGCCAGCCAGTGGGCCGAGCGCGTGGCCACCGGCAGGAAGCCGCGCGCCATCTTGTGTTCGCCCTGCGCGCCGCCTTCGAAGGTGCCGATGCCGTGTTCGATGCAGAACTCGAGCGGCTGGTAATACGCGGTCTCGAAATGCAGGCACGGGTGATATTCCAGCGCGCCCCAGTAGCGCCCGTAGAGCGTGCTGACTTCCGGCGCGGCGTCATAGACCAGCAGCGAGCTGGCGATGGGCTGGCCCGCGCGCTCGGCGATCACCAGCAGCAGGTGCTGCGGCATCGCGGCGCCGATGCGGCGGAAGAAATCCAGGTTCAGGTAGGGCGTGGAATGGTGCTCGCGGTAGGTCTGGCGATAGCAGCGGTTGAAGAACTTCCACGCCTCGTCGTCGATCTCCGCGCCGCGCAGCCAGCGGAAGCTGATGCCCGCCTGGGCCACCTGCCGGCGCTCGGCGCGGATGTTCTTGCGCTTCTTCTGCGACAGCGTGGCGAGGAAGTCGTCGAAGCCGCCGTAGTTTTCATTGGTCCAGTGGAACTGCACGCCGTGCCGCATCAGCATGCCGGCCTGCGCCATCAGCGCGGCTTCGGTCTCGTCCGGAAACAGGATGTGCAGCGACGACATCTGGCTGTCGGCGGCCAGCGCCAGCGCCACCTGCAGCAGCAGCCGGCGCGCCTCGGCGTCTTCGGCCAGCAGCCGCGCGCCGCGCACCGGCGTGAACGGAATCGCCGCCAGCCACTTGGGGTAGTACTCGATGCCGTTGCGCGCATAGGCGTCGGCCCAGGCCCAGTCAAAGACATACTCGCCATAGGAATGCGCCTTGGCGTACAGCGGCATGGCGGCGGCCAGCCGTTGCGGACGGCCCGCCGCGGGCGGCGCCCATAACGTCAGGTAGCGCGGATGCCATCCGGTATCCGGGCAGGCGCTGCCGCTGGCGTGCAGCGCGTGCAGGAAGGCATGCTTGAGGAAGGGCGTGGCGTCAGCATGACGGGCCACCAGGGCGTCCCAGGCGGCGGCATCGACCTGGCCCAGGTCGGAGACGATCTCGGTACGGTATTCCGGGGCGGCGTCGCTCGCTTCGCTGCGCGCTTGCCGTGCCGGCTGGCCCTGTCCGGGCACGCATGATTCAGACTGCATTGCACCAGTTCCCTCTGTGGACCGGTCGAGTCTACCGGAAACCCCGCCCCAGGGCCGGCGTCGTAAAATGGAGTCTCCTGGTCAATAGTGCTTTCCCAGGCATCCACGGATGCTGCGGACGACCCGCACGCTTGCGGCTGGTTCAACGGCCCACCGCACGACTCCCAACACCAAGGCCCGATATGAAAAACCTGTTTTTCAACCTGTATTCGCACGGCTTTGCGCGCGTCGCGGTGGGCGTGCCGGTCTGCCGCGTGGCCGACCCGGCCTTCAACGCCAACGAGACCATTGCCCTGGCGACGCAGGCGGCGCAGCGCGGCGCCGTACTGGTCGCGTTCCCGGAACTGGGGCTGTCGGCCTACACCTGCGACGACCTGTTCCACCAGCGCGCGCTGCTGGATGCCTGCCAGGCGGCGCTGGCCACCATCGTCGAGGCCTCGCGCAAGCTGCCCGCGGCAATGGTGGTGGGGATGCCGCTGCGGGTCGAGCACCAGCTGTTCAACTGCGCCGTGGTGGTGGCGCGCGGGCGCATCCAGGGCGTGGTGCCCAAGACCTACCTGCCCAACTACTGGGAGTTCTACGAGGCACGCCAGTTCAGCGCCGCCGACAACGCCGCCGTCGATTCGATCGAGCTGCTCGGCCAGCAGGTGCCGTTCGGCGCCGGCCTGCTGTTCGAGCTCGAGGACATCCCAGATTTCCGTTTCCACGCCGAGATCTGCGAGGACGTATGGGTGCCGATCCCGCCGTCGTCGTTCGCGGCGCTGGCCGGGGCCACGGTGCTGGTCAACCTGTCGGCATCGAATATCGTGGTGGGCAAGTCGGGCTACCGGCACCAGCTGGTGTCGCAGCAATCGGCGCGCTGCCTGGCGGCCTACCTGTACACCTCGGCCGGCAAGGGCGAGTCGTCCACCGACCTGGCCTGGGACGGCCAGGCGCTGATCTGCGAGAACGGCGAGCTGCTGGCCGAGTCCGAGCGCTTTGCCGACACCTCGCACCTGCTGTTCGCCGATATCGATGTCGAGCGGCTGTCGCGCGAGCGCATGCACCAGGTGACCTTCGGCCATTCGGTGCGGCGGCACAAGGCCGAGGTGGAGCGCTTCCGCGTGGTGCGCTTCCCGCTCGACCTGACCCTGGAAAAGTCGCTGCCGCTGGAGCGCAACGTGGCGCGTTTCCCGTACGTGCCGGCCGATCCGCGCCAGCGCGACGAACGCTGCATGGAGGTCTACAACATCCAGGTGCAGGCGCTGGTGCAGCGGCTGTCGGCGAGCAAGATCAGCAAGGTGGTGATCGGCGTCTCGGGCGGGCTCGATTCCACCCACGCGCTGCTGGTGTGCGCCAAGGCGATGGACCGGCTGGGCCTGCCGCGCGCCAATATCCTCGCGTACACCATGCCCGGCTTTGCCACCAGCGGGCGCACGCTGCAGCAGGCGCGCCAGCTGATGCAGGTGGTGGGCTGCAGCGCGACCGAGATCGATATCCGGCCTTCGTGCCTGGCAATGCTGAAGGACCTGGGCCACCCCTATGCCGCCGGCGAGAAGGTCTACGACGTGACCTTCGAGAACGTGCAGGCGGGCGAGCGCACCAACCACCTGTTCCGGCTGGCCAACCACAACCATGCCATCGTGATCGGCACCGGCGACCTGAGCGAGCTGGCGCTGGGCTGGTGCACCTATGGCGTGGGCGACCACATGTCGCACTACAACGTCAACGCCAGCGTGCCCAAGACGCTGATCTCGCACCTGGTGCGCTGGGTCGCAGAGACCGGGCAGGTGGGCGAGGGCGGCTCGGACGTGCTGCTGGCGGTGCTCGACACCGACATCAGCCCCGAGCTGATCCCCGGCGACAGCAACCACGGTCCGGAACAGAAGACCGAGAGCACCATCGGCCCGTACGAGCTGCAGGACTTCAACCTCTACTACACGCTGCGCTTCGGCTTTGCCCCGTCCAAGATCGCCTTCCTGGCGCAGCATGCCTGGGGCGACCGCGAGCGCGGCATCTGGCCCAACGGCCCGCACGTCGTGCGCAACCAGTATGGCCTGCCCGACATCAAGCGCAACCTGGCGATCTTCCTGGACCGCTTCTTCCGCACCAGCCAGTTCAAGCGATCATGCGTGCCGAATGCGCCCAAGGTGGGCTCGGGTGGCTCACTGTCGCCGCGCGGCGACTGGCGCGCGCCCAGCGACTCGGAGTCGGTGGTGTGGCTGGCGGATCTGGAGAAGGTGCCGGACTGATGGCCTGGCCCGAGGGACATGGCGCTGGAGTGCCGGTTTGTGCACAGGTTCTCCAGTGGCTGTCCACAAGGTTATCCACAGACGCGGACGACGGCGGATGCGCGCCACCCCACGCAGCAGCGGCGCCGGCCGCGGGCGTGGCGGAAATGCAAGCGCCCAAGGACTGTTAAAATGCCCTCCGGAGAGCGCCGCGTCCGCGGCGATGCGCCGCCAGGCGCGTGAACAAACGATAAACAGGGGCCAGTCATGAAGCAGATTACCGCCATCATCAAACCGTTCAAGCTCGACGAGGTGCGTGAAGCCCTGGCTGACGTCGGCGTGACCGGGCTGACGGTGACCGAAGTAAAGGGATTTGGCCGCCAGAAAGGGCATACCGAGCTGTACCGCGGCGCCGAGTACGTGGTCGACTTCCTGCCCAAGATCAAGATCGAAGTGGTGGTGGCCGAGAACCAGCTGGATACCGTGCTGGACGCCATCGTAAAGGCCGCCCACACCGGCAAGATCGGCGACGGCAAGATCTTCGTCACCGAGATCGAGCGCGTGATCCGCATCCGCACCGGCGAGCAGGACGAAGCCGCGGTCTGAGCCATCGGCTGGATCGGCCAGCGCAGCGACACGCCGCCCTGCAGGGCGGCGTTTTCATTGGTGGGTCCGCCTTAGCCGCCGCTCAGCTGGGCAGCTTCCAGCCATAGCGCACCGACGCCAGGCGCATGGCGATGATCGCCAGCGCGCCGGTCAGCAGCGCCGCCTCCTGCTGCACCTCGACCCAGGTCAGGCCGATATAGATCCAGCAGCCGATGAACGAGCAGGTGGCATAGGGCGAGCGGTCGCGCAGGATCATCGGCACTTCATTGCACAGCACGTCGCGCACCACGCCGCCGAACACCGCCGAGATGATGCCCATCATGACCGCCACGGTCGGCGTCATCTGCGCCACCAGCGCCAGCGAGGCGCCGGTCACCGAGAACAGCCCCAGCCCGATGGCATCTGCCACGATCATGGCCCGGTCCGAAGCCACCCGGCTGACCACGCGCAGCACGAACGACGCGCCGAACGACATCACGAAGATCAGCAGCACATAGCCTTCATGGTCGACCCAGTAGAACGGGCGCCGGTCGAGCAGCACGTCGCGCACGGTGCCGCCGCCGAAGGCGGTGGCAAAGGCCACCACGAAGGTGCCGACCACGTCCAGGCGCTGCTTGCGGGCATCGACCACCCCCGAGACCGCGAAGGCGAGCACGCCGATCACCTCCATGATGTGGAGGATCAGGGGCAGGCGCCCCATCAGCAATTCGAGCGGAACGTGCATCCGGGCGCGGCGTCAGGCGCGCCGCTGGCGCAGCAGCACCATCAGCGCGCCGGCGCCGCCTTCGGCTTCGCGCGCCTGCACGAAGGCCAGCACTTCCTCCTTCTGCACCAGCCAGCTGCGCACCTTGCCCTTGAGCACCGGCAGCTTGTCGGGCGAGCCCAGGCCCTTGCCGTGAATCACGCGCACGCAGCGCACGCCGTTGCGCACCGAGCGGCGCAGGAACTCGGCCAGCGCCTCGCGCGCCTCGTCGCTGCGCAGTCCGTGCAGGTCGACCTTGTCCTGCGGCACCCATTCGCCGCGGCGCAGCTTGCGCACCACGTCCATGCCGATGCCGGGCCGGCGGAACGACAGCGTCTCGTCGGTCTCGAGCAGGCTTTCGACATCGAACTCGTCCGACAGCGACGCCTGCAGCACGGCCTGGTCGTTGCGCTGCGACTGCACCGGCACGGGTGCGGGCTTGCTGGGGGGATGGTGGGCGCGGTTGCGGTCGCGCAGCTGGCTGACCTGGCCCACGCTGGCGCGGAACACATCGGCTTCGGCGCGGGCGCGCTCGGCTGCCTGCTCGGCGGCGACGCGCTCGGCTTCGCGGCGCTCGGTGTCGGCCTTGAGGGTGTCGCGCAGCCTGGCAAGGTCGTTCAGGCCGAGGCGTTGGGGCGGTCGGTCGGGTTTGCGGGCGCCGTGCGTCATTGAAAAAAATCTCCGGAGGCTCGGCGCCGATTATATCGACTGGCGGGGCCGCGGGCGGGCCCGCGCCCGTGTGACGCGCCGGCGGCGTGATGAGCCGCCGGCGCAGGGGTTGCTTACTTCAGGGCTTCGACGAAGCGTTGGGCGTCCAGCGCGGCCATGCAGCCGGTGCCGGCGCTGGTGATGGCCTGGCGGTAGACGTGGTCCTGCACGTCGCCCGCGGCGAACACGCCCGGCACGCTGGTGGCGGTGGCATCGCCCTGCAGGCCCGACTTGGTCACCAGGTAGCCGTTTTCCATGGCCAGCTGGCCGGTGAACAGGTCGGTGTTGGGCTTGTGGCCGATGGCGATGAACACGCCGGCCAGCTTCAGGTCTTCGGTCTGGCCGGTCTTGGTGCCGCGCACGCGGATGCCGGTCACGCCGGAGTCGTCGCCCAGCACTTCGTCCAGCACGCTGTCGTAGCGGATCACCACGCGGCCTTCCTTTTCACGCTGCAGCAGGCGGTCAACCAGGATCGGCTCGGCGCGGAAGCTGTCGCGGCGGTGGATCACGGTGACCTTGCTGGCGATATGCGACAGGTACAGCGCTTCTTCCACGGCGGTATTGCCGCCGCCGACCACGGCCACTTCCTGGTTCTTGTAGAAGAAGCCGTCGCAGGTGGCGCAGGCCGACACGCCGCGGCCCATGAACGATTCTTCCGACGGCAGGCCCAGGTACTGTGCCGAGGCGCCGGTGGCGATGATCAGCGCGTCGCAGGTGTACTCGCCGGCGTCGCCGATCAGCGTGAAGGGGCGGGCCGGCTGGCCCTTGTCGTCCACCAGCTTCGCGGTATGGATGTGATCGAAGATGATTTCGGTCTTGAATTCCTCGGCATGCGCCAGCAGGCGCTGCATCAGCTCGGGGCCCTGGACGCCCTTGGCATCGCCCGGCCAGTTCTCGACGTCGGTGGTCGTCATCAGCTGGCCGCCCTGTGCCAGGCCGGTGATCAGCACCGGCTCCAGGTTGGCGCGGGCCGCGTAGACCGCGGCGGTGTAGCCGGCGGGACCGGAACCGAGAATCAGCACTTTTGCGTGTTTTGCCATGATGCGTTCCTGTGGCCGGTGCGGCATGATGCCCACCGGCATTGCTCGAAAGCGACATTATAAGAGGAGCCGCATTTGCTCACTGTTGCAAATTCCAATGGGTGCGATAGTCTCGGGCCACGTTAAAATGGCCGCCACGATGCCTGTCCGTCACCCGGCGAAAGAACGCCGGCCGCCGGCGGCATCGGTCCGAAACCGATCCGGAATCCCCTAACACGCGAGTTTCAACCAGGCATGGCCCGAGCTACCACGACCACCCGCACCGATCCCTCAGCCTTGCCATCCCGCATCGGCAAACTGCTGGGCGAAGTCCGCTGGTTCCTGCTGCTGGCCGTCACGCTGGGTTTCCTGTGCGTGCTGGCCAGCTACAGCAAGACCGATCCCGGCTGGTCCCATGCCAACCAGGTGGCCGATATCCATAACCTGGGCGGCCGCGTCGGCGCCTGGGTGGCGGATGTGCTGTTCTTCATCTTCGGCTTTTCCGCCTACTGGCTGGCGGTGCTGCTGGTGCGCCGCTGCTGGCGCGGCTGGCGCACGCTGACCGCCGAGCTGCCCGAACGCACCGACCACGGCCTGCACCGCCAGGGCGTGACCGTCAGCTGGATCGGCTTCGTGCTGACCCTGTTCTCCAGCATGGGCCTGGAGGCGATCCGCATGTACCCGCTGCGCGCCGCGCTGCCGCGCGCGCCCGGCGGGGTGCTGGGCGACCTGCTCGGCGGCTGGCTGCAGGTGGCGCTGGGCTTCACCGGCGCTACCCTGCTGCTGTTGCTGCTGCTGGCGATCGGGCTGTCGCTGTTCTTCCATTTCTCGTGGCTGACCGTGGCCGAGCAGATCGGCGGCTTTGTCGAGACCCTGTTCCTGGGCTTCAAGGCCCGCCGCGAGAGCAAGCAGGACCGCATCATCGGCGAGGCCGCCAAGACCGAGCGCAAGGAAACCGTCGAGGTGCAGCGCGTGCGCATCGAAGAGGCGGCGCCGGTGCAGATTGTGCGCCCGCAGGCCGTGCCCAAGCACGAGCGCGTCGAGCGCGAGAAGCAGCAGCCGCTGTTCGCCGATATCCAGGATTCGGACCTGCCGCCGCTGTCGCTGCTGGATCCGATCCCGCCGCACCAGGAAACCGTCAGCGCCGAGACGCTGGAGTTCACGTCGCGCCTGATCGAGAAAAAGCTCAAGGACTTCGGCGTCGAGGTCAAGGTGGTGGCGGCCTACCCGGGCCCGGTCATCACCCGCTACGAGATCGAGCCCGCCACCGGGGTCAAGGGCAGCCAGGTGGTGAACCTGGCGCGCGACCTGGCGCGTTCGCTGTCGCTGGTGTCGATCCGCGTGGTCGAGACCATCCCGGGCAAGAACTACATGGGGTTGGAGCTGCCCAACCCGAAACGCCAGACCGTGCGCCTGTCGGAAATCCTGGGCTCGCAGGTCTACAACGAGAGCGCCTCCAGCCTGACCATGGCGCTGGGCAAGGACATTGCCGGCAAGCCGATGGTGGCCGACCTGGCGCGCATGCCGCACTGCATGGTGGCGGGCACCACCGGCTCGGGCAAGTCGGTGGGCATCAATGCGATGATCCTGTCGCTGCTGTACAAGGCCAAGCCCGAAAGCGTGCGCCTGATCCTGATCGACCCGAAGATGCTTGAAATGAGCGTCTACGAGGGCATTCCGCACCTGCTGTGCCCGGTGGTGACCGACATGCGCCAGGCCGGCAACGCGCTGAACTGGGCCGTCGGCGAGATGGAGCGCCGCTACAAGCTGATGAGCAAGCTGGGCGTGCGCAACCTGGCCGGCTACAACAAGAAGATCGACGAGGCCGCGGCGAAGGAAGAGAAGATCCCGAACCCGTTCAGCCTGACCCCGGACGCACCGGAGCCGCTGGAAAAGCTGCCTACCATCGTCATCGTCATCGACGAGCTGGCCGACCTGATGATGGTGGTCGGCAAGAAGGTGGAAGAACTGATCGCGCGGATCGCCCAGAAGGCGCGTGCCGCTGGCCTGCACCTGGTGCTGGCCACGCAGCGCCCGTCGGTGGACGTGATCACCGGCCTGATCAAGGCCAACGTGCCGACCCGGATCGCGTTCCAGGTCAGCAGCAAGATCGATTCGCGCACCATCCTCGACCAGCAGGGCGCCGAGACGCTGCTGGGCATGGGCGACATGCTCTATCTCGCGCCGGGCACTGGCCTGCCGGTGCGCGTGCACGGCGCCTTCGTCTCGGACGACGAAGTCCACCGGGTGGTGGAAAAGCTCAAGGAGTCGGGAGAGGCCAACTACATCGAGGGCATCCTCGAAGGCGGGCTGACCGATGACGGCGGCGGTGGCGACGGTTTTGGCGGCGGCGCCGGCATCGGCGGTGGTGGCGGCGAAGCCGATCCGCTGTACGACCAGGCGGTCGAGGTGGTGCTGAAGAACCGGCGCGCATCGATCTCGCTGGTGCAGCGCCACCTGCGCATCGGCTACAACCGCGCCGCGCGGCTGCTCGAGGACATGGAAAAGGCCGGGCTGGTCTCGGCCATGTCGGGCAACGGCAACCGCGACATCCTGGTGCAGGGCGGTGCTGCCGCGCGGGATGATGAGTGACTAGCAGAGGCGGGCATCCCGGCTAGCCGTAGATTGCCCAGCCTGTGTGCTAGCGGCGCTTGAGCACCAAATCGAGCTTCGCGTTGATGTTCTCGACCTTCGCGTTTACGTTGTCGACCTTTGCGTTGACGTTGTCGACCTTCGCATTGACGTTGTCGACCTTCGCGTTGACGCTCCCTAGTTTGGCGTTGACGTTTTCAAACTCCTTTTCGACCCGCACCTCCAGGCGGTCGATACGTGCATCGACAGCATCGAGGCGACCCGTGAGGCGGCGATCCATCTCCGTTATCCCGGAGGCGAGCGGACCAGTGGCCTTGTCGATCTTGTCCTGGGTGCTCTCATTCAGCCACGACATCACGGAAAAGACGAACGCTACACCGGCCAGAATGCCCGTGACTACCATGGCAGGATTTACTGGCTTGGCAGCGTTCTTTTCCTGCCGGGCCTCGAGTTCAATCCTGACCTGGCGCGTCGCGATCCTCTTCATCTCGTCGCGGTCAAGGCGCCGGGCGTCGTGCCGGAATGGCTGACGCCCGGCCGTAGGTTTGGTGGTGGTCATATTGCCGGCCCAGTGTGTTTGGCCGCCTCCCGGCGAAGCAACAGGCAAGAGGCAGCGTGGCGAGTGCTCTACGTGCATGCTTGGCATTGTCTTCCACGGCAGGTAAGGATGTGTTTCGTCTCGATACGAATTTCGCCCGACTCGCCGTTTACCGCAAATTGAGAGTTTTCGTGCCCGAACCGGCGCAGTTCGCGCACCATCTGCCGTAATATCCGGTTACCCGCGGCGCGGAATCCTGCACCAGTTGCCTGCTCTAACCAGACGTTGACCATACAGCGGGCTGCCTGAGCAGGCGCCGCACCGTGGCAACGCATTCGATAACAACCAGGATCCAGATCATGCGCAACCGCATCCTCGTGTCGGCCTGCGCCGCGCTGGCGATGTTCGCCATGCAGGCGCCGGCCCATGCCGCCGCCACCGACCAGCTGCAGAGCTTCGTCACCGGCGTGAAGAGCGCGCGCGGCGAATTCACGCAGCGCCAGGTCAAGGGGCAGGGCGCCAACGTCAAGGTGACCGGCACCTCCAGCGGCACCTTCGTGTTCTCGCGTCCGGGCAAGTTCACCTGGCGCTATACCAAGCCCTACGAGCAGCTGCTGCAGGCCGACGGCCAGACCCTGTACATCTATGACAAGGACCTGAACCAGGTCACCGAGCGCAAGCTCGACGGCGCGCTGGGTTCCAGCCCGGCGGCGATCCTGTTCGGCAGCAACGACCTCGACAAGAACTTCGTGGTCAGGAACGGGCCGACGCGCGACGGCGTGGAATGGCTGGAGCTGACGCCCAAGGCCAAGGACACGCAGTTCGAGCGCATCGGCATCGGCTTCAAGGCCGGCAATCTCGAAGCCATGGAACTGCGCGACGCGTTCGGCAACACCACGCTGCTGACCTTCACCGGCATGCAGAAAAACCCGCCGCTGGCGGCCGATGCGTTCCGGTTCACGGTGCCCAAGGGCGCCGACGTGATGAAGCAATGAGGGCCGCCATGATCGATGCGCGCGAAGGGTCGGCCCCCGCTGACGCAACCTATCGTCGTCCTGGCCGGATGGTGCTGGCCTGCGCCGGCGTGCTGGCGCTGGCGGCATGCGCCAGCAGCGGCGGCGGCGCCAGCAAGTTCGATGTCGACGCCTTCCTGCGCGCGCCGGACTCGGCGTTGCCGGAGGTGGTCGGCAATCCGGCCTTTCTCTCGGCCACCCGCGTGCCCGCCACCGAATGCGCGGTGATGCTGCAATCGGCCAGCACCGGCGTGCTGGAAGACCTGCCGCCGAGCAGCAACGCGCGCGGCCCGGCCTGGCTGCTGCACCCGAAGGACCAGCCAGGCCAGGTATGGCTGGTGGTCAGCGAGGCCGGCGGCGAGCGCACCTGCCACGGCCCGTTGCCGGCCGATGCGATGAAGACCCTGGCCAAGCGCGCCAGGGGCTAAGGCATCGCCGGCGCCGCTCAGTGCGGCCTGAACCCTATATGGGCCATGTGTCCCAGAATCCTCTGACTCGCCAACCCTGACAGGAGCCCCCATGATCGCGATGCTTGCCACCATGCGCAGCCGCACCCATCAACTGCTGTGGCTGGCCGCGGGCGGCGCGTTGCTGGCCGGCTGCGCGGCCGCGCCGACTGAGCCGGCAGCGCCGGCACCGGCGCCGGCCCCGCAAGGCTCGCTCGGCACGACGGCCGGCTGCGCCGCGGACAAGCTGGCCGACGACGCACTGGTCGGCAAGCCCGAGGCCGAAGCCATCGGCCTGCTGCAAGGCTGCACGTGGCGCCTGGGCGAACGCGACGGCCAGCAGTTCCCTGGCACCATGGACTACAACCCGCAGCGGCGCACGCTGGGGGTCAAGGCCGGCAAGGTGGTGTGGGTGCGGCGCGGCTGAGGCCGCGTTCATCCCGGAGTTGACGGGTCACCTTGACCCGGCGCAAGGGGCGTCAAACATGACAGAAATGTAATTTGACCGCCTGAACAAGAATCAATATTGTTTTCCGCTAACCGGAATCCAAACACCGGGCGGCCTTGGGGGTGCCCGGCGGCTGCCCAAACCATGCTGGGGAGCCAACCGCGTGAAAACCACCATCCGAACCTTGCTGCCGCGCGCCGCGGCACTGGCCCTGCTGACGCTGCCGCTTGCCGCGGCGGCCCAGGAAAAGGTGCTCAACCTCTACACCGCACGGCACTACCAGACCGACGAGGCGCTGTACGCCAACTTCACCAAGCAGACCGGCATCAAGATCAACCGCATCGAAGGCCAGGAAGATCCGCTGCTGGAGCGCATCCGCAACGAAGGGGCCAACAGCCCGGCGGACGTGTTCATCACGGTGGATATCGGGCGCCTGTGGCGCGCCCAGCAGGCCGGCGTGTTCGCGCCGGTGAAGTCCAAGGTGCTGGAGTCGCGCATCCCGGCCAACTACCGCGATCCCAATGGCGAGTGGTTCGGCTTCTCGGCCCGCGGCCGCGTGATCGCCTACAACAAGGCCGCGGTCAAGGCCGGCGACATCGCCAGCTATGAAGACCTGGCCGATCCCAAGTGGAAGGGCAAGGTCTGCACGCGTTCCAGCGGCCATGTCTACAACCTGTCGCTGATTTCCAGCCTGATCGCCCACGACGGCGAGGCCCGTACCGAGCAATGGGCGCGCGGCGTGGCCGCCAACCTGGCGCGCGTGCCCAAGGGCGGCGACACCGACCAGCTCAAGGCCGTTGCCGCGGGCGAGTGCGACGTGGCCATCGCCAACACCTACTACATCGCGCGGCTGCTGAAGTCGACCAAGCCCGAAGACAAGGCCGTGGCCGACAAGCTGGGCGTGGTGTGGCCCAACCAGTCGAGCCAGGGCGTACACATGAACGTCTCCGGCGGCGGCATGCTCAAGCACGCGCCCAACAAGGATGCGGCGGTCAAGTTCCTGGAGTACCTGGCCAGCGACGAGGCGCAGCGCTACTTTGCCGACGGCAACAACGAATGGCCGGTGGTGAAGGGCGTGAAGGTCAGCAACCCCGTGCTCGAGGCGCTGGGCGAGTTCAAGTCCGACACCATCAACGTGGCCGAGCTGGGCAAGTACCAGCCGCAGGCGCAGAAGCTGGTGGATCGGGCGGGGTTCAAGTAAAGCCGAAGGATGGCTTGGCGCTGGTTTTCTCACCTCTCCCGCAAGCGGGAGAGGGAGCACACAAGCGGTTGCTGAGGTGTCAGCAGCCAGACGCGGTCACAGCAAGAACCGCTTGTTCCCCGTCACCTGCGTCGGTTCGACCTTGCGGAACGTCAGCTTGACACTGCTGTTGAGCCGCCGCCCCGCCTGCCGCCGCACCAGCGCCCGATGCAGCAGTCCCTTGTGGCCGACCGTGCCTTCGGCATAGGGCTGGTCCGAGGTCGAGCCCAGCGCCATTGCCGCCAGCGCCTGGTTGCGCTCCGCGGCGCTCTTCTCCAGCAGCTTGTCCAGCGCCATGCGCGCCCGCACCTGTGCCGCCAGCGCGGTATCGGCCGGGTTGGCGCGGGCGCGCTCGGCATCCCATGGCAGTTGCACCTTGCCGGCCAGCCGGCGCAGCGCGGCGCGCAGTTCGGCGCCGTCCATGCGGGTTTCCTGCACGATCCACACGGCATCGTGGCGCACCGTCGCCTCGGCATCGGCCATGCGGCGCACCAGCGCCGGCTGCAGCGCCGGCGCCGAGAATTGCCGCGCGCGGCGGATCGCATTGAGGGCGATGCGGCGTACCTGCGGGTTGGCATGGTCGAACAGGTCGTCGATCACGCGCGCGGCGGCGTCGGCCGCGCCGATCATCTCGGCCAGCTGTCCGGCCAGCGAGACTTCTTCCACGCCGCTCAGCCTGTTGCGGCTGAGCCGGTTCAACTTGAACAGCAGGATGTGATATCGCAGCATAGGCTCTTGCGCGGCGGGCATGCCGCGGGTCGCGCCCGGGCGGATGCCGGGCCATAAGAGGCTATCGGCGCGGGGCGGGCGCGACTTGAGCGAGACCGGGGCGGCTCAGTGCTGCGCCTGGCGGCGGATCGTGCGCGACAGCACGATCACCGGCAGCAGCCCGACCGCGACGATCACCAGCGAGGCGGTGGCGGCCTCGGTCAGGCGTTCGTCGGCGGCCAGGTTGTAGGCCTGCACCGCCAGCGTGTCGAAATTGAACGGCCGCATCACGAAGGTCGCCGGCAATTCCTTCATTACGTCGACAAAGACGATCAGCGCGGCGGTCAGCAGGCTGCCGCGCAGCATCGGCAAATGCACGCGCCGCAGCGTGGCGCCGGGGCCGTGGCCCAGGCTGCGCGCGGCGGCGTCCATGCTGGGCGTGATCTTGCCCAGCCCGGCATTGACGGTCTGCAGCGCCACGCCCAGGAAGCGCACCAGCAGCGCGTAGACCAGCGCGGCGATGCCGCCGGTCAGCAGCAGCCCCACCGAGACCCCGAACTGCTGCTGCAGCCAGGCCGACAGCGCATTGTCGAGTCGCGCCACCGGCACCAGCACGCCCACCGCGATGACGGAGCCCGGCAGCGCATAGCCCATGCCGCAGACCCGGGTCAGGCCGCGCATCAGCCAGCTGCGCTTGCCGTTGACGGCGCGCGCGGCATAGCCAACCGCCAGCGCGACCGCCACCGCCGCCAGCGCGGTGGCGCTGGCCAGCAGGAAGCTGTTGCGCACCAGGCCGACAAAGCGCGGGCCGAACTGTGCGTCGCCATCGGTAAAGGCCATGCGGCACAGCATCAGCGCGGGCACCACGAAGCCCAGCAGCACCGGCACCAGGCACGCCGCCAGCGCCAGCCAGCCGCGTGCGCCGTCCAGGGTCCAGGCCGCGGCGCGGCGCTGGTTGCCGAACACCTGCGCGCGGCCGCGGCTGGCGCGCTCCATCAGCAGGATCGCGGCGACGAACAGCAGCATGCAGGCCGACAGCTGCGCCGCGGCGTTCTTGTCGCCCAGCGAGAACCAGGCGCGGTAGATGCCGGTGGAGAAAGTCGGGATGGCGAAATAGGCGACGGTGCCGAAGTCCGCCAGCGTTTCCATCATCGCCAGCGCGGTGCCGGCGACGATGCCCGGTCGCGCCAGCGGCAGCACCACGCGCCAGAGCCGGCTCCAGGCGCCATGGCCGAGCAGGCGCGCGGCCTCGAGCGTGTTCTGGGTCTGCTGCAGGAAGGCGGCGCGCGCGGTCAGGTAGACGTACGGGTACAGCACCAGCGAGAACAGCGCGATCGCGCCGCCGAGCGAGCGGATTTCGGGAAACCAGTAGTCGCGGGCGCGCCAGCCGGTCAGCTCCCGCAGCCAGCCTTGCACCGGGCCGGCGAACTGCAGCGCGTCGGTGTAGGCGTAGGCGATCACGTAGGCCGGCATCGCCATCGGCAGCACCAGCGCCCATTCCATCACGGCATGGCCGGGAAAGCGGTAGGTCGAGACCAGCCACGCGGTGGTCACGCCCAGCAGCAGCACCCCCGTGGCCACGCCGCATAGCAGCCAGACGGTATTGAGCACGTATTCGGCCAGCACCGTGTCGAGCAGGTGGCGCCAGGTGTCGCCGGCGGGCAGGAGCACGGCCGAGGCGATCACCAGAACCGGCACGGCAATCAGCAGCGCCATCGCCACGGTGGCCAGGGTCAGGGGATGGAAGCGGCGGCGGCTGGACAGGAGCATGCGCGGGAACGGTGAGCAAAGTGCCGCCCGCCGAACCTTTGCCTGGCGGCGCGGTGTGCGGGCTGACGCATTCTAGCAATGCCGGCGACGTAGGCGCGCCGGACGAAGCTGGGACACCGGCCGCACGGGCCGGCACGTCCCTATAATGCGCACATGCGAACCGATTCCTATTCACGCCTGCCCGGCACCCAGGCCCGCACTCGGCCGGCTACCCGTGCCGATGCTCCGGATGCGTCCGTCCCGGCTCCGGCTGTCATCGAGGTGGAGCGTATCCGTCATGCCTTCGGCCGCCATGCCGTGGTCAAGGGCCTGTCTTTCTCGGTGGCGCGCGGCCATATCGCCTGCCTGCTGGGGCCCAGCGGCTGCGGCAAGACTACGGTGCTGCGCGCGATCGCGGGCTTCGAGCCGCTGCAGGACGGACGCATCTTGCTGGACGGGCAGACCGTGTCCTCTTCCGGGACGCTGCTGGCGCCGGAGCAGCGCCGCATCGGCATGGTGTTCCAGGACTACGCGCTGTTTCCGCATCTGGACGTGGCTGCCAACGTCGGCTTCGGCCTGATCCGCGCCAGCCGCGCCGAGCGCACGGCGCGGGTGGACGAGGTGTTGCGGCTGGTGGGCCTGGCCGGTGCCGGCCGCCAGTACCCGCACGAACTGTCAGGCGGCCAGCAGCAGCGCGTCGCGCTGGCACGCGCGCTGGCGCCGCGCCCGGAGCTGCTGCTGCTCGACGAGCCGTTCTCCAACCTCGACGTCGACCTGCGCGAACGCCTGAGCCTGGAAGTGCGCGCGATCCTGAAGGCGCAGGGCACCACCGCCATCCTGGTCACGCATGACCAGCACGAGGCTTTCGCCATGGCCGACGAGATCGGCGTGATGCACGACGGCGTGATCGAGCAATGGGGCAGCGCGCACGACCTGTATCACCGTCCGGCGTCGCGCTTTGTCGCCGGCTTTATCGGCCAGGGCGTGCTGATGGCGGGGCGCGTGCGCGATACCGCTCAGATCGAACTGGAACTGGGCCTGCTGCGCCCCGCCGTGCCGCTGGACCTGCCGGCCGGCGCGGCAGTCGACGTGCTGGTGCGCCCCGACGACATCATCCACGACGACGCCAGCCCGATGCGTGCCGAGGTGGTGCACAAGGCCTTCCGCGGCGCCGAGATCCTGTACACGCTGCGCCTGGCCAGCGGCGGCCGCGTGCTGGCGCTGGTGCCCTCGCACCACAACCACGCGGTGGGCGAGCGCATCGGCATCCGCGTCGAGATCGAGGACGTGGTGGCGTTTGCCGCCTGAGCGCGCGCGCAATCGCGCCGGTGCCGATGGTCTACACTGTGGCGTTCTGCATCTTGCGCACTGACAGGGCCTGACTACCGTGGCGGACACGCTGTTTTCCGAATCTCCCGACCGTTCCCGGCAACCGCTGGCGGAGCGCCTGCGCCCGCGCACCATCGACGAGGTGATCGGGCAGCAGCACCTGCTCGGCGCGGGCAAGCCGCTGCGCGTGGCGTTCGAGTCTGGCGAGCCGCATTCGATGATCCTGTGGGGACCGCCCGGGGTGGGCAAGACCACGCTGGCGCGGCTGATGGCCGACGCGTTCGACGCCGAATTCATCGCGCTGTCGGCGGTGCTGTCGGGGGTCAAGGACATCCGCGAGGCGGTCGAGCGCGCCGAGCAGTTCCGCGCCCATGGCCGCCGCACGCTGGTGTTCGTCGACGAGGTGCACCGCTTCAACAAGAGCCAGCAGGACGCGTTCCTGCCGCATGTGGAAAGCGGGCTGTTCACGTTTATCGGTGCCACCACCGAGAACCCGTCGTTCGAGGTCAACGGCGCCTTGCTGTCGCGCGCGGCGGTCTACGTGCTCAAGAGCCTGGACGATGCCGAGCTGACCCAGCTGGCGCTGCGCGCCTCCGAGGAACTGGGCGGCATCGGCTGGCAGGATGAGGCGCTGCAGCTGATCGTCGCCTCCGCCGACGGCGACGGGCGCAAGCTGCTGAACAACATCGAGATCGTCGCGCGCGCCGCGCGCACGGCCGGCGCCGCGCAGATCGACACCGCGCTGCTGGGCAGTGCGCTGTCGGAGAACCTGCGTCGCTTCGACAAGGGCGGCGATGCCTTCTACGACCAGATCAGCGCGCTGCACAAGTCGGTGCGTGGCTCGGATCCCGACGCCGCGCTGTACTGGTTCTGCCGCATGATCGACGGCGGCGCCGACCCGCGCTACCTGGCGCGCCGCATCGTGCGCATGGCGTGGGAGGATATCGGCCTGGCCGATCCGCGCGCCGCGCGCATCACGCTGGACGCGGCCGAGACCTATGAACGGCTGGGCTCGCCCGAGGGCGAGCTGGCGCTGGGCCAGGCGCTGATCTACCTGGCGGTCGCGCCCAAGTCCAACGCCGGCTACAACGCCTACAACGCGGCGCGCGCCTTCGTTGCCAAGGACAAGTCGCGCGCGGTGCCGGTGCACCTGCGCAATGCGCCGACCCGGCTGATGAAGGAGCTGGGTTACGGCCACGCCTACCGCTACGCGCACGACGAGCCCGAGGCTTACGCCGCCGGCGAGCATTACTTCCCGGACGACCTCAAGGCGCAGGGCTGGTACCAGCCGGTGCCGCGCGGGCTGGAAGGCAAGATCGCCGACAAGCTGCGCCACCTGCGCGAGCTGGACGACGCCTGGCATCGCGAACAGCGCGCCGCGAAGGCGAAGGACGGTGGCAAGGGCGGCAAGTCCGGGGAGTAGGCAGGCGGTCGGGCACAGTTCGCTCGTGCCGCGCCATGCGGGTGCAGTAAAATGGCGGGTCCGCCGGCATGTCGCTGGCCCTGCACTTCACCCTAGCAACATGCTCGACATCCAGCTGTTCCGCAAAGACATCGACGCCGTGGCCCAACGCCTTGCCACGCGCGGCTTCCAACTCGACGTGGCGGCGTTCCAGGCACTCGAGGCCGAACGCAAGCAACTGCAGACCCAGACCGAGGAACTGCAGGCGCGCCGCAACAGCCTGTCCAAGCAGATCGGCATGCTCAAGGGCAAGGGCGAGGATGCCTCGGCCGTGATGGCGGAAGTGGGCGGCATCGGCGACGCGCTCAAGGCCTCGGCCGCGCGGCTGGACGAGATCCAGGCGCACCTGGGCGAGCTGATGCTGTCGATTCCCAACCTGCCGCACGAGAGCGTGCCGGTGGGCAATGACGAGACCCAGAACGTCGAGGTGCGCCGCGTCGGCGAGGTGCGCCAGTTCGACTTCGCCGTGCGCGACCATGTCGACGTGGGCGAGAAGCTGGGGCTGGATTTCGACACCGCGGTAAAGGTCACCGGGTCGCGCTTCTCGATGCTGCGCGGCGGCATGGCGCGCCTGCACCGCGCGCTGGTGCAGCTGATGCTCGACACCCATACGCAGGAGCATGGCTACACCGAGATGTACGTGCCGTACATCGTCAACGCCGCGTCGATGCGCGGCACCGGCCAGCTGCCCAAGTTCGAGGAAGACCTGTTCAAGGTGCCACGCAAGGTCGGTAGCGAGGAAGGCGAACGTATCGAGAACTTCTACCTGATCCCCACCGCCGAGGTGCCGCTGACCAACATCGTGCGCGACGCCATCGTCGCCGGCGAGAAGCTGCCGCTGCGCTTCGTCGCGCATACGCCGTGCTTCCGCTCCGAGGCGGGTTCGTACGGCAAGGACACCCGCGGCATGATCCGCCAGCACCAGTTCGACAAGGTCGAGCTGGTCCAGGTGGTGCCCGCCGACCAGTCCTTCGACGCACTCGAGCAGCTGACCGGCCACGCCGAGGCGATCCTGAAGAAGCTGGAGCTGCCGTTCCGCACCATCGTGCTGTGCACCGGCGACATGGGCTTCGGCAGCACCAAGACCTACGACCTGGAAGTCTGGATTCCCGCGCAGAACACCTACCGCGAGATCAGCTCGTGCTCCAACATGGGCGATTTCCAGGCGCGACGGATGCAGGCGCGCATGCGCACCGGGCAGGGCAAGCCGGAACTGGTGCACACGCTGAACGGTTCGGGCCTGGCCGTCGGCCGCACGCTGGTGGCGATCCTGGAGAACTACCAGAACGCCGACGGCTCGGTCACGGTGCCGGCCGCGCTGCAGCCGTACATGGGCGGCACCACCCGCCTGGAGCCGGAACTCTAAGGCGCGGCAATAAGGCGCCAAAAAAATCTGCCGCCAGCCTCTTGCATCGGCTGGCGGAGCATGGCTATAATCTCGGTTTCGCCACACGGCAACAAGTTACCGGAGAGGTGGCAGAGTGGTCGAATGTACCTGACTCGAAATCAGGCGTACCGGCGACGGTACCGTGGGTTCGAATCCCACCCTCTCCGCCAAAACAAGAAGCTGTCGGCATCGACCACCGGCAGGCAACAACAGCGTAGTAAAACTCAGGCCGACGCCCACGAAAGTGCGCGTCGGTTTTGTTTTTTTCCGCGGCCGGTTTTGTGCTGCGGCCACGGGTGGCGACAGGGTGGCGGCGCGCGCCGGCCGGTGCACTATCATGGCGATCCGCAACGCAGGATGCCGCACCATGACCCAGCCCACCGACAAAGCAGCCGCCTCACCGGCCTCACCGGCCTCCCAGGTCTTTCATGGCGATCCGTCCGAACTGCCGGCCGATCCCGGCCTGGTCTACGGCATGCCGTACCGGCACTACAAGGGCGGCGCCTATACGGCGGTAGGCGTCGGGCGCTTCGAGGCCGACCTGGCGCCGGTGGTGGTCTACCGCGCCATGCGCGATCCGTCCTTGCTGTGGGTGCGCCGCGCCGATGTGTTCAGCGAGCCGGTGGCGACGCCGCAGGGCGAGGTGCCGCGCTTCGCGCCCGACTGGCCCGCGGCGCTGGCCTGCCTGGATTTCCTGCCGCGCCAGGCGGTGCTCGACGTGCTGGCGCTGCACGACACGCCGTACCGCCGCTACCACGACCGCCGCCATATCCTGGAGATGTTTGAGGCCGCCCATGTGCGCGGCGTGACGCTGGACCGCGCGCAGGCGCTGGCGGTGCTGTGCCACGACGCGGTCTATGTGCCGGGCTGCGAGTACAACGAGGCTGCCTCGGCCGCCATGATCGAATCCGTTGCGCCAGGTGAAGCACGCGCGGTGCTGGAACGTGCCGCGCGGATCGTGCTCGATACGCGCGACCATCGACCCAGCTGCGCGGGCGCGGACACCGTGCTCGATCTCGACCTGCTCAGGCTGGCCGCGCCGCCGGACGTGTTCGACGGCCACAGCCTCGACGTCTTCGCCGAAAACCGCGCCTTGCTGGCCGCGCGCACCGGCTTGCAGGGCGATGCGCTGTGGGCCGAGTTCATGCGCCGCCGCGCGGCATTCCTGGGCCACCTGGCGCAGCGCCCGCGACTGTTCCTGACCGCGGCGTTCGCCGATTGCGAGCGCCCGGCCCGAGCCAATCTCGCCAGGATCGGCGCCAGCGCCGGCACCGCGGAGGCCGCCGGTGGCTGACGCGCCGGCGCGCGCGGTCGCCCTGGTGCAGGCCTGGCTTACGCCGGGCACGGCGCTGGGTCTGCTTGCGCTGTTCGCGCTGGTGACGCTGCTGCTGCTGGGCCTGGTGCCGCTGCTGGTGGCGCTGTTGCGGCCCGTGGTGCGCTGGCTGGACCGCTGGCGCGTGTGGGGCGCGGGCGCACTGTCGGCGCGCGTGGCGGCGCGGCCGCGGCGGCTGGACGCGCTTACGCTGCGCGTGCTGGAGCGCGACGTGGCCGAGCTGCTGCTGGTGCTGCTCGCCGGCGCCGTGCTGCTGGCGTGCGGCAGCGCGCTGTTCTGGCTGGCCGGCGAGGTCGCGGAAAACGCGGACGTGGTGCGCCTCGACCAGCAGGTGTACGCGGGCCTGCGCGCCTTGCGCAGCGACTGGCTCGACCTGGCAATGGTGGCCGTGACCGAGCTCGGCGGCGGGCGCATTTCGGTGGCGGTGGGCGTGGCGGTGTTCGCGTGGCTGTGCTGGCGCCGGGCCTGGATCGTGGCGCTGTACTGGGCGGCCGCGCTGCTCGGCGCGCGCGCCTGCGTGATGGCGCTCAAGCTCGGCATGGCGCGGGTGCGTCCGGCCAGCATCTACAGCGGCCTCGAGTCGTATTCCTTCCCCAGCGGCCACGCCACCAGCAGCATGGTCACCTACGGCTTCCTGGCCTTCCTGATGTGCCTGCGCCAGCCGTGGCGCGTGCGCATTCCGGTGCTGGCGCTGACCGTGGTGGCGGTGGCGGCGATCGGCGTGTCGCGGCTGTACCTGGGCATGCACTGGCTGTCCGACGTGGCCGCGGGCTATGCGCTCGGGCTGGCGTGGATCGCGCTGCTGGGCACGGCCTACCGCACGCTGCACGGACCGGCGCCGCGGGGCTCGGTGGCGCCGTCGCGGCTCGGTGTGGTGGCGGCGGTTGCAGTGGTGGCGGCGTTCGGCTACGTGGCGTGGTTCCGGCTGCCGGACACGCTCGAGCGCTATCGCCAGGCCGGCGCGGCTACGCTGGCGTCGCCGCCGCTTCCGCCTCGGGTGCTGGCGGCAGGCGCGACACCAGCAACTGGTCGATCTTGTGATGGTCGATGTCCAGCACTTCGAAGCGATAGCCCGCCACGGTGATCGACTCAGACTTCTTCGGGATGCGCTTGAGCGCATAGATCACCAGCCCGGCCGCGGTATCGACGTAGTCTTCGCCTGGCAGCGTATCCAGCTCCAGCGCCTTCTTCAGGTCGACCAGCGGCGTCAGGCCATCGACCAGCCACGAGCTGTCGTCGCGCCGCACGATCTGCTCGTCTTCGCTGGAATAGAGGATGTCGCCCATCAGCGCGCCGACGATGTCGTCCAGCGTGACGATGCCCACCACCAGCCCGTATTCGTTCATGACCACGGCAAAGCTCTGGTGCATCTCGCGAAAGCGCGTCAGCGATTCGGACAGGGTCAGCGTGTCGGGGATCACCAGCACGTTCTTGTCGTGGTGGCGGCCGATGTTGCCCATCACCGCGGCGCTTTCATCGGCCAGCAGCAGCTGCAGGATGTCCTTGGAATCGATATAGCCCTGCACGTCGTCGAGGTCGTGCCCGCACACCGGATATTGCGCGTGCGGCTGGTTGACCAGCTTGCGGCGCACGCTGTCGGCGGGTTCGTCCAGGCTCAGGTAGACCACCTCGTCGCGCGGCGTCATGATCGCGGTGATGCCCTTGAAGTCGAGCTCGAACACGTTCTCGATCAGATGCAGCTCATGCTTGTGCAGCACGCCGGCCTCGGCGCCGGCATCGACCATCGCGGCGATGTCCTCGGTGGTGATCTGGTCGACCGGCTTGGTCGGCAGCCGCAGCAGGCGCAGCATGGCATCGGCGGCGGCGTTGAAGACCCACACCAGCGGCCTGAGCACGCGCAGCAGCGTCAGCATCGGGTCGATCACCGCCAGCGCGCAGGCCTCGGGAAAGGTCATGGCGATGCGCTTGGGGATCAGGTCGGCGAACTGGATGAACAGCAGCGTCACGATCAGGAACGAGCCGATATTGGCGACGCGCTGCGCGTGCACCACCTGCATGTAGGGCGACAGCGTTTCCAGCAGCAGGTCGGACACATGCTTCTCGCCCAGGATACCGGCCAGGATGGCGACGCTGTTCACGCCGATCTGCACGATGGTGAAGAAATTCCCGGGCTCTTCCTTGAGCAGCAGCACGCGCGTGGCGCGGCCGTCGCCGCGTTCGGACAGCACTTGCAGCTTGGTGCGGCGGGCAGCGGTCAGCGCGATCTCGGAGATCGAGAAAAAGGCGCTGACAAGGACGAGCACGATCAGGGTCAGGACGAACATGGGCAGGATTGCGCTGGCAGGTTGTGCCTGCAGGCGGCTTGATGATGGTGCACGGCGCGCGCGGCTGTCAATCTGTGTTCCGCTTAGTCGCGGCGCCTGGCGGGGGCGGCGTCGAAGCTTGCCGTCGGCGCTTCCAGCCGTTGCGGCAGCGTTGCCGCCAGCGCCGCGGCGGCCTGCGCGAACTGCGCGTGCAGGTCGTCGGCCAGGCTGGAGCCGGCGCGGTGGCTGGCGCGCAGCATCTGGATCTCGAACGGCAGCACCGGCGCCACGTCATGCAGCGCGACGCGCTCCGGGCTGGCGCTGAGCGCGGTGTACTGGTCCAGCAGCGTCAGGCCCAGGCCGGCGTCGACCAGCGCCAGCGCCAGCGAGTAGGTCTGAACCTCCAGCGTCGAGCGCGGCTCCAGCGCGTGCCGCGCCAGGGTCTGGCGCACCAGCAGGCCCAGCGAACTGTTGTCGTCATAGCCGATAAAGGGGCGTTCCATCAGCCGCTGCATCGGCACCACGCGGCGGCGCCCGCCGGCGGGCAGCGGCTGCGCGCGCGGCACCGCCAGCAGCATGCGGCCGCTCGCCACCGGCTCGCTCGAGATGGCTTCGTGGCGGGGCGGGGCGAAGGCAAAGCCGAGGTCGATCTGGTTGGCCAGCAGTGCATCGACGATCTCGTCGGTATGGTGCGTCAGCACCTGCACCTGGGTGTCGGGGTGGCGCGCGCAGAAGCTGCGCACCGCCGGCACCAGCAGCGGGTTGGCCAGGCTCGGCGTGGCGGCCACGCGCAGCCGGCCCGTGCCCTTGTGGCGCAGGCTTTCCGAGACCCGGCGCACGCGTTCGATCTCGCCATATAGCCTTTCGACATCCCCATACAGCGCGTTGGCCTCGGGCGTGGCCTGCAGCCGTCCGCGCACGCGCTCGAACAGGCGGAAGCCGAGCGAGGTCTCGGCATGCTGCAGCACACGCGTGACCACCGGCTGCGATACGTGCAGCAGGCGCGCGGCCTCGCTGACGGTGCCGGTCAGCATCACGGCGCGGAACACTTCGATCTGGCGCAGGCGCATGGCATCGCGGGGTAGTGGAGAGGGGGCGCAAGGCTGCGGGGGCAGCCATAGCCTGAAGACATATTCTGGCACGTATTCGCATTGGGCAAGCCGGCGCGCTTGCACTACGCTCTGCCTGATGGACGCAAGCAAGGGAAAGGCAATGCAGGTGGTGATCGTGGGCGCGGGCGTGGTGGGGATGACGACGGCATGGCGCCTGGCCGAGGATGGCCACCAGGTGACGGTGCTCGAGCGCCACGACGGCCCCGGAGAGGAAACCAGCTTTGCCAACGGCGGGCAGCTCAGCTACAGCTACGTGGCGCCGCTGGCGGGACCGGGTGTCATGGCCAAGGTGCCGGGCTGGCTGCTGCGGCGCGATTCGCCGATGCGATTTCGCCCGGCGGCGGACCCGGCGCAGTGGCGCTGGCTGGCCGCCTTCATGTCCGCCTGCAACGCCGCCACCAGCGAGGCGACCACGCGCAAGCTGCTGCGGCTGGGCTTCTATTCGCGCGACCTGATGCAGGCCTTCGTGGCCCGGCACCAGCGTGACGACGGCGGCGCCGGTTTCAATTTTGCGCGGCGCGGCAAGCTGGTGGTGCACCGCGACGCGGCGGCGTTCGAGTCGGCCTGCCGGCTGCTGGACTACCAGGCCAGCCTGGGCTGCGAGCAGCAGGCGCTGGACCGCGATGCCTGCGTGGCGCTGGAACCGGCGCTGGCCGGCATCCGCGACGACATCGCCGGCGCCATCCATACCCCGAGCGAGGAGGTGGGCGACTGCCATCGCTTCTGCCTGTCGCTGGCACGCTTGCTGCAAGATGGCGCGTACGCGGGCGTGTCGCTGCGCTTTGGCACCGTGGTGCAAGGGCTGGTGCAGCAGGGCGGCCGCGTCACCGGCGTGCGCACGCCGGCCGGGGTCGTGCCCGCCGACGTGGTGATCATGTCGGGCGGCATCGGCAGCGTGCCACTGCTGCGTCCGCTCGGGGTACGGCCGATGCTGTGGCCGCTCAAGGGCTACAGCATCACGGTGCCGCTGGCAGGCGGCGCGTCCGCGCCGCATGTCAGCGTGACGGATTTTGCCAACAAGATCGTTTATGCCCGGATCGGCAATACACTGCGGGTGGCGGGCATGGCCGACCTGGTGCGCGGCGGCACCCGCATCGACCCGGAACGGGTCGGCACGCTGGTGGCGCAGACCCGCGCGCTGTTTCCCGGCATCGTGCCGGACCAGCCGCTGGCGCAGCTGCAGCCGTGGGCCGGGCTGCGACCGGCCACACCGGACGGCCTGCCGCTGGTGGGGCCGTCGCGGGTGTCGGGGCTGTGGCTCAACCTGGGCCACGGCGCGCTGGGCTTCACGCTGGCGATGGGCAGTGCCGGCCTGCTGGCCGACCGCCTGGCGGGGCGCCGTCCCGCCATCGACGCAGAAGATTTCGACGCCGCCCGCGCCTAGCGCTGCGGCCGAGCATGGGTTGTTGCCGTACCGGTAACTCTGCAGTACCTGAAGCTGTCCATGAAGCATGCCTCAATGACCAAGCCCCACTACAAGGAGCGCCACATGCAAACGCTGCACCCCCACCGATCCGCCACCCGCCGCGCGCTTGCGGCAGCCACGCTGCTGCTGGCCGCCGGCGCGGCCCATGCCGCCGACGGCGACACGCTGAAGAAGATCAAGGACAGCGGGGTGATCTCGCTTGGCTACCGCGAATCGTCGATCCCGTTCTCGTACACCGACGGCAAGGAGGTCATGGGCTACTCGCACGAGATCCTGCTGCAGATCGTCGACAAGGTGAAGAGCGAGCTGAAGATGCCCAACCTGCAGGTGCGCCTGACGCCGATCACCTCGCAGAACCGGATCCCGCTGGTTCAGAACGGCACCATCGACATCGAATGCGGCAGCACCACCAACAACCTCGAGCGGCAGAAGCAGGTGGCGTTCTCCAACAGCCTGTTCGTCTACGGCATCAAGATGCTGACCAAGAAGGATTCGGGCGTGAAGGAGTTTGCCGACCTGAAGGACCGCAACGTGGTCACCACCGCCGGCACCACCGGCGAGCGCCTGCTGGTCAAGATGAACGGCGAGAAGGCCATGAACATGAACCTGATCAGCACCAAGGACCACGGCCAGTCCTTCCTGATCCTGGAAACCGGCCGTGCCGCCGCGTTCGTGATGGATGAGCCGCTGCTGTACGGGGAGCGCACCAAGGCCAAGAACGCCGCCGACTGGGTGGTGGTGGGCGCGCCGCTGCAGACCGAGAACTACGCCTGCATGTTCCGCAAGGACGATCCCTCGTTCAAGAAGCTGGCCGATGGCGTGATCGCCGACCTGCAGACCAGCGGCCGCGCCGAGAAGCTGTACAACAAGTGGTTCATGGCGCCGATCCCGCCGCGCGGCATCAATATGAACTACCCGCTGTCGGCCGACATGAAGGCGCTGTTCGCGGCGCCCAACGACAAGGCCTACCAGTAGGGCGGGGCGGGCCGCGGGGGCGGAACCGGGCCCCGCGGTTATTTAGCCATGATGAATCGATATTTAGCATTCGATAGTGTTTGCGGTAGTGTTGAGCCCGATATAGGCTCATAGCAGCACAACAGCCGGCGGCGCTCCAAAAGAGGCGGGCCGGCGCTGCCCCACACTGCTTATCCGCATCGACTGGAGAACATATGCGATCGCTTCGTACTGGCTGGTTCAAATCCCTGCTGGCCGCTTCCCTGGTGGCCGGCGCCGGCCTGGCGGCCACCGCGGCCCATGCCGCCGACCTGCTCGACACCGTCAAGCAGGCCGGTGTGCTGAAGATCGGGCTGGAGGGCACCTATCCCCCGTTCGGCTTCCGTGGCGCAAAGAACGAGCTGGAAGGCTTCGACGTCGACGTGGCGCGGGCGGTGGCGGGCAAGCTCGGCGTCAAGCCGGAGTTCGTCACCACCGAATGGAGCGGCATCATCGCCGGCCTGCAGGCGGGCAAGTTCGATGTCATCGTCAACCAGGTCAACGTCACGCCGCAGCGCCAGCAGGTGCTGGATTTTTCCACGCCCTACGTCTACTCGGATGCGCAGCTGATCCAGCGCAAGGATGACAAGCGCCAGTTCAAGTCGCTGGAAGACCTGAAAGGCCACAAGCTTGGCGTCAGCCTGGGCAGCAACTACAACGACCTGGCCAAGTCCGTGGCCGGCATCGACGTCAAGACCTATCCCGGCGCGCCCGAGTACCTGCGCGACCTGGCGGCACAGCGCGTCGACGCCGCACTGAACGACCGGCTGATGGTCGCGTACCTGGTCAAGACCGCAAACCTGCCGCTGCGCCCTGGCGCGATCGTGGCGGGTGCCACCACGCAGGTGGCGATCCCGTTCCGCAAGGACAACCCCAAGTTTGCGCAGGCGATCAACCATGCGCTGGATGAACTGGCCAAGGACGGCACGCTCGGCAAGCTGTCGGTGAAGTGGTTCGGCACCGATGTAACCAAGCCCGCCGGCAAGCCGATCAAGTAAGCCGACCGGCAGGGCGTTATCATGTCGCGGCGCGGCGGCCTGCATGGCTGCCGCGCCGCTTTGCTTTTGTGCCCTTTTATTGCTGATCCTTTTCGCGCCGCCACGCCATGCCCGCTCTCCAGCTCGTCATCGACTCCCTGCCCGTGTTGCTGCAGGGCACGCTGCTGACCATCAAGTTCGCGCTGTGGTCGATGGTGTTCGGGCTGATGCTGGGCACGGTGGTGGCGCTGATGGGCATCAGCCATAGCCGGATGCTCAAGGCGGTGGCGCGCGGCTACGTCAGCATCATGCGCGGCACGCCGCTGCTGGTGCAGATCTTCGTGGTCTACTACGGGCTTCCCGGCATCGGCATCGCGCTGGAGCCGACCCCCGCGGGCGTGCTGACGCTCAGCCTGAACGTCGGCGCCTATTTGTCCGAGAGCATGCGCGGCGCCATCCTGGGCGTGGCGCGCGGGCAGTGGCTGGCGGCCTACAGCCTGGGCCTGACGCCGGCGCAGGCGCTGCGCTACGTGGTGGGCCCGCAGGCGCTGCGGCTGGCGGTGCCAAGCCTGTCGAACAGCCTGATCAGCCTGATCAAGGATACGTCGCTGGTATCGGTCATTACCGTCACCGAGCTGCTGCGCACCGCGCAGGAGGTGATTGCCGCCACCTACCAGCCGTTGCCGCTGTATCTGGCGGTGGCGGCGATCTATTGGATATTGAGCACGGGCTTGTCAGGGCTGCAGCACCGGCTGGAGCGGAGGTTGTCGCTGCCGGGGCGGCATTGAGACCCGCGCCAAAGCAAAAGGCCAGCTCCACGGAGCTGGCCTTTGTGCATCAGCGGACCGTTCAGCCCTGCGCGATGCGCCCGGCGATATGCCCCAGCGCCTCTTCCACCTGGTCCACCAGGATCAGGCACAGGTCGCCCGGCTGCAGGTGCGACAGCGCGGTATCGATGGCGAGGAACTCGCCGCGGATTTCCTCGACCTGGCTGGCGCGTTGCGCGCCCTGCAGGCCTTCGCGCAGCAGCGCCAGCACTTCGCCGTCGGCGCGGCCGCGCTGGCACTGGTCCTGGTACAGCACGACCTCGTCGAACACGCCGCCCAGGATCTGGGTCTGGCGGCGGATGTCGTCGTCGCGGCGGTCGCCCGCGCCGCTGATCACCACCACGCGCCGCCTGGCCGGGATGGATTCGATCGCATTGCACAGCGCCAGGATTGCATCCGGGTTGTGGCCGTAGTCGGCGATCAGCGTGGCGCCGCGGTAATCGAACACATTGAAGCGTCCGGGCGCGGTCTGCGCATCGTTGACAAAGGTGGCCAGCCCGCGGCGGATCACCGCCCAGTCGATGCCGAGCGCCCACGCCGCCGCGATCGACGACATCGCATTCTCGACCTGGAAGCCGATGGTGCCGTTGCGCGTCAGCGGGATCTCCGCCAGCGCGATGCGCACTTCGGCATCGCCTTCGGCGGCGACGATGTCGGCGCCGTCGACGAACACCACGCGCTTGCCCTGCGCGCGGTGCGTGGCCATGGCGGGCTGGTCGGGATCGTGCGCGAAGAAGGTGACGCTGCCCGGGCAGGCGTCGGCCATGCGCACCACCATCGGATCGGCGGCGTTGAGCACGGCCATGCCGTGCGGCGCGACGTTCTGCACGATCACGCTCTTGAGCACCGCCAGGTCTTCCACCGAGTTGATGTAGGACAGGCCCAGGTGGTCGCCTTCGCCGACGTTGGTCACCACCGCCACGTCGCAGCGGTCGAAGGCCAGGCCTTCGCGCAGCAGGCCGCCACGCGCGGTCTCGAACACGGCGGCGTCCACGTCCGGGTGCAGCAGCACGTTGCGCGCGCTGCGCGGGCCGCTGCAGTCGCCGGTGTCGATGCGCTCGCCCTGGATATAGACGCCGTCGGTGCCGGTCATGCCCATGCGCAGGCCGCTGCTGGCCATGATGTGGGTGATCAGGCGGACCGTGGTGGTCTTGCCATTGGTGCCCGATACCGCCACCACCGGGATGCGGCCATCGTCGCCGTCGGCAAACATGGTCGAGACGATGGCTTCGCCGACCGCGCGGCCCTTGCCGTACGACGGCTGCAGGTGCATGCGCAGGCCCGGCGCGGCGTTGACCTCGACAATGCCGCCGGCCTGTTCCTCGAACGGCTTGAGCATGGTCTCGCACACCGCGTCGACGCCGGCGATGTCGAGGCCCACCATTTGCGCCGCGGCCACGGCGCGCGCGGCGATGTCCGGGTGGACGTCGTCGGTCACGTCGGTGGCGCTGCCGCCGGTGGACAGGTTGGCGTTGTTGCGCAGCACCACGCGGGTACCGGCGGCCGGCACGGAATCGGCGGTCAGGTTCTGCTTGGCCAGCGTGGCCAGCGCGATATCGTCGAAGCGGATCTTGGTCAGCGAGGTGGCGTGGCCTTCGCCACGGCGCGGGTCGCGGTTCACTTCCTCGACCAGCTGGCGCACGGTGTGCACGCCGTCGCCGATCACCTGCGGCGGATCGCGGCGCGCGGCCGCGACCAGCTGCTTGCCGACCACCAGCAGGCGGAAATCATGGCCCGGAATATAGCGCTCGACGATCACGTCGGAGCTGATGTCCGAGGCGACCTCGTAGGCCGTCATCACTTCCTCGCGGGTGCGGATGCGCACCGCCACGCCCTTGCCCTGGTTGCCGTCACGCGGCTTGACCACCACCGGCGCGTCGATTTCCTGCGCCGCGGCCCAGGCTTCGTCGGCGCTGCGCACCGAGCGGCCCAGCGGCACCGGCACCCCGGCGGCGTGCAGCAGGCTCTTGGTCAGTTCCTTGTCCTGCGCGATCGACTCGGCCACGGCGCTGGTGCGGTCGGTCTCGGCCGCCTGGATGCGGCGCTGCTTGCTGCCCCAGCCGAACTGCACCATCGAACCCTGCGTCAGGCGCCGGTACGGAATCCCGCGTGCGACCGCGGCGTAGACGATCGAGCCGGTGCTCGGCCCCAGGCGCACGTCCTCGTCCAGCTCGCGCAGGCGGTGCAGCGCGTCGGCAAGGTCGAAGGGAGTGTCGTGACGGGCGGCCTGGCACAGCGCCTCGGCCAGTTCGAAGGCGAGCCGGCCGACTTCTTCCTCGCTGTATTGCACGATCACCTGGTAGATGCCGGGCTCGACCGTCTGCGCGGTGCGGCTGAACGTGACCGGGCAGCCGGCAGCCGCCTGCAGGCGCAGCGCCGTCACTTCCAGTACGTGGGCCAGCGACAGCTCGACCGATTCCTCGTCCGGGCGCAGCGGCCCGATCTCGGGGAAGCGGGCGCGCAGCCGGTCTTCAAAGCCGGGCAGGGCCGACAGCATGTTGGCGGTGTCCTGGCATGCCACGATCGCCTCGATGGCGGTGTGGCGGCACCACAGGTTCGGGCCCCGCAGGGCCCGGATTCGGGAGACTTCCATAGAACGGTTTCCGTGTCTTCTATGCGCGGTTGGGCTGGGGGCGTCAGGCGCGGCGGGCGGGCTGGCCCATCCAGTGGTGCACCAGGTCGACTGTGGCGCCGGTGGCGGCCTCGTCGCACTGCAGGACCAGCAGGTCGCCCGGCACCAGTTGGCTCAGGGCGGCTTCGATGGCGCTGGCGCGGGTGCCTTCGTCGATGATCTTGGTCACGCGCCGGCCTTCGTACAGGCCCTGCTTGAGCAGCGCGCGCGCCTCGGCGTCGGGCAGGGCGCGCTTGACGCTGCGATCCTCGCACAGGAACACGCGGTCGAAATGCTGGCCCAGGACCTTGCCCTGGCGCACCAGGTCGTCGTCGCGGCGCTGCACGCCGGCGCCGTAGACCACCATGCGGCGCTCGGTCGGGAAGCGCTCCAGCGCGGCCGCCAGCGCTTCCAGCGCGGGGGCGTTGTGGGCGTCGTCGACCACCACCGTGGCGCCGTTGCGCTCGAACAGCGTGAAGCGGCCCGGCACGTCGACCTGGCCCACATCGAAGGTCACCACGCCGGCGCGGATCAGGTCATTGGAGATGCCCAGCGCCCAGCCGGCGGCGACCGCGGCCAGCACGTTCTCGATCTGGAACGCGACGCGGCCGGCGTAGGTCAGCGGCACCGCGGCCACGTCGACCAGTGCGGTCTCGCTGTTGCCGGTGGCCAGCACGATCTTGCCTTCGCGCACGTACACCGCACGCTTGCCGGCGGCGCGGTGCGAGATGATCGCAGGCAGTTCCGGGGTCAGGCCGAAGAAGATCACGTCGCCGTCGCACAGTTCGGCCATCTCGACCAGGCGCGCGTCGCGCGCGTTGAGCACGGCGGCACCGTTCTGCAGCACCACGTCGACCTGCGTGCGCAGCACGTTGTACATGCGGTCTTCGTCTTCGACGTAATAGTCGCCGAGATGGTCGGGCTGGTCGAAATTGGTGACCACGCCGACCTGGCAGCGGTCATAGGCCAGGCCCTCGGACAGGATGCTGCCGCTGTCGTTCTCGAACACGGCGGCCTCGACCGCGCGGTTCATCAGGATGCGGTGGCCGGCTTCCCAGTTGGCGCGGTCGCCGCTTTCGACCTGGCGGCGGTCCAGGAACAGGCCGTCGCTGCAGGCCAGGCCGGTATGCTTGCCCGACAGCTGCAGCAGCCGCGCCACCAGCCGTGCCACCACGGTCTTGCCGTTGGTGCCGGTCACGCCCACAACCGGGATGCGGCCCTGGTCGTCTTCCGACTCGGGGAACAGGTGGTTGACGATGGCGCGGCCCACCGGGCGCGGCGTGCCCTCGGCGGGCTTGATATGCATCAGCAGGCCGGGGCCGGCGTTGACTTCGACGATGGCGCCGCGCTGTTCATGCAGCGGGCGCGAGATGTCCTCGGCCACCAGGTCCACGCCGGCAATGTCCAGGCCCACCACGCGCGCGGCCAGCGCGGCATGCGCGGCCACGCTGGGGTGCACGCGGTCGGTGACGTCGAAGGCGACGTTGCCGTTGCGCTGGATCAGCACGGTGCGGCCTTCCGGCGGCACCGAACTGCCGTCCATGCCCTGGCGCTTCAGCTCCAGCCGCGCGGCGGAGTCGAGGCGCACGCGGTTGAGCGGGTGGTCCTCGGTGCTGCCGCGGCGCGGATCGGAGTTGATCTGCAGCTCGATCAGCTCGTCGATGGTGGACTTGCCGTCGCCGACCACGCTGGCGGTCTCGCCCATGGCAGCGGCCACCAGGCGGCCACCCACCACCAGCAGGCGGTGCTCGTTGCCCGGGATAAAGCGCTCGACGATGACCCCGCTGCCTTCGTCGATGGCCACCCCATAGGCGGTTTCCACTTCCTCGCGGGTCATCAGGTTGGTGAACACGCCGCGGCCATGGTTGCCGTCATAGGGCTTCACCACCACCGGCACGCCGATGTCCTCGGCGGCGTCCCAGGCGTCTTCCGGCGATTCGACCAGGCGGCCCTCCGGCACCGGCACGCCGCAGGATTCCAGCAGGCTCTTGGTCAGGTCCTTGTCGCGCGAGATGCTTTCGGCGATGGCGCTGGTGCGGTCGGTCTCGGCGGTCCAGATGCGGCGCTGGCGCGCGCCATAGCCCAGCTGCACCAGGTTGCCGTCCGACAGGCGGATCGCCGGGATGTCGCGGTCGTCCGCGGCATCGACGATGCAGGCGGTGCTGGGGCCCAGGCAATGCTTGTCGACCAGGCGGCGCAGATGCTCCACCGTGGCCGCGACGTCGTAGGGGCGGTCCTCGATCGCGGCCATGACCAGGTCGCGCGCGCCGAACAGGGCGGCGCGGGTGACTTCCTCGTGCCAGGCACGCACGATCACCTTGTAGACGCCGCGCACCGGCGTTTCGCGCGCCTTGCCGAAGCCGCCCGGCATCCCCGCCAGGTTTTGCAGCTCAAGCGTCACGTGTTCCAGGATATGGCCCGGCCAGGTGCCTTCCTTCAGCCGCTGCAGGAAGCCGCCGCGCTCGCCAATGCTGCAGCGATGCTCGATCAGCGACGGCAGCCAGGCCGACAGGCGCTCGTAGAACCCCGGAATCGTGTTGGAGGGAAAGTCCTCCAGTTCCCCGATATCGACCCATGCCTCCAGAACGGGCCGATATGTCCACATATTCGGGCCGCGCAGCGACATGACATCGAAAATCTCAATGTCCTTCTTTTTCATTGAATTAGCTTGAGGCAGTGGGCGGAACGCCCGAGAAATGGAAGCCTAACCTTTCAGTAACGTTACAGCACGGAGCGGGTTGACTTTCTTGGTGTAAAAGTGATTGTGCAATGCATCAGGGCTACCCGCGCGTTCGTCGTTATGTATACTGCGGGCGAATTCGCGGGCCGCCAGCGCGTGCCCGGTCTAAATTGTTTCAAGTTATGTCCGCAATCCCTGGACGCACGCCGCGCCATCCATGACCCAGTCCTCCCTGCCTGTCCCTACCGCCACCGCCGCCGATGAACCCTGGCGGACTGAAGCCGGATCGTGGCTCCGACCCGGCGAGACTGTCCTGGCCGGACTGGCGCTGGACCTCGACGCGAGGCTGCATTTTACCCAAGGGTGGCTGGTTGTGACCGACCAGCGCATCGTTGCCCGCGCCCCCGGCGAAAAAAATGTGCGGGAATGGAACATCGCCCCGGCGCTGCGCCTGTCGCATACCGACCACGCGGGGGTGGGCACGCTGGAACTGACCGGCCCGGCCGGCCGGCTCGCCACCTGGCGATATACGCTTGGTTACAATCCCGCCGCTCTGCGGCTGGCGGACCAGTTCGAGGCCCAGCGCGACGCCGCCGCCTCGCGTCCGGTCACTGTGGCCGGCGAGGTGTTGTGCCCGACCTGCAAGGCGCCGCTGCCGCCGGACGAGGAACAGTGTCCGCAATGCAGCCGCGAGCTGGAAACGCCGCCGTCGACCTGGGCGCTGCTGCGGCTATGGCGCTTCGCCCAGCCATACCGCTGGCAACTGCTGGGCGGCTTTCTCCTGACGCTGTTGTCGACCGCCGCCACGCTGGTGCCGCCATACCTGACCATGCCGCTGATGGACAAGGTGCTGATCCCGTTCCAGAACGGCGTGCCGATCGACTATGGGCTGGTGCGGCTTTACCTGGCGGGGCTGCTCGGCGCCGCGCTGGTGGCGTGGTCGCTGGGATGGGCGCGAACTTACCTGCTGGCGCGGGTATCGGAGCGCATCGGCGCGGATCTGCGCACGACCACGTATGAACATTTGCTAAAGCTGTCCCTGGAGTATTTCGGCGGCAAACGCACCGGCGACCTGATGGCGCGCATCGGTTCGGAAAGCGACCGCATCTGCGTGTTCCTGTCACTCCATCTGCTGGACTTCGCCACCGACGTGCTGATGATCCTGATGACGGCAGTGATCCTGGTCTCGATCAACCCGTGGCTCGCGCTGGTGACGCTGGTGCCGTTGCCGTTTATCGCCTGGATGATCCACCTGGTGCGCGACCGCCTGCGCCACGGGTTCGAGAAGATCGACCGGATCTGGTCGGAGATCACCAACGTGCTCGCCGACACCATCCCCGGCATCCGCGTGGTCAAGGCGTTCGCCCAAGAAAAGCGCGAAGTCACGCGCTTCCGCGAGGCCAACAAGCACAACCTGGCGATCAACGACCGCGTCAACGCGGTGTGGTCGCTGTTCACGCCGACGGTGACGCTGCTGACCGAGATCGGTCTACTGATCGTGTGGGTGTTCGGCATCTGGCAGGTGTCGCACAGCGCCATCACGGTGGGCGTTCTGCTGGCGTTCCTGACCTATATCAGCCGCTTCTATACGCGGCTGGATTCGATGAGCCGCATCGTCTCGGTGACGCAGAAGGCCGCTGCCGGCGCCAAGCGCATCTTCGACATCCTCGACCATGTGTCGAGCGTGCCGGAGCCGGTGCGCCCGGCAAAGCTGGACCAGGTCGAAGGCGCCATCGACATGAGCGACCTGGGCTTCCGCTACGGCAACCGCGCGGTGATCCGCGGGCTGAACCTGTCGATCGCGCCGGGCGAGATGATTGGCCTGGTGGGGCACAGTGGCTCGGGCAAGAGCACGCTGGTCAACCTGATCTGCCGCTTCTACGACGTATCGGAGGGCGCGATCCGGGTGGACGGCGTCGATATCCGCTCGCTGCCGGTATCGGAGTACCGCCGCCATATCGGCCTGGTGCTGCAGGAGCCGTTCCTGTTCTTCGGCACGATCGCCGACAACATCGCCTACGGCAAGCCAGACGCCACGCGCGAGGAGATCATCGCCGCCGCGCGCGCCGCGCATGCGCACGAGTTCATCCTGCGCCTGCCGCACGGCTATGACTCGCTGGTGGGTGAGCGTGGCCAGGCGCTGTCGGGCGGTGAGCGCCAGCGCATCTCGATTGCGCGCGCGCTGCTGATCAACCCGCGCATCCTGATCATGGACGAGGCCACCTCGTCGGTCGACACCGCCACCGAGAAGGAAATCCAGAAGGCGCTCGACAACCTGGTGCAGGGCCGCACCACCATTGCCATCGCGCACCGCCTGTCGACGCTGCGCAAGGCCGACCGGCTGGTGGTGATGGACCGCGGCCAGATCGTCGAAGTGGGCAGCCACGACGAGCTGCTGTTGCGCGAAGGCGCGTACTACAAGCTTTACCAGGCGCAGGCGCGCAATGTCGATACCGAAGACGACGACGCCGAAGAGCCGATCCAGATCCCCGAGACCGCCCATGCCCAATGACATTGCCGCCGCCGCGCCGACCCCCGTGTTCACGCTGGACCGCAACCCGTTCGGCCGCCTGGTGCTGATCGCCGAGGACGGCACTGTCCATGAAGGCGTGGTGCCGGTGCGCGCCTTCCCGATCTCGGCGCCGCAGGGCGGCATCGGCATGATGAGCGCCGACGGGCACGAGGTGGTATGGATTCCGCGGCTGGAAGACCTGCCGATCGCCGAGCGCGACATGATCGAGGCGGAGCTGGCCTCGCGCGAGTTCATGCCGGAAATCGAGCGCATCGTCAGTGTGTCGACCTACGCCACCCCCAGTGTGTGGACGGTCAAGACCGACCGCGGCCAGACCGACCTGGTGCTGCGCGGCGAAGAGGCGATCCGGCGCCTGGCCGGCAGCACCCTGCTGATCTCGGACACGCACGGCATCCACTACCTGATCCGCGACCTGACGGCGCTGGACAAGCACAGCCGCAAGATACTTGACCGCTTCCTTTGAAGGGCGGCCGGGAGGTCAGTGCAGCAGCTCGGACGAATCGTCCTCGTCGTCCCAGTCGTCGTGCATCACCGGCACGTCGGGTGCCATGTCGAACACCATCGAGTGATAGCGCACGCTGAACCACTCGCGAAACATCTTCAGCGACAGTTCCTCGGGCCAGGCCGAGTCGTCGAACCATTCGCCGAGCATGAATTCGAAGAATTCCTGCCAGCGCTTCTCGACCCAGCGGACGGCGTTCTCGTGCGTGTCAGCCAGTTCCTCGGGCAGCAGGAACACGCTCTGGTCTTCGCGCACCTGCTCCAGCGTGAGGCCGGCCACAGGCTGGGGATCGACCGCCTGGATCCAGTCCAGGAACGGTTGTTCCGGAACCAGGGCGATCATGGAGCGGTTGATGGTGAAGCGGGGATGGTCGGACATCGCGAAAGCCTTGAAGGACTGCAGCGGGCTATTGTAGTCCTTCGGTTCCGGGATGTAGCGATGAACCATGCCTCCGGTACGTCACTGCCGCGATAGCGCTTACTGGTAGTCCAGCGTAAACACCATCGAACTGCTGACGTTACCCGGCGAAGGGGTGCCGCCGAGGCTGGCATAGCGGGCGCCGAAGCGATAGGTGGCGGGTACGTTGGCCTGGATGCTCCCCATGGCATTGCGCACCTGCAGCGGTACCGGCGCGGTGCCGCTGGCATTCATGATCTGCACGCCCGCGCCGCCCGCCGCGCCGGGGGTCCCGGCATTGCTGAGGCCGAGGATGCCGGACGCGGTCGACAGCACCGGCGTGCCGGCGGCGGCGTCCAGCGTCATGCCGACGATGGCCGCACTGTTGCAGCTCAACTGGATGGCGAATGGCGTGTTGCCACCGGAGCCTTGCGTCGCAAGCGTCCTGGCGCTGATCGCGGGCAGGTTCACCGTGGTGGGCGCGACGACATTGCAGGCGATTTCGCGCGTGGCGATGGTGCCGGAAAAGCCGATGTAGTTGTCGCGGTTACCCGTGCCGCCCAGCGCGCCTTCCACCGACCCGTTATAGACCCCGAAGCCGAAGCGGGTCTGGGCGGGGTCGAGGTTGCCGGTCGAAATCGGCCCGGTCTTGACGAACTCGATGGTCACCGATACGGAATAGGTCAGGTCGGCATTGAGGTTGCCCAGGTTGGCCAAGCGGGTGTCGCACCAGACCCCCGAAGCATTGGTCATCGGCTGGCCAGCGGCATTGCGCAGGCGGATGCCAACGCCCGGGACACCGGTGGAATAGACGCCTGGCCTTACTTCGGTACCGGACCCGTAGTAGCACGAGACGATCGGGGCGCCAGGCACCACCCAGGGCAGCACGTTGGTGCAGCTGCCGCTGAACTGGTAGCTGCGTACCGTTCCGGGAATCGTGCTGCCCTCGGCAAGGTTGACCGCGATCGCCATGCTGTCGAGGGTCTGGTCATAAGGCAACGATGGCGTGGCAGTGCACTTCGCATGGGCCAGGTGCGGTGCCCCGAAGCTCGCCACTATGACCAGCCAGCGGCGCAGGAAATGGAAGAGTTGGGATCGGTTCATAGCAGGGTCAGGAATGCGGCTTGCCCCGCGCAGCTCCCGCGGCGAGTGCGAGGCAGGCCAATGACAACCAGCGACATGCCGGTCAAAGTTCCTTGCTACGATAGGATCGGCACACTCGTGAAGCGATAAGGCTTGGCCTATTTTGGGGTCGGAAATTTTCCCGTCCCTGGCCGTCGCACCAAAAGAAAAAGCCCTCGGCCGGGTGGACGAGGGCTCGAAGTGGCAGCGGGCGAGTCGCGGATCGCCCGCATCGCATCATGGGCCTGCATGGCGGGCCCGGCATCCCCAAATCTGGGGATGTTGTTTTTTCCCGGCGCATGCCAGCGGCGGCGCCGGGCAAAGAAAAAACCCGCGCAGCCTGAGCTGTCGCGGGTTTCTGGTCCTGCTGGTACTGCGTCGGACTGAATACTGGTGGAGCCGGCGGGAATCGAACCCGCGTCCGCAAGCCCTCCACAGAGAGTTCTACATACTTAGTTCTGTCATTTGATTTAACCGGCGCATCGCGGACGAACACGCTCTACGACGGCGAGTCACTAGGTTTTCGTCCCCGGCTTCGTGACCCTTCCGGAGCTTATCTGACGTAAATGACCTCGCGTGGTCTTGCGACCCTAGCCCGTCAGCGAGCCAGTGCGAGGACGGCGGCCCTTAGGCTGCCAGTGCGTAACGTTCGTCGTTAGCAGTTATTGCATTCCCATTGATTAACGAGGTGACGGGTCCTCGGTATGCCCTCCACTGCTTTGTAACCCACGTCGAAACCAGGTCGGCCCCAGTGAGGAAGCTGGATTGTACCCGGTTGGACGCAAGCTGTCTTGGGGAGTTCCAGGCCCGGTGCCTGGATACTGCCAGCGCACTTTCAGGCGATCGCGGCGGGCACCAGCAGCGGAATCAGCTCGGCCGGGTGGCGGATCAGGTGGTCCGCGCCCCAGGCCTCGGGCGGGTCGCCGTCGCCGCAGTAGCCGTAGGCGGCGGTCACTGTGATCATGCCCGCGGCCTTGCCGGCCTGGATGTCGCGCAGGTCGTCGCCCACGTAGACGCAGCGGCTCGGGTCGACGCCGGCACTCGCGGCGGCATGCAGCAGCGGGGCGGGGTGGGGCTTGGCGTGCGGCGTGGTGTCGCCGCTGACCACGGCGCTGGCGCGGGGCGCCAGGCCGATCGCGGCGACCAGCGGCACCGTGAAGCGCGCGATCTTGTTGGTCACGATGCCCCACGGGATCCCCGCCGCCTCGAGCGCGGCCAGCACCTGCGGCATGCCGTCGAACAGGCGCGTATGCACCGCGATGTCGGCCTCGTAGTAATCCAGGAAGGTATCGCGCAGGGCCGGAAATTCGGCGTCCTCCGGGCGCAAGCCGAACGCCGCGCCCAGCAGTCCGCGCGCGCCGTGCGAGGCCACGGGGCGCAGCTTGTCATAGGCCACCGGTGGGCGGCCGCGTTCGACCACCAGCCGGTTCGCCGCCGCAGCCAGGTCCGGCGCGGTGTCGGCGAGGGTGCCGTCGAGATCGAAGAAGACCCCTGCGATCGCCGCGGTCATGCCGCCACCCGGCGGAATGCCATCAGGTAGTTCACGTCCGTGTCGCGGCCCAGGCTATAGACCTGCGACAGCGGGTTGTAGGTCATGCCGCGCATCTCGACCAGGTCCAGGCCGGCCTGGCGCGCGAAGCGGGCCAGCTCTGAGGGTGTGATGAACTTTTCGTAGTCGTGGGTGCCGCGCGGCAGCATGTTGAGCACGTATTCGGCGCCGACGATGGCCAGCAGGTAGGCCTTCAGGTTTCGGTTGATGGTCGAGAAGAACACATGGCCGCCCGGACGGACCAGCGTCGCGCATGCCTGCACGATCGAAGCCGGATCCGGCACGTGTTCGAGCATCTCCATGCAAGTGACCACATCCACGCTGGCCGGCTCGCGCGCGGCCAGCGCTTCGGCGGCGATCTCCTCGTAGGTCACGGCAACGCCCGACTCCAGGCTGTGCAGGTCCGCCACCTTGAGCGCCTTGCTGGACAGGTCGATGCCGCGCACGGTGGCACCGAGGCGTGCCATGCTCTCGGACAGGATGCCGCCACCACAGCCCACGTCGACCACCCGCTTGCCCGCCAGTGCGGCGATGCCATCGATCCAGCCCAGGCGCAGCGGGTTCAGCTCGTGCAGCGGCTTGAACTCGCTTTGCGGATCCCACCAGCGGTGGGCCAGCTCGCTGAATTTATCGATTTCCTTGGGGTCGGCATTCCGGCGCGGCGGGTGCTGGCTGGCGGCGTCGGCTGCGGGGAGGGTTTGCGATTGCAACGTCATCGTATGCGGGTCCGGCGGCACTGGCCGCGGCGGGTGGAGGAAGGGGACAGTCCGGGCAACTGTACCAAAAAAAAAGCCCAGCTTGCGCTGGGCTTCTTGGATCGGAAGGGTTCCGATTAACGTGCGCTGCGGGTGCCGACCACTTCGACTTCCACGCGGCGGTTCGGCTGCTGGCAGGCGATCTGCGACTTGCGGTTACCCTTGCACGACTTCGGATCGACCTTCAGCTGGCGCTTGCCCTTGCCTTCGGTGTAGACGCGGTTGGCTTCAACGCCCTTGCTCACCAGGTAAGCCTTGACCGATTCAGCGCGGCGGATCGACAGGCGATCGTTGTACTTGTCCGAGCCGAACGAGTCGGTGTGGCCAACGGCGATGATGACTTCCAGGGTGATGCCTTGCAGCTTCGAGACCAGGTCGTCCAGCTTGGCCTTGCCTTCGGGCTTCAGCACAGCCTTGTCGAAGTCGAACAGGGTGTCAGCAGCGAAAGTGACCTTCTCGCTCGAAACCACCGGAGGAGCCACCGGAGCCGGAGCCGGAGCGGCCACAGCCGGAGCCAGGGCGCCGTCGCACAGCGCGTTGGCCGTGGCCGGGGTCCAGGAGCTGTCGCGCCAGCAGAGCTCGTTCGTGCCATTCTTCCACACGTACTCGCTCGTACCGTTGCCCCAGTTGTCGTTCACTGCCTTCTTTTCATAAGGGACGGACTGAGCTTGAGCGGATGCAGCCATTACTGCGGTAGCTGCAACGAGCGCGAGCTTGGCAAATTTTTTCATATTTCTCCTCTCAGGATGAGATCACCGCAGGGTTACTGCGAGCAAATGGACGAAAACAAGTCATACATTCTTCGGAGTATAACATTCTCGATGTGGTGGATGCTCCACTTCGAACAATGTCTGGCTCTTCGCTGGGGAATTGTGCCACAAGGGTCGTTTCCTAAGAAGTAAATATATTCGATTCGCCGCACGGGTTTTGGGCCTGTGGTGTTTGTGCAACATGGGTCTTGTATCGCCCGCAAAGCCTTGTGGCATCAGGGATTCCGGGTTTCAGCAGCGGCCTCCGCGGGCCGCTGCGGGGCCTGTCCGGAGAGCGCCGGGGAGGGGGTGCCGGCATGTTAGAATGGCACGTTGCCCAGCCGTCAGGCGCCCACCGGCGCCGCGTGCCAAAGGCCTGTCATTTGCTTAAACCTGCCGCATAAACCACGCCGCAATGGATCCATTCGCAAAAGAAACCCTTCCGGTCTCCCTAGAAGAGGAAATGCGCCGCTCCTACCTGGATTACGCCATGAGCGTGATCGTCGGGCGCGCGCTTCCCGATGTCAGGGATGGCCTGAAACCGGTGCACCGGCGCGTGCTGTATGCGATGCACGAGCTCAACAACGACTGGAACCGCGCCTACAAGAAGTCGGCCCGTATCGTCGGGGATGTGATCGGTAAGTACCACCCGCACGGCGATACCGCGGTCTACGACACCATCGTGCGCATGGCGCAGGACTTCTCGCTGCGCTACATGCTGGTCGATGGCCAGGGGAATTTCGGCTCCGTGGACGGTGATAACGCCGCGGCCATGCGTTATACCGAAATCCGCCTGTCGAAAATCGCCCACGAGATGCTGCATGACATCGACAAGGAAACCGTCGATTTCGACAGCAACTACGACGGCTCTGAAAAAGAGCCCTCGATTCTCCCGGCGCGTATTCCCAATCTGCTAATCAACGGTTCGTCGGGTATTGCAGTGGGCATGGCCACCAATATCCCACCGCATAACCTGAATGAAATCGTCGACGGCTGCCTGCATCTGCTGCGCAACCCGCAGGCGACGGTGGACGAGCTGATTGAATTGATTCCGGCTCCGGATTTTCCGACCGCCGGCATTATCTATGGCATTCAGGGCGTCCGCGAAGGCTACCGCACCGGCCGCGGCCGCGTGGTGATGCGCGCCAAGACGCACTTCGAGGATATCGACCGGGGCCAGCGCCAAGCCATCATCGTCGACGAGCTGCCGTACCAGGTCAACAAGCGCACCCTGCTGGAGCGCATTGCCGAGCTGGTCACCGAGAAAAAGATCGAAGGCATCTCGGATATCCGCGACGAGTCGGACAAGTCCGGCATGCGGGTGGTGATCGAGCTCAAGCGCAACGAGGTGCCCGAGGTCGTTCTCAACAACCTATATAAGAACACCCAGCTGCAGGACACCTTCGGCATGAACATGGTGGCGCTGGTCGACCGCCAGCCGCGCCTGCTGAACCTGCGCCAGATGCTGGAGTACTTCCTGGCGCATCGCCGCGAGGTCGTTACCCGCCGCACGGTGTTCGAACTGCGCAAGGCGCGCGAGCGCGGCCATGTGCTGGAAGGCCTGGCGGTCGCGCTGGCCAATATCGACGAGTTCATCGCCATCATCAAGGCCGCCCCGACGCCGCCGATCGCCAAGCAGGAACTGATGAGCAAGGCGTGGGATTCGGCCCTGGTCCGCGAAATGCTGGCACGGGCGGAAGGCGAAACCCCGGGCGGGCGCGCGTCGTACCGGCCCGATGGGCTGCCAGCGGTGTTCGGCATGCAGGCCGACGGCCTGTACAGGCTGTCGGACGGCCAGGCGCAGGAAATCCTCCAAATGCGCCTGCAACGCCTCACTGGCCTCGAACAAGACAAGATCGTCCAGGAATACCGCGACATCATGGCGGAAATCGCCGACCTGCTCGATATCCTGGCGCGCCCCGAACGCATTACCACCATCATCATCGACGAACTCACGGCCATCCGCGCCGAATTTGGTGATGAGCGGCGCTCGCAGATCGAGCTCAACGCAACCGAACTGGATACCGAGGACCTGATCACCCCGCAGGACATGGTGGTCACGCTGTCGCACAGCGGCTATATGAAGAGCCAGCCGATTTCTGAATACCGCGCGCAAAAGCGTGGCGGCCGGGGCAAGCTGGCGACCGCGACCAAGGAAGACGACTGGATCGATACGTTGTTCGTGGCCAATACCCACGACTACATCCTGTGCTTCTCCAATCGCGGCCGGCTGTACTGGCTGAAGGTCTACGAGGTGCCGCAAGGGTCGCGCAACTCGCGCGGGCGGCCGATCGTCAACATGTTCCCGCTGTCGGAAGGCGAGAAGATCAATGTGATCCTGCCGGTTCGGCAGTTCGACGCCGAGCACTTCATCTTCATGGCGACCGCGCGCGGCACGGTCAAGAAAACCGCACTGACCGAGTTCTCCAACCCGCGCAAGGCCGGCATCATCGCGGTCGACCTCGATGAAGGCGACTACCTGATCGGTGCGGCCGTGACCGACGGCCAGCACGACGTGATGCTGTTCTCGGACGCCGGCAAGGCCGTGCGCTTCGACGAGAACGACGTGCGTCCGATGGGCCGCCAGGCGCGCGGCGTGCGCGGCATGAACCTGGAAGATGGCCAGGCCGTGATCGCGATGCTGGTGGCGCCGGCCGAGACCGCTGAAGAAGCGGCCGATGCGGGCGTGCGCGGCAGCGTGCTGACCGCAACCGAGAACGGCTACGGCAAGCGTACCCCGATCGCCGAGTACACTCGACATGGCCGTGGCACCAAGGGCATGATTGCGATCCAGACGAGCGAGCGCAACGGCCGTGTGGTGGCTGCTGCACTGGTTTCGCCCGAGGACGAGATCATGCTGATCACCACCGGCGGCGTGCTGATCCGTACCCGTGTGGCGGAAATCCGCGAAATGGGTCGCGCCACCCAAGGTGTCACGCTGATCAACGTGGACGAGGGCACCAAGCTGTCCGGATTGCAGCGCATCGTTGAAAGCGATGCCGACAACGGCGGCAATGGCGAGGAGCCGGACGAGGCCGAGGGCGCGGAAGGCGCCGAGGGCACCGAAGGTGCCGCAGGTGCAGACGCCGACGCGAATCCTTAAGACCAAACGTAAATTGTTGCAACAATAGGACGCCAGCCGGAACTCGCCTCGCGGCTGTCCGGACTAAAACGGACGTATTTACCAGGGAGTCACAATGCTCAAAACCTATCGACGTATCGCTGTTCTGGCTGCTTTTGTTCCGACCTTCATGATGGCGCAGCATGCCCACGCACAGGACGCGGAAAAGACGGCAGCCATCAAGGAACTGCTTTCCGTCATGCAGGCAGACCAGGCTGTGAAGGGCCAGGCAGAGAACTGGCAGCAAGGCGCCAAGCAGGAAGCGCCGCTGGTCCTCGAGCAGGTGCTGGTCGAAAACAAGACCCTGAGCGACAAGCAGAAGCAGGCCGCGGTTGAAAAGCTGAAGAAGAACGGCGCGGTGCAGCGCGTCGTGGACGGCGCCGGCACGGCGTTTACCACCGACGGCTTCCGCAAGGATGCCATCCAGGCGCACTACGATGCCTTCGGCAAGTACTACACCACGCAGGAACTGAAGGACCTGACCACCTTCCTGAAGTCGCCGACCGGCCAGAAGTTCATGGCCAACCAGGGCAAGGCGACCCAGGAGATCTGGGGCTCGATGATGCAGAAGTACGGCCCGCAGGTTGGCAAGTCGATGCGCGACGCCGCCGAGAAGGAAATCACCGCCGCTTCGAAGTGATGCCGGCGTGATCCGCAACGGATCCGCCCGCTGCCCGTCCGATCGCGTTCGGGCCGGCGCGCAAACCGGGGGCTAACCCCCGGCGCCCTACGGGGCGCGGGTTTGAGGGATAATGGCTGCTTGGGTAACACCGGCAGCCATTTTTCCATCCCCCGTCTCATGAACGATCCCCAGAATCCCGCTCTTGCCGGCATGATGCAGCGTGCATTGGCCGAACGCGTCTACAACTTCTCGCCCGGCCCGGCAGCGCTGCCTGCCGAAGTGCTGCAACAGGCCGCCGAGGAGATGCTGTCCTGGCGCGGGACCGGGGTGTCGGTGATGGAGATGAGCCACCGCAGCCGCGAGTTCGAAGGCATCCACAACCAGGCCATCGCCGACCTGCGCGAACTGCTGCATATTCCCGCCAACTACCGCGTGCTGTTCCTGCAGGGGGGCGCCATCGGCGAAAACGGCATCGTGCCGCTGAACCTGATGCGCCTGCGCCATGCCGACGCGCCCAAGGCCGACTTCGTCGTCACCGGCACCTGGTCGGTCAAGACCGAGCAGGAAGCCCGCCGCTACGGCGCGGTCAATATCGCCGCCAGCAGCGAGGCGCAGAAATACCACCGCATTCCGGACGTGGCCGACTGGAAGCTGTCGGACGACGCCGGCTACGTGCACCTGTGCACCAACGAGACCATCGTCGGCGTGGAGTTCCAGGACATCCCCGATATCGGCCAGGTCAAGGGCGACCGCGTGGTGGTGGCGGATGCCTCCAGCCACATCCTGTCGCGCCCGATCGACTGGTCGCGCGTGCAAGTGGTCTACGGCGGCGCGCAGAAGAACATCGGCCCGGCCGGCGTCACGATCGTGATCGTGCGCGAAGACCTGATCGGCCATGCCCATCCGCTGTGCCCGTCGGCGTTCAACTGGCGCCTGGTGGCCGAGCACAACTCGATGTACAACACCCCGCCGACCTATGCGATCTATATCGCCGGCCTGGTGTTCCAGTGGCTCAAGCGCCAGGGCGGCGTGCCCGCGATCGAACAGCGCAATATCGCCAAGGCGTCGGCGCTGTACGACTACCTCGACCAGAGCGATTTCTATCGCAACGAAATCCATCCCAGCTGCCGCTCGCGCATGAACGTACCGTTCTTCCTGGGCGACGAATCGCGCAACGAGGCCTTCCTGCAGCAGGCCCGGGCCAACGGCCTGGTGCAACTGAAAGGGCACAAGACCGTGGGCGGCATGCGCGCCAGCATCTACAACGCCATGCCGCTGGAAGGCGTGATGGCGCTGATCGAATTCATGCGCGAGTTCGAGCGGACCTCCGCCTGACGCGCATTCCCGCTGCGGGTCCACGCATGCCAGCCACGGCATGCCGGTCCGCGCGGGCAGTTTTCCTGGCCGCCGCGCCCGGCGGCCCACCGGATTAATACAACATGACAAGCCAAGACCGCACCCCCGCGCGCGAGGAGACGCCGCCCAATGCGCCGCAGAACGGCGACAGCCACCTGAGTGATGCCGAGCGCCAGCTGTCGGTCGAGCTGGGGCCGCTGCGCGAGCAGATCGATACCGTGGACCGCGAGCTGCTGGCGATGCTGAACCGCCGCGCCAAGCTGGCGCTCGAGGTGGGCGAGGTCAAGAAGAAGTATGGCGCGCCGGTGTTCCGTCCGGAGCGCGAGCTGCAGGTCATCCGCAAGGTGCAGGGCGCCAACCCGGGCCCGCTGCTGGGCGAAAGCGTGGCGGCAATCTGGCGCGAGGTGATGTCCGCCTGCCGCGGCCTGGAGAAGCCGCTGGAAGTGGCGTTCCTGGGCCCGGCCGGCACCTTCTCGGAGCAGGCGCTGTACGCGCATTTCGGCCACGAGGTGTCGGGCGTGCCTTGCCCCAGCATCGACGAGGTGTTCCGCGCGGTCGAGGCGGGCACGGTCGAGTACGGCGTGGTGCCGGTCGAGAATTCCACCGAGGGCGCGGTGTCGCGCACGCTCGATCTGTTCCTGCAGACCTCGCTGAAGATCAGTGGCGAGATCGCGCTCAATGTGCACCACAACCTGATGGCGTCGACCCCCGACATGAAGGGCGTCACGGTGGTGCGCGCGCATGCGCAGGCGCTGGCGCAGTGCCAGCACTGGCTGACCGCCAACTATCCGCACCTCGAGCGCCAGGCGGTGTCGAGCAATGCCGAAGCGGCGCGCATGGCCAGCGAAGACCCGACCGTGGCCGCGATCGCTGGTGAATCGGCCGCCAACCGCTACCACCTGCACCTGGTGCGCACGCATATCCAGGACGATCCGCACAACCGCACGCGTTTTGCCGTGATCGGCCGCTATGAGACCGAGCCCTCGGGCAGCGACCAGACCTCGCTGATCCTGTCGGTGCCCAACAAGGCCGGCGCGGTGTACCAGCTGCTGGCGCCGCTGGCCGCGAACGGCGTGTCGATGTGCCGCTTCGAGTCGCGTCCGGCGCGCAGCGGCGCGTGGGAATACTACTTCTACGTCGACGTGGAAGGGCACCAGCATGAGCCGGCGGTGGCGCGCGCGATCGAAGAGCTGCGCCGCAACGCGGCCTACCTGAAGGTGCTGGGCTCGTATCCGTCGAGCAAGTAAGGCAGCCGGATCGCACAAGGAGACAAGATGGCAGAGCAGGGCAAGCAGGGCGGCGCAACGGGTTTCGGGCCGGATTATGTGCGGGCGATTTCGCCCTACGTGGCGGGCAAGCCGATTGCGGAAGTCGCGCGCGAGTTCGGCCTGGACGAGGCCGCCATCGTCAAGCTCGCCTCCAACGAGAATCCGCTGGGCATGCCGGAATCGGCGCGCACTGCGGTGGCCGCGGCGGTGGCGGACCTGGGCCGCTATCCCGATGCCAACGGCTTTGCGCTGAAGGGTGCGCTGTCGGCGCGCCTCGGCGTGCCCGCCGACTGGCTGACGCTGGGCAACGGCAGCAACGACATCCTGGAGTTGGCCGCGCACGCGCTGGTGGAGCCGGGCCAGTCGATCGTCTATGCCGAGTACTCGTTCGCGGTGTACGCGCTGGCCACGCAGGAGGTCGGCGCCCGTGCCATCGAAGTGCCCGCGCGCGATTACGGCCATGACCTCGACGCGATGGCGGCGGCGATTGCGCCGGATACGCGCCTGGTCTTTATCGCCAACCCGAACAACCCGACCGGCACCTTCCTGCCGGCGGCGCAGATCGAGGCGTTCCTGCAGCGGGTGCCGCGCCATGTCGTGGTGGTACTGGACGAGGCCTACAACGAGTACCTCGATGCCGGCCAGCAATACGACGCGATTGCCTGGGTGCGCCGCCATCCCAACCTGATGGTGTCGCGCACGTTCTCCAAGGCCTATGGCCTGGCGGGCCTGCGCATCGGCTATGCGGTGGCGCAGCCGGAACTGACCGACCTGCTGAACCGCATCCGCCAGCCGTTCAATGTCAACAGCGTGGCGCAGGCCGCCGCCATCGCCGCGCTGGCCGATACCGCCTTCCTGCGCCGCAGTGCAGAGCTGAACCGCGACGGCAAGCGGCAACTGACCGAAGCATTCGACCGGCTCGGCCTGGAATACGTGCCGTCGTCCGGCAATTTCGTGCTGGTGCGCGTGGGCGACGATGACGGCGCCGGCGCGCGCGTGAACCTGGCGTTGCTACGGCAGGGCGTGATCGTGCGCCCGGTGGGCAACTACAACCTGCCGCGCTGGCTGCGCGTGACCATCGGCTTGCCGGAAGAGAACGCGGCGTTTATCGCGGCGCTGGAGCGGGCGCTGGCCTGAGGCCGGCCGCCGCAGAAGCCAATGGTTGTGCCGCCCCTTGATTGACCTCGGTCTGAACCGAACTACCGCCGCTTGCGGCCTGTGATTGTGAGTGCATTGCATTTTTCCCGTGTTGTCATTGTCGGCGTCGGCCTGATCGGCGGCTCGCTCGCGCTGGCGCTCAAGCGCGCCGGCGTGGTGGGCACGGTGGTCGGGGTGGGGCGCTCGGCCGCGTCGCTGCAGAAGGCGCTGGACCTGGGCGTGATCGACGAGGCCGCGACGCTGGCCGATGCCGCGCGCGGCGCCAGCGTGATCGTGCTGTGCGCGCCGGTGGCGCAGAACTTCGCGCTGCTGCATGCGCTCGAGCCGTACCTGCAGCCCGGTACCATCGTCACCGATGCCGGCAGCACCAAGTCCGACGTGATCATCGCCGCCAAGACCGCGCTGGGCGACAAGGCCGCGCAGTTCGTGCCCGCGCACCCGATCGCCGGACGCGAGCTCAACGGCGTCGAGGCCGCGCTGCCGGACCTGTACGACGGCAAGAAGACCGTGCTGTGTCCGCTGCAGGAAAACGCGCGCGCCGATGTTGCCGCCGTGCGCGCCATGTGGGAAAGCGCCGGCGCGCATTGCCACGTGATGTCGGCGGTGCAGCACGACGCCGTGTTTGCCGCGGTCAGCCATCTGCCTCACGTGCTGTCGTACGCGCTGGTGGCGCAGGTGGCCAACGCCGAAGATGCGGCGCTGAAGCTGGACTTTGCCGGCGGCGGCTTCCGCGACTTCACGCGGATCGCAGCCTCGTCCCCTGAGATGTGGCGCGACATCTGCGTGGCCAACCGCGACGCGCTGCTGCGCGAGCTGAATACCTACCAGTCGGTGCTGGCGCACCTGAAGACGCTGATCGAGAAGGGCGACGGCGACGCGCTCGAGCGCATCTTCACGCGTGCCAGCAAGACCCGCCTGGCCTGGGGCGCCGAGCGTGCCGCGGGCAACAACCATATCGAACCCTGATGGCCCTGGCCCATCGCCTGAACGCGGCGCCCCGGCGCCCACGACATCCATGGAACACCTGACGCTAGGCCCCCTGACCCGCGCCCACGGCACCGTCCGGCTGCCGGGCTCGAAGAGCATCTCCAACCGCGTGCTGCTGCTGGCCGCGCTGGCCAACGGCGAGACCCGCGTGCGCGACCTGCTCGATTCCGACGACACCCGCGTGATGCTGCAGGCGCTGCGCACGCTGGGCGTGGCCTGGCGGCAGGAAGGGGCCGACTACATCGTCACCGGCGCCGGCGGCAACTTCCCCAACAAGTCGGCCGAGCTGTTCATGGGCAACGCAGGCACCGCGATCCGTCCGCTGACCGCCGCGCTGGCGCTGCAGGGCGGCAACTACAAGCTGTCCGGCGTGCCGCGCATGCACGAGCGCCCGATCGGCGATCTCGTCGATGGCCTGCGCCAGGTCGGCGCGGTGATCGACTACCTTGGCAACGAAGGTTTCCCGCCGCTGCATATCCAGCCGGCCAGCCTGCGCATCGACGCGCCGATCCGCGTGCGTGGCGATGTCTCGAGCCAGTTCCTGACCGCGCTGCTGATGAGCCTGCCGCTGGCGCAGTCGGCCAGCGGGCGCATCGAGATCGAAGTGGTGGGCGAGCTGATCTCGAAGCCGTATATCGAGATCACGCTGAACCTGCTGGCGCGCTTCGGCATCGATGTGGAGCGGCAGGGCTGGGAGCGCTTCATCCTGCCCGCAGGGGCGGCTTACCGCTCGCCGGGCGAGATCTTTGTCGAGGGCGACGCATCGTCGGCTTCGTATTTCCTGGCCGCCGGCGCGATCGGCGGTGGTCCGGTGCGCGTGGAAGGCGTCGGCATGGCCAGCATCCAGGGCGATGTGCGCTTTGCCGATGCGCTCAACCGCATGGGCGCCAATGTGATGGCGGGCGACAACTGGATCGAGGTGCGCGGGACCGAGCGCGACGACGGGCGCCTGCATGGCATCGAGCTGGACTGCAACCATATCCCCGATGCCGCCATGACGCTGGCGGTGGCAGCGCTGTTTGCCGAAGGCACCACCACGCTGACCAATATCGCCAGCTGGCGCGTCAAGGAAACCGACCGCATCGCCGCGATGGCGACGGAACTGCGCAAGCTGGGCGCCGTGGTCGAGGAGGGCGCCGACTTCTTGCGCGTGACGCCGCCGCAGCCGTGGCAGACCCCGGCCGACGGCATTGGCACCTATGATGACCATCGCATGGCGATGTGTTTCTCGCTGGCGGCGTTCGGCCCGTTGCCGGTGCGGATCAACGAGCCGGGCTGCGTGGCGAAGACCTTCCCGGACTATTTCAGCGTATTCGCCGGCGTCACGCGCTGACCAGACCGGCGTCGGTGCTGTTGCCGGCCGGCGCTGCGGCGCTGTCGCGGGTGGCCGGCGCGTGACGGTGCTGGCGCTTGTCCCAGTACTTGTCGAAGAAGTAGTGGGCCACGGTATTGATGGCCGGTTCGATAAAAGTGACGGCACCGCTCACGGCCAGGCTGCCGGTCAGCGCATAGGTCACGCTGAACGCGATGCCGAGGTGCATGATGCCGAACGTCAGGGTTTTTGCCATGGTAGATTGCCTCGCGACCAATACTGAGGGATGCGCCGCGCTCGCCGCGGCGCGATGCCATGGATCAAATGATAATGATTCTCAATAGAATTAACAATCAATCGTTTCACTGGATGCCATAAGCAATGACTATCGTCAACGTCATCACCATTGACGGACCGACCGCCTCCGGCAAGGGCACGGTGGCGCACAAGGTTGCCGACGCGGTGGGCTTCCACCTGCTCGACAGCGGTGCGCTGTACCGGCTGGTAGCGCTGGCCAGCGACCGCGCGGGTGTTGACCTGGCCGACATGGACGCCCTGGCGCGGATCGCTTCGCGCCTCGATGTGAAGTTCGGGCCCGACCGCGTCTGGCTGCAAGGCGAGGAAGTGAGCCTGGCCATCCGCGCCGAGGCGATCGGCAACCGCGCCTCGGCCATCGCCGTGCACCAGCCGGTGCGCGACGCGCTGACCCAGCTGCAGCGCAGCTTTCGCAAGCTGCCCGGGCTGGTGGCGGACGGCCGCGACATGGGCACCGTGATCTTCCCGGACGCCCAGCTCAAGGTGTTCCTGACCGCGAGTGTCGAGGCGCGCGCGCGCAGGCGCTATAAACAATTGATTGATAAGGGAATTTCTGCTAATATCGAAGACCTTTTGCGTGACCTCGAGGCGCGCGACGCGCGGGATCGCACCCGTGCCGCCGCGCCGCTGCGTCCCGCCGAGGATGCAAAGCTGCTCGATACCTCCGACATGACGGTGGATCAGGCAGTGGCGCAGGTGCTGGAGTGGTTTGCCGCTGTGCGGCCCGATGCATGACATGCAGCGGGCGCATCCGTAAAAGCGGCGCATCCCTTCCGTACCCGATGGCGTCAGTCCGGGCCCGTGCCCTGGCTGGCTTTTGTCAAACCTGACCCCGCTGCCCTGGCAGACTGAGCGCGATCGTCGCGCCGGCCAGCGTATTGCGGATTTCACCTTACGTTTATGTCCGACCTGCAAACTAACGAATCCTTTGCCGCACTGTTCGAGGAATCGATCGCCCGCTCCAATATGAAGGCTGGCGAAGTGATCTCCGCTGAAGTCGTGCGCATCGACCACAATTTCGTGGTCGTCAACGCCGGCCTCAAGTCCGAGGCATTTGTGCCGGTGGAGGAGTTCCTGAACGACCAGGGCGAACTCGAAGTGCAGGCCGGCGACTACGTCTCCGTGGCCATCGACGCACTCGAGAACGGCTATGGCGACACCATCCTCTCGCGCGACAAGGCCAAGCGCCTGGCCTCGTGGCTGAACCTCGAGAAGGCACTGGAAGACGGCGAAATCATCTCGGGTACCGTGACCGGCAAGGTCAAGGGCGGCCTGACGGTGATGGTCAACGGCATCCGCGCGTTCCTGCCGGGCTCGCTGGTTGACGTGCGTCCGATCAAGGACACCACCCCGTACGAAGGCAAGACCCTGGAATTCAAGGTCATCAAGCTGGACCGCAAGCGCAACAACGTTGTGCTGTCGCGCCGCGCCGTGGTCGAAGCCACGCTGGGCGAAGAGCGCCAGAAGCTGATGGAAACCCTGAAGGAAGGCGCCATCGTCAACGGTATCGTCAAGAACATCACCGACTACGGTGCGTTCGTTGACCTGGGCGGCATCGACGGCCTGCTGCACATCACCGACCTGGCCTGGCGCCGTGTCCGCCACCCGAGCGAAGTGCTGTCGGTTGGCCAGGAAATCACCGCCAAGATCCTCAAGTTCGACCAGGAAAAGAACCGCGTCTCGCTGGGCGTGAAGCAGCTAGGCGAAGATCCGTGGGTCGGCATCTCGCGCCGCTACCCGCAAGGCACCCGCCTGTTCGGCAAGGTCACCAACCTGACCGACTACGGCGCGTTCGTCGAGATCGAAGCCGGCATCGAAGGCCTGGTGCACGTGTCGGAAATGGACTGGACCAACAAGAACGTTGCTCCGTCCAAGGTGGTCCAGCTGGGCGACGAAGTCGAAGTCATGGTGCTGGATATCGACGAAGACAAGCGTCGTATCAGCCTGGGCATGAAGCAGTGCAAGGCCAACCCGTGGGACGATTTCTCGCGCAACCACAAGAAGGGCGACAAGCTGAGCGGCCAGATCAAGTCGATCACCGACTTCGGCGTGTTCATCGGCCTGCCTGGCGGCATCGACGGCCTGGTGCACCTGTCCGACCTGTCCTGGCAAGAGTCCGGCGAAGAGGCCGTGCGCAAGTACAAGAAGGGCGACGAAGTCGAAGCCGTGGTACTGGGCATCGACGTCGACAAGGAACGCATCTCGCTGGGCATCAAGCAGCTGTCGGGCGATCCGTTCAACAACTTCATCTCGGCCAACGACAAGGGTTCGCTGGTTCAGGGCACGATCAAGGCCGTTGACGCCAAGGGTGCCGTGGTCCAGCTGGCCGACGACGTCGAAGGCTACCTGCGCGCTTCGGAAATCTCCGCCGACCGCGTGGAAGACGCCCGCAACGTGCTGAAGGAAGGCGAGCAGATCACCGCGCTGGTGGTGAACGTCGACCGCAAGTCGCGCAACATCAACCTGTCGATCAAGGCCAAGGACAGCGCAGAGCAGCAGGAAGCGATGCAGAAGTTCCAGGCCGACACCGGCACGGCTGGCACGACCAACCTCGGCGCCCTGCTGAAGGCCAAGCTCGGCCAGGACAACCAGTAATCGCAGGCCCCCGCGCTTGCGCGTATGCCCATGACCAAGTCGGAGCTCGTCGAAAAACTGGCTGCCCGCTTCCCCCAGCTGCTGCTGCGGGATGCGGACATCTCGGTGAAAACGATACTCGACGCGATGTCCGAAGCGTTGGCCGACGGCCACCGCATCGAGATCCGCGGATTCGGCAGTTTTGGTCTGAACCGGCGTCCGCCTCGCGTGGGGCGCAATCCCAAGTCCGGCGAGCGGGTGCTGGTACCTGAAAAACGGGTGCCGCACTTCAAGGCGGGCAAGGAATTGCGCGAACGGGTTGACCGCAGCCAGCCGGCGCCCGCGGGCGCCAACGGCAACGGCCATTCCGGCGGCACGGCGCAAGCCCTGCCGGGCAAGGCAGGCCAGGGCGCGGCATCCGCCGCACAGACGGGGTTGCACGAGAGCGGACTGGATTTCATTCGCTCGTGACTTCGACTGGCACTGCCTGCTACTGATTTGTCAAAAAAAGCGCCCCTTGGGGCGCTTTTTTTTATGCTCGATGCTGGCGGAACGGCATGCGGCAGCGTCTGCAAGCCGCAGCGCCGACACCTGTGAGACGCGCGCCGGCAGGCCGTTACCGCCACGTTACCGAATCCGTGAAGTGATTCCGTTACAATGCCGGGGTCTTTGCCGGGCCTTGCACAGGACGCCCTGCCAGCCGCAGGCTTTGTGCTTGCCCGCCTCAACGCCATGCCGCTTCGCCGCCTACCCGCATGAAACTGTTTGCCTGGATCGTTCGCATCGTCGTATTCGTGCTGCTGTTCGTGCTGGCCCTGCGCAATACCGCAGAAGCCTCGCTGCAGCTGTTCTTCAATGCCGTCTGGCATGCGCCGCTGATCCTGATCCTGTTTGCCGCCTTCGCGCTGGGCGCGGTGGCGGCGCTGGCCTCGGTGGCGCCGGGGCTGATGCGCCAGCGCGTGGAACTGGCCAGGCTGCGGCGCGCGGCCGCGGACGCACGGGCGTCGACGGCGGCGCCGTCGGCGGCAGCGGCGAGCGCCGCCCCGGTGCCCCGCGACGGCAAGTCTCCCTATAACGTAGTCGGCCCGAAAGTCTGATCCATGATGTTCGAAACCTGGTGGCTGTTGGTGCTGCCACTTGTCTTTGGCCTTGGCTGGATGGCGGCGCGCTTCGACGTGCGCCAGATGATCAGCGAGCAGGGGGCCTTGCCGCGCTCCTACTTCAAGGGACTCAATTTCCTGCTCAACGAGCAGCCCGACAAGGCCATCGACGCCTTTGTCGAAGTCGCCCGGCTGGACCCGGAAACCACCGAGCTGCACTTTGCGCTGGGCGCGCTGTTCCGGCGCCGCGGCGAAACCGAGCGCGCCATCCGCGTGCACCAGAACCTGGCCACGCGGCCCGACCTGCCCGAGCCCGAACGCGAGCACGCGCTGTTCGAGCTGGGCGAAGACTACCTGCGCGCGGGCCTGCTCGACCGTGCCGAGGAATCGCTGCGCCGGCTGATGTCCGGGCCTTACGCGGCGTCGGCCAAGCGCGTGCTGCTCGAGCTCTACGAGGTCGAAAAGGAGTGGCAGAAGGCGATCGATGCCGCGCGTGAGCTGCAGACGCTGGAGCAGAAGAGCTACAGCCTGCAGATCGCGCAGTTCTGCTGCGAGCTGGCGCAGGACGCGCTGCAGCGCAAGCGCCCCGAAGACGCGGTGAAATGGCTGCACCAGGCCGTGGCCGAGAATCCCGCCAACGTGCGGGCGCCGATCCTGCTCGGCGACGTCGCCGCGGCGGCGGGCGATGCGCGCGCGGCGCTGGGCCACTGGCTCGGCATCGAGCAGCAGGACGCTGCCTTCCTGCCGCTGGTGGCCGAGCGCGTGGTCAAAGCCTATGCCGCCCTGAACGAGCAAGGCGTGGCACTGGAATGGCTGCGCGGCCTGCTCAAGGGCAAGCTCGCGCCCGAGGTGCTCGACACCGCCTACAAGGCCGAGCTGGAAGTGAACGGCCCCGAAGCCGCGGCACGCCTGATGCGCGACCAGTTGCGCCGCCAGCCCACGCTGCTGGCGCTGACCAAGTACTTCGAGGCGCAGGCGGCAGTGGCCGCCGCGCCCGCCGCACAGGCCGCCGTGGTCGAGGCCGCGACTGGCCAGGACGAAGGCGCCGAGGACGGCGACGAGGCCAGGGAAACCACTGCCATCCGCGACCTGCTGCAACTGCGAACGCGCAACCTGGCGCGCTATACCTGCCGCGAATGCGGTTTCCGTGCGCGGCTGTTCTATTGGCAGTGCCCTGGTTGCAACCGCTGGGAGACCTATGCCCCGCGGCGTTCCGAAACGCTGGGCTGATTCCCGGTGGCCGTGCAACGGATGTGAATTGAAGCTATGAAAGTCACCATTATCGGCAGCGGCTACGTCGGTCTAGTCACCGGCGCCTGCCTGGCGGAGCAGGGCAACGACGTGTTCTGCCTGGACCTGGACGAGCAGAAGATCGCGCTGCTCAACGCGGGCGGCGTGCCGATCTACGAGCCCGGCCTGCAGGAACTGATCCAGCGCAACCGCGAGGCCGGCCGCCTGACCTTTTCCACCGACGTGGCGGCCAGCGTCGAGCATGCCGACGTGCAGTTCATCGCGGTGGGCACGCCGCCGGACGAGGACGGCTCGGCCGACCTCAAGTACGTGCTGGCGGCGGCCCGCAACATCGGCCGCCACATGACCGGCTTCAAGGTGGTGGTCGACAAGTCGACCGTGCCGGTGGGCACCGGCGACCGCGTCACCGCCGCGATCCGCGAGGAGCTGGCCGCGCGCGGACTGGAAGACCTGCAGTTCTCGGTGGTGTCGAACCCGGAATTCCTGAAGGAGGGCGCCGCGGTCGAAGACTTCATGCGCCCCGACCGCATCGTGCTGGGCTGCAATGCCGACGCCGCCGGCCGCCACGCGCAGGCCACCATGCGGCAGCTGTATGCGCCGTTCAACCGCCATCATGAGCGCACCTTCTACATGGACGTGCGCTCGGCCGAGTTCACCAAGTACGCGGCCAATTCGATGCTGGCCACGCGCATCTCGTTCATGAACGAGCTCGCCAACCTGGCTGACGAGGTCGGCGCCGATATCGAGCTGGTGCGCATGGGCATCGGCTCGGACCCGCGCATCGGCTACAGTTTCCTGTATGCCGGCGCCGGCTATGGCGGATCGTGCTTTCCCAAGGACGTGCAGGCGCTGATGCGCACCGCCGCCGACCACGGCAAGCCATTGCGCGTGCTGGAGGCGGTGGAAGCCGTCAACGGCGCGCAGAAGCGCGTGCTCGGCGAGAAGATCGTGCGCCGCTTCGGCGACGACCTGAGCGGCCGCGTGTTCGCCGTCTGGGGCCTGGCCTTCAAGCCCAATACCGACGACATGCGCGAGGCGCCGTCGCGCGTGCTGGCGCGCGAGCTGGTGTCGCGCGGCGCGTCGCTGCGGGTGCATGACCCGGTCTCGATGGCCGAGGCGCGCCGGGTGCTGGAGGCCGACCTGGCCGACGTGCCGGGCGGCGCCGCGCGCGTGAGCTTCCACCAGCACCAGATGGATGCGCTCGACGGCGCCGACGCGCTGGCGATCGTGACCGAATGGAAGGTGTTCCGCAGCCCGGACTTCGGCCAGATCAAGCGGCGGCTGAAGTCGCCGGTGATCTTCGATGGACGCAATCTGTATGAGCCCGAGGCGATGCGCGAGACCGGCGTGGAATACCACGCCATCGGCCGCCCGACCCGCAAGGCTGCGCCGCCGGCGAACGAATAAGGCGTACGCGGGTCAACGGACTCATCAACCGATAAGCTAACGCGGCGGCCGCTGCCGCCGCGATATTGCCAAGGATCTTCATGAACAAGACCGTCATTCCGCAGGAGCAGATCCGGCAGTCCCATATCCTGGTGGTCGGCGACATGATGCTGGACCGGTATTGGTTCGGCGATGTCGAGCGCATTTCGCCGGAAGCGCCGGTGCCGGTGGTGCAGGTCAAGCGCAGCGACGAGCGCCTGGGCGGTGCCGCCAACGTGGCCCGCAACGCCGCGGCGCTGGGCGCGCGCGTCGGCATGCTGGGCGTGGTCGGCGACGACGAGCCGGCGCGCACGCTCGAGGCGCTGCTGGCCGAAAGCCACGTGCAGCCCTACCTGCACCGCGATGCCAAGATCAACACCACCATCAAGCTGCGTGTGGTGGCACACCAGCAGCAACTGCTGCGCGTGGATTTCGAGAACACGCCGGCGCATGAAGTGCTGCTCGCGGTACAGGACAAGTTCCAGGGCCTGGTCAACGATTACCAGGTGCTGGTGCTGTCCGACTACGGCAAGGGCGGCCTGACCCACGTCACGCGCATGATCGACGCCGGCCGCGCGGCCGGCCGCAAGGTGCTGGTCGACCCCAAGGGCGACGACTACTCGCGCTACCGCGGCGCCACGCTGATCACCCCCAACCGCGCCGAAATGCGTGCCGTGGTCGGCGCCTGGAAGACCGAGGCTGACCTGACCATCCGCGCGCAGAACCTGCGCCGCGCGCTGCAGCTCGAAGCGCTGCTGCTGACGCGCTCGGAAGAGGGCATGACGCTCTATACCGAAGCCGAAGTGCTGCACGTCTCCGCGCAGGCCCGCGAGGTCTATGATGTATCCGGTGCCGGCGACACCGTGATCGCCACGCTCGCCACCATGATGGGTGCGGGCGTGCCGCTCAAGGAAGCCGTGCAGCATGCCAATCGCGCCGGCGGCATCGTGGTCGGCAAGCTGGGCACCGCCGTCGTCACTTATCCCGAATTGTTCGGCGCCGCTGCCTGAGGCGCGCGCCCCATCCTGATCCGACCATGACCATCATCGTCACCGGCGCCGCGGGTTTTATCGGCAGCAATCTCGTCAAGGGCCTGAACGAACGCGGCGAGACCAACGTCATCGCCGTCGACAACCTGACCCGCGCCGACAAGTTCCACAACCTGGTCGACTGCGAGATCTCCGATTACCTGGACAAGCAGGACTTCCTCGCGCGCTTTGCCCGCGGCGAGTTCGGCAAGGTGCGCGCGGTGTTCCATGAAGGCGCCTGCTCCGACACCATGGAGACCGACGGCCGCTATATGATGGAGAACAACTACCGCTACACGCTGTCGCTGATGGAGAGCTGCCTGGAGCAGGGCACGCAGTTCCTCTACGCATCGTCGGCGGCGACCTACGGCGCCTCGCAGGTGTTCCGCGAAGACCGCGAGTTCGAGCGTCCGCTCAACGTGTACGGCTACTCCAAGTTCCTGTTCGACCAGATCGTGCGGCGCCGGCTGCCGTCGGCGCTGTCGCAGATCGTCGGCTTCCGTTACTTCAACGTGTACGGGCCGCGCGAAACGCACAAGGGCCGCATGGCCTCGGTGGCATTCCATAACTTCAACCAGTTCCGTGCCGACGGCACGGTGAAGCTGTTCGGCGACTACGGCGGCTATGGTCCCGGCATGCAGAGCCGCGATTTCATCTCGGTCGAGGACGTGGTCAAGGTCAACCTGTTCTTCTTCGACCATCCGGAGAAGTCCGGCATCTTCAACCTGGGCACCGGCCGTGCCCAGCCGTTCAACGACATCGCCGCGACCGTGGTCAACACGCTGCGCGAGGCCGAAGGCAAGCCGCCGCTGTCGCTGGACGACCTGGTGCAGGAAGGGCTGGTCGAGTACGTCAAGTTTCCCGACGCGCTGCGCGGCAAGTACCAGTGCTTCACGCAGTCGGATGTGTCCAAGCTGCGCGGCGCCGGCTACGGCGAGCGCTTCCTGACCGTCGAGGAAGGCGTGGCGCGCTACTGCCGCTGGCTGCTCGAGCGCAACGGCTGAACCCCGCATCGTCTCTGCCTCGCGCCGGCTGACACGCTTCCGTGCGGCCGGTGTCAACTTTTGTTGCCGCATGCGCCGCCATCATGGCGCGCCCCTATCCTGACCTGACCTCGCCGCCCTGGCGGGGGTGGTACCTCAGACCATCCACAGGAAAGGAGAGCCTTCATGGCCATGCACTGGATCCGGCAGCTTGCCCGGCGTTTTTCCCTGATCTCCCTCGCGGCAGCCTTGTGCCTGCTTGCCGGCGGCACCGCGCGTGCCGCGGTCGACGTCAACACCGCCGACGAGGCGGCGCTGACCTCGGTCAAGGGCGTGGGCCCGGCCACGGCCCGCCACATCGTCGAAGAGCGCAACAAGCGCGGGCCGTACAAGGACGCCGCCGACCTGGCCGAGCGCGTCAGCGGCATCGGGCCCAAGTCCGTGGCCAAGCTGCAGGACGCCGGCCTAACCATTGCTGGCAAGGGGTCGTCCCCCGCCACGCCATCTGCTGCACCGGCGGCCACGCCGGCGCCTGCCAAGGGGGCAAAGGCAACGCCTGCACCGGCAAAGCCGGCCCGCTAGCACCGCCACTGCTGCCCTGTGCCCGGTCGTGCTGCGGCCGGGCGCGTTGTGGCTGGTATGCGTTGTGCTAAAGCCTGTCGGCTTCGCAGCCCCCGTGGCGGCGGAGTATCATGCGGACGCCGCGCAGGCAGGACCTGCCGCGCGGCTGCCGACCGGCATTCCACAACCTAACAAGCAGGCACAAGCGCGGCGGCCGCCGATCTGGTGGCCAGCCCGGACCACAGGGAGCAAGACAATATGGCGAATGGCGAGGACGCGGGATTCCTGCCGCAATGGCGGCTCAAGACCGAGGGCGTGATCGGCCCCGATGAGCGGCTGCCCGCGGGGCAGACACTGCTGGCCGGGATCCAGCACGTGGTGGCGATGTTCGGCTCGACCGCCATCGCGCCGATCCTGATGGGCTTCAACCCGAATATCGCCATCCTGTTTTCCGGCATCGGCACGCTGATCTTCTTCCTGTGCGTGCGCGGCCGGGTCCCCAGTTACCTGGGCTCCAGCTTTGCCTTCATTGCGGTGGTGATCGCCGCCACCGGCTATGCCGGCAGCGGCCCCAACCTCAATATCCCGGTGGCGCTGGGCGGCATCATTGCCGCCGGTGCGCTGTACACCGTGATCGGCCTGGTGGTGCAGGCGGCGGGCTACGCCTGGGTGGAAAAGCTGATGCCGCCGGTGGTGACCGGCGCCATCGTCGCGGCGATCGGGCTGAACCTGGCCCCGGTGGCGGTGAAGGCGGTCAGCGGCGCGGCGCTCGATACCTGGGTGGGGTTGCTGACGGTGGTCGCGGTGGGACTGGTCGCGGTGCGCGCGCCCGGCATGATCGGGCGCCTGCCGGTGCTGATCGGCGGCCTGGCCGGCTACGTTGCCTACTACCTGGGCACCAACGTGATGGGGCTGGGCAAGCCGATCGATTTCTCCGGCGTGGCCGCCGCCAGCTGGTTCGGCCTGCCGGCGTTCACCGCGCCGACGTTCGAGCTGGGCGCGATGCTGCTGATCGCGCCGGTGGCGATCGTGCTGGTGGCCGAGAACCTCGGCCATATCAAGGCCATCGGCGTGATGACCGGCCGCAACCTGGATCCGTACATCGGCCGCGCCTTTATCGGCGATGGCATTGCCACCATGCTGTCGGCCAGCGGCGGCGGCACCGGCGTGACCACCTATGCCGAGAACATGGGGGTGATGGCGGTCACCAAGATCTATTCGACGCTGATCTTCGTGGTGGCGGCCGCGGTGGCCATCCTGCTGGGCTTTTCGCCCAAGTTCGGCGCCCTGATCCTGACCATCCCGGGGCCGGTGATCGGCGGCCTGACCATCGTCGTGTTCGGACTGATCGCCGCTACCGCGGGCCGGATCTGGGTGCAGAACCATGTGGATTTCTCCAGCTCGCGCAACCTGATCACGGTGGGCGCGACGCTGACGGTGGCGGCCGGCGACCTGACGCTGAAGCTGGGCGGCATGACGCTGGGCGGCATCGGCACCGCCACCTTCGGCTGCATCCTGCTGTACCACCTGCTGGGCGAAGGCAACCGCGAAGAAGACTGAGGCACGGCGGGCGCAGGCAGGCGATTGCGGCCGGTGCGGCGCAATTCCCGCCTGCCGGCGGGGGATAGGGGTCTGGATTACAATGGCCGGCGAATTGGATTCCCCCGTTTGCGACCTTCCTTCGCCCCATGGCCTACAAGACAATTGAAGACACCATCGGCAACACGCCGCTGGTCAGACTGCAGCGCATCCCCGGCGCCGCCAACGACGCGCGCGGCAATGTGATCCTCGGCAAGCTCGAAGGCAACAATCCGGCCGGTTCGGTCAAGGACCGCCCGGCGGTGTCGATGATCGCGCGGGCCGAAGCGCGCGGGCGCATCAAGCCGGGCGATACGCTGATCGAAGCGACCTCGGGCAATACCGGCATCGCGCTGGCGATGGCAGCCGCCATCCGCGGCTACAAGATGGTGCTGATCATGCCCGAGGACCTCAGCCTCGAGCGCCGCCAGAGCATGGCGGCCTACGGCGCCGAGATCATCCTGACGCCGGTCAAGGGCGGCATGGAATATGCGCGCGACCTGGCCGATTCAATGGAGCGCGACGGAAAGGGCGTGATCCTCGACCAGTTTGCCAACCCGGACAACCCGCAGGCGCACTACGAGGGCACCGGCCCCGAAATCTGGCGCGATACCGACGGCCGCATCACCCATTTCGTTTCGGCGATGGGCACCACCGGCACCATCACCGGCGTGTCGCGCTACCTCAAGGAGCAGAATCCCGCGATCCAGATCGTCGGTGCGCAGCCGGCCGAAGGCTCGCGCATTCCGGGCATCCGCAAGTGGCCGGAAGCGTATCTGCCGAAGATCTACGATCCCAAGTTCATCGACCGCACCGAGCCAGTGAGCCAGGGCGATGCCGAGCACATGGCGCGCCGCATGGCATCGGAAGAGGGCATTTTCTGCGGCATTTCCGCCGCCGGTGCGCTGTGCGTGGCCTTGCGCGTCGCCGAGGAAGTCGAGAACGCCACCATCGTCTTCGTGGTGTGCGACCGCGGCGACCGCTATCTGTCGACCGGCGTGTTCCCGGCCTGATCCGCAGCGCCGCAAACAAAAAAGGCCTCGCTGGTGCGAGGCCTTTTTTTGCTTTGGCCGTGCCGGCTCAGCCCATTGCCGCCTTGACCGCCTCGCCCAGCTGGTACACCGCCAGCGCATAGAAGAAGCTGCGGTTGTACCGCGTCAGCACATAGAAGTTGCGCAGGCCCAGCAGGTACTCGGTAGGCTGGTCGGGCGTGGGCAGGTCCACCACCAGCACCCCGGTTTCGCCTTCGCGCGCCAGGTTGATGGGTTCGTCCACGCGCAGCCCGGCGCAGGTCAGCTGGTTGAGGGTGCGGGTCGGCCACGGCTCGCCATCGGCAGCCGCGGTGGCGATGCCCAGGCTGCCGGTGTCGGGGGCGATGCGCCACACCACCGGACGGCCCGGCTCCCAGCCGTGCAGCTGCAGGAAGCGCGCCACGCTGCCGATGGCATCGGTGGGGCTGTTGCGCAAGTCGATGTGGCCGTTGTTGTCGTAGTCGAGGGCGTATTCGCGCAGGCTGGTCGGCATGAACTGCGGAATGCCGATGGCGCCGGCATACGAGCCCAGCACCGAGTAGACGTCGGTGCGGGTGTCGCGGCACCACAGCAGGTAGTCGGCCAGCTGGTTGCGGAACAGCGTGCTGCGGGCTTCGCGGTTGGGCGTGGCCGGGTAGTCGAACGCCAGCGTCGACAGCGAGTCGAGCACGCGAAACGAGCCCATGTCGCGCCCATAGATGGTTTCGACGCCGATGATGCCGACGATGACCGAGGCCGGCACGCCGAATTCGGCCTCGGCGCGGCGCAGCGTGTCGCGGTTGTCCTGCCAGAAGCGCACGCCGGCATTGATGCGGATCGGCTCGATAAAGCGCGAGCGGTAGGTGCGCCAGCTTTTGCGCCCGGTGGTGGCGGGCGGCATGATCAGCCGTACCACGGTGGCCGAGTAGACCGCCTGCCCGAACCATTCCTGCAGCATGCCGCGGTCAAAGCCGTGGCGCGCCACCATCTCGTCGATAAAGGCACGTGCTTGCGGGTTGTCGCGGTAGCGGCCGGGCTCGATTTCCTCCTCGCGCACGCTGACGCGGCGTTTGCCGGCGGCGAGCAGGCTGGGAGAGAGGCCGCAGAGTCCGAGTGCGGCAGCGGAAAGCGCGGCGCCCAGCAGGGGGCGTCGCAGTGAGCGCTGGGTGTCGGTCATGGTGTCCTTTGCAAGTCGCACCGAGTATAGCGGATGCCACCGCGGCATCCGTGGCGCGGCGGGTGCGGCATGGAGCGCCGGCGCTGCTGGGTACCCTGGCGTGGCCTGTGCTAACGTAACGTTTGGAGACAACATGGCGACGCACTGCAACCCATTGCGACGATAAGAGATGCCGACCGGCTATTACACGCACCCCGAGTTCCAGCGGCACGAGATGGGGCACTTCCACCCCGAGTGTCCGGAGCGCCTGCAGGCGATCGAGGATCACCTGATTTCGCATGGCCTGGACGGGCTGCTGGAGCGCCGCGAGGCGCCGCCCGCCACGCGCGAGCAGCTCGAGCGCGTGCACCGGCCCGAGCACGTCGACGCGCTCGCAAGCGCCAGCCCGTCGAGCGGCTACCACGCGATCGACCCGGACACCTCGATGAACGCTCACACGCTCGCCGCCGCGACGCTGGCCGCGGGCGCGGCGGTGGCGGCCACCGATGCGGTGATCGCCGGCGAGTTCGAGAACGCGTTCTGCTGCGTGCGCCCGCCCGGCCACCACGCCGAGCCCGGCCGCGCCATGGGCTTCTGCTTCTACAACAACGTGGCCATCGCCGCGCGCCATGCGCTGCAGGCGCACGGGCTGGAGCGCGTGGCGATCATCGACTTCGACGTCCATCACGGCAACGGCACCGAGGCGGCGTTCCGCGGCGACGAGCGCGTGATGATGTGCAGCATCTTCCAGCACCCGTTCTACCCCTACAGCGGCACCGAGCACCTGGCGCCGAACATGGTCAACATCCCGCTGCCGGCCTACAGCAACGGCATGGCGGTGCGCGAGGTGGTCGAGACCATCTGGCTGCCGCGCCTCAATGAATTCCGTCCGCAGATGCTGTTCATTTCGGCCGGCTTCGACGCGCACCGCGAGGACGACCTGGGCCAGATGGGCCTGGTGGAGCAGGACTACGCCTGGATCACCGGCCAGCTGGTCGACGTCGCGCGCACCCATGCGCAGGGCCGCATCGTCAGCTGCCTGGAGGGGGGCTACAACCTCAGCGCGCTGGGCCGCAGCGTGCTGGCCCACCTGAAGGTGCTGCTGGAGCACTAGGAGACCGCCACCATGGCCGAGAACGATGCGCGCGTCGACGCGCCGCTGCTGACCGAATCGCGCGATGCCCCGGGCGTGGCGCGCCTGACCATGAACCGGCCGCAGGCGTTCAACGCCTTGTCCGAAGGGCTGCTCGATGCGCTCACCGAAGCGCTGCGCCGGCTCGCCGCCGACCCCAGCGTGCGCGTGGTGGTGCTGGCGGGCGCCGGCAAGGCCTTTTGCGCCGGCCACGACCTGCGCGAGATGCGCGCGGCGCCGTCGCACGATTACTACCGGCGCCTGTTCGACCGTTGCACGCGCATGATGATGGCGATCCAGCAGATGCCGCAGCCGGTGATCGCGCGGGTCCACGGCATTGCCACCGCGGCCGGCTGCCAGCTGGTGGCGATGTGCGACCTGGCGGTGGCCGCGGACGATGCGCGCTTTGCCGTGTCGGGCGTCAACCTGGGCCTGTTCTGCTCGACCCCGGGCGTGGCGCTGTCACGCAACCTGCACCGCAAGCAGGCCATGGAGATGCTGCTGACCGGCGACATGATCGACGCCGCCGGTGCGCGCGAACGCGGACTGGTCAACCGGGTGGTGCCGGCCGGCGAACTGGACGCCGAGGTGGCGCGGCTGGCCGCCAGCATCTGCGCCAAGCCGGCCGCCGCCGTCGCCGCCGGCAAGGGGCTGTTCTACCGCCAGCTCGAGATGGGCATCGAGGCGGCCTACCAGCTTGCCGGCCAGACCATGGCGTGCAACATGATGGACGAGTCGGCGCTGGAAGGGGTACAAGCCTTCATCGACAAGCGGCCGCCGTCGTGGCGTGCCTCCTGATCGACTTTGTGGGTCTTTATATGCCGGGAACGTATAAAGACATCGGCAAAAAGTCGTTTAAGGTATGAAGCGAATCGCATAAAATACGCGCTTCAGAAAAATAACGAGCGGCAACAGCGCTGGAGATCCCTCGCCTGTTGCCGTTTTCTTTTGGTCACCTTTTCCATGATCGAACTGCAAGGACTGTCGCAGCGCTTCCCGGGCGCGTCTGGCGACGTGCATGCATTGCGGGACGTCAGCCTGTCGATTGCGGCGGGCGAAGTCTTCGGCATCATCGGGCGCAGCGGCGCTGGCAAGAGCACGCTGGTCCGCGCCATTAACCTGCTGAACCGGCCTACCAGCGGCCGCGTCGTCGTCGCCGGCCAGGACCTGACCGCGCTGGACAACGGCGCGCTGCGCCTGGCGCGGCGCGAGATCGGCATGATCTTCCAGCACTTCAACCTGCTGTCGTCGCGCACCGTTTATGACAACGTGGCGCTGCCACTGGAACTGGCCGGCAAGCCCAGGGCTGAAATTGCCGCCACCGTGCTGCCGCTGCTGGAGCTGGTCGGGCTGTCGGCGCTGAAGGACCGCTACCCGGCGCAGATCAGCGGCGGGCAGAAGCAGCGCGTGGGCATTGCGCGCGCGCTGGCAAGCAAGCCCAAGGTGCTGCTGTCGGACGAAGCCACTTCCGCGCTGGACCCGGAAACCACGCGTTCCATCCTGGACCTGCTCAAGCAGATCAACCGCGAGCTGGGCCTGACCATCGT